>NZ_JBGUHR010000099.1:0-169325 GCF_045112255.1 Fibrobacter sp.
GCTAGAATTAAGCTCTTCAGATGTTTTGTGGTCGAGTTCGTCGGAAGTAGTTTTAAGTTCATCCGAAGGGATCTTCTCAAGTTCGTCAGAAGAATCTTCAAGTTCTTTTGAAGAAATATCGTCTAGCTCTTCGGAAGAAGCTTTACTTTCAAGCTCATCTGAACTGTTAGAATCCAGTTCCTCAGAAACACAAGAATCAAGCTCTTCAGATGAATTGTCATCGAGTTCATCCGAAGATGTTTTAAGTTCAAGTTCATCCGAAGAAATCTTGTCAAGCTCGTCAGAAAGTCTGTTGCTTTCAAGTTCTTCTGAAATTGAAGTCTCTTCAAGTTCAATCGAAATTTTGATCAGTTCCTGTTCTTTTGAAGAATCTAGTTCCTCTGAAATATTGCTGTCTAGCAGTAGTGTGATTTCATCGAGTTCGCAAAATCAATCAAGTGCTAGCGTCATTCGCACTTCGTCAAGTTCTGCAAAATCGTCAAGCTCGGCAAAATCTTCATCCAGCTCAGTGAAGTCTTCTTCAAGTGTCGGCAAGTCGTCATCCAGTGCGGAGAAATCTTCCAGTTCAATGCAAAAGCAAGACATTCCCTCCATTGTATATAGGAGTGTCCATATAGATGTCTCGGGAAGATCCTTGCATGTTTCTGGCGTTCCTCATGGCGAAAAATATGCCATATTTAACATGCAAGGAGGGCTTGTTGAATATGGTTTTGCAAACTCCGGTTCTGTCGAAGTGACTTTGAATTCATCAGGTTCCTATTTGCTTTATACTGCGGGCCGGTTCAAGAAGTTCTCCATCAAGTAAAAAAACTGCGAAAAAGTCTACTAAAACTGCTTTTTTGAACACTGTTTTGCGGGGTGTCACCTTTTGACATCCTGCTTTTGTTATATTAGTGCTCATGGTAGCAGTAAATAAGTCTAAGAAAGAAATTGAGTATCTCTGTACAGAATGTGGCAATACGACTCCTAAGTGGGCGGGTAAGTGTCCATTCTGTGGCGCGTGGAGTTCGCTGAAGGAACATGTCGTTGAACGGATTACGGAGGGTCCTGGGCGAACTGGGCGAGGGCTTGGTGGTCCAGTCCATAAGGTTGTTCCGCTGAGGGATGTTGCAACGGAGGATACGCGTCGCCTGAGTACTGCGAATACGGAATTTGACCGTGTGCTTGGCGGTGGGTTTGCTCCAGGAAGTTTAGTGCTGATAGGGGGCGATCCTGGAATTGGCAAATCGACGCTCGTACTTACGACGCTTGCGACGATGAATGCTGCTGGAGTCAAGGCTCTATATGTGAGCGGTGAAGAGAGCGCGTGTCAGGTAAAACTCCGCAGCGAAAGGTTGAATGTCTCAGGGAGCGATATGTTGCTTCTTTGCGAGACGAATCTTGAAAAGATTTTGGAGCAGGCAAAAGAGGTCAAGCCTCAGGTGCTTGTGATTGACTCTATCCAGACGGTCTACAAGAGCGATCTTGCTGGGACTCCCGGGTGTGCGACGCAGTTGCGTGAATGCACGCTAGACTTGATGGTCTTTGCGAAAAATTCCGGTTGCATTACGATTCTCATTGGACATGTGACGAAGGATGGCCAGATTGCAGGGCCGAGAATCCTGGAGCATATGGTCGATACGGTTGTTTATTTTGAGGGCGACCGAAATCATCAGTACAGGCTATTGCGCACGATAAAGAACCGCTTTGGAGCGACCGATGAAATTGGCGTTTTCGAAATGACGAGTCACGGGTTGAACCCTGTCCTGAACCCGAGCAAGGTCTTTTTGCAGGAGGGCGTTCCGCCGACACCAGGGAGTGCCGTGTGCTGCACGATGGAAGGTTCACGGGCGCTCCTGTTCGAGACTCAGGCGCTTGTGAACCAGACTAATTTTGCGGTGCCGCAGCGTGTGGCAGCTGGTATTGACCCGAAGCGCCTTACGATTATCCTTGCGCTTTTGGAAAAGTTCGGTGGTGTGACGATTGGTGCTTCGGACGTGTTTGCGAGTATCGCCGGAGGCATGAAGGTGAATGACGCCTCTTCAGATTTGGCTCTTGCTCTTGCTGTGGCGAGCAATCACTTGGGAATCCCGCTTTCACGGCAGACGATTGCTATTGGCGAACTTGGACTGTCGGGCGAGGTGCGTGGCGTAAGCCTCCTGGAACAGAGACTCAAGGAAGCAAGTCGCTTGGGAATGACGGAGGCCGTTGTGCCGGCGAGCTGCAAACTCTCTGAGAATGTTGGGCGGATGAAAATTGTGCACGTGCATACGCTTTCCGAAGCGATAAGCTGGCTCATGGATAAGAAATAAAAGAAAAGGGGCGCTCTTGTGAGCGTCCCTCGTTTCCGTTATTCAAAAAGGCTTACTTGCGCTTTTCGCCCGGCTTGGAGAAACCGAAGGCGCGCGGATCGAAACCGCTGGGGAACTTGGTTCTTTCGTTGTAAAGAACGCGCTTGGCAGTGAACTTTTCAATCTTTGCACCGGTCAAGTCTGCACCGGAGAAGTCCACGTCTTCCATCTTGGTGTCTGCGTCGATCTTGACGCCTTCCATCTTGGCGTTGATGAACGTGACCTTGATGAGCTTAGCACCGGAGAAGTTTGCACCGGAGAGCTGTGCATTGTTGAATGCAGAACGTTCGATGGTGGAGTTTGCAAAGTTTGCCTTGGTGAGGTCTGCGTTATCGAAGATGTCCTTGAAAACGTAGGCACCGTCGAAGACAGCCTTCATGAGTTCAGCGTAGTTGAACACGTTCTTGCTGACGCTAGCATCGAAGAAGGAAGACTTGTTGAGCTTGGTCTTGTCGAAAGAACTCTTGGAAACTTCGCCCTTGTCGAAAACGACACCGTTCAAGTCCTGGTTGTTGAACTTCATGTTCTTGAGCTTGGACTGAGCGAACTTGGCCTTCTGGAGCTGCGTTCTGGAGAGGTCCACGTCATTGAAGTAGGTCAGAGAAAGGTCTGCTTCCTGAAGGTTGACGTTGATGAAGTCTGCACCATCGAAATCAGCCTGGGAAAGACCAGCCTTGGCGAAATTCACGTTGTTGAGCTTCACGCCAGAGAAGTTTGCAGCGATGAGGTTGCATGCTGTAAAGTCTGTCTTGTCCATGGTGGTCTTGCGGAGGTCGCTGTTTGCCATCAAGGAACGGGAGAAGTTCGTGTTGGTGAGGTTTGCCTTGCTGAAGTCAGCGCGGGTAAGGTCCATGTCCATCACGGATGCCTGGGTGAGGTCTGCCTTGCTGAAGTCGCATTCGTCAGAGACCTTCATAGCGTCGAGACGGGCGTTCTTGAGGTTAGCCTTCGGGAATTTGCTATCGAGAAGCGTTGCACGATAGAGGTTTGCATTTTCGAGGTTTGCGCCTTCGAAGGATGCAGAGCGGATGTCTGCGCCGCTAATTGTTGCACCCTTGAGGTTTGCCTTTTCGAAGTTGGCGCCGCTAATCACAGCGTTGCGGAAAGAAACTTCGGCGAGGTTTGCTTCTTCGAAGTTCGGAGAGTCGCCGGCAGAGCGCTGGAAGTCCGTAACGCCCTTGATGGCCCTTGCCTTCTGGAACTGGTAGTTGTCGATACGCTTGTCGCGGAAGGAGGTGTTCAGGTCCTTACCTCTAAAATCTTGCGCAGATACGTTGAGCGCAAGGGCACTAAGGAGGCAAAGACCAAATTTATAGACGTTCTTCATATTCATAGTCAAATTCCCTTTATGAAAAAGTAAATCAAATAACGGATAGCCCTAAAATAACTAAAAAATTTGCAAAACTAACAACTAAAAATAAAAAGTGACCAAATAAATACTAATTTTACGTTGAAATGACTTGTTTTCGTTCAAATTCTTACAAAGTGGTGGTCTGCGGTGCAGGTCCGGCCGGTCTTATGGCGGCATTCCAGCTTGGAAAGTTGACGGGCGGTGCCGGACGAATCCTTCTTTTGGATAAAAAGGAACCTTGGAAGGAACCTATTTTTTGTGCAGAAGCTGTATCGACCCATCGTTTGAACGATTTATGGCCTATTGATGAATCCTGGGTGCGTGGAAGCCTTTCGGGCATCTACTTTACGTCGCCAAAGGGATACAAGGCTGAATTTTACAGCAAGGATTGCGGGCGGCTACTCGACCGCTCGAAGTTCCACCACGCTATTGCCGACGCCTGTGTCGAGGCTGGCGTGGAATGCCGTTTTGACGCTCTCGTCAAGAGAATCGAAAAGACTGAAAATGGCTGGAATTTGGATGTCCAGGTGGGTGGCGAGCTTGTTTCGCTTTCGTCAGAGGCTTTTATTGACGCTAGCGGTCCTGGTTGCCGTTTGACTCGCGGAATTCCGTGCCTTGAAGGGATTGAATCGGGCGATACTGATTTGGAACCTGGCATTTTTGCCGTGGCCGAAGGCATCAAGCACGACCGCGACCATATCGACTTGCTTTACGGAAGCGAATTCCCGGGCGGTTATGGCTGGATCTTCCCGCGTGATGGCAAGGAAGTGAATGTTGGCTTTGTGCTTTCTAAGGACGTGAAGCCTGAAATGCCTTTGCGTGAAAAGCTCAAGCACTTTATCGCAACGCATTATCCGAATGCCAAAATCAAGGCGATTTACGGTGGAATGATTGCCTGCGGGCAGTCAAATAAACCGCTTGCCAAGTGCGGTCTCTTTAAGTCGGGCGATGCGGCGAGCTGCGTGAACCCGATGAGCCGTTCGGGCATTGTCGAAGCGCTCCTTAGCGGAAAAATTACAGCTGAAGCGGTTCATGAATGGCTGAATGCTGTAGATGATGGCGCTCGCGCCCGTATTGAGGCTTCTGTCCTTGATCGTTGGATGGCCGCTCTGGGTAAGACTCATTTGCAGATTTCGCGAGCCAAGTCAGGCTTTGCAAAAATCAAGGACGAACAGTTTGATAAGGCTGCAAAGAGCCTTTCGAAGCTCCCGCGCGAAAAGCAGACATTGTTTAGGATCTTCTGGGCCGTGCTTTGGTCCTGTCCGTCTTTAATTTGGAAAATGCGTTCTTTTTTGCATTAGTATGATTATGTCTGAAAGTATTGTTGATCGTCAAGAAAAGATTAGAGCAAAATTTGCATCGTTCACAGATCCGGATGACAAGTGGAAATTCCTCTTGGATTTGGCTCGTGAGCACAAGGGCATGGATGCCTCCCTCAAGGCGGAAAAGTTCATTATTCAGGGCTGCGCTTCGACAATGTATCTTGTGCCGAAGTTTGATGGCGCGAAAATCCATTTTGAGATGGACGTGGAAGGCGGAACGACGAACCCGCTCATTAGCCGTGGCCTCGGTGCGCTTGCCTTGCAGGTTTTCAACGACATGGCTCCTGCCGATATCCTTTCGGTGGATCCGACGTTTTTCCAGCAGATTGGTTTGAATGTTGGGCTTTCGCCGACGCGCTCGAACGGTTTTGCGAGCCTTTTGAAACAGATTTATTTATACGCACGCGTCTTTGACGCAATTTCAAAAAAATAGGACGACTCTATGTTTAGTTTCTTGAATGGAAAAAGCCCGTTTGACGAGGCTGAAGAAAAACTGGAAGCCGGTGAAACCATTAACGGGAGACCGAAACTTCCGCAGGCGCCGATTATGGGCTGGCAGGACGGCGTGTTCTTGCTGGTGCTTGCCGGCTTGATCGTAGGTTGTTATTATTATTATCAGTACGCCAAGCAAAAGAGCGCTGACGCTTTTGCGAAGTGCGATGCTTTGTACGTTGCCGCCGAAACGGATGCTGCAAAGTATGTGGAAGCTGAAGCCTGCTATAACGAAACGTGGGACTTGGGCTTTGTAAGCGATTCCATGGAAATTCTCCGCCAGAACCGCCTGGGCGCGATTGAAGACTTGCGCAACCAGCAGAAGGACCTGTATGCTGAAGCTATGGGGGCCATGGCTGCTCGTGATACCGTTGCTGCATTCAATGTCGTGAAGGATTACAAGGGCCCGATGCTTTTGAATCAGGGAGACCGCAAGGATTGGAACAACATTGCTGAAAACGATGCAATCAAGGCTAGTGTTGCTGCTGCCGCCGCTCGCGCTGATTCGATTGCAAGGGAAAAGGCTATTGCGGATTCTTTGGCACAGGTCGCTGCGGAACTCCGTGCAAAGGCAGTTGCTGATTCCATTGAAAAAGTGAACAAGAAACTTGCTCGCAAGAAACGTAAAAAGGCTCAGTAAGGTTTAGTCAGTAGTCAATGGTCATTGGTCAATAGCATTTCTAATAACTAACGACTAATGACCAACGACTGATAACTGAATGCTACTTCGCGATTTTCTCGACTGTAATTTCGCGTTCGGTTTCGGAAACGATTTGGATTTTAACGACGTGGGTGATGCCTGTGTCGTTTTCTTCTAATCGCTCGGGCCATTCGATGAGGCTGATGCCGCTTTCGAGGTAGTCCGGATCCATGCCGACTTCATAAAGGTCTGCGCCGCCTTCGAGACGGTACAGATCAAAGTGGAAAATGGGCGGGTTGTTCGGATATTCGTGGAGGATGGTGTATGTCGGGGAACAGACCGTGCCTTCGAAGCCAAGCCCTTTGCAGATGCCGCGGCTGATGACGGTCTTGCCTGCGCCGAGGTTCCCGTAGAGGGCGACCTTGTCGCCGACCTTGAGTTCCTTCGCAAATTCAAGCGCCCAGTTGTATGTGTCTTGTTCGGAATGGAATAGCATAATGAAATGGGGTTGTTAGTCAATGGTCATTAGTCTGTAGTTTATATTTGGCGCCTATGGCGCGATTATACGACTAATAACTAATGACTACCAACTAATTACCGTGGCGTTGTCAATTACAATTTCTCTTTAAACTGCTCGTACGTGAATTTGTGGAGCAGGTGGAACTTGCCGTTTTCGTCGAACTTGCCGATGCTCGGGTGGCGCACACCGTTGAAGAACGTGGTCTTGACCATGGTGTAGTGGATCATGTCTTCGAAGATGATGCGGTCGCCGACCTTGAGCGGTTCATCGAACGAAAAATCGCCGAGCTGGTCGCCTGCGAGGCAGGAGTTGCCTGTGAGCTTGTACGTGTGGGCCTTTTCACCCGGGAATGCGGCGCCGATGATGTTCGGACGGTACGGCATTTCGAGGCAGTCCGGCATGTGGGCGCTGATGGAAACGTTGAGTATTGCGATGTCCATTTCATTGTGGACAATGTCGCCAACGCTTGCGACGAGTTCGCCGGTCTGCCAGCCGATGGCTTCGCCCGGTTCCATGATGACCTGCAAGTGCGGGTAGCGTGCGGAGAAATCCTTGAGGATGCGTACGAGTTCGTCGCGGTGGTAGTCCTTGCGGGTGATGTGGTGGCCACCGCCGAAGTTCACCCACTTCATTTGTGGGAGATACTTGCCGAAGTGCTTTTCGAATGCGGCGAGAACGCCTTCAAGGGCATCGGCATCTTGTTCGCAAAGCGCGTGGAAGTGGAGGCCGTCAATGCCGTCGAGGAGCTCGGGCTTGAATTCCTTTTCGGTTACGCCGAGGCGGGAGAACTTGCCGCAGGGGTTGTAAATGTCAGTTTCGACTGTCGAAAATTCCGGGTTCACGCGGATGCCGGCACTCACGCCGTGGGCGAGCGTCTTGTCCTTGAAGCGCTGCCACTGCGAAAAGCTGTTGAACGTGATGTGGTCTGCGGCATCGAGGATCGCGTCGATTTCGTCGTCTTCGTAGACGGGTGCAAAGACGTGAACTTCCTTGTTCATCTCTTCGCGCGCGAGGCGGGCTTCGTTGAGGCTAGAGGCGGTGGCGCCGGCGAGGTATTCGCCGATGAGCGGGAAGGAACGCCAGAAGCTGTAACCCTTGAGGGCGCAGATGATTTTGACGCCGGTCTTTTTCTGGATATCGTTAAGGATTTCCATGTTGCGGCGGAGACGTGTTTCGTCAAGTACGAAACAAGGACTTGGAACTTGAGAATAGTCGAGCATGGCAAGAAAGATAGAAAGATTTTGGCTTTAGATGCCATTCTAATCAAACGACAAGTTAAGATAATACGCTGTTGCGGTTTGAATATCTTTTAAACGAGGATTTGATCTGCGTAGTAGCAAAAAACAGGTGTCTTGAATTTCCTCTGTTTTTAGTGGCAGGCTTACAATCTCTAAATTTCCATTATTAAAATGAGAAAACCACGAATCATGCTTTGCTGAAAGAAACATTCTGTAACGTGCGTGTTGTTTTCCGTCACTAGAATCAAGAACTATTAAAAGCGCGCAGTCCGGTTGCTTTGTAAATAGTTTTGCAAGTAAATATGCTATGGTATTTTTTAGTTTATGTGGAAATTTTTCATTTTCAAAAGAATTGCGTTTTGCGATTTCTATGCCAAAGTCGTAAATCCTTAGTCCGGTAAGTCCAATTATATCTGTTAGGTCAGAAAATGTAACCAGATATTCGTTTCCGAAATCTGTTGTAAAGGCGTACCCGTTTTCAGAGTCTGTTAAATTATAATGGCTTAGCGAATTTAATTTGATCATCGTTAAATGACTTTAAAGACCCATGTTTTTTGATATGGGCAGACATACGCCGTTTGGCTGCAATCACATCAGGCAGCTTGTCAATCAGCTTTTTTATGTCTTTTTGAATTTTTTCGTTCATTTTAGATGACCTTATCTCTATGTGAATATAGTTATTTACCGTTGTGAAGTCAAGAATTCAAATGAATTGAGCCCATTGGATGAACAAATCTACAAACATAAATTTCAAAAAGTATGATTTGCTGAAATTTTGCAAACAACCGTTGGCAAAAAGAGAAAAAATGTTTCAAATTTTTGTATGATTGGTGGTGTTATCTGTTGCATCGGAGGCTTGTTTTGCGGCGGTTGTTGATTGGTTTTATAGCGTTGGTGGTCTTGATTGTGTTGCTGTGCGTGGCGACGCTTTGCTTTGGTGCGGTGAACATTCCGTTTGCGGATGTGGTGCAGGCGCTGTTTAGCCCGGGTGCAGATGTTTCTTCGAACATCTTGTGGAACTTGAGAATCCCGCGAATGATTGCGGCGATTTTGGCGGGTGCGTCGCTTGCTGTGTCGGGCTTGTCGCTACAGACTGTGTTCCGGAATCCGCTTGCGGGACCGTTTGTACTTGGTATTAGCAGTGGCGCAAGTCTCGGCGTAGCGCTTGCGCTTTTGGCAGGCATTGGCTTTGGAAGCGTCGGCGTGCTTGGCTCGGCGGCGCTTGGGGCTTTGCTCGTGACGCTTGTCGTGATGTTTGCGGCGACGCGTTTTGCGCAGACGGGCGTTCTTTTGATTGTCGGGCTTTTGACGGGGTACTTTATCGATTCGATTGTGAGCGTTTTGATTGCAGGGAATTCTTCGGAATCGCTTCGCGTTTACGTGGCGTGGGGCATGGGTAGCTTTGGGCGCGTGACGCTCGGTGATGTCTGGATTTTTGTGGCGGCTGTTTTGGTGGGATTGGTGATGATTGGTGTTTCACTGCGGTACCTGAATGCTGCGCTTTTGGGCGATGATTTTGCACATGGGCTTGGGTTGAACGTGAAGCGTTCTAAGATTTGTGTGTTGCTCGGAGCAAGCCTTTTGGCGGGGGCGACGACGGCGTTTTGCGGGCCAGTGGCGTTTATCGGAATTGCGGTTCCGCATTTAGCTTATCTGCTTTTCAAGACAACGAACCATCGAGTGCTTTTGCCTGGGGCTGCGTTGTGCGGCGTGGCGCTTGCGCTTTTGGGTGGACTTTTCCCGGCTTCGGTGCCGCTGAATGCTGTTCTTTCGCTGGTGGGTGTTCCTGTGATTTTGTGGGTGCTTGTGCGCGGCTCTGGTGCGCGTTTTTAGGGGGCTTTTATGACGAATGTTGAATCGCAGAACGTTTTGCTAGAATGTAAGGATTTGCTTGTCGGCTATGGTAGTGCGCTCCCGTCTATGAAAATCCCGTTTGACTTTTCGCTTGCGCCGGGAACGGTTGTGGCTTTGATGGGCGAGAATGGTTGCGGCAAGAGTTCGCTTTTAAAAACTTTTGCAGGCTTGCTTATGCCGGTGGCGGGCGAGGTCTCGCTTGAAGGTAAATCTCTTACGGAATGGGCGCCTCGTGAACGCGCTCAGGAAATCTCGCTTGTGCGAATGTCGAGTGCTGTGCCCCCGCGAATGAGCGTGAGTGAATTTGTGCGATTGGGCCGTTCGCCGTATTCGGGAATTTTTGACAGCCGCACAGAAGAAGACAATCGCATTGTTGATGAATCGATGGCGCTTTTGGATGTGGCGAATTTCGCGAATCGTCCGATTGCGGAATTGAGCGATGGCGAGCGCAGCCGTGTGTTTTTGGCGGAGGCCGTGGCGCAACAGGTGAAAATCTTGCTGCTCGACGAACCGAATGCGTTCTTGGATATTCCGCGTAGCCATGCGCTTTTCAGGTTGCTTAAGAAAATTGCGATAGAACGTCAAATGGGCATTGTTGTCTCGACGCATTCCGTAGAGTATGCGGAACGCTATTGCGATAAGATTATGGTTGTGAATGGAGGCTCGGTGTGCGTGGCGCCTGCCGCTGATGCCCGCAAAACAGGCTTGTTAGATTGGACGGAAATATGCGACGCTCTTTGATTTTGTTTTATGCGATTGGTGTGTTTTTTGTTGCGCTTTGCTTGTCATCGTGCGCGGGGTCGAAAAATGTTGCGGAACCCTCGGAACAGAAACATTTCTTCTGGAAAGTTTCCGATGAAAATTCTTCGGTGTGGGTGCTGGGGAGTATCCATTTGGCAGACTCGACTTTGTATCCGCTTGATCCTGTGATTGATTCGGCGTTTGCGCATGCGGAGGAGCTTGCTGTAGAACTCAATATGAACGATGAAGAAGTCGTGAAGGAGATTGGTAAGGAATCCGTTTCGCAGGGAATGCTTGATGAAAGATTACTCCGTGATATTCTGCCGCCGGAAATGTGGAATACTTTGGATAGCCTTTGCGCGGCCTGGGATATTCCTATGGTCGTATTTGAAAAGATGCGCCCCTGGCTTGTGGCAACAACGCTTAGCGCGTATGCGTTTGAACAGGCTGGCTTGAATCCGGAATATGGAATCGACTATGTGCTTTTGGATAGGGCTGCAACAGATGGCAAGGCAATTGTCGGGCTGGAAACTGCTGAAGAACAGATTGGCGCCCTTGCAGATACGACAGAATCGGATTCGGCGGGTGTGTATTACTTAAAGACGACTTTGCGTGAAATTGCGGAACTTGAAACGCTTGTGAAAAATTTGATTCATGCCTGGAAAACAGGTGATGACGATTTGTTGCGTAGTTTGCTGAATAAAGATGACGAAGAAGACGAAAGCGCAGAAACGTCGTCTAGCGATCAAAAGTTTAAGGATGGTTTTGAACAACGTATTTATGTAAATCGCAATGCAAAAATGGCCGAATCAATTGCGTCTTTCTTGCGCGAAAATAGGAATGTTTTTGTCGTGGTCGGCGTGGCGCACTTGGCGCTTGAAAAAGACAATGTGATTGATGCGCTTCGCAAGCGCGGCTTTAAGATTGAACGCTTTTAACGCTTAAGCCGAGTCGCGTGAGGCGGTTATAAAGGGCCGTGCGGTTCATGCGGAGCCGTTCGGCGGCAAGGCTTACGGAACCATCGCAATTGCGAATGGTCGATTTCAAAAATTCTCGTTCTTCGTCGAGCTGCATGTCGCGGAATTCTTCGTAATTGCTCACGTTGAAGGCTTTTATCGCGGCACGATCGGCGCTAGTAAAGCTTGTTGAATTGTTGTCGGAACTTTCGTCGATTTGCAAATCTTCGGTGCGTAAAATGCCTGGGTCTGTAAAGCAGAGTGCGCGTTGGATGACGTTTTCGAGTTCGCGAATGTTGCCAGGCCAGTTGTGGTTCTGGAGCTTTTGCAAAGCTTCTGGCGAGAGCGTGTAAGGCTCGCCTTCGGGGGCGTACTGGCGGATAAAGTAATTCGCTAAATCTTCGATGTCTTCTTTGCGGTCGCGGAGCGGCGAAAGTTGCATCGGAATCACGTTCAGGCGATAGTAAAGGTCTTCGCGGAAACGCTTTTCGCGGATTTCTTCGCGAAGGTCGCGGTTTGTGGCGGCGATGATGCGCACGTCGATGTGTCGCGTCTTGTTTGCACCGATGGGGCGGATTTCGTGATTCTGGATGACGCGCAAAAGCTTGACTTGAGCGTGGAGCGGCATGTCGCCAATTTCGTCCAAGAAGATGGCGCCGCCATTGGCATCTTCGAAAAGACCGATGCGTTCGTTTTGGGCGCCCGTGAATGCTCCGCGCGTGTGACCGAAAAGTTCACTTTCGAAAAGCGATTCGGGAATGGCGCTACAGTTGACGGTGACGAATTTGTCGTAAACGCAAGCGATGGCTCGTGCGACCAGGTCTTTGCCGACGCCCGATTCTCCTTGGATGAGGACGGGGCCTGTGTGCAGAATGGCGCGTTCCACTTTTTTGCGGAGGTGCTGCATGGCTTCGCTTTTGCCGACGAGATGTGACATCCTTTCGCGGAAAATGCGCTTTGCGTTGTAGATTTCCTTGAGTCTGGAAATCTTGCTCATCAAGTGGAGGCGAAGCGCTTCGACAGAGAGTATCGTGTCGTAGAGCTTGCTAGAAACTTCGCTGTAGCGTTCGGGTGATTCCGCGTAGGCGAGAATCATGGAATCCGGGCTAAAGTCGCGAAGGCTTGCAAGCAGTTCTGCATTTTTTGCAGTGAAAGAATCAAGGTCCCAGATGACGATGGGCGCGAGTTGAGTGCGCAATGCTTCTGCGATTTCGGGCGCCTCGTCGCTGGTGGGGGTATGAACATCGACAGTGTTATCCACAGAAGAAAGGACGTCCAAGATGAACGAGGACGTCGAAGTTTCTTTTGTGAAAAAGTCAATGGAAGGCATTTGTTTGTAATTCGGAATTAGGAAGTAGGAGTTAGAAATTTTTTAATTTGGCGGCTTTGCCGCAATTAATACAATTCCTTATTCCGAATTCCGCATTCCTAATTATTTTCCCAGTTCCTTGCTGCGGTTCGTGCCGGCGACAACAGCCTTGATAAGTGTGCTGCGGAACGCACCTTCTTCGAGGACGTCGATGCCAGCGATTGTCGTGCCTGCCGGAGAGCAAACCATGGCGCAGAGGTCGCTCGGACTCTTGCCGGACTGCTTGACGAGTTCCACGCTGCCTTCGATGGTGCCGAGGGCAAGCTTGAGGGCGACATCGCGGGTGAGGCCTGCCTTCACGCCACCGCGGGTAAGGCCTTCAATGAATTCAAAGACGTAAGCAGGGGCGCTGCCGGAAAGTCCGGTTACGGCGTCGATGAGAGATTCTGCAACGCGGCAGGTCACGCCGATGTTGCCAAAGATTTCTTCGGCGAGCTTGAGCGTTTCTTCGGAGACGCCGTCGGTGGCGAGGCCAACGGAACCCTTGCCAACGGTCAGCGGTAGGTTCGGCATCACGCGGAGCACTTGGTTCTTTTCACCGAGCACTTCGATGAGGCTCTTGCGGGCGACGCCGGCCATGATGCTGATGAATGTCTTCTCGCTCTTGAGAGCGGATGCGGCGGCCTTCCATTCGGCGGCGACGAGCTTGAAAATCTGCGGCTTGACACAGAGGAATGTGACGTTTGCTTTTTCGATGCCTTCGGCAAAGCTCTTGACGCGGACGCAACCGAGGGCGCTTACGGCTTCGGCAGCCTTGTCGCTCGGGTCAAAGAAGAAAATGTTCTTGGCGTCTGTGCCTGCGTTCAAAAGACCGCGGAGGATGGCTCCGCCCATGTTACCGGTACCGGCAAAGAAAATCGTAGTGTTCATATAGGTTCCTTTTTTAAACTTTGTAGATTGCTTCGGCCCCTTACAGGGTTCTCGCAATGACGAAAGTTGCGTTCGCTTTTTGCAATGACGTTACGGTAGTAAACGTAAAAATTTTTCAGTTGTAAAATGGTGATGCCGTTCCGGAATAGATCCGGGATGACAAAAAAGTCCGGCATGACATGGGGATAAAAAGGAGATGCGCTCCCCATACGCGGATCATAACCACTAAATACTAAAGTATTAAGTGGTTAAAGAGTTCGGAGACGGGCATGACAAGCGTAAAAAAAGCCCGCGCTTTAATGCGCGGGCTTCTCGCCAAATTTGAATAAGACGTTTCTTGTCTAAATTGTATTAGACTTTTGGTTTGGAGAGGACACTCAGGAGTTCGGCATTTGTCTTGAGCTTGCTCATGAGTTTGAGCAGGTTTTCCATGATGCCTGTTTCCGTCTCGTTCTGGCTGCCTCTGCGGAAATTCCATGCGGCATTCTGTTCGAGGAGCGTCAGCAATCGTTCTTCCTTGCGGGTGCCGGACTTGAACACGTCAATGGCAGGCCAGATGCGCTTTTCGGCGATGCGGCGGTCAAGCACGAGTTCCATGTTGCCGGTTCCCTTGAATTCTTCGAAGATCACTTCGTCCATGCGGCTGCCCGTTTCGATAAGGGCGGTACCGATGATGGTGAGAGAGCCATTCTTCTGGACTTCTTCCGTGATGGAGCCGTCTTCGTTTTTCACGGTGCGGATCTTGTCCTGAATCTTACGGGCGGCACCGAAGAACTTCTTCGGGAACTGCATGGCGTTTGCATCCACACCGCCCGACAAAATCTTGCCGGAATGCGGAATCACGACGTTGTTTGCACGGGCGAAACGCGTGATGGAATCAAGCAGAATCACGACGTCCTTCTGGCTTTCGACGAGGCGCTTGGCCTTTTCCAAAACCATGTTCGCGACACGGGTGTGATGCTCTGGTGGTTCGTCGAATGTCGATGCGACAACTTCAGCCTTGATTTCAAGTCCTTTTTCAGCGGCCTTTTCCTTGATGTCCGTGATGATGTCGCGCATTTCCGTGACTTCTTCCGGGCGTTCGTCGATGAGGAGCGTGATGAGGATGATTTCAGGATGGTTTTTCGCGATAGCGCGGGTCACGTTCTGCAAGAGAACGGTCTTACCGGTACGCGGAGGTGCGAGGATGATACTGCGCTGGCCCTTACCGATCGGGGAGAACAAGTCCATGATGCGGGTGCTGTATTCTGTCTCGTTCCATTCGAGGTGGATCTTTTCTTCCGGATGGATCGGCGTTAAATATTCGAACGCCACACGGCGGCGCATCTTGTCCGGTTCTTCAAAGTTCACGCGGTCGATGCGGCGCATGGAGAAATACTTATCTTGTTCGCGAGGAGTGCGGACAAGTCCTTCAACCGTATCACCAATCTTAAGGTTGAATTTACGGATAAGGTTTTGGCTGACGTAGACGTCGTCCGTGCTGGTCTGGTAGTTCTGATCCGGCATGCGGAGGAATCCGTGGCCTTGCGGAGTCACTTCGAGGACGCCTTCCGTATAAATGATATTGCCTTCGTTTTCGAGGCTCTGCAAAATGTAGTTGAGGGACTGTTTGCGCATTCTGCGGAAGTCCACTTCCTTTTGCACGGCGAGTTCCTGGAGTTCGCTCATGGAGAGCTTGCGGAACTTGAGCCAGTTTTCCTTGGCCTTTAAAATGGCTTCGGAACCCGGTGCCGGGAGCGTCGCAGAGTCATCGACAAATTCTTCTTGCTGGAAATTGCGATTGCGGTTGTTCTTGTTGAACTTGTTGTTCTTATTGAACTTGTTGAATTTGCCGTTTTGGTTGTTGAAGCGGCGGTCGTCCTGACCTTCGCCATTCTGGGCTTGGCCTTCGCCTTGCTGCTGGGCGTTCGGATCAGCATTCGGATCTACAGAAACTTCACCTTGGTTTTCTGCTTGAGCCTGAGCCATATCGGCTGTTGGCGGAATTACGGATTCGACGTTGCTGTCGCCGACAAAAGCGTTTTCTTCGGCAGATTCTGCCGGCTTGTAGTTCTGTTCGCCAGTGTAAATTGGTTCTGCAATGGCGTCGATGTTGGAAACGCCGTACTGCTCAGCGAGACGCTTTTCGGCTGCAGCTATGCCATCAACCGGTTCTTTTTTTTCCTGATAATTTTGTTCGATATCGGCCTGGAAATTTTCTTCGACATCAACGTCCTTGCGGGCTTTTGATTTTTGGCCTGGCTTTCTACCGCGGCGCTTGGGCTGAGGCACTTCATCGGCGCTTTCAGGAAGCTTGTCGGGTGTTCCCAGATAATCGGGTACGGGAATGCCTGTGCTTTCGGGATAAACGAGATCCGTCAAAGAGGGGGCTTGAACGTCTTGTTCTAAATTCTGATTCTTGGGTGTTCTGGGCACGATTGCGTCCTATAATTGGATATTTCAAAAAATGAAATAGGCGATATAGTGAAAGGATGATAAGGGCTTACAGCCCCATAAATTTTTATTGATGATTTAATATTACGTTCCGAAACTGCGGAACGGGTTAAAAGATACATTAAATTTTGTGAAATGTCATAAAAAAAATTTTTTTTGTGAAAAATATGAGTTTTTGAGTTTTGTTCTTTTAAATTTGACTGGATCCTTCCGCTTTCAGCGTCAGGATGACAATGTTTAATCGTAAATTGCTTTCTGCTGCCTACATTCTACTTCTCACTTCCTACCGTCTACTTCCTACTGTCTACTCTAAAAATTGACTATATTTGGGGCGTGGATTCCTTAAATAGAGTATATATAGCACTCGGAAGCAATCTTCCAGACCGCTCGGCCCACTTGAATGCCGGGAGGGAGATGCTTCGCCGTATAAGCGCTGGTGGCTGGGTGGAAAGCCCTATTTATGAAACGCCGCCTGTTGGACCGGAGGGTCAAGGACCGTATTTTAATCAGGTCGTGAGCTTCTGGTACGATGGTGATCCGACTAAGCTTTTATACTATTTAAAGGGGTCCGAGCTTGTTCTTGGGCGCAAGGATCGTGGCCATTGGAATTCTAGGGAAGTGGACCTGGATTTGCTCTTCTTTGGTCGTGAAATATGTTCTGGGCGCCCGACTATACCGCATCCGCAGATTTATAATCGCCAGTTTGTGCTTGTGCCGTTATGCGACATCGCACCGGACTGGGTGGATCCGAAGTCGAACAAGACCGTGAAGGAATTGCTTACGGAACTTCTTTCGAAAGAAGAAAAGATTCCGTTCCGTGTTATAAATGGGGAGGAACCTTAATGCTCCTTGACAAGAACATTCATTTCATGGCTATTGAGGGTGTGATTGGTGTCGGAAAGACTTCGCTTGCCCGTGCCATTTGTGAACGCTGGAATGCAATGTTCATCGAAGAGAATTTTGCTGAGAATCCTTTCTTGCCAAAATTCTACGAGAACCGTTCGGCATACGCATTCCAGACGCAGCTCTTCTTTTTGCTCGACCGTTTTAAGCAACTCCAGAATTCAGCCTTGCAGAGCGATCTGTTCCACGATTTGCTGGTGAGTGATTATACGTTTGATAAAGACCGCATCTTTGCTTCGCAGAACCTCACCGAAAATGAACTTACGATGTATGACCAGGTGTCGAACGCCTTGAATCACGATATCCGCAAGCCGGATTACGTTGTCTATTTGCAGGCAAGCGTTTCGACACTCTTAAAGCGCATCAGGGGCCGTGGCCGCGCGATGGAAAAGACCATTGACGGCAATTACCTGAGCGACTTGCAGGACCGTTACGACCACCATTTCTGGCATTACACGGATGCTCCTGTGCTCATCATCAATACTGACAATATCGATTTTGTCCATAACGAAAGCCATTTGCAGATGGTATTGAACGCGATTGCGTCTTGCCCAAGTCAAACGACTTATTTTGTTCCAGAAGGTAACTAATCATGCAGATTATTAAGTCTATCGATTCCCTACGTCAAACGCTTGCTCCTCTTGCGAAGGAAGGGAAAAGAATCGGTCTCGTTCCAACGATGGGTGCTCTCCATGAAGGTCATGGCGCTCTTATCAAGGCTTCTGTGAGCGAGTGCGATGTGACTGTTGTAAGTGTGTTCTTGAACCCCATCCAGTTTGGCAAGAACGAAGACCTGGACAAATATCCGAAGCGCTTGGAAGCTGATGCTAAGCTCGCTGAATCCATTGGCGCCGATTACGTCTTTGCTCCGTCTGTTGCTGAAATGTATCCTGATGGCGACCCGATGACGCTTGTTCGTGATGAAGCTCTCGAAGGCATGTATTGCGGCGCTTACCGTCCGGGACATTTCCGCGGTGTCTTGACGGTTGTTTCCAAGCTGTTCCTCATTTCTGGCGCAAATGACGCCTACTTTGGCGAGAAGGATTACCAGCAGGTGTTCCTGATCGAAAGAATGGTGAAGGACTTGAACTTCAATATCAAGATTCACCGTGTGAAGATTGTGCGTGAAGAAAGTGGCCTTGCCCGCTCTAGCCGAAACGAATACTTGACTCAGGAAGAACGCGATCAGGCGCTTGGCATTTACAACGGACTCAAGGCTGCAAAGGCTGCCTACGAAGCTGGCGAACGCAGCGTCTCGAAGATTCGCGATATCGTCGTGAAATCCATCGTTGCCGCTCGTGGCGTGGTGCAGTATGTGGAAGTTGCAAACCAGAAGAACTTGCAGAAGTGCAATGGCGCCCTTGCCGCCGAAGACAAGGCCGTAATTCTTGCTGCCGCCTTCTTCGGAAAGACTCGCCTCATTGACAATATGGAGTTGAACTAGGGAATACCCGCTACTTCTCTGTAGCGGTAAAGATTCCGTCCCATTTTTCGCCTGCGTGAGCGGGCGGATTTTGTTTATAGGCTTTGCAGCGCTTGATGTAGACCTGGCTTGGGCAAGTTTTGCTTCCCGGATCGCGTTCGGGCAAATGCGGCTCGTACGCGAGGCATTGCGTGAATAGTTCTGTTGCCTTGTTCCATTGCATGTCGAGATAAGCGGCTCGGGCCTGTTCCCAGAGCTTGCAGAGCTTTTTGAGCTTGCTTGAATCTTTGTCGTTTGCGTAAGCGAGGAGTTCGAATGTTTCAACAGGTTCGTCTTTTCCTACTACGCGAATGATATCGAGTGGACGGTAAATATATTGGTTGTTTACTTTCTGCTCGATAAGTTGATCAATTGTATTTTTGCAAATGTGAATATAGGCTCCGTACTGTTTGGCGGCACTTTCAAGGCGCGCAGCAAGGTTCACTTCATCGCCCATCATTGTGTAGTTCTTGCGCATGGTGGAACCCATGTTTCCGGTCACGATGTTGCCTGTGTTGATGCCGATTCGCATGTGCATGTTGAGTACGACGCTTGGCCATTTTTTTTCTTCGCTGTGCCATTTTTTGCGGAGTTTTAAAAGTTCGCTTTGCATGTCAAGTGCTGTGTCGCAAGCGCGTTTTGCGTGATCGTCGTATTTCATTGGGGCGCCGAAAAATGCGATGATGGCGTCTCCTTCGTACTTGTCGAGCGTTCCTTTGTTCTTGGTTGTCAAAACTTCGGTCATCGCGGTCAGGTATTCATTCAAAAGTTCAACGAGCTTGGTCGGGTTGCCAATTTGTTCAGAGAAAGTCGAAAAACTCTGGATGTCGGTGAAGTAGGCCGTGATGTTTGATTCTTCACCGCCGAGTTGCGGGGTGATGCCTCCTGCAACCATTTCATCGATCAGTTCCGGGGATATGTACTGCTTGAATGAACTTGTAATAAATTTCTTTTCCTTGCTCTCAAAATACGCTTGCACAACCATGGCGAGTGTATTTGTCGCAATGATGGCTAGGAGTTGCTTGGAAACGCCTATATAAATATTGTGCTTGAAACAAATGTAGGCTAGTAATGTGTATAGAATGGCAAGCGTGATTGTGAAGAATAGTGAAGCAAAACTTCTGAAGTATAGCCCGATGAGAGTGCTGATTAAGGCGAGTATAATCACGGCATAACGCTGGTGGCGTTCGTTCAATACGGTCAGATAATCGTCTTCGAGAATGTTCTTGATAATGCTTGCGTGTACGAGAATTGCTGGAACGTTTTCCTCGTGCGGGCCGTTGACAATATCGAAAAGTGCAGAAACGGAAGACCCGAGAATAATTGTTTTCCCGGCGTATTGATCGAGATTTGTGGTGTCTCTAAAGATGTCGAAATAAGATATGTGCTTGAAGGTTCTTGTTTCGGGGGTGACTCGGTTGAAACGGCCTTTGTACTTGATGAGGTATTCGCCATGTTCCCCGATGGGAATGCGCTTGTGAGGACCGAATCGCAATTCTTCGCCGGGCGTGAGGCTACTGATTTGTTTATCTGTAACCTTGGAAATGTCCCGCAAGATTTGATTTGTGAAAAATGCGATTGAAGCGGACCATTCGTCTTTTGATTTGTTGTAGCTTATATCCATTTGGCGTGACAAATGCTTGTGCTCGCCAACCTTGATGCGTCGATAGCTTGATTCGTAAAAATGGATGGTCTTGATTATGTTGGGCGTGATATAGATTTCTTCATCGTCTTCGTTTGTGATGACGTAAACACCTTCGTCATCTTCGCTTTTTGCCATTTTATAGCCGAACTTTAAATCAATGGATTTGTTGTCTTTGAGCTTGTCAAAGATGCTTACAGGAAGCTTTCGTAAAAGCATTGAAAGCTTTTCGTCTAGGTGCTGGTCGTCGTCAATGAATATGTCAAAGACGATTTGTCCTTCGTTATTTCTTTTGGCGGTAACCTTGGATGATGTCTCGACGAGACTAGCCTTTTCAACGCCGCTTTCCTTGATCTGCTTCATCTTATCGCGCAAGGCGATAAACATGGGATAGGTAAAGTTTGGATACGTTGTATGATACTCGCCGATAGAGTCTCGGTAAATTCCAAATGGCTTCCCGATATCGATGTATTTTCCCGTTTTTACGGTGATGTCTTTGGGATCCTTGTGGAAAAGGTGTAAAATGGTCATTAAGGAAAGCGTCGAGTAGATGCGCTGCGGGGCGAGCTTATCGTCTTTGACAAATGGGAACTTGTACAGCATGCTGATGCGGCGAATGGTGCCGTCGTTGTCGGGGTATGCGTTTACGGCTCCGATGCGGGCGCCCGCGTTGGAAAGCTCCGGGAATACGTTGTCGAGTAGTTGTCGTGATTCAATATTTTGCGGCTTGTCGACCTGGTTTAACTGAAGAGTCGATGAAAATCCGATTTCTTTGGCGCGGTCCCATGTGCTTAGCGGATTCCAGTCGCTTTTGTTCTTGTAGTACGAGGTGTTGTTCATCAAGAAACTGACGATGCAAATGCCGGAATTGCGTGTGGCTTCGACGAGAACGGAATCGTAATTGTAGTACGATTGAATTTGTGAGAACAACGCTATATGACTTGTGTCTGGATCAAGTGCAGTAAGGATGTCGCGGCACTGCTCGCCTCTGCGTTTTCCGAAGTCCGCTTCTTTGAAAAGAATATCGAAGGCAATGGCTGCGGCCCCGCCTTCGCTTAAGTTCTTGATGACTTTTGCATGAATGGATCGGTCCCATTCGTAGTAATGGCCGAGCTTTTGCAATGACTTTTCATCAATATCTGCAATGAGGATACTGGGATCGTTGTACGGCTTGCTTTCCATGATGATGCCGTCTTTTGTGCTTGTCGTATCCCGTACTTCAGTTGTCCATTTAAAAAACTGGTCGTAGAAAATATTTTCTGCAGATTCCGCAGTAAAGTTGTTTTGCCTGTTGCCAAAGATCAAAATGAGCAAAACGGCGATTGCCGAAAATGCTACCCCAAAATACAGTTTTCTTTGATTTTTCGAATTTTTTTGTGCCATGACATCAAAAAAATAATAATTGAGCAAATAGTGTCTTTTTTTGTGTCAAAGTTAAGGCCGTTATTAGACTATATTTGAAGAGGATAATAGAGGAGCGTGTTTTTTGGCTGTTCAAAAGAAAAAAACTGTAAAGAAATCGAAGAAACCCAAAGTTGAACCGAAAAAGGATATTCAGCCGGATTCGTATTTTGTGACGATGATGGTTGGCTATCTGGTTTTGCTTGCTGGTGTCATTTTGTTGCTTGGCTGTGTTACAATTTCAATTGTGGGCGAGCAGGAAAATTGGCTTGGCGATTACTTTGGCGTGATGTTCCCAAGCTTTATGACATTCCTGTTTGGGCGCGTGGCCGTTGTCGTGTTTACGGCGGCACTTGTGCTTTGGGGGCTGTTTATCGCGATAGCTTCGCTCCGTGCAAAGTTGTTGCGCTTTGCGGTTGGGTTAAGCTTGCTTGCGGTGAATGTGTCGTTTCTCATGTCGCTCAAGAATTTTGGCGTAAGGAATGTCTCGAATGATGCGCTTTCGATGAGCGGTGGCGTACTGGGCGAGTTCTTTTTGCAGAATTTGGCGATTCCTGTGTTTGGGCGCGTTTCATATGTGGCTCCGCTGATTATTTTGTTGACCACTTTGGCTCTGATTCTGGTGCTTTCGTTTGGGGTGCGTCCGAGACACTTTAAGTTTGTGGCCCAGACGATGCGTTATTTGGCAGGACTTTTTGGACGTCGCCGTAAAGATGAAGTTGATGAACCGAAAACGGAATACGTGCCGAATATCCGTGATGAACGCTCCGAAAAAAAGCAACTTCGCCGTGGCGTTGTAATGGAAGACGAGACGATGATTTTTGTCCCGGATTCCGTGAAGATGCGCAGGCGCGGAAAAGTGGAACCGTTCAACGGTCGCCATAACTGGCTCACGGATGAGCTGGACGTGAGTCGTTCGGATATGCAGACGCAGGTCGGTGAATCGTTTGGCTTGCCGCAATATGCAGGGAATGCCATGCTTGAAAAAGCGGCGGGGAATGTGCGACCGGGCGATTTGCGAGAAATTCCGGTTGAAAACGCACAAAATGCCCAGCTTGGGAATATGCCTGCGGGTGCAACATTGGGCGGTGCTGATGATGGAGTCTATGAAGATCCGGAAATCCGTCGTTTGGAAGAAGAATTGCGTTTGAACGAACGCCACATGAACGCGCTCCAGATTCTGGAAATCAAGGAACGCATTGGCGCGCTCCGCCGTGCCCGTGACTTGATTGATTGGGAAAAAGGCCATAAGGGCCGTATGCAGGTGAAGGGCGATGTGCGCCGTACAGCCGGCTCTGAAACTGTGGATGATGCTATTGCTGGAAATGCCGGCGCGAAAGCTGGTGGAAATGCTGCTAATGTCGGCGGCGCGGCTCGTCGAACATCTGAAAGAACTGTTGTTGGAAAAGTTGAAGTGCCGAAATCTTCGACAAGCGCCAATACGATTGTCCGTGATGCGGCGCTTTCGGATTCTGTGGCAACGCGGGCTGCGATCCATGCCGAAGAGCTTCTGGGCGGTGATGGCGCCTACGTAGAGGACTTCCCGGGAAGCCCGGCGGTCGAAGATGATGAAACATTCGCCCCGGTGGTCGTGACTGCAGATGAAGTGGGCGAGGACCCGACTTTCGGCGCTGATTTCGGTGCGACGATGGGTGGTGCTGGGAATGCAAGCGGGGGTGCTAATGGGAATGCGCGCCCGGCGGTCCATTCGGCTACGATTCCTGCTGCACCGACGGCTTCTTACGACGAATACAAGATTCCTGAAATTTCAAAGATTCTCGACACGCACGAAGTGCAGACGGCCGACTATACCGAAGAAGAGCTGAACGCCATCGGCAAAATGCTCGAAGAAAAGCTTGAAAACTTCAAGGTAAAAGGCCGCGTGATTGGTTGCGAAACGGGTCCGATGATTACCCGTTTTGAAGTGGAACCTGGTCCAGGTGTGAAGGTGAGCCGCTTCTCGGCTTTGCAAGAAGACTTGGCGCTCCCGCTCAAGGTCTCGTCCATCCGCATTCTGGCGCCGATTCCTGGCAAGGCGGCGGTTGGCGTTGAAATCCCGAATCGCAAGTTCCAGACGGTGTTCTGCCGTGACGTGTTCATGAGTGAAAAGTTCAAGCCCGCGCATGACAAGATTCTCGTGGCGCTCGGCAAGGACATCACGGGTGAATCGTTTACGATGGATTTGGCGAAGGCTCCGCACTTGCTGATTGCTGGTCAGACGGGTTCTGGTAAGTCCGTTTGCATTAACGCGCTCATGGCATCGATGCTGTTTAGCAAGACTCCGGATGAACTCCGCATGATTCTCGTGGACCCGAAGGCGGTGGAACTCAAGATGTACGAAAACATCCCGCACCTCCTTGCGCCGGTGATTACGAAGCCTGAAATTGCTATCCAGGCGCTCCAGTGGCTTTGCTACGAGATGGACCGCCGTACGGAAGTCTTGGCATCTGCAAAGGTGCGTAACATCGGCGGCTTTAATGCAAAGTTCGAAGCGGGCGAGTTGCCGGATGAAGTTCCAGAAGAAGACCGCGGTCACCGCATGGCGTTTATCGTCGTGATTATCGACGAAATGGCGGACCTCATGATGGTTGCCGGCAAGGAAATCGAAAAGTCCGTGGCTCGTTTGGCGGCTAAGGCTCGTGCTGTGGGCATCCACTTGGTGCTTGCCACGCAGCGTCCGTCCGTGAAGGTCATTACGGGTATCATCAAGGCGAACTTGCCGACTCGTATCAGCTTCAAGGTGGCATCGCAGATTGACGCCCGCACGGTGATGGACCATGCCGGTGCCGAAAAGCTCCTTGGCCGTGGCGACATGCTTTACAAGGCCGTGAACGACCCGGATCCGGTGCGCGTACACGGTGCATTCTTGAGCGACGAAGAAGCCGAACGCTTGGCTGACGCTTGCTCTGACCAGAACGTGTTCTACCCACAGGTGGAATCGTTCGACGTTTCGGGCGGCGAAGAAGGCGATGAAGAGGGCGGCGGTTCTCTTAAGAACGAGAAACTCGACAAGTTGCTTTTCGAAGTTGCGCAATGGGCTATTAGCGTGAACGGTCTTTCGACCTCTGCGGTGCAGCGCCACTTTAGCGTGGGTTACAGCCGAGCAGGTAAGATTGTGGACCAGCTTTATGGCCTCGGCGTGTGCGGCCCGAGCAAGGGCAACTCGAAACCGCGAGCCATGCTTATCGGAATGGACGAACTCATGCAACTCGAACGCTCTGGAAAATTTGGATAAAATTCGGAATTAGGAAGTAGGAATTAGGAATTTTTAGTTAGGCGGCTTTGCCGCGATTATTTCAATTCCGAACTCCGAACTCCTAATTCCTAATTATCGTAACCCCTATAACCTACAACCTACGACCTATGCTTGAATACGCTCCTGCAAAAATCAATTTGTTTTTAGATGTCATCCGCAAGCGCGAAGATGGCTACCACGATCTTGGAACTGTTTTCCAGACCGTTGACGCTGGCGATACGGTTGAAGCGACGCTTCGCGAAGATGGCGAAATTCATTTGACGTACAATGAACCGCAGAATTACCCGCTGGAATCGGACCTCGTGTTCAAGGCGGCAAAGGCACTTAAGGAATATGCCAATTGCGCTCTTGGTGCGGACATCCATCTCACGAAGGTCATGCCGCTTGGGGCGGGCCTTGGCGGTGGCAGTGCCGATGCTGCGGCAACGCTTCGTTTGCTCAACAACTTGTGGAACTTGAACCTCCCGTTCGAGACGTTGGAATCTATCGGAACCCGTCTTGGCGCCGATGTGCCGTTCCTCGTTCGTGGTGGGACCGCTTTTGCCGAAGGTATTGGTGAACGCTTGACGTTCGTGGATCCGCTGGATCTCCCGGAAGGGGCTGCGCTCCTCATTGCGACTCCGCTAGATTCCGTGCCGACGAAGGATGCTTATGCGGGCGTCCCGAAGTCTGGCCCGGACCGCTGGGAACAGTACAAGGCCGCATGGACCGCTTCAAAAGCCGCGCAGTCCAATGCCGTGCAGTCCCAAAGCGCGAAGTCTACAATTCCGCAGTTCCTGAACCCGGATTCCTATTTCAACGCCTTTGAAATTTCGGTTTTCCCGACGCATCCGCTTGTTGCCGAAATGAAGCAAAAGTTCATTGAACTTGGGGCCGATGTCGCCTTGATGTCTGGCTCGGGCGCTTCCGTTTTCGGGATTTTCAGGACCAAGGAGCTTGCTGAAAAGGCTGCCGCTGCGATGAAACCGATTTCCCGCTACCAGACTGTCACCAAGTTCTGGCATCGGTAGTGTTGCTTTTTTTTGTCAAAATGCGCGAAAAATGACTTTTTTCAGCTCTTTTTTTGCTCGTTAATCTTTGACAAAAGAGACTTTTTTACTATCTTTGTCGCACCATTGGGGTATCGTCAAGTGGTAAGACAACGGATTTTGATTCCGTTATTCGTAGGTTCGAATCCTGCTACCCCAATGAATTTTTTTATCTAATGGAGATAACACAATGGAACTCACAACGCTCAAAGCTGCCTCGAGAGTGCTAGGTGCAAACCGCGACAACGCCCGTTTGCGTAAGGCTGGTCAGATTCCGGCCGTCTATTATGGTAAGGGTATCGAAGCTAAGAACATCAGCGTCAGCGAAATCGACTTGCGCAAGGTTCTTGCTCCGGGCAAGCGTTACACGCTTCTTGACCTCGAAATCGACGGCAAGGCTGGCAATCCGGCTATCGTCTACAGTGTCCAGAAGGACGCTCTCACCCAGAAGATCACGCACGTTGACTTCATCAAGATCGCTGATGACGAATTCGTTAAGGTTCGTATCCCGGTCAAGCTTTCCGGTCTCCCGGTTGGCGTGAAGACTCAGGGCGGTCTCTTCTCTCAGGAAGCTCGTTATCTCATGCTCGCTGCTAAGCCGGCTAGCATCCCATCCGTTCTCGAATTGGACATCTCCAACTTCGAAACGAACGTGACCTTCTACGCTAAGGATTTCAAGCTCCCGGAAAACGTTACGCTCGCTTCTGGCCCGCGCACCGTTATCTTCACGATTTCTTCTAAGTCTAAGAAGAAGGATGCTGCTGCTCCGGCTGCTGACGCTGCTGCCGCCGCTGCTCCGGCTGCCAACTAATTCTGGCAACAAGCTGAAAGGCTTTAAGAGACCTGCTCCGATTGGGGCGGGTCTTTTTGATTTGTTATAAATAATATCCTATATTTGCGGCATGAAATTCTTAAAGATACTGTTTTGTGGTGGTCTTGTTTCGTTTCTAGGCTGCGCTGGTTCTGGGTCTACAGCTGGACATAACGATGCTGATGATATCCGAGCTAGGGCAGAACTTGCTTACAGTGAACTTGACAATGTCGCACTCTCGTCATCATCAAATACTTCGCAAGATGCAGAACGGCCTTTGCAAACAGTTGTAGATTCCCGGTTTTCGCTTGTTGAATTGTTGCAGTCTTCGACGTGCCCGGATGCGGATGATTTGCGTGGCGTAGGTATTGCAGGTGATGCAAGTGCCGCTCTTGTTCTTGCGCAAAAGGATATTGCCGTGCAAATCCAGTCTGTTGTTGCTGCAAGGATTGAAGATGTTCGTCGTTCTGATGTCGATGCTGATGGAAATGAATTTGTACAGTCGTCGCTTGAAACTAGGACGCTGGTGCTTACCCGTCTGCAAAATGCCCAGGATGCAAAACCGATTGCCACACTGAATTCTGGCGACAAGTTTGGCGTCGTAGCCTGCATGCGTAGAGCGGATGCAGCCAGGCCTTTTATCCAGGAATTTAATTTGTTGCAGGATTCTCTGAAATTAGCGGTAAAGCTTTTCGAGGAGCAGAAGCATCCCTTGGTGAAGAACGACGCGTTCCGCACGGCACAAAATGCCTATGTCCGTTTGACCGATATTGGCTCTGTGATTAAAGGTATTGGCGCTGAATTTGACGACAATTCGAAGTTGATGTTTGAGTCGCTCCAGCAGAAATACAGTGTATTCCGTTCCCAGTATGCCTTTTATTACCAGTTGTCCGGTGATAAGGATGCTTTGGTGTCTCAACTTCATCGTAGTACTTTTGAACGTATTTCGGAAAGGTATCCAGTGCGTACGGCAAAGTGTACAAGTGGTCTCTTGCTGAAATTGGATATTTCGCCTGTTGAATGTTCCGAAGGCAGTCTTGGAATTGCCTGTGTGTCGGACTTGTCTTTGTCGGGTTCGAGTTGCGAAGGGGAATCTTACTTTAGTCTTCAGGCCAAGGTTAAAGGGGCCGGTCGCTATGATACAAAGGAAGCGAAAAAGCGCTTGAGGGAAAATGTATCTAAGGGAGCCTGGTTTAAGGAATGGGTGATCGAACTTGACAAGTGGAGATTGAAATGATTCGTTTAGCGTTTGTTGTCCTGCTGATGGTTTCGCTTTCTTGGGCTGAAAATTTTACTCCAGACAAGGAATCGCGCAGGATGGAATTGCCGGCTGCCCTTTCCGATTCGCTTCCGTGGTTTGCTGTTCGAGAAATTTCTGAAAATTCGCTGCCGTTTACTCGTTCCCATTTGGCAAAGATTGCTAGGAAAAGCGAGCGTACGGCGTTGGTCTATTTTGCGACGTGGTGCATCCCTTGCAGGGTTGGCGTCAGGCGGCTTGCTGAAAATTTTGAAGAACTGCAAAAGAACAAGGTTTCTGTGGTGCTTGTGAATATCGGCGAACAAGATGAGAATCTTGTTATGAACTGGGTGGAGAAGAATCATGCGACAAAGTTTATGGTCATAGGTGATCCGTTCAAGCGCCTTACTGAAGGTTTTGGACTTGTAAAAGAAAACGAAAAAATCAGCCTCCCGCGCACGATTGTATTGGACAAAAAAATGAAGCCTTTGTTCATGCTTGGTGAAGAGGGGAGAGACTGGCCTCAGGTCCTTTGGAGTAAATAGGTTTTATTATGTATTTAATTGTCGGTCTTGGAAATCCTGGTACTCAGTACTCGAATACGCATCACAATGCTGGCTTTATGGCTGTCGAAAAGCTTGCCGATTCTAGCAAGGAATGGAAGAGCGAACACAAGGCGCTCACCATGAAGGTGAACATCGCAGATGAGGAATGCCTCCTCGTGAAGCCGCAGACTTACATGAATTTGTCTGGTGAGGCTGTGCAGGCGCTCATGACCTGGTACAAGGTGAAGGTCGATCACCTGCTCGTTTTTAGCGACGACATTAATTTGGATGTAGGCCGCATCCGCTGCCGCAAGGACGGCAGCCATGGCGGTCAGAATGGACTCCGCAACATTATTGAACATGTGGGCGACAAGTTCCCGCGCATCCGCTTTGGCGTGGGCAAGTGCCCTCCGAAATTTGACCTGAGCAGCTGGGTCTTGGCGAAGTTCTCGCCCGAAGACCGCCCGAAATTCGATGAAGCGATTGCAAAAGTTCCTGCCCTTGTGGAATGCTACTTTAAGCTCGGCATTGAAAAGTGCATGGAACGCTACAACGGGAAGTAAAACCGACTTTTTTACATAATTCTAGTGGTTTAGAGCTAGGATTTAAAGCCGAAAATTACTATATTCAATGCGCAAAAGAGGTACTATATGAAACTTTTGCCAGAAGCATTGACGTTTGATGACGTCCTACTCGTTCCCGCTGAATCTTCTGTTCTTCCGGCTCAGACGGATGTGAGCACCCAGCTCGCCCCGAATATCAAGCTGAACATTCCTATCATCAGTGCTGCAATGGATACCGTTACGACGGCTCCGTTGGCTATTTCCCTTGCATTGCAGGGTGGCCTTGGCATTATCCACAAGAACATGTCCATTGAAGACCAGGCCGAAGAAGTCCGCAAGGTCAAGCGCTGGCAGTCTGGTATTGTTACCAATCCGGTGACGCTCGATGCGGACCAGCCGGTTTCTGCTGCTTTTGAACTCCGCGCCAAGAACAAGGTGAGCGGTTTCCCGATTCTTTCCAAGGGCAAGCTCGTGGGTATGCTCACGAGCCGCGACCTCCGCACGGTGAGCGACATGAATGTGAAGATCAGCTCTATCATGACGAAGGATCCTGTGACGGCAAGCCCGAAGGTGAGCCTCGCCAAGGCGAAGGAAATCCTCGCCGAAAAGCGCATTGAAAAGCTCCCGCTCGTGGATGCTTCCGGTGCTTTGAAGGGCCTCATCACGATGACGGACATCTTGAAGCGCGAAAACAACCCGAACGCAAGCCTCGACAAGAATGGTCAGTTGCTCGTCGGTGCTGCTGTTAGCACTTCTGCAAATACTCTTGAACGCGTCGCAGCCCTCGTGGATGCTGGTGTTGACCTGTTGATTATCGATACGGCTCACGGCCACCACATCGGTGTGCGCAACATGGTGAAGACCGTTCGCAAGAAATATCCGAAGCTCACGATTTGCGCCGGTAACGTTTGCACGCCGGAAGCTGTCGAAGAACTCGCCAAGTGCGGTGCCAACATCGTCAAGGTGGGTATCGGTCCGGGTTCCATCTGCACGACCCGTATCATTGCCGGTGTCGGTTACCCGCAGTTCTCCGCTGTCGTGGAATGCGGCAAGATGGCTCGCAAGGTCGGCGTGAAGATTATCGCTGACGGTGGCCTCAAGTTCTCTGGCGATATCGTCAAGGCTTTGGCTGCTGGCGGTCACGCTGTGATGGTGGGCTCTCTCTTTGCCGGTACCGAAGAAGCTCCGGGCGAAGTCATCCTCGCTGATGGCCGTAGCTACAAGAGCTACCGCGGCATGGGTTCTCTCGGCGCCATGAAGGCTGGCTCTGCTGACCGTTACTTCCAGGGTGGCGTTCAGGAACCGCGCAAGTTTGTTCCGGAAGGCATCGAAGGCCGCGTTCCGTACAAGGGACCGCTCCGCGACACCGTTTACCAGCTCATTGGCGGTATCCACTCTGCTATGGGTTATGCCGGTGCTGCAAACCTCGAAGAACTCTACAAGAAGGCAACGTTTGTCCGTATCACGGGCGCAGGCCTCCGTGAATCTCATCCGCACGATGTGACCATCACGAAGGAAGCTCCGAACTACCGTACTGGCGACTAATCGCTTTCGCCTTCTCGAAAAAAAAACTTCAATCCGTTGCATACAAGTGCGGCGGATTTTTTTATTATTTGCAAAAAAATTGGAATAATATCAAAGAAGGAGTTGTAAATGAGAAATGTTAAGTTGTTTGTTGCCTTGGCCTTGTGTGGCCTAGCCCTTGTCGGTTGTTCGGCTTCAAAGCAGCACAAAGATCCGTCGTGGACGGCGAAACCCTCAAATTTACAGGTGGTGTTCACTGCACCTGTTGTTTTGGATTCGGCAAAGGATAATTGCCCGATGTTCCCTTGGTATTATAGCGCTTCTGGTGTAGCAGGAGGGGGCGCAAAAACTATATGTGAGAAGGATGCTCTTATGCTGCCTGATGAAATGAAAAAGATGTCGGAGTGGTTCTTGAGCAATGTCGATAATACGCTTAAGTTCAATTCAAGTTCTCATTATAAGATCAGTGAAGTTTCAAAGGATCTTGTTTCTTACTCTGAAAAAGATGCTGATGGTGAAAAATTTCGTGTTCCTGTGCTGAAATCTATGTCGGACAGTGCCGATGTCTATATGGTTTTGGATAGTATTCGGCTGAAGTCCAATATCCGCGTGATGGAAGGGGCTTCTACAAATTTGGTGTCTGTAGGCATGAGTGTTGGATCTACCATAAATAATAATTGCGTACATATATCGGCTTCGTACGCTTTTTACGAGGTGAAAACAGCAAAACCGCTGGATTATGGTTATTTGGAAGAATCGCAATGCTCGGACCAGAATGTAATTGAGCATGACTGGCAGAATGTTCTACGAGACCTGATTCTGCACATGATTGATAAAACTCCAATTGCGCAGTTTTAAATAAGAAAACGCAGCTTCGCCAGGCTGCGTTTTTTGATATATATTAGGGATGAGAGTGTATTATGAATAGTAAGTCTCGTTCTAATTGGTTATTGGCGACGGTGCTCGCGGGAGCGCTAGCGGTTCCGTTTGCTTTTGTGGCGTGTGGCGATTCGCCGAATGGTTCGCCGGTTATAGTCGGTGAGGATTCTTCTTCTTCGCAAGAGTTTTCATCTTCTGAAATGCCCGCGAGTTCAAGTTTCGAGAAGCTTGCGGAATCCTCGTCTGCAAAAAAAGCTGAAAGCTCTAGTTCGGAAAAGTCCGTGGAATCTTCTTCTTCCGAGAAGCCCGCGGAATCGTCGGATAGCGGCGTCTGCACGAGTTGCGATAGCTATACGGCTGCAGATCCTGTGCTTGTTGAAAATGGAGGCAAGGGTTCCGTGACAACTTACGGAAGCGTCACAGCGAAAGAAACGAGTCTCGGTGGCGCCTGCAATTACGGACAGACGAATATCCAATATTATGCGGCTATCCATGTGAATGTTTCTCCGGGCGATGATAAAGGCCCGTGGGATGGCGGCATGGCTTGTGGCGGCTGCGTTCACGTGAAGGCAAAGACGCCAGACGGCTGGAAAGAAGTGACCGTGCGCATTACGGACCGTTGCCCGGATGCTGACTGCGGCGTGGATTTGGGCGGTGCGCCTGCCAGTGACATTATGGGAATCCAGGTTGGCCGCTATTACGGCGAATGGGAATTCGTAAGCTGCGAAGGTGTCGAAGGCGTATGGGGCGATTCCACATCCATCTGGGTCAAGGAAGGTGCTAGCACGTACTGGAGCATTATTCAGGTGCGTAACCCGAAAGATGCTGTCCGCAAAATTGTGTTCAACGAGTTGGATGGCGACAAGACTTATCCGCTTGAATTTGTTGTCGGGACGGAAAACTTTTGGACCGTTCCGCTGGAAATTTTGCAATCGGAAAAAAGTTACAGCGTAGTCGTCACTTACCGCACTGGTGCGGATGACGAATGGATTATCAAAGGCTCGGAACTTGCTGTTCCCGAAGCGAACCTTTATCTGTACGAACACCGTGCTGATGTGAAATTTTAAAATTGTATCTGTTATTGGAAGTGTGTAAGTTGATCCCGGCACAAGGCCGGGATGACAAAAAACGGCGCCTTGGTGGGCGTCGTTTTTGCTAGAGTCGCGGCTTGGGGAGGCCGCGCTTTTTTACTTGTTCAAGCGTTCGGTTGCTTCGGCGACGGCGAGCAAGTCTGCTTCCTGGAACGGCTTGCCAATCCACTGGAGGCCAACCGGGAGTCCGCCTGCCATACCGCACGGAACGCTCACGCCCGGGAGACCGGCGAGGTTCAAGCTAACGGTGTAGATGTCGGAGAGGTAAACTGCCATCGGATCGGATTCGTTCATGCCGCACTTGAGCGGGAGACCTGGCATCGTCGGGCTTGCAATCACGTCGCAAGTCTTGAAGGCTTCGGTGAAGTCGTCCGTGATGAGACGACGAACCTTCTGGGCCTGCACATAGTAGGCATCGTAGAAACCGGCGGAGAGAACGTAGCTTCCGAGGAGGATGCGGCGCTGCACTTCCTTGCCGAATGCTTCACTGCGGGACTTGGCGTAAAGGTCGAAGAGCTTCTTGGCTTCGGGGCTGCGGTAGCCGTAACGTACGCCGTCATAGCGGCTGAGGTTGGAGCTTGCTTCTGCCGTTGCAATGATGTAGTAGCTCGAAACTGCGTAGCTGATGTGCGGAAGGCTCACTTCCTTGATTGTTGCGCCTTCGGCTTCCATCTTCTTGAGCATGTTTTCGATGGCGGCCTTGCATTCTGCATCGAGACCTTCACCAAAGTATTCCTTCGGAACGCCGATGACCTTGCCCTTAACGCCAGTGCCGAGCTTTGCGGTAAAGTCTTCGGTCGGGCGAGTGCTCGTGGTGTTGTCGTGCGGGTCAATGCCGCAAATAGCACCGAGGAGCGTTGCGCAGTCACGAACGGTAGCACCGAACGGACCAATCTGGTCGAGAGAGCTTGCGTAGGCGAGGAGGCCGTAACGGGAAACGCGACCGTAAGTCGGCTTCAAACCGACGACGCCTGTGCAGGCAGCCGGCTGGCGGATAGATCCACCCGTGTCGGAACCGAGAGCGCAAGGAACTGTGCCAGAGGCAACGGCGACTGCGGAACCACCCGAGGAACCACCCGGAACGCGGGATTCGTCGAGCGGATTCTTGACCGGGCCGTAGTAAGAGGTCTCGTTGCTGGAACCCATGGCGAATTCGTCCATGTTCGTCTTGCCAACGATGATGGCGCCAGCGGCTTCGAGCTTTTCGAGTGCCGTTGCGGTGTACGGAGCAACAAAGTTGTCGAGAATCTTGGAGGCGGCCGTGGTGCGTGTGCCGGTTAAGCACATGTTGTCCTTCACGGCGACCGGGATGCCATCGAGGGCGCCCAGAGACTTGCCTTCGGCGCGGCGCTTGTCGCTTTCCTTAGCGCGTTCGAGAGCGCGGTCGTTCAGCACCGAGATATAGGCGTTCAAATTCTTAGTCGATTCAATTTTTTCGAGGGAGGCCTGTGCGAGCTTTTCGGCAGTGGTGCTGCCGTTAGCCAATTGAGCCTGAAGTTCCTGAATAGTCTGCATTATCTTTCTCCGGACCATTTCATGATGTAAAGAGCTAAACCCATGCCAACTGCACTTAGGGCATTCACCTTGAAGCCAAAACCAAGCGCAAATTTGACGAGGTACAAATCAATGACGACGGGCTGCGGGGTATCGCCAGAAAAACCGATACTATAATCGGCCGCCGCTGTAAAAATGTGGTGAACGCTGTTATCGTAGCCACCAGCGTTCAAGAGGACTCCGAGTTCGCCAAATAAAGCTCCGAGAGCTTCGCTCATGATGCCGCCTAAAATGAGGCCGACAAAAATGAAGAGGACGACACGTGCCAATGAGTTCTTGTGAGTCATGCCCGCAAATATAGTATTTTGGAATGTCATCCTGAACCCTTTATGGGTGAAGGATCCAGTAAAACTTGAATATTATCCCAAATCGATATCGGGTGAAACCTGTATCTTGTAATCGGGGTAGAGTTGGGCGGCTTCGCTCTTGATTGTATCAAGTGCTTCCTGGGCGTTCACACCGAATTTGATGACTACGTCAAAGCGCATTTCCTTGGCTTCGATGTTCACGTAAAAACCGTGCATCTGGAGTGCCCAATCGTGAGACTTGACTTTGTTTAAAATCGTGTCGCGGATCTTGGCGGCTTCGTCGTTTTGGGTGTTGTATGAGTAAACGCCGATAGCGGTGAGGATGACGCCTGTTTCGCGGTAGACCTTCTTTTCGATTTTGCGTGTGAGGGAATCCAGGTCGGCGACGGTCATGGTGTCGGGGAGTTCCACGTGTACGGAGGCGAGTTTCTTTTCAGGGCCGTAATCGTTGATGACGAGGTCGTATGCGCCGTGAATCCCTTCTTCGCTGCGGATGAGTTCCTTGATTTGCTTGGCGAGTTCGTTGTCGTTTTGCTTGCCGAGTAAGTCGCTCACGGTGTCCTTCAGCATTTCAAAGCCGGCTTTGACAATGAAGATGGAAATCAGGACGCCGACGTAAGCTTCGAGAGAGAGACCCGTGAAAATGAAGATGAGGGCCGAGGCGAGAACGGAAAGGGAGAGAATGGCGTCAAAGAGCGCGTCGGAGCCGGATGCGATGAGCGAACCAGAATTTACGCGTTCGCCCTGCGATTTCACGTAACGCCCGAGGACGACTTTCACGACCACGGCGATGGCGATGATGACAAGAGAAACCGTAGAGTAGTCGGCTGCTTCGGGGTGAATGATTTTCTTGACGGATTCCACGCAAGAGGTGATGCCCGCGTAAATTACGATGGAAGCGATGACCATGGCGGTCAGGTATTCAATACGGCCGTATCCGAGCGGGTGCTTTTCGTTGGGCAATTTTCGCGAGAGCTTGTTGCCGACAATCGTGATGATGGATGAGAGCGCATCCGAGAGGTTGTTCACGGCATCGAGAACCACAGCGATGGAATTTGCCATAAGGCCGATAATCGCCTTGACGCTCGCGAGAATGACGTTGGTGACAATTCCGACAACGCTTGTCTTGACGATGACCTTATTGCGGTTTTCTTCGTTGTGCTTTTCTTCATTGCAGTTCTTTGCCATAATTTTTTCCCTTTTAAAGTATCGCTGTCTGCATCCTGCTGCTTTTTCCTACAGCTTGCTTACCGTGTACTTTTTACTTCCTACTTCCTACCGACTACTGCCTACTTTACTTAATGCTCCAGTCGATGGGTTCGAGCCCCTTGCTGATAAGATAGTTATTTGCCTTGCTGAAGTGTTTGCAACCGAAGAATCCGCGGTATGCCGAAAGTGGGCTTGGGTGCGGGGCAGTGAGAATCAGGTGGCCGCGATTGGGCGCAATGAGCACTTGCTTTTTGATGGCAAAACTGCCCCAGAGCAAAAAGACAAGGTTCTCGCGGACTTGCGAAAGGCGCTGGATAATCGTGTCCGTGAATTGCTGCCAACCGATGCCTGCGTGACTTGCCGCCATGTGGGCGCGTACCGTGAGCGATGCGTTTAAGAGCAAAATTCCTTGGTGTGCCCAACCTTCCAAATTGCCGTGTGGCGGCGGCGTGATGCCGAGGTCGTCGTGGAGTTCCTGGAAAATGTTCACGAGGGAGGGCGGCGGCTCGATGCCAAATGGCACCGAGAAGCAAAGCCCGTGGGCTTGGCCCGGATTGTGGTACGGGTCTTGTCCGATGATGACGGCCTTGACTTTATCGACGGGGCAATAGTCGAGTGCGGCAAAAATCTGCGGTCCGGGAGGATACACCACATGATGTTCCGCGTGTTCCTGCAAAAGTTTTGCCTTAATTTGTTTAAAATACGGCTGTTCGAACTGATCGGCGAGCAGCTTTAGCCAAGATTCTTCAAGTTTAACGGACATAATATTAGTAGACAGTAGGAAGTAGACGGTTAGAAGTTGTTTTGTTTCTTGTCATCCTGACCCTGGAATGCGCAGCATGAAAGGGGAAGGATCTTGTTAAGTTCTTGTGGTGCTACTCGATTCTCCTCGCAAGAATCGCGATTTTCTCGCCGTCGAGGCGTGTGTAGAATAGCGTTGCAGCGTTTTTGCCTTTGGGCTTGAGGCGCTTAATTTCTTGGTCGGGATCGACTTTGACGCCTCGCAGCTTGAGCGTGAGTTTTCCGATGTCGTGCGATTTGAGCATGGCGCGGACGGCGCCTGTCGAAATCTCGGATGATTCCAAAATTTCGTAGTTCGCGAAGGCGGGCGAGGGGAGCGGTTTTTCGCTAGTCACGTATGCGATGCCCGGCGAAATCAAGTGTGTCGTTTCGTCGTGGGCGAGGGCGACCACTCCAAAGAGGTGGCTGCGGAGCAACACCGGTGCGGGTTCTGCGATGAACTTGGAAATCCCGCCGAGAGGCAAGTCGGATTCGCTGCTTGATGTGCGGTAAACGCGGTCGCGGCCTTCAAGTTCGTAGTTGTGGTCGTATTGCGATTGTTCGCTCTCGTTGCGGGCTTCGCGCTTCTCGTCGCGGGCGAACGTCCAGTTGGCGATTTCGTTCCCCGTTTTGTCGACCATCACGGCGCGAACATGGTCGGGATTCTGGGCGAGTTCGCCGAACAGCACTAAGCATTCGCGGCAGTCCGTGCGTGAACCGATGTATAGAATTTCTGTGCCTTTCGGAATTTCGCAAATGGGATAGCCAGGCGGGATTTTTGCCATGCCGCCTTTGTAGTGCTTCGAAATTTCGATGACTTCTTCGAATGTGGGCGTGAGGTTGCGCAAGTCGCGCTGGTTCTCGCCTTCAATCGCTCGGCGTGCCGGGTCTATCGTGAAGTAGTCCGCGTGCTGGGCGTCTGATGCTGCTGCGTTGGAATGCGTCGCGACTTCGCGGACATCCCCGAGGATGACGTGTGCGTCGCTAGACTCTGGCGAGATGCCTCGCATCACGCTGCTGTTGTAGCGGTACATCGCCAGTCGGTTTTCGTCGAGGTCTACGCCGATGGTTGAAAATTCCTTGGGCAAGTAGAAGGAATCCCCTCCCATGCCACAGCAAAGGTCGTGAACGATGGGGGCGGCGCTATCGTTGCTGTTATTTTCGCCATTATTTTTGTTCGCTTGGCGGGCGTTTTCCCAAAGCGTTGCTTTCCAGCGCCCGATATCTTGCGCCGTACTCTGTTCTAAAGCTAATTTATCGCAAAGGAGGAACGCGGTATTCTCGATTCCGAATTTTTCGCGGAATTTCGGCACAAGCGCCATATAGTCCATAATTGCGGCTCGTTCTTCGTTGCTGAATTCCTTGGCCAGTTGCGTCGATACTTGCAATGCATCCAATTTTTTCTTGGTTGCAAGCTTGATAAAATCCTGAACTTTAGCCGAAGTGAGTAAATCCGCGTTGAACATGCTAGAAATTTAATTTTTATGCGGGAATTTTACAATTTAAAATTTTGAGGATTGGCGATTAAGATGTATTTTTATGATGAATGCGGTAGCGGCTCGTCATTCTGAGGCGTAGCCGATATACGAAACTAGCTACTTGAGTAGCTTAGTTGAGTTATGCCCTTTGGGTAAGAATCCAGTGAAATTTTATTGCCAGATGAATGAAAATTTGTAGGATTGGGTTGGTATGAAGTTTTTGAAAAATCTTGCAGCGTGTGCGTCTAGTGCGTCATTGGCGCTTTTTATGCTGGGTTGTGGTGACGATCCGGCTTCGTCGCCTGTTTATGCTTTAAGTTCATCGTCTGCGCAGGAATCTTCGTCATGTCATTCCGGACTTGATCCGGAATCATCTTCGAGTGTGCCGGAATCCTCGGCTCAAGAATCCTCGTCATCGGCGTTTTCTGAATCGTCTTCTAGCCAAGATGTTGGTGGCATCTCGTCGAGCCGTTCCGAATCTGATGCAGAATCATCTTCATCCGTTGCAACGTCGTCTGCGGTAGAACCGACTTCGTCTGAAACACTGCTCAGTTCTTCTTCAAAAACGCCAAGTTCATCGTCCGCTCAACCTATAAAAATTGACTTTTTCAATGGCGCCGACATTTCCGAAGTCCAGGAGTACGAACGAAATAACACAAAGTTTTACGATGTCGATGGCAAGGAAAGCGATATTTTCACGATTTTGAAAAATCACGGATTCAATTCCATTCGCTTGCGCACGTTTGTTTCGCCCAAGGCTAAGTACGGCTATGCGGCGAGTGGTTGCGGTCATGATACCGAAGCGTATGGCGACAAGGAACATGTTGTTGCATTTGCCAAGAAAGTCAGAGCGGCTGGTATGGGCCTCCTCGTGGATATTCATTACAGCGACGTCTGGGCAGATCCGGGCAAGCAGATTATTCCCGAACGCTGGCGTAACGTGAACAATGCTAATGCGATGGCGGATTCCGTGTATGCGTACACCAAGGATTTGATGCTTGCTCTTAAGAATGCGGGCGCAACGCCTGACATGGTGCAGATCGGCAACGAAACAACGCCAGGCATCTTGATTCATAAGCCAAATAACAATACAGACTGCTGGGGAAACGGCGTCGATAAGGCTGCAACTTCAGTCAATGGCGATATGGGAACCGCGACGGGCAAGGCGAATGCCGCCAAGTATTTCAATGCGGGCATCAAGGCTGTCAAGGAAGTTTCGCCGACAACGAAAACGGTGCTTCACATTGAACGCATCCGCAAAGAAGAAACCGTAAAATGGTGGATGGGCGTCATCTTTGACGACTATAAAATCCCCGCCGACGTGATGGGCTTCTCCGCTTATACCGCATACGGCGATGGCACTCCCGATAATTGGAAGAATTTGTTCAATACGATTACGACAAAGTATTCTAAGTTGGAATTTATCGTTGCGGAATATAATGGTGGTGATTCTGACAACCACTACAATTTCGATAAATCTCGCCAAAAGACACGTGAATCCGTTCGCGAGATGAACCGCTGGATTGGCTCGTTCTTCTGGGAACCGACAATCGGTGGCGCGTGGGGGCCGGGCCTTTTTGACTGGCGAGGTAAAGATCTTTACGCCAACAAGGATGCGTTCAAGGAATTTTTCTAAAACGTAAAAGGGGCCTTGTGGCCCCTGTGTTTTCAGCTCGTTTTTTGCGGTTATGCAAATATTCTGTAATATGTTTAAGCATACGCTCTTTCGTCAAGGCATTTTTCAAGCTCGACAATGATGTCGTCTTTGTTATAGCCTTTTCCGATGAATACGACTTGGTTCTCGCGGTCGCCAAAACGGGAATCCCAGTTTTCTTGAACTTCAGGATTGTCTGCGAGGTAGGCTTGTTTTACGTCTTCACGCAGTGCGTCAATCCAGTAAGAAACCGGCATTACAGACGAGTTGCGGCCAGCCTGCTCAAAAAGTTGCACATCCCTGCTTGCGTCAGAGAACCAGATGTAACCCTTGGAGCGGATAAGCTGTGACGGGTATCTGTTGTTGACAAATTCCATAAAGCGGTCTCTGTTGAACGGTTGTCTAGCCTCGAAAACGAAAGATGAAATACCATATTCGTCTACACAACCGTTATTCTTGCGGCCTGGCTGGGTTAATGTTGCTGTTGCCTTCTGGATGGCCGAAGATGAATCGATTTGATCGTAGTTGAACGGCTTTGTCGTCATGATTTTTTCGATGTCGATATCGCCGTTGACGGAGTGGATAATCGGAGCGCGGGGCTGGAAATCGCGAACGATGGATTCAACTTCCTTGAGCTGGTCTGCCGAAAGTAAATCGCACTTGTTCAAAATGATGAAATTGCAGAATTCAATCTGGTCTACGATCAGTGTCGAAATTTCTTCATCGCTCAAGTCATATTTTTCTGCAAGGCTGTCTCTTGCTTCTTTTTTCTGCTTCAATTCGCTAAGGAATTCACGATAAATTCTGTCGCCATCGACGACCGTGACGATAGAAGTCAAGTAGACATTCGTATTCGGATTGTCTTCTTCATAAGCGAGGAAACTTGCGCTGACTGCGCCCGGGTCGCTGATGCCGGAGGCTTCGACAAACACGACTTCAATGGAATCGAGATTGGAAATTTTTTCAATCTGCTGGATGAATTCATCGCGCAAGGTGCAGCAGATGCAGCCGTTTTGCAATTCGAACATCGGGCATTCGGTGACGTTTGAACCGTTCTTCTTCAGGATTTCGGCATCGACGTTGATGCTTCCCATATCGTTCACGATAAGGGCTACTTTTCTCTTTTCTTGCTTGAGAAGATTGTTCAAAAGCGTAGTTTTACCCGATCCCAAATACCCGGTGATGAGTACCACCGGTTTCTTATTCTTTTTCATAAGAATCCTTTGTTGAAAAATTATGTAGTTATGTTGTTAAACCGCTAGGCGACAGTTCTCACAAAGTCCGTAAAAAACAGTGCGGAATGGATCAAGCGCAAAACCGTGTTCTGCCATCAGATGCGAACTCAGCTTTTCAAGATCGTGACATTCGAGATGGATGAGTGTACCGCATTTTTCGCACTTCAGGTGAAAATGCGAAACTTCTTTGTGACATTCTTCGCCCATGTACTGGAAGCAGGCGGCATTCTGTTCGCCAAGGAAATACTTTTGAACAACGCCCATCGCCACAAACTTTTCAATCTGGCGATAGATTGTCGCAATGCCGATAGAAATGTTCTGCTTCTGGAAATAAGCCGCCACGTCTTCTGCGGTGAAATGCCGGCCCTGCATCGCTTTAAAGCAAGAAAGAAGTAGTTCCTGCTGTTTGGTTTTGTATTTGATAATACCCATGCTTATCTCGAAATTTGATAACCATTATCAAATTATACTAAAGTAGGAGATGTTTGGCAAGGGGGAAGGAAAAATTACGGTTCCACTCTAAAAATAAACTTGTTCTTTAGGCGACTTTCGCGGCCTTTGTTTTGTACGCTTTTTCCGAGCGCATCCACGCGCTTGATTTGCGCATTCGGATTTTTCGATGTGTCTTGTCGGGAGTCTGCCGTGCGCTTCTTGTGAAACGCGTCGATGCTTGTCGTTCCTTCGTGCAATACAACAGCGATACTGTCGAGAATCGGATTCCCGACGCCTTCGATATAGTCGTGTGAAACTTCCCAGACCATGATGCCTGCGTAACCGTTCTCCTTGACCCAACGCGATTTTACGGCGGAAGAATGCGGGTCTTCGAAGGTGACGTAGCGGTTTTCTGTTATGCCGTAGGGTTCCACGGATACGCTGTCGAAATGATATTCCCAGGCGGTATTTTTGACGATATCCTTGTACGGTACCTGCTTGGCGGTGCCTTTGGTGAAGTCCTTGCCGGGGCCTGTGGCTCCTTGAAATTCAAAGCCGAATGATGGAATTCCGAAGACCATCTTTTCGGTGGGAACTCCGCGCTTGCTCCAGTATTCAAAGGTCTCCTGCCATGACCATGTGGTGTAGCCGTCATGCGGGTAGAGCGGAGAATCGAACATGGCTTTATCGTCCCAGTCGCCGGTTATGTCGTAGGTCATGAATCCGAGCCAGTCCAAGTTTTTCACGAGAACTTCGGGTGTGAAATACTTGCCGTAATAGGGGGAGCAGGGGAGTGCTGCCGAAAGGCTTTTGTCTTTTGGGAGAGCTTCGCGAAGCTCCGTGAGCAATTTACTGTAGGCGATAGTGTCCGCTTCGGGGACGGGATTGTATTCCCATTCCCAGTCCATGTCAAGTCCGTCGAGATTGTGGTCTGCAACGTATTTGACGAGGTTTGCGACGAATTTTTGACGGAGCGCGTCGTTTGACGCAACAGGTACGAAGTTGTCGCTTTGTCCGCCACCACCGAGTGAGACAATGACTTTTGTGCCTGCCGCATGGGCTAGTGTTACCATTTCGTCAAGTGCGCTTGGGTCTTCTGCCGCATCTCCGCGCAATGAACCGTCCGTGTTAGGAGTGATGAAGCTCCAAAGCACATGAGTTAATTTGCTATATGGAACTTTATCTACAGTGTAGGCAGGCTTGTGCCATTTGCCCCAATCGGGGTAATAGCCGATAAATAGCGGAGTGGCCCATGCGGAGCAAAATGCTGCGTAAACTAAAATCGAGAGTGCAAATTTTTTCACGTGCTACTCCTTTTTTAAACATTCGTCAATTGGATTTTGGATGAACGCTTGATAGTATGGGTTTATCGTAGAAATCCCATCGCATATTTGCGTTTTTGCTAGAATTCCTGTGAAGGTGTCGTTATGGTGTTGCGCCGCGGTGCTGATACAAGTTAGTTCATCGCTAGAAAGTTTTTTTTCATTTTTTACACTATCAATGTATGCTTGTGTATCTTCGAAAACATCAGAATCTCTTGCGTATACAAAATCTGTTTTTTGACAAAGCGGAGATGGTGCTGGAGAAGAAAATTTTGTTTTGTATTCTTCGAATGAATAGAGAAGGCTATCTATTTCGTAATAGTCTTCTTTCCCTGGTTCGAAGTATTTTTTCTCATAGGTGCTATCGTTGGAGCATTTGAATAAATCTATATGTTCGTAACTGACGCAATTTGTTTCGATAAGGAGATTGCCGCCGATTTCCTCAAGCTCCTTTTCGATTTCGTTAAGTTCTTCTAATGAGCGAGTTTCGTTTTGCTCAAGTTCATCTATTAATTGATTTATTTTATGATGCCCCATCATGTCTGAGACGCAAAAACCGGAGTATGATTTTTCTAATTTACACGTGATTGAAGTGTCTCTTGCTAGTTTGTATGGACCGAGCTTTTCGGCACTGGAACTGCTTGGAATTATTTCAAAGGAACTGCTTGAAAAAACTTCTGTAGAACTACTTGGAAATATTTCGGAACTACTCAATGGAATGTCGCTAGAACTGCTTGAAAGCGTCTCACATTCATTGCTGTAGGGGATAGATGGAGAATTTTCGCTGCTTCCGTCGCAACTTGCCCCAAATAGAGCTATTGCAGAGAATAAAATCCTTTTCCAGTGCTTGCGAATGTACATATTTTCTCCTAATCACATACAGTTCTGTTATCTTTAAAATAAAATTTTTTAAAGGGCTAGACAAGTATATTTTATTTTCTCTTCAATTCGACTACGTAATCGGCTGAATCTACAAAGTCTTGAGCATGTTCAATGGCGATGACGGTGTGGCCTGCGTTGCAAAGCCCGTGAATAAGGCCGAGCAATTGCTGGATGTCCTTTTGATGGAGGCCGCGGGCCGGTTCGTCAAAGAGGAATAGCGTATTCGGTGCTTTGGCGCGGGCGAGCGTAATGGAAAGTCGGAGTCGTGCGCGCTCGCCGCCGGAGAGGTGTGCTGTCGTTTGACCGAGACGCAAGTAGTCAAGACCCGTGTCTACGAGCGGTTTTAGCTTTTCGGCGAACGGCTTCATGTTTATAAATAGCTTGTACGCACTGCCGATTTCCAAGTCCAAGATGTCGGCGATGGAGAGCGACTTGAAACGGACTTCCAAGACTTCGTCGCGGAAGCGCTTGCCGAGGCACACGGGGCATTCGGATTCTTCGTAGCCGAGCGGGTCGTAAATGACGCCTTCGCCTTTGCAGTTTTCGCAGCGTCCGCCGGGGGCATGCATGCTGAATTTGGAGGCGGTGTAGCCGCGTACCTTGCTTTCGGGGAGCTTCGCGAATAGGTCGCGGAGCAATGTGGCAAGCCCGATGGCGCTCAAGACGGTGCTGCGTTTGCTCCCGTGAAAATCGCCAGTCGTGAGGATGGAAAGTGCGTCGATGCCGAGCTTTTTGAATTCTTCTGCTTTTGCGCGCTTGGCGATGTTTTCAAAAAGCAGTGTCGATTTTCCGCTGCCGCTTTGACCGGTGATCACGCTAAACTTGTTGATGGGGAAGGCTGCATTTACCGGCGCCATGTCAAACTTCGCGAAGTTCTCGACGAGGATTGCCGTGTCATCCTCCGAGCGGGAATCTCCTCTTTCGTCTCTCGTCTTTCGTCTTTCGTCTAATTCCCGAATCCATTTCCCCGTGGGCGATCCTGGATTTTCAAGCACTTCGTCGCGAGTGCCCTGGAATAAAATCTCGCCGCCTTTTTCGCCTGCGCCAGGTCCCATTTCAATGATGTAATCGGCGCGTTTGATGATTTGTGGATTATGCTCGATGAGCACGAGCGTGTTACCGCGCTTGCGGATTTTTTCGAGGACCTTCCAGAGGGCTGCAACGTCGCTGGCGTGAAGACCGCTGGCGGGTTCGTCAAGTGCGATCAAAAGACCGTTCAAGTGCCCAGTGCTGAGACTTGCGAGCTTGAGTCTTTGTAGCTCGCCTCCCGAAAGTGTTTGCCCTGCGCGCCCTGGCGTGAGGTAACCAATGCCCAAATCGTTGATGGCTTCAATGCGGTCTAGGAGCGAATTGAATGTCGCCTTCAGATTTTGCCCGACTTTGTTGTCAAAAATTTTGTGCAAAAGTTCTGGCAATTCCGCAAATCCCGTCATGAGAATTTGCTTGTAACTAACGTCATCTATAGTTGCGTTCAAGTACGTTTTCTTGAGGCGGAGGCCGTTGCAATGTGGACACTCTGTGTTTTCGTCCTCGTCACTTTCTACATCAGATTCGGCGCGATTTTTGCGGCTGTTTCCTTTATCGTTTGTTGCGGAGACTTCCTGAACGATTCCCGTGCCGTCACAGTATTCGCAGACGCTTGCGCGGTTGTATGGCGAGAATGCCCGCGCATCCAGGCTCGCGATAGTTTCTTGCATGTCGCTTGCTTGGTGCTGCTCGTCGCCAGCGTTCGGGCAGCACGGCTTTGTGCTGTAGAACTTGCGTTCGCCTGCAATGTCAAGTGTGATGGCGGAATGCGTCAGCTTTAAAGTTCCGTCAACGGCTTCGGCGATTCGTGTACGCGTATTTTCACGGACGATGATTCTATCGACGATGATGTAGAATTCCTTGGGCGTCAAGACTTTTTCGCCAGGGAGCAAGTCTGCAAGCGAATACATGGTGCCATCGGCAATTGCGCGTGTAAAACCTTGTGCTAAAAACACCGCCGAAAGCTTGTCCAACGTCGTGCGTTTTTTGTCATTCCCGGCTGCATTTATGTCACCCCGCACTTGTTGCGGGGTCGCCATTTCAGTATTTCCCGTTTCGATCTTCGCCAAAAACTGTAGCTTTGTTCCGACAGGCATTCCCGCAATTTCGCGAATGATCTCTTCGCGGCTCTGGCTCACCATCGGAGCGCCGCAAATAGGGCAGGCGGGTTTTGCAAATGCCGCAAACAATGTGCGCAAAGCATTGTCGCATTCGGCAATCGAAAGTGCAGAGGCTTTTGCGGGCGCTTCTCCGCGTGTGGCGGCAATCGCCAAACTAGCCGGGAGTCCTTCGGCGCTGTCGAGCGGGATGCTTCGCTTGCCACCGAGCAAGTCCGCTGCAAAAGGTGAGAGTGTCTCGAGATAACGTCGCTTGCTTTCGCCGTGGAGCGTGTCCATTACGAGTGTCGATTTTCCGCAACCCGACGGTCCGCATACAACCGTAATTTTCCCCAGCGGAAACTGGGCGTTGACATTCTTTAAATTATGGAGTCTGCAACCGCGAATCGAAATGTAATTAAGCATCGATTAAAAGATAATTAATATTGCTTCGGTGTATAAGTAATTACCTTTAACGATTGGGTTTTAGATTGCATAATAGATGTCATTCTTAGGAGTGGGGTGGGAGTAAAGGTTGTCTTTTTTTTTTTGCTGCCTTATATTTTTTTTATTTGAATTCTATGATTGATGTAGCTTTTTTTATTTTAGTTGTGCTTTTGATTTGTTTGTTTTAAATATTTTATTTGTGAAATAATTTATATAATGTTAATATCAATTTTATTTGAAAATAATAAAATTTATTTATAATAATATATTGACATCATAAAAGAATGTTTCTATATTTATGTTATTCTATCCCGTTTTAACGGGCTGATTTTTAGGAGTGTGCTAGAATGCATAATTTGGTTTTGAAAAAAAAAACTGCTTAGGACTGTTGTCTCCGCGTTGCTGGTTCTTGCTGGATTAAGTGTTGCGGATGATTTGGAAAAATGGGATTTTGCCGTAGCTGAAATAGTGCCGGGACCCGGTAATTTAGATGAGCCTGCTTGGAAAAAAGAAATTATAAGACCGGGCGTAAAGGCTACTGAGGATTTAATTGTCGCATACGATGAAAATAATTACCGTCCACACGGTTATTGTCAAGACATCGTTAATGCAACAGGAGATAATTTTAAAGACGGCGTTTTTCGTGTTGAATCTTTAGTTGGACAGCTTAAAAAGGAAGTGGAAAAACATGGCCCTTCTGTGGGCGGCATCATTCCCATATACCCATTCAGTATATGGCATTGGATGGCTCATTATACTATGGACTATACTGTAACTTGTGGAAATAAAATTACATACAAAGGTACTTTTAAATGGCGAGTAGAGTTGTTGAATTGTCAAGTGGGTTGCTCTGATGAAGATGATCATGATATGAGGCCTCATGATTTGGATGTTGACACATATAATTATACAACGAATGCCTTTACGTCTTTTCCTGAAGCCGAGGAACGTGGAAAAAATGTTGTGCCCATAAAGGACTTGATTACGGCATGGAATGAAAGACAAGTTGAATTTCCTGCGTGGACCTATACCGGTGAACCAGGAAAGACTCTTACTCATCCAGTTTTGTTTGTACATGGTTTAAATAGTGATTATGAAATATGGGGTGTAAAATCAAATGCACCAAAGCCATGCGATGGATGCGAAAAAAAAGCGCAGCCAGAATTCATGAAAGCTCTTGTAAAATCCTATGAAAACGGATCTGCACCAGATATTCTTGCAAGAACATACAATATTCCTAATACCGGTGATGCAATCAATAAAAACGGTATTTATTTCTACCAAACGCCTGGTGAATATGATAAGGACGGAAATTGGATAGAAGCAAGGCCCTCTTGGGATGCAACACCATCCCAATCCAAGAGATTATACGAAAGAATTAAAGAGGTTCTGAATGATTTTTATGGATCAAAGGATATTGACTGGACGACTAATGAAAAAACTTATATCGACTTGATTGGACATAGTCAAGGCGGCCTTACTATTAGAGAAATGTTTCGTGGTTTGAAAATAGACCCAGGGGAAGATGGTACAGGAACAGCAAATGCAGCAAATCATGTCCGTAAAGTTATTACCGTAGATACTCCTCATTTTGGTTCAGAATTGGCTACGGAAAATCCTGATGATATTTCAGAAGAATTTTCTGGTTTGAAAAAGATTGTTAAAGATTTAGATGCTTCTAAAACAGCAAATCCTCCAGAACATGAACTTGTTAAAGCAGAATTAGACATAGACTGGCTAGAATATATTTCAGCTGCAACAGAAGATGCAAAAAATCATAATAAATATTATTGTAAAAATTTTTCCATTAATGGTATTAACGCATGTAACGTGCTTGGCTGGTTTGGAGGGACATTTATTTATCTTTTTGATAAAAGTTATTTAACGATTAAGGGACCTTATATAGGTAAATATGTTGCAACAGTGTCTCTTGAAGGTCCGCATGATGATCCTAATGCTAAAACCATAGTAATTGATAAGCTCGAACCAGTTGCAGAAGATCTTTATTATTCTCGCCATAATGGAATTCATTTGGACCCTACAAAACAATTTATGAGCAATCTTAATAAGGTGATTAATGGAAAGCCTCCTTACCCAGAAAAGCCAAATGGAGAACTAGTTAATATGTTACCATTGTATTCTCCGAAATCAACACAAGTTCTCTCTTCATTACTAGGTTCTGTTTCTTATACTGCAGAAAAATTGTGCGAAGATTATGATGACGATGCAAGTGGGTGCTTTGTTATTGGTAAATATTTTAATGATGTTGTTGTTAATATGAGTAAGGAGGAAGGCTTTGATATTAGTAAAGCTTCTATAAAAACAGTAAATTCTGAATTGTGGAAAGCTCTTGTTGAAATTCAAGACACTTGGTTCGGTCAGAGTGATGCTCTTGTAACGGAATATAGCCAAAAGTTTGTTGATCAAAATTTACGTCTTTCTCCCGAAAATATAGCCGCATTCACTAAACCTAGACGATTTGTTTTCCATGATGCAATGGCTCCTTGGGAAGATATTCTTCATGGTCCCTTTAGCTCAGCGGAACTAAATATCAACATCGCGGGAGCTACGATGCAGGGACTTGATATTGTATGTGCATTGGATCTGCATTGTGACGATGTAGCACATAATGATGCCTCGAAAATTATTTACCTCAATATGGGAACAGTTGATTTTGTAGGGGACTTTGATGTAGCTCCGATTTTCATGAACCAAGGTACCCAAGAAATCAAGGTTAGTGACGCAACTTACGCCCTTACTGCAAGTTATATTCCAGGTACAGGTTCTGTAGTTCGCTTTACAGATGAAAATGGAGTAGAACACCAAGAAACGTTGTTTGATGGTTCTGTAGCAACCAGCCCTTCTATTAAACGTATTGGACAAGTTCTTCATGTTACATTCACCAACCAGTCGGGTAAAACTTTTGAAAAGGACTATCAGCTATCCAATTTGTCCGCAACAACTACTTTTGCAGTTGTTGTTGGAGCAGGTGAAGTTGCTCCCAGTGTAGTAATGGCTAAAGGTACTGCTGCAAATCCCTCTACACAGACTCCCCCTGTTTCTCCCATCGATAGAGTTACAAAAAATAGTCCTGTGACGGTGTACCATCGTGAGGCGCGAGCACAACATGAAAAGAATACCTCTCGTCCTAGAATTCTTGTTGTAAATGACAGTAAAAAGGATATTGTCGGTTTTAAAGTTGCATATTATTTTACAGCAGATCCAGCACGCAAGCCTGTTGTTGAAGTTGATTATCCTAAGATTCCCGTTTCCTTAGAAAACCTTGGGGGAGATCAATGGAGATTCATCCTTGATGCAAGTGATCAAGTTCTAACTGCGGGTAGCATTCTTCCTAATGTTGAAGGTTGGCAGATTCGTATCCATTATGAAGACTGGACAAACTATAAGTTTGTTAATGATTGGTCAGCAGACCATAATTATGGGATTCCTGCAAAAAACTCAAAGATTGTTGTTTACGACCTAAACGATAATATCATTTGGGGTATAGAACCTAGTGCATATAAGAGTGTTGATGAAAGAATAATCCCACAAGCTACAGCAACCATGACATGGCATGATTCAGCTCCTGATGAAACGAATTATTTAAAACCGGCAGTTACTATCAAGAATACGGGTTCTGTATCTCTCCGGAACTACAAGGCAAAAATTTGGTTCCGTGTGCCCGAAGGTAAGGAACTTTATGTTCCTGCAGATGATTGGTACACACCAAATTCAATTCCATCACTTACCAATATGGGTGAAAATGTATGGGAATTGGTCATGAGCTTCAAAAAGTTCATTCTATACCCAGGTGAATCTGTAAAAGAAGGCGATGTTGGCGTTCATCTGAAAGATTGGAGCACTTTTGACAAAACCGTTTGCGGTATGGCATTGCTTGATGCTGAAGATAATGTTATTTTCGGTAGTGTACCTACAGTTGAACATTGTAAGTCCTTTGATGAACCAGGTCTGTTAACCCCACTTTACACATGGAAGTTCTAATATGAAAAACTTTTTATGTCTTGTGATTGTTTCTATAATCTATGTCGCCTGTACTAAAGAATCTGGCATGATTTCAGAGCCGGCAGAAACTGTGCAAGATGGCTGGGTTTCTGTTTTCACTCCTGATGAGGAGTCTCTCAACACAAGAGGAAGCGGCTTGCAAAAGGTATTGCATTCAGGTTCATGGATTATGGTTGAAGATGCCTGGAGTATCCCTGCAGAAGGAAAACCCGGATATCTTGTGCATGCGCCACGCCTTTTTATATCTACCGTAAATGGAAATCACTGGGATACTCTTTCAGTGCCGTCGAAGGGCTTTGTGCATACGCTTTACTCTGACTCAACCGCATTCTATATTGGAACAACAACGGGTGATGTGTTGAAATATTTGCCGGATAGTAAAGAGTGGATAAAGATAAATGTTCTCGATTCCTCTGACGGTATTGAATATGGTGTCTATGGAATCGCCAAATTTGAAAACAACCTGATTGTTTGCCTGGCAGGATTCAAGGATACTGTCACAAAGGAGGTCAAATCTGTTCTGAGATTGCAGAATGGAGACTCATGGATAGATTTGGAAACACCTCCTATTCATTACGATGACTATACCGCAAAGAAAATTCCCTTGCAATTTCATAAGGGTGTTGAGTGGAATGGAAATTTTTATGCAGCAACGTCTGATGGAGTTTTTGAACTTAAACCTGGATCTAGAACGTGGACACAGCTTCCATTTCCTCCAAAAGTTCAATATACAAAGCTTTATATTGCGAATCCTGTTCAAGATATCCTTGTTCATAAAAACAAGTTGATCATAGCCGATCAATGGAGCTTGTTGGCATATGAATGGGACGATATAAAAAATGATTGGGTTTCCATAGACAGTCTTTTCTTAGATGGTTTTGATAAGGATACTTTGGATTATACAATTCGTGTCAATTCGATTCATGGTAAACACGCACTTGTGTCTGATGGAGTGCACTTATTCACTTTTGGTGATCGATCCTATCCTAAGGTATATATGGGTGATTACGGAGAACCCTATGGTAATATTCCTAAAGGATGGAGAAAGATTGTCGGCGAAATCAACAATGGGAAGCATATTCCGACATCACTTATATATGGAGGTGATGTGATAGACGGTATGCTCTACGCAGCAACCTACAAAGGTTTATATAAAATCCCATTGAAAAATCTAGACCGCATTATCGCTAACGAAAAGGATTTCTTCTGAAAAGATGAATAATCAGATGATTAAAAGGAATTATTATAATGAAGCATAGTTTTGAAAGAATGGTATCTATCGCAGCTGTTGTTGCAACTTCCGCAATTGCAGATGAAACATTTAATGGTATTGGTATTGCAATCACACCAGCTGAAAAAGGTGCTGAGGTTGTGAGTGTTATTCCGGGAACTCCTGCTGCTGATTCAAAGCTACAGAAAGGTGATGTAATTATTTCCGTGAACGGAAATAGTACATATTGTAAAAAGATGGATGTTGTCCAGAATTTGCTACGTGGTGAAAAAAATAAGCCGGTAGAAATTGTTTTTATCAATAATGGCGATACTCTTGAAACTAGTATCCGTCGTGAAAAATTAACTGTAAAAAATCTGAACAACGAAGGCTTCAAGCGAGACGATCTAGAATCTTACGCTAGCACTATTCAATCGGACAAGAAACTTGTTGCAATTATGGACCAGGGGAATGTCCTTGATAATGAAGCTACCGTAAAAGCAACGAAAGTGGACTGCATTTATATAGACAAGGATGTGATTAAGAATCCGCCCCCAGAAACCCAGGGAAAGGAAACTGAAAAGATTAAGGTGAAAGGTGTCGATCGTAACTCTATTACCTTTGAACTGGAATCGGCAGGCGAAGCCGTTGTTACGGTGACTAATTCTAGTGGGGTCGTTGTATCAAGTGTTTGGATTCCCCATGCTGTGAAGGGATTCAATAGAACCTCTTGGGATTCTAGCAATGCTCCTGCTGACCGTTATGTCGTTAGTGTTGAACATCGTGGTTTCACGAAAGGAAAGAGCGTTCTTCTGAAATAATTTGAACGCACTTAACTAGTTTAAAAGTAAAGCAAAGCCCGCGCAGTTCGCTTACTGCCGGGCTTTTCTAATGGCTACTGACCAATGGCCAATGACTATTCCTTAAACGTGAATCTCAGTTCCCCGAACGGAGTGCGGAAATCCTTGTTCTTAAGGTTGTTGGCTTCGATTCCTGCAAACAGCCTGTAGCCGCCGCCTACAGAAACTTCAAGGAGCTTTGTCACGCGGAAGTTGAACTGTGCCGAAAAGTCCGAGACGAAGAACGCGTCTTCGGCTTTGAAACCGTCTTCATCGCCTTTGTCCATAAAGTTGACTTCGCCAAACCCGAGGCTTACGGGGAGGGATATTGAAAATAGCCCATTGCGGAAAACGACGGGTTCAGCAAAAATGCCGAATGCGTGGTAGTCGATCATCTGGGAATGGTGCACTTTCGGGTTCTTCACGTCGCTAAAAATGGAAGAGCTGTATGCGCCCAAGCTGATGTAAGGGTTTAGGGCAACACCGATGCGGAGGTTCATGAAAATCGTTCCGTCGCGGGCAATCAAGGAATTGCCGCCGCTAACGCCTAAAAGAGCGCTCCAGCCTGAGGATTTTTCTTCTTTGGGCTGGTAGTCTCCGGAACCCTGGAGTTCTGCGTGGGAACTTACGGCAAGGGTTAAAGCCATAAGGAGTGATGTCAAAATTTTAGTTTTCATAGTCCGTCCGTATTGCCTTCCCATCTCCAGCTCTTTGTGCTGACGGCTGGCCAGTGGCAAATGGTCCACACGAGACTGTTGCCGCACAAAATGATAGACCAGACGCCAAAGAGCAAGAAGAGGAATAGTGGAATAAATGCTAGTGAACCATAGAAAATGGACATGCGCGTGACCATCGCGGTCTGGATGAGCATCAAGATTTTTACGTAAATGTTGATCGCGAGCCACGAAATCAGTGCCGATAAAAACGATGCCAGAAACAGCTTTTTACGCGTGTAGAGCTTGTGTCCGCTTGGGCGGGCCGGGAGCGCGTAAAACATGAGGAAGATGACCAGGATGACTGCGGCGTGGAATGTTGAAAACCAGAACGCCGAAATTAAAGCCTTGATGACTTCTGGCGAAAAATGGAATCCATCGACGATGATGACCGAAAGCACTTTCTGGACGTGGTTCACGAATCCTGCGAACATCCCGACGACAACGGCGCCGATGAGGAGGAACGGCGTGTAAACCTTGATTTGGCGCACCAGGGTTCTGGAGGTCTTGTTTTCCCAGACCACGTTGAAGTTCGTTTCGAGGCTGCCGAAAGCAAGAATGAATGTCACAAAAAGACCGCCGGCACCGATAAATCCGAGCTTCCGTATGGGAATGTGCTCTGCGTTCTCCACAATGTCCATGATCTGCTCTGTTGGCCAGTCCAGGTTGAGCATGTCGATGACGATGGGGAGGTAATCCGAGATGAAGTTTCCGAATCCGACGGCAAGCGTAATGGATGTGAGCATGATGAGCAGTGGGACAACTGCCACTAGCGTCGTGTATGTCAAAGACGCTGCTCGGGTCATTCCGTGGTAATACAGGAATGATTTGCCCGTGACAACCATGATTTTTACAAATGTTGGAGAACGTGCTGCGATGTGATCGAACAACCATTCCCACGAAAAATTTTTCCACCAATGCGGCATACTCGTATTAAATATAGTTAAAGGAACGACTTACGAGACCTTTTGGCGCGTATCGTTTCGTTTTTTTACGAAAAAGCGGTGTTTTCTGGTTGATTTTTCCTGAAAACTGGTTGTGAAATGTAGACTTTTAATTAATTCTAATTGTGGACTGAAAGTGCAAAAATGTTTGTTTGAAAGATAAAAATATAATATACAATGTGGACTTTTTATTAAAAAATAGATTATATTAAGGTAAATTGATGGTTTGGTTTTTAACATCGTTAGGAGCGTTGTTCATGGGATATAACCGTAATTTTAGGGTGATTTTAGCAAGTTCGCTGTTGGCTGCGGGCTTGGCTGTTCCTTCTTTTGCCGCGCCGCGTCAAATGGAAAACTTGACGCGTGGTCTTGTGGCATCAAATGTGGGCAAGGGTATGCTTGTAAGCTGGCGCTTGCTGGGAACAGATGATCCGGCGACGGAATTCAATCTTTACCGCGATGGAAAAAAGATTGCTTCGGTTGCGAAAAATGCGGGTACGAATTATTTAGATGCTGCTGGCTCAACGACTTCTAAGTACACGGTGGCTGCCGTGGTCGAAGGCAAGGAACAGGCTCAAATTGCTCAGTCGCTCGTTTTGGACAAAACGGTCTCGAATAGCGGAAAATCCTTCCCGTACAAGACTCTCAAGCTTGAAGTTCCTGCGGCGCAGACAATGCCCGATGGCGAAAAGTGCACTTACACACCTAACGACATGAGCGCTGCCGACCTCGATGGCGACGGCGAATATGAACTCATTTTGAAGTGGGATCCGTCTAATGCTCACGATAACTCGCAAACGGGTTATACGGGTACGGTGTTCATTGATGCGTACAAGCTCGATGGCACACGCCTTTGGCGCATTGACCTGGGCAAGAACATCCGCGCGGGCGCCCACTATACGCAGTTCCAGGTTTTTGACTACGATGGCGACGGCAAGGCCGAAATGATCGTGAAGACTGCCGACGGTACGATTGACGGTACGGGCAAGGCGATTGGCGATAAGTCCAAGGACTATCGCGATGCTAGTGGCTTGGTTCTCAAGGGTCCTGAGTATTTGACAGTTTTCCGTGGTTCTGATGGTGCTGCCATAACGTCGATCGAGTACACGCCGAGTCGCGATATCAACCAGCATGTAAAGGGTAAAGACGCCAAGGGCTACTGGGGCGATAATTACGGTAACCGCTGTGAACGTTACATTGCGGCGACCGCTTACCTCGATGGTGTGCATCCGAGTGCTATTTTCATTCGCGGTTATTACAGCTCCTCTTACGTGGTCGCATATGACTTTGATGGTAAGAGCCTAAAGCAGCGCTGGTATCATAAGTCTGAGGATCCGGGCAAGGGTCTTTATGCGCAGGGCAACCACAACATTGCCGTGGGCGATATCGATGGCGATGGCTACGACGAAATCGTGTTTGGCGGTGCAACGCTGAATCACGATGGTACGCTTCGCTTCAGTACGCAGCTCGGCCATGGCGATGCTGGCCATTTGGGCGATTTGGATCCGGACCATCCGGGCTTGGAATTCTGGGATGTGCACGAGCACAAGGATGCCCAGTACACCGAAGAAATGCGCGGTGCCGACGGCAAGGTCTATTGGGGCACTCCGCAGCCGAATCCGGGCGTGGACAACGGCCGTGGCATGGCGGCAGACATTGACTCCGAATACCGCGGTTACGAAGTCTGGTCGTCTAAGGGCGGCGGCATGAAGACGGCCTCTGGCAAGTCGATCGGTTCTCCGGCTGTTTCTACGAACTTCCGCATTTACTTTGACGGTGATGAATACGATGAACTCTTGGATGGTGCTTACTTGACCAAGTTCAATTCGACTACTAAGAAATCCGAGGTCTATTTTGATGGCGGGGCCGCTCTCGGCGCTGCTGGTTGCAACGGCACGAAGAATACTCCGAGTCTCGTTGCAGACCTCTTTGGCGACTGGCGCGAAGAACTCGTGGTGCGTTCCGAGAAGGATCCGACGACGATGTACATCATTTCGACTCCGGTCGAAAGCAAACACCGCGTCTATACGCTGATGCATGATGCAACCTACCGCGTGTCTATTGCTTGGCAGAATACGGCTTATAACCAGCCGCCTCATGTGGGCTACTACATGCCGGACATGGTCAAGTCGCTCAAACAGCCCGATATCTACGTTGTTGGCGAAAGTGTTGAAATCCCGGTTGATACGACTCCTGTCGTGAACGACGGCAAGTCGACGATGGATGCGTCCAAGCCGAAGGAAGGTGCTGGCTGGACGGAAAAGGATAATGAGGGCTATCTCGAAAATGGCTACTACAATTTCGAAAATACGCTCTCTAGCTATGGCGTCTGGGAAATCTTCTCGCAGAAAGATGCTAGAACGACGCTTACGATTCGTTATGCAAATGGCGGAACGAGCGACCGTAATATGTCTCTCAGCATGAACGGCAAGTCTGCGGGGACGGTGAGCTTCCCGGCTACAGGCTGGACAACGTATAAAGAAGCAAAAATTGATGTGTATTTGAAGGTGGGTGTCAACACGCTCAAGCTCTCTTCGATGACGAGTGACGGTGGCCCGAATGTCGATATGTTCACGTTCGGCATTGATGGCGTGGAACTTTACGATGGTTCACAAGTTGCTCCGCCGATTTCGATTGTGCCGCAGACGTTCATGCCGAATGTCTACAATCCGGTGACGGGAATTCTTAAAACTCGTGAAGCTGGCCTTGCTGAAATTTACGCTTATGATGTGTCTGGCCAGCTGGTTGGCGGAATCTCCCGCAATGTCACCGCAGGTACGTCTGAAGTGAAGTTCGATCGCGAAATGCTCCCGCGTGGTGCGTATATGATGGTTGTGAAGCTGAATGGTCGCGTGATTTCGAAGTCCATGCACAATGCCGCGAAGTAAGAGGATTGAATATGGGAATGTTTAGTAAGGTTTGGCAATGTGCTGTTGCGGCTTCGATGGTTGCAGCTCCGCTTGCAATGGCGAAGGTCACGATTTATTTGTGCGGTGATTCGACCATGCAGGACTGGGCCGACGGTTACTATCCCAAGCAGGGCCAGGGCCAGGATTTCCATTACTGGTTTGACGTGAACAAGGCTACGGTCGTGAACCGTGGCCAGGGCGGCATGGCTGCTGATGGCTATTACGACATGTTCTGGAAGCATGGCTGCTCTGCAGGCAACTGCATTGTGGACAAGCTCCAGGCCGGCGATTATGCCGTAATCCAGTTCGGCATCAATGACGTGAGCAAAAGTGACGAAGCGAAGTTTACGGTCGCGATGAGCACGATGGCTAAGGAAGCTGCCGCAAAGGGGGCTTACCCGATCATCATGAGTCCGATTCGTCGTTGCTATTTTGATTCCCCGACTGCTATCCACAACAGCTATCGTGGCTATCCGGCACGCGCGAAGGCCATTGCGGATTCTCTGAAAATTCCGTTTATCGACATGAGCGAAATGGTCGCAAACTACATGATTTCTGTTGGCGAACGCTATGCTCAACAGTTTATCTTCAACTATGCGACGAGCGGTGAATATTCTAATCTCAAGAGTGACCAGGCCGACCAGGTTCATTTGCAGATGAACGGTGCGAACGCTTTTGGCCGAATCATTACTGAACAGATGCGTGCTCACTCGGATCCGCTTGTGAAAAAGCTTGGTGACTATATGGCGCCCATGTACCAGGTGAGTGTGAAAGTCTCGCCGGAAGGTGCTGCCGAAGCGACATCGATTAACGCCTATTATCCGCAGGGCATGACTGTAATGCTCAAGACCATCCCGAAGTCTGGCAAAAAGTTCTTGGGCTGGTATGACGGCAATGGCAACAAGGTCAGCGGACAGGCTGTTTCTACCGTGAAATCGCAGTATATCTATACGTTCACGATGAAGGGGGCGGCAACGCAGTACACTGCTGTTTACGAGGGTGGCACGGCGCAGAAGTATGATGGCGATGGCAAGGCGTTGACTGCTTTCCCGACGACGACTCCGAAGAACCTTGATGACGTGACTTTTGTGCCGTTTACGCCTATCGATGGCAGCAAAGAAGATAGTGTGAAGGTTGATAAAAATATCAAGAAGTTCTTCGATGCCTATACTCCTGATGTGGCGGGAATAGGATGGTCCCAGAATGAATGGACCGGATTTACGGGCGAGGGATACTACAATCTGGATAACACTAAGGAATCTTTTGCCGGTTACAAGATGAAGTTCCCCGGAGCGGGTTACGTGACGCTTGGTGTTCGCTATGCTAATGGCGGCACGAGTGACCGTATGTTTAATGCATACCTCGATCACGATTATTATGTGAGTGCGCCTCCGACTGGCGGCTGGGATAAGTGGGATACCGCCTATGTAGTGATGGATGCTCCACAAGGTGAAGCTCTTCTCAAGTTCATGTCGCTTACGTCCGATGGTGCACCGAATCTTGATGCGTTTGGCTTTAATCTGGATGGCGTTTGCCGTGTGGGCGCAGACTGTGCAACGATTTCATTGCATGTTGATGCCGCTCGTGTGGAACCTCGGATTCGAGGAAATATGCTTTCGCTTACAGAACGTGCAAACGTAAGCGTTTTCGATATGAACGGAAGTTTCGTTGTGCGTAAATCTGTTGATGCTGGTGAAGTTGACTTGTCTTCGCTTGTCCGTGCAAATGGACTCTACCGCGTGATGGTCCAGCAGGGAAGTAGAAAACTTGTCGCAACTTGGGCGAAGGTCAAATAAGTGCAATTTGCTATGAATAAGTTTATTAAATTCTTTTTTGCCGCCGCTGTTTTTGCGGGTGTCGCTGTGAGCGATTCCACGAGCTTCACGATTCATGTCGTGGGCGATTCCACGGTCTGTACTTACAAGGATAACGCTTACCCGCAGACGGGCTGGGGACAGGTCATTGGCTATTTCTTCGACGGTGCGCGTGTCAAGGTGAACAACGCTGCTATCGGAGGGCGCAGTTCTAGAACGTTCATTGAAGAAGGTCGCTTGGACGGCGTGATTGCCGCTGCGCAAAAGGGCGATTATCTCTTTGTGCAGTTTGGTCACAATGACCGCGATTACAGCAAGGCCGCTCGCTATGTGGAGCCTTCGCAGTTTCCGGGGTATATCCAGAAATATGTGGATGCAGGTCAAAAGAAGGGCATGAATGTTGTCCTGATTTCGCCGATGAACTTGAACGGAAGCCGCAACGTGTTCTCGACGGGTAGCAATAATTACGATGCCCGTGGCATGATGCAGACGGTTGCCAAGAACAACAAGATTCCGTTTGTCGATTTGAACATGAAGTCGTACAACACGTACAATACGACGTATAAATCGATGCCGGATTACGTGACGCGTTACTTGTACAAGTCTTTGCAGAAGGGCGAATATCCGAATTACCCCGATGGCGTGAGCGATGGTACAACGCATTTCCAGGAAATGGGTTCGATGGGCCATGCGCAAATGATCTGCGAAGAACTCGAAGAAAATCTCAAGTCCAATACGAATCTCTCTGCCGATGCAAAGGCTGCGCTCACAACGCTTGTGGCGAGCATCAAGAAACGTTACACCATCAAGGTCAAGACGAACCTCTCGAATTACAATGGACTCATTACGCAGACGCAGTATTTCCCGGCGGGTTCCCCGATGACGCTTCGCGTGACGCCGAACGGCCAGACGTTTGAAAAGTGGGTCGATGACGACTGCAACGAAATCTCGAAGAACATGATTTATTACGGCTTCAAGACGAAGGCTCGCGATATCACCTACACGGCGATGTTCAAGGGCGGTTCCGCTTGTACGCCGACATCTCATGGCTCCGAAGATACTTACAGTTCGGGAGCTGGCGAGTCTAGCAGTTCAAGCGGGCCGATTGAAGCAGTCGAACTCGACGAATCGCTTTGTTCGCTTGATGCGGGCACGGATGCCTGGCCTTCTGTGATTGAAACGTATCAGCCGGAGATTGCGGATGGCTTTTCGGAAGACAATCACGAAAACTTTACCGGCAAGGGTTTCTTTAATTTTGACAATTCCGCTTATAGCAAGGCGACGTATTTGGTGACGTCTGACCAGTCGGCTGAAAAGGCCCGCGTGATGATCCGTTATTCTTTTGCAGGGAATGCAAATCGCAACATGAGCGTCACGATTGATAATGGCACATATGATGTCGTGTTCAAACCGACTGCTTCTTGGGATGTCTGGGATACGGTCTATATTGATGATGTCTGGGTGGACGCCTTGGATTTCAAGGTGACTTTCCAGTCCGCTACTGCTGATGGCGGCCCGAATATTGACATGTTTGCGTTTGACATGGCGAATGTTTACCGCACAGGTTGCAAGGCTGCTCGTGAAAAACAGCATGGCTCTGTTTCGATTGTATCGAAAAAGATGGCGACAAAGCCGCGTTCCAAAGGCATCACGGTCAATGCGCTTGGTCAGAAAGTGCAAAATGTGCGCAATCAGTCGGACTTGCGAAACCTTCCCAAAGGCAATTACTTCCGCTATTAGAAATTGGCAAGTTTAAATTGCTGTTTAAGTTGTCATGAACTTTTTGTCGCCCCAGATTTATTCCGGGGCGGCATCCCGCTTTTACAACGTAATGTGGACTTTAAATTTGCAAAACTGTGGACAATAATGTATATTAAGTCTACAGATTCTTCTTACTTCCTACTAGATAATGATCAATATTTTTGAATATCTGAATTACCGCGAATTTTTGAAAGACGCCTACGAAGAGCGCCATGCAAGCGATTGGCGTTTTAGCCATCGTTTTATTGCCGAAAAAGCGGGTTTTGATTCATCGATGTTCAATAAGATTTTGCAGGGCAAGCGCAACTTGACCGACCGGATGGTTGAAGTCTTTGCGAATATTTTTTGTAGTGACGATCGTGAAAAGTCTTACTTTGCGAACATGGTCTCGTTCAACCAGGCAAAAACGCATACGGAAAGCCGCCAGTTTTTGGAGAAGCTTGTGGCGTCCAAGGAATGCAAGGTCGAAAACTTGGCGAAGGACCAGTTTGAATATTTTGACCATTGGTACCATGCGGTTGTTCGTGAGCTTGTGACGTTTTACCCGTATGTGGGGGACGATGCGGCGTTGGGCCTTATGGTGCGCCCGCCGATTTCTGCAAGCCAGGTGAAGTCTTCGATTGCGCTCTTGGAACGCCTTTCGATGATCAAGAAAAATGAGCAGACCGGTTTTTACGAACAAACGCAGGGGCTTGTTTCGAGTGGATTTGAATCGTACAATACGGCGGTGAATGCGTACATCCAGCAGAATCTGGATGTGGCGCAGACGGCGATGGACCGCTTTGAGCGCGATGAACGTAACCTCTCGACGCTTGCGTTTGGATGTGACGAAGCGACTTATAAAGAACTCGTAGAAATGGTGCGCCGGTTCCGCCGGGAAGTCCTTGCGAAAGTAGAATCGTGTCAAAAGCCAAATCGCGTGTTCCAGCTCGGCATGCAGCTTTTCCCGCTTTCGGACCCGTATCCGCCGCCGCAGAGGCGCGGGCGCAAACGCCGTATTCGCGGTGCGGAAATGCAGAACGCATCTCGTGAAGGCGCATCTTGTGAAATTGCAGACGAATCTCGTGCGGATAAGTCTTTCGAACCTGCCGAAGTTCAAGGGGGCGATCATGAAAACTAGCTGGATGACGGTTGCTCAAATGCGTTTGCTCGTGTGGCTTGGTGCTATTGCTTTTGTTTTGACATCGTGCAGTGAAAAAAATGTCGCCGGTGGCACCGAGGCGGAATCGACTATTGCTTTGTATGTTCAGATGGCGGATGGAACGCCTGCTTCTACGGCGCGTGTTCGCATTTTGCCGGATAAGTACCTTTCTAGCGGCCCTGCGGAAAATGCTTGGAACGAAACAGATGAGGATGGGCAAGTCTCGTTTGAAGTCCGTAACGGCCGCTATACCATTGAAGCGCGTAATGTGAGTGAATCTAAAGCTTCGGGCGCCGTGCATTCTGTGGCTCTCGATGCCAAGTCGGATTCCAAGGTCGATACCATTAAGCTTGGCGAGCTTTCGTCTATCGAAGGCTTTGTGCTGCTTGGAACGTCGCCTGTTGTTCGCGTGGCTGGCCTTGACCGCTATGTTGTTCCTGATAGTACGGGGCATTTTGTGATTGACTCGCTTCCGCAGGGGAGTTTCGATGTGCAAATTGGCGACCCGGAAAAAGTCCATTCGACGACGGTGCAATCCAATGCAGGGGACACTTTATTTGTGGATGGCTCCGACACTTCATCGACCGTTAAGGTGGTGAAGTCTAAAACGTCGGCCGCAACGGAATATCCCGAGAGCGACTGGAGCGCCCATGAAGCTTTGCTCAAACAGATTCAGGGATATGCCGCCGGAACGCTTGGCGCAGCAGGCCTTGCGGACAGTGCAGGAAAAATCAACAAGGCCAAAGGTGAAATTTGCGTTGTCACGACAACGGATGATTTGATGGATGTCATTGATTCTTCGAAAGTGGATTCGCTTGGGAACTATGGGACTTCTGTTGCTGTTGCCGCAGGTTCGTTCCGCGAATGTGCCGAGAAAGATGGCGCCGTCTGGATTCTATTTGAAAAGAGCGGTTCGTACAATTTGCAGTCTCCGTTACGCATAAAGTCTAATAAGACTATTGATGGTCGTGGGCGCGATGTCCGCATTACGGGCATGGGCATTTTGACTCAAGAATCCTCAAATCTCATTTTCGAGAATTTGACGTTCACTGCGCCTGCGATTACCGCACGGGATACGTCAAGCCGTCGTGCGCTCTCGATCCACAACCGCACGCATCACGTTTGGGTGGACCATTGCACGTTCGAAGAATATCCGCTTATTGAGGTAGACATCAAGCGTAGCTCGTATGCGGTGACGCTCTCGTGGAACCGCTTTGAAAATGCGCAGACAGGCATTCTCTTTGGGCTTGAACCGGATATTTACGTGGATACCGCTCAGACGCTTACGATGCATCACAACTACTTTGCGAACATGGAGGCTTGCGGTGTGCTTGCACGTCATGGCAAGTTGCATGCTTATAACAACTTCTTCTATGACGTGAAAATGGCGGGGGTTGAATGTTCGGATTCTGCTCAATGCTATGTAGAAAGTAATGTGTTTAATATTGAGAATCCGATTGCAGTCTATCGTCTTGAAAACGAGGATGGTTCGCCGGATGTTGCAACACGCGGTTTTGTTTATGCGCTCGACAACATGTTTAGCCGTGGTGGCGAAAATACACAGGATGCTTTGGTGTTTAAGCCAGAATACAAAGTGACCGTTGATGATGCCGACGCTGAACTTGCCGTTCGTGTGAAAAACGGAGCCGGTCCCCGGTAGAATCTTGCTAAGCCGGGCGTTACGGGCTGGCGTTTGAAGCCCGTAGAGGGGGTGGAGAGTAACAACGTGCGAACCAGGGGGATACATCCCCCTTCCATAAAAAGACTGCACTTTGCTTTAGTTTTAAGAAAAATCTCTCGTCTCTCGTCCCTCGTCTCTCGTCTAAAAAAGCTATATTTGGGACGCGAACTTTAAAGGAGCTATAATGCTTAAATCTACATTGCAACAGACCGATCCGGAAATCTATAACATCATCCAGAAGGAAGCCGAACGCCAGGAATATGGTATCGAACTTATCGCTTCTGAAAACTACACTTCCAAGGCTGTGATGGAAGCCATGGGTTCCGTCCTCACCAACAAGTACAGTGAAGGTTACGTTGGCAAGCGCTACTACGGCGGTAACGAAGTTATCGACGAAATGGAAGCTCTCGCTATCGATCGTTGCAAGAAGCTCTTTGGTTGCGATCACGTGAACATCCAGCCGCTTTCCGGTTCTCCGGCTAACGCTGCTGTTTACTTTGCCGTTCTTAAACCGGGTGACAAGGTCCTCGGCCTCAAGCTTGATCACGGTGGACACCTTTCTCACGGCCATCCGGTGAACTTCTCCGGTATGCTCTACAACTTCGTGCAGTACGAAGTCGATAAGGAAACTGGCCGCATCGACATGGACAAGGTTCGTGAAATTGCTCTCCGCGAAAAGCCGAAGATGATTCTCGCTGGTTTCTCTGCTTACAGCCGTAACCTCGACTGGAAGCGCTTCAAGGAAATCGCTGACGAAGTTGGCGCCCTCACGATGGCTGACATTTCTCACATTGCTGGCCTCATCGCCGGTAAGGCAATCGAATCTCCGGTGCCGTACTTCGACATCGTGACGACCACGACCCACAAGACTCTCCGTGGCCCGCGTTCCGCTATCATCATGTGCAAGGACCGCACCATCCAGAAGATGGTGAAGGGTGAACTCAAGGAAGTTTCCCTCGCCAAGGAAATCGACAAGGGCGTGTTCCCGGGCATGCAGGGTGGTCCGCACGACCACATCAACGCCGGTAAGGCCGTTGCATTCCTCGAAGCTTTGCAGCCGGAATTCCAGACCTATGCCAAGAACGTCATCAAGAACGCTCAGGCTATGTGCGCTGAAATGCAGAAGCTCGGCTACAAGGTCATCAGCGATGGCACCGACAACCACCTCATCGTTGTCGATATGACTTCTAAGGGCGTTTCCGGTAAGGAAGCCGAAGTCGCTATGGAAAAGGTCGGCATCTCCTGCAGCCGTTCTACGATTCCGTTCGATCCGCGCAAGCCGATGGACCCGTCCGGTGTCCGTCTCGGTACTGCTGCAATCACGACTCGTGGCTTCGACGAAGAAGATACCCGCGAAGTGGCTCGCATCATCGACCGCGCTATCCAGGCTAAGGACGACGAAGCTGCTCTCGCCAAGATCCGCGAAGACATCGTCGCTCTCTGCAAGAAGCACCCGCTTTACAAGTAATTTTGCAGAGCAAAATTACTTGAGGTTGTGAGGACGCTCGCATAGCTCGCTTTGAGTAATGAGGACGGCTTTCGGCCTTTGAGTAAAATAATGGCACCTTCGGTGCGAAAAATTAAAAGGCGATCCGATAGAAACGGGTCGCTTTTGTTTTTGTGTCATCCTGAGCCCATTCGGCAAGCTCAGGGTAAACTCCGCAACGTAGTTGCGAAGTCGAAGGATCCAGATCAGAGTTAATCGCCTCGGCATTTCGCCGGGCTTTTTGTATATTCTTAGAATCTTCAAGGATTTTCTATGAATCGTTCTTTTGCCATTTTTGCTTTGCTTGTGTTGTCATTCGCGATAAACGCTTGTGACTCCAATTCTGAGATTGGAACGATGACTGATTCCCGCGATGGTCAAACTTACAGGACGGTGAAAATCGGCAATCAGGAATGGATGGCCGAGAACCTCAATTTCAAAACGGATAGTAGTTGGTGCTACGATGATAATCCTGATAAATGCAAAGAATATGGAAGGCTTTATGCATGGAATGCCTCTATGAAGGCGTGCCCAGTTGGTTGGCATTTGCCTAGTAAGAAAGAGTTTGAAATATTGATTGATGTTGTTGGGGGTGTGGCTACAGCGGGGTTGAAACTTAAGTCTGTGAGTGGATGGTTTGCAGATGACAAAAGAGACGGCAACGGTGAAGACGCCTTTTCTTTTGCTGTTCTTCCTGCTGGCGGGAGGAGTGATGGAGGGGATTATAGTGAAGCGAGGGGGTATATGAGTTTATTTTCTTCGACAGAAGAAAATCCCTATTCTGCGTACGTTTTGACTTTTGGGTTTGATATGGATAATGCTGATATGGGTGGAGGGTATAAGAAAGTTGCCAGTTCTGTCCGTTGCGTCAAGGACTCACAAGCCGAGTGAAGCGGTCGCCAAGTTTACTTGAGCGACCATTTCCGAGGCGCCGCAGTCTGCACTACGAAGTAGTGCCATGATTAGCCTTTTATCATTTTGTCAATGTTTTTTGTGGCGTAGCGAGTTCGGTCAGTGACGCTTGGAATAACATAAAGGCCAACCTTGTGATTGACGCCTACGTGATGCGCTTTGGCAAAGTCGATGGACGTAATATGCGCATTGTGCAAGTTAAAAAATGAAATCTAACTCACTGTGGTTAGCTTCTTTCAATCACGAACATCTGAATACTCCTTTTTCTAGCCCATTCAGGGGCTTTTGTTGTACATTCCCATTAATTTGATTATATTATTCTGAAGCGTGTCTTGGAGGTCTTGAATGAAAAAATCGCTATTTTATGCTCTAGCTCTACTGGCTTTTTTTTCTGCTTGCCAGGATAATTCGTCTTCGGTTTTGGATTTGCAAAATGAAATCTCTAGTTCTGCGGATGGCCCTTCAACTCCTAGAAAACTTGATTTATCTTCGTCTAGTTCGCGGGTTCCTGTCGTTTATGATAAAGATCCGAAATTTGCTTGCTCTGATTCTACGAAAATCTTTGGTGAATTTACGGATGCTCGCGATGGGCATGTTTATAAGACCGTTAAAATTGGGGATCAAGTTTGGATGGCGGAAAACCTAGAGTATAATCGTGAAAAATATACGGGAGAATCGAAGTATTATTATTCCTGGGTGGACGCTGTTGGGGGGATTGCTGCGGGTTGCTCTGGCGATGATGGTTCTGTAAGATTTATTAGCGATTATGTTTATAAAAATCTTTTTGTCTATGACGGTGTAACATTTCAAAATTGCCCTATTGCACGGCCTGCTCGCGGCCTATGCCCTGAAGGTTGGCGCATCCCTACTATAGAAGATTTTCAAACATTGCTGGATTACGCTGGCGGCTCAAAATATGCGGGTAAGTATCTGAAATCAACTACAGGATGGAGCGGAGTTGGAAACGGATTAGATTGTTTTGGATTCGGTGCTTTGCCCTCCTATAGTAAAGATTATGTAACCGGTCTCCATGAAGATCTTCATATTCTGACAGACGAACCAAAAGCGTTGTACATGTCTTATGAAAATGCCTTTGTGTATTTTACTTCTGTGACAACATATGAGGCGAGTGCACATGTTGTCCGCTGCATTCAGGGTGAAGGGAGAGTGGGGCTGGATATCCAAATTGACCGTGCCGAGAATACTTACGCAGGGCCTTTTGAATCGTTTACGGATACTCGCGATGGACATGTTTATAAAACAGTTGATATTGGCGGCTGGGTCTGGATGGCCGAAAATTTATCTTATGATTCCAAAGAGACTTACACTTATGAAGAGATGATTAATGCTCCGGTTACGGGGTGCTATTTAGACAGTTTAATATGGGGCGATGATTACGGAATGTGGAACTATTGCGCTGCTGAATATCCTATTCAGGGGATTTGTCCAGATGGCTGGCATGTTCCGAGTTCTTATGAATGGAGAGTCCTGAGTGCCTTTGTAAATGGTTTAAGCAATGCGACAAATTTTGCAGAAGGTGCTTATACAGGACCGATGCTGAAATCTACGAGTGGCTGGCCTGATGGAAAAAACGGCCTTGATGCATACGGCTTTGGTGCTAAGCCTCTTGAAGGAAAAGACCAGGTCCGCTTTTGGTCTTCAACGAATGCGGCAACCACATGGGATTGGTTTGGCAATGTCGTTTTGACAATTGGTGCTGACAGTGCTAGGTTAAAAACGGATGAAATTAATGGCTCCTATGAGGCTTCTGTACGCTGTCTTAAAGATGATGATAGCCAAAAGCGAACGTCTTCATCTCCTTCTGATTTTTCGATAAAGCCAGATGAACCCACTACTTATTCTGGCGAGTATGGCAAGTTTACAGATGAACGAGATGGCAATGTTTATAGGACTGTTGATATCGATGGTACCGTTTGGTTTGTAGATAACTTAAAATATGAAGTCCCAAACGCGTTGTCTTTTTGCAATTGTGCCGATACGACATCGTGTGATAGCCGTGGTCGCTTGTATCCTTGGAATGTGGCGAAAAATGCGTGTCCTGCTGGTTGGCGTTTGCCTTCTGTAGAAGAGGCTAATCATTTATTGACTCTTGCCGCTCAAACTAAATACGATTTGGGAGGTTTTGAACGTACTGACAAATTTTTAAAGGATACTGTAGGTTGGAAATATAAAGAGGGCTATAATACGTTCGGGTTTAGTGCTGTTCCTGCTGGTGAGATGTTTTATCGTTTTGATTCGTTATTTGTTATTGATGAAGAATCTTGTAATGTTCCCAAAGGCTACGAGGAATTGATGACAACTGGATGGTCTGCTTCAGCTGATTATTGGGTCGATGGAGAAAATGCAAAGGGCGAACAAGCCTATCTATGTATAAGCGAATCAGGTGTCAGTGAATTTGTTTCTTGGTATCCAACACCGCCTAATACTTTCAAAAACTATTATAGCGCAATTTCTGTCCGCTGCGTCAAGAATTAGACGAAAAAAACGCATTCTACTTCCTACTTCCTACTTCCTAGTCAAAAATAAAACCTATCTTTGTTTCGACAACACGAGGTTTTATGCAGTCCTGGACTGATATTAAGAAAATTGAAAATCCTACTGAGGCCGAACAGCTCGAAGCTATCGGTATGAACTGGTATGCCATCAGCCTCATCCAGAACCCGACTGAAACAGTGCAAAAGGCTGCTTTTGAAAAAAATGAGCAGGCCATTCTTTATGTGAAATGTGGCCCTTGCGAAGCTTTGAAGCAGTCGCTTAATGCTATGGACGAGGCTAAGTTCCTCGCCGCATTCAAGGCTGAACCGAACTTGCTTAAGTTTGTCACGAACCCGGCTCTTCTCAAGGTCGCCGTATCGCAGGACTGGCGCATTGTCCGTAAGATCGATGGTGCTTCTGATGAACTTTGGGCCGAGGCCGTTCGTCAGAGTGCGGATGCTTTGAAATTTATTCACAATGCCGGCGAAAAGGTGCTCATCGCTGCTGTTGAACGCGATTGGAAGTATCTCCAGGAAATCGAAGTTCCGACGGCGGCTGTTGTTGTGGCCGCAGTCAAGCAGGACTACCATGCGTTTGAATACGTGAGCATCCGTCGCCGTACAGAACCGGTGCAGCTTGCCGCCGTCCGCGCGGACTGGCGTTGCATCCAGTACTTGCAGCGTGCGAGCGAAAATGTGCAAATGGAAGCGGTGCGTCAGTCCAAAGATGCGCTCAAGCTTATCAAAAATCCGACGCCTGCAGTCAAGGAATTCTGTGCGTGATTGAACTTGATTCGGTGACATTCCGTTATCCGAAATCCACGGCAGATGCTCTGTCAAATATTTCTCTTAATATCCCGCAAGGGGGTTTCTTTGCACTGATTGGCCCTAATGGCGCAGGCAAGACAACATTGTTGCGCTTGCTTTGTGGTCGCCTGGGATCATTCAAAGGTTCTGTCAAAATTGACGATGCCTTGCGCAATTCCGCAGGATTTCTGAATGCTGAAAAATACGGCGTGTTGCTCGAAAATCCGGGAGTCTATCCGAAACTTTCCATCAAGGAATACCTCCAGTATTTTACGGGCTTTTATGGCTTTGGCGCAGAAGAATGGCGCGAAAATGGCGCGATGCTGGAGCGGTGCAAGTCTTTTGCTGAACGCCTCAAGTTGCCGCCACTCGATAAGCGTTTGGAAACGCTCTCGCTTGGAAACCGACAAAAAGTGCAAATTGTCCGTGCGCTTTTGCATAGTCCAAAGCTTTTGATTCTTGACGAGCCTGTCGCCAATCTCGACCCGATTTCAAGAGATACGGTTTGGCAATTGCTCGACGAATGGCGCAAAGAAGAAAGCGGAACGGCGATTGTCTGCTCGCATGTGCTTGCCGAAATGGACCAGTGGGCAACGGATTACGCCATTATTGACTGCGGGCGAGTCTTGAAAAGCGGGCGAGTCGCCGATGTCGGGGCTGATACCACTTCGTTTAAGGTAAATGCCGCTGGCGTGTCGTCTGAACAAATCCGTGCTGCCCTTGCCGCCGCCGGAATCACCGCTGACGTTAATATAGAGCATACAAGCCTTTCAAAGCTTTATCGTTCAATCATTCAGTAAAATACTGGATCTCGTCGCAAATGTTGGTACGAGAAATTATGGTTTCCCTCCCAAATGTAGATACAAGAAATTATGGTTCCCCTACGCTTCGCTTCGAGGATGACATGGTCGAGAATGACTGACTGAGAATGATGGCTCCAGAATGGCCGTGGTGTAATGCAGTCGCATTAGAACGCTTGCGACAGGTCAAATGCAAATCGGCTCCAGGTAAAGCCTTCTGATTTGTGCCAGTTGGTTAGCCCTTTCTTGAATGCATAATCTAGGCGGAATGTAAGGAACTGCCAGTGGTAACGGATGCCAAGTCCAAGGCTTCCGTCTTGCCTGTCCTTGTAGTCATCGTCCTTCATGTCCTTGACCATGGCCCAGTCGCAGAATTGCACGATTTGCCATTTGTTTAAGGATTTCCACGGGAGCGTCCAGCGGAGTTCCTCGTTGATGCGGTAATACATCGGCGTAAGTGCCGTGTTAATGACTTCTTTGCCATTTTCATCGGAGCTTGTGTAGCTTGCGTAAATGCTGCGGAATCGGAATCCGCGTACAGAACGGGAACCACCTTGATAGAATACGCGGGCGTCGTCTTCAATGCCTTTGTTAAAAAATCTTCCAATGCTTCCGCTAAGTGCACCATATAGAGTCCAGAAAAGCGGCGAGTATAGGTTCATGGTCGCTTCGCCATATGTGTAAAAACGTCCGTCTTCGTAATCTGTTTTATCGCTAAAGTTTGTTCCAAGACCTGCTGTCGGTGACACTCGGATACCCTTTGTCGGGTTGAAGTAATCATCGGTGTAGTCAAATGTCAAGGCTATTTCGCCCTTGAGCTTGAAAAGCTTATCTTCGTTTTTGCTCACGTATCGGGTATCGATCGTTCCACGGAATCTGATGTTGTTTGTAATGCCGAAGGTCAAGTCCCCGCGGTTGATTATTTCGTAACGCTCTTCGACGCTGTCTGGATATGCAGGTGGATTGATCTTTTCATGGTTGAATGAAAGGCGGTCTACAAAGCGGATGGCTGTCGGGATGAATGTAAATGCCGTACCGAATAAAAGCGGGTTTGCGTATCCAAGAGTGATTTCCTGTTTGTGCTGCGCAATCTGGATACTTGTCGAAAATTCATTGAACTTTCCAAAAAAGTTCTTGTGGTCCGCGTAAGCGAGTGCTCCAAAACCGTAAATTTCTTCAAAGAAAAAGCCATATCGAGCTTCACCTGGCACACGTTCAATCACATCGAGATGGACGTCCGAAAGTCCGTCTGCACGAAGAGAGTCGTTCAGCTTGACTTGGGTGAATAGCTGTGTAGAATAAAGCTTGCTCTTGAAGTTAAAATATTGGTTACCGTCAATGATTTCTCCTTTAGGGATTCTCCAAAGCGATGAAAGCCATGCGGTATCCGAAAGCCCCTGTTCTGGTGCCGCTTTCTTGTCGTTTTTGTTGACGGCGCGCTGTGTCGTTGTGATGATGTTACCCATCAAAACTTTAGGGCCTGGCCTTACATTGATGATGACGTTGATTTTTTTTGCGGTAGTATCGACATGTTCTTCCGATGAAAGGTAAACATGCAAATTACCTTGTTTGCGGTAAGCTTTCTGGATTTCCTGGAGATCTTCTGAAATGTCCTCTTGATTGTAATACTTGTGCTGTGAAATTTTTAGAGATTTCACGTCTACAGGTATGGCCTCGTCATCCTCGGAGATAATCTGGGCTTCATTAAACCGGTAGCAGTCGCCCTCTTTTACCGTAATTACGTAATTGCGTTGCAGACTTCCGTCAGAGCGCGGTTCGCGATTGATCTCAAATTTTAAGTCAAGGCTGTAATAGCCGCGAGAATAATAAAGTGCTCGGACATTTTCTGATGACAGGCGCATCAAAAAATCTTGCTTGATCGTATCCAGCTGCCCGAATTCTTCGGGAATATCGAGCTGCTCGTTTAATTGAAAGTTTGAGAAAACCTTGTTCCCTTCAATGGATACAGACCACGGGTGCTTTTCTTCGTTTTCTGCATACGAGAGCGCCGAAAATAACAATAATGCGCAAATCAATAAAATCATTTTGCGTTCTCCATAGGTCTTTTTTCGACGGCTTTCTTTTCTTTACCGGGTTCCATTTCAGGAGTATCGTTCGGTTGGCGCATTGCTCTTGGCGGGCGTACCGTTTCGCAGCTGCCAATGCCCAAAATGCATGGGTTCCAGAATTTGTACGTGTAATTGATACCGATATTTTTTTCGACACGGTTTTCGTTGCTTTCTGTACCCGTGTTGGACATGTACTGCTTTGAAATGAGAAGTCCGTTCAAGGATAGCGATGGTGAAAGATGATTCTTGTGAGAATATTCCTTGTCCTGGAACACAGGAAGCGTGTAGGTTGCGCCAAATTGTAAAGCCTGGTCGTAAGTCGGGTTCTGGCTTTGGTCTTGAGTATAGCCGAAAATGAGGCTCAAGTTTTTAACCCAGCGGTCCAGCGAAATTGGAACCTTGACGTATGAAGAATCCTTTTCGTTGCCGGAGTTGTCGAACAACATGACCTTCATATCGATATCTCCAATGTAGTCGCCACCAAGAGTCTTGTTGGCCGTTGAAGAGATGACCTTGCCAATTGCTTTACCGGCGAGCTTGTTCCAGTCTGTCGATTCGCCTGATTCATTTGCAATACATCCAAGGAATATGTTGTAATAAGTCGCCGCAGCGGTAGATTCTGTTCCGCAGTTGGAACTTGGGTTGGGCTGTGGGTTGGTTATGGTGCCTTGAATGTCAAAGTTGATAGGACAGGTTTCTTTGTCCTTATCTTCGGGTTCGGAGCAATAGGGGAGTTCCTGTGAACTTGAAACATCGATGATGCCATGCTGCCAGGGCACGTCGTTCCAGGAGATGCTGAAGGAATTCAGGTTGAATTCATAGAGATCCTTAACTCCGATGAATCCGTTGTCTGCATTGGTGACGTCTCCACGTAAAATAGGTCTTGTCGTTGTTCCGAGCACCCAAATGTCGAACGTAAGCGGGAAGGCCGCAAACGGCGTGATGATTTCGACAGAGTCGCTTTGTGAGTCGCTTATGTGGAACGCCAGGTCGATTGGACTTGATACGGATATCTTTGCCTCTGTCTTTTCCTTGCTGCGCAGGCTTGCAATTGCGTTGTTCAGGAGCGAAAGAATCTTGTCAAGAGAACTTGGCGTGATTTCGATTTCCAGATCTTTTCTGTAGACGAGCTTATCGATGACGAAATTGCCGCTAATGCTCTTGTTCTTGATCTGTCTTTCTTGCGTGTGCGGAATATTAAGCGTAATATCGCTTTTGCCAGTGAGCTTTGCTGTACCGTACGTTTCGTCCTGGAATGAATACTGGATCATGGGAATGTTTGCCACGAGGGACATCTGGTCCGCAGAATCCACTAGATGGCTTTTTACATTCAGGATGGTTACAGTGTGATTGTCTGTTTCGAGCGTGTATTTGTCTGTGCTGATGTCAATGGCGTCGAGATGCATGTTTTGCAAATCGTAGAGCAATGTTCCGAAAACCAGGTCGCCGATTTCGTTTTGCGTTGAAACTTCGTTGATCGCAAGAATTCCGTCTTTCAGGTCGCCTCTCACGTGGATCGGGAAGTCTGTGGGAAGCGTTGAATACTTGACGATGGTGGAGTCCGACCAGATCTGGGCGGTGATTCCTTTCAGCCCTTCGCGAAGCTTTGCCTGAACGTCGATCTTCATGTCGGTCTTTTCAATTTCGGCTCGAGTTTCTGGCAATAGCCATGTGCCGCCAATGTTGACCGTTCCGAGAAAATCGAGATCGTTATTGATGGTGCCGTTGCCTTTGATGTATCCGCTATTGGGACTTATGTATGTAAGATCGACCTGTCTGTTGGGATCAAAAATGTCGTTTACGACGACATTGGCGTCTCCAGTCCAGACTCCGTTTAAGATGTCGAAGTTGGTGAGAATCTCGATCTTGTTCTTTTGTGCGGACACGTTCAACTGTTTGAGATTCAACAGCTCGGAAGGAATGTTCGTAAAGCTCAGGTCCTTGAACTCGATATTTCCAAGCAGGCCGGAATCTTCTTCAAAGGAAATTTCGCCGTTAAAGCTGCCAGATGCAAGCGTCGTGTCTCCAAGCGGTTCCAGGAGAATTGGCAAGTTGAAGTCTTCTGCAGACGCCCAGGCATGCAATACCTGTATGGGGAGCATGGCGGTCGGCTTGAAGTTTGGATTCGAATCGTTCGGCAAGATGAACGATCCTTGCATGGCGACTTTGTTACTGTTGTGAGTAAAGTTCGCTTTGTCGATAAAGACCGTGTCGCCGACTTCCCTGATTTTTGTGTGCCCGTGCAAGATAAACGGCTCCACGTTTCCGTCGATATCCAGTTCGGCCTCGCCGACTCTAGAATCAAGATTGTAGTCGATGGATCCTGTAACGGTGCCCTTAAGCTTGTCGCTGAGTTCGATGTCCGAGAACGGTATGGTCGATATTTCGGCATGGTCCGCTTGTGCCCAGACGAGGAGCGAATCGCCGACGTGTACGATTGTTTCTGCCGAGCCGCCGTTCTTTTGTTTCAGACGCCAGGAAGTGTGGAGCGTGGGATCGTGGTAATCGACATCGCCAGAAATGGCATATTCTTCGTTAGGTGTGTAGATCGTTGCTTTTGGAAATTCGATGTAGTCGCGATTGAGATCAAGAATAAGCTGTAGACGGAGCGAGTCTGCCTTGAAATGGTAGGCGTTGATGATGGAATCGATCTTGACGTAGGCGCGTAATCTGTTGTTTTGATAAGATCCGATTATCTTGGGGTTCTTGCCGATTTCGACGTTGCCCCTGACCCAGTCCAGTGCCCATGGTTCCATAGCGGAAAGGTTTGCTGCAAAGAAAACTTTGAGGCTATCTTTGGTTTTCACATGAGCCTTGACAATGGATCCTTCGCGAGTTTCGATCGATGCGTCAATATCGTTTCCTGTCTTGGTCAGGGACTGGATGTCCATGTCCATTGGCATCATTTGCGGACCGTACATGGCGCTCATGTTTGCGATTTCGCCAGAAAAGTCAAAGTCCAGTTTATCGTCGATCGATCCGTCTAGGCTGATTGATCCGCCTTCGTTGTTGTGGAAAAATGATTCAATATTTGTTTGTTTGGGCGAACCGTTGATCTTGATTGTCGCGTAGAGCGGAAGGAACGGCCAGAACTCGCCAATGTGGGTCTTGAGAGTCAGGTTGTACTGTAGCGTCTTTTTGCTGAGCGAAGTCGAAACGCTGCCGTTTAAACTCAAGTTGCTTATCGAGGGGATGGACTTCGACAGTTTCATCGGGACCCAGTTCAGCGGATCCTTGACATTTATGTTTGTAGAAGCCTTTAACTGTGTGAGGTCTTTTTTGGGCGCGGAGGCGCTCAACGAAATGTGGTCGTTTGGCGTTTTGATATTTCCATTGACAAGGATGTTCTTGTCGGCAAAGTCCACATCAAGCTGTAAAGACGCGGTTTCCTTGATGTAGCTACCTTCGATATTGTTTGCGCTGAGCGTGATGTTTCTTTGACCGATATTCTGGGCTTGGATATTTTCTGCTTTCCAGTCCATATCTCCCATTTTAAAGTCAATTTTTCCGATGTTGACCTTCACGGGGAACGGAATCCTGACATTGTCAGGAAATTCAATGGGTTCGATTTTTGAAGAATCCTTTTCTGTTTCGCTTGTGGTAGAATCCAGAACCTGGTTGGCGGACACTTCCTTTACATCGAGGACTATGCCTCTGTCGTCTCCGAATGGCGTGATGTCAAGGTGCGGACCGCGTATCATGTATTTCGAAGGCCCCTTTTCCACGAGGATAGAATCGTAAAAGTGGTCCAGGAGGTTGTTTTGACGGTGACCGTAAGGGGTTATGGTGACATCGCCAAAAGTATGGGGGGATGAAAGTACTTCTTCGATGGCAAAATGCACATACCAGACGCCAAGAGCGATAGCGCCTACAATCGCCGTCATGATCGCGGCTTTAACTGCAAAAATCGATAGTAAACTCTTCAAGTACCCTTAATATAGATAATGTTCATATCTGTAAATGGTTGCAGATGTGGAACTTACGCTTGAAAGTACGCCAAATTTGCAAATTACGGTTTGTTTAGAATAAAGTATTTTGCGATTGGTCGTTAGTCATTGGTCATTAGCCGTTGGTTCATGAATTTCTAAATCCTGAGTTAGGATTTCTTGCCATAAAAACTATTGACTAGTAACTAATGACTATTGACTAATAACTAGTAACTACTAACTAAAAAATTGTTATATTCAAGCACACACATTTATGAGGACTTTATGAAAAAAGCTTTGCTTGCGATTTTCTCTTTCTGTACCCTTGTATTTACAGGATGTAATTCCATTGGTGAGAAGGATACCCTTGTGGCCAGGGTGAACGGAGAACCCATCTACAAGGAAGACTATGCCTTCATGATGCGTGTGGGCAATATAGTCCCGAATACAGAACAGATGAGAAAGGCTTCGGGTTCTCTCTTTAGCCGCAAAGCTCTTTATACGGTCGCCCTTCAGAAGAGTCCTGAACTCAAGGAGAAGCTTGCTAGCCACAATGTGGCTCTGGAAAACTACCTTTTGACGTTTGTTTATCAGCGCCTGTTCTCGATGGACCGCTTGATGTACAGCGATAATGAACTGGCTTTCTATTACGATAAGCATCGTGACCAGTTCCCGGATTCCCTTGCTTACATGAATCTTCGTGATAAGATCGCCGATGCAATGTATATCGAGTCTCATAAGGATTCCCTGAAATCCTTTGCGATGTTGCACAGGAATCTGGCTGATTCTACAGCTGAAGTTGAAATTACGGATGATATTAAGGAAAGTTTTGTCTCGGACCATCGCCAAAGGATTGTTCGCGAAACCGGTCCAGCTCTTTTGAAAAAGTTCAATATTCAGGAAACAAAGATTGAGATGCCATCGGCGGAAGAGTACTATAACCGTCATCCTGAACTTTACAATACCCCGATGGGCTATGTCGTCTATCACGTTGAATCGGCGGATTCCGCATCTCTTGCAAAGCGTTTCAAAGGCAAGAAAATCGATCTCAACATGTTCAAGAAAATCGCATCCAAGTATAGCGAAAACAAAGAAACTAAGAAGGCGAAAGGCTATGTCGGCAAGGTCTTGCTCGGCCATTCGCTCCCGTATGAGATTGGCTTTGTTTCGAGAATGTTTATGGAATTTAGTTCTATGGAAGACGGTTCCATTTCTCCGATCATTCGTTCTGAATCGACGGGGCGTTACCATGTCTTTTATCGCGAATCTTTTGTTCCGCCAGTTCGTAAACCGTTCGATCGCGTTCGCAAGGTTATTGAACGAGAACTTGCTACGACTGCAAATTACGAACTCGACTCGAACTATGTGCTTGTAACGAAAAACGGTGAACCCGCCATTCGTGAAAAGGATGTTATTGCTGTATATGATGACAATTCGGCGATGCTCCGTTCCCGTAGATCTCATGACCAGATTGTGAATGCTCTTGCGCTTCAGCTTGCTTTTGCTTCGGAAGCACGTGAAGTGGGGCTTGACCATTCTTGGGAATACCGTGCGATGAAACGCCAGAGCGATGTGGATTACGTTATTAAGCTTTACAAACATAAAGTTCTTACCCGAGTCTCGGTCCCCGAAGATTCCCTCAAGGCTTTGTATTCTCGGATGGGGAACCCGGCTCACCCGAATATGGGCTACGAAGAATCCCGTGCGGAATTGAGTGACTGGTTCGTAATTCCTGAAAATCTCATGAAGAGAACCTATTACTATGCAGAAGAAGATTATTTGCCGAAAACCTACGAAGAGGCAAAGAAGCAGGTGTTCGAATCGGCTTATCTGACATACCGTTCTGGTCGTTGGGACAAGGAAGTTGTGACGTCCTGGGGTACGGCCAAGGTGGATCTTTTTGCAGATAACATAACGCTTTTGCCGCAGGAATGGTCCGTTGATCTTGCTGTGAGATCTGCGGATTCCCTCTATGCGCAGGCCAAAAGTATTGAAAAGGCTTATCTCGCCTGGTCTGGAATCCGCGACCGCTATGTGGACATTGATTCTGTCGCCCGCAGGGCGACTTTTGAACTTGCTCATATCTTTAGCGACAGGGAAAATTTCAACGAAGCCCAGCGCGAATACAGGGCCTTCTACAAGACTTGGCCGGATTCTCCGGATGCCGAAAAGGCGATGTTCAGCCGCGGATTCATCTTGAACGAAAACCTGCACAAGGATGATGAAGCGCTCAAGGTCTTTGAAGAATTCAAGAAGCTCTATCCGAAGAGCGAACTCAATGAATCTGTCGATTGGCTTGTCCAGAACATCAAGAGCAACGGCAAACTCGCCGATGATTTGATGAAAAAAATCGAAGCAGAAGAGTAGCGGTTTAGACGAGAGAACGGCGGATCTCGCCTACAGACTAGAGACGAAAGATTATAAAATGTCGCTTCGCGATATTATTTATGGGATTTTTTCAAGCTCTAGTCTAAAAGCAAGTTTTTCTCTCGTCTCTCCTCTCTCGTCTCTCGTCTAAAATCTATATTTCTCACATCTTTAACTAAAAGGTACTACTATGGAAATGACATTTGCAATGATCAAGCCGAACGCAGTCAAGTCTGGCTTGGTTGGTCGTATTATTGATCGCTACATCAGTGCCGGTCTCTCTGTCTGCGCCGTCAAGATGCACCAGATGACCTCCGAAGATGCTCGCGGTTTCTACGCTGAACACGTCGAAAAGCCGTTCTTCCCGGAACTCGAAGCCTACATGACCAAGGGTCCGTCCGTGATGCTTGCTCTCGGTGGCGAAAACGCAATTGCAAAGGTCCGCGCCATTAACGGTGCTACCAATCCGGCCAAGGCGGAACCGGGTACCCTCCGCTACGATTTTGCACCTTCCATGACCGAAAACGTCGTTCACAGCTCCGATAGCCCGGCATCTGCAGAACGCGAACTCGACTTCTGGTTCAAGAAGGAAGAACGCTACGCTTACGAAATGCCTTCTCTCAAGGCCTGCTGCGTCCTCTAATTTTTAACAATAAAACAATCCTTCTAAGGAGTAGACTCAAATGCAATGGATCATCAAGTATCTTACCTCGTCCATTGGTAAGAAGCAGATCATGGGATGCACAGGCGCCTTCCTGGCTCTGTTCATCTTTGGCCACATGTGTGGCAACTTCCAGCTCTTGAACTTCGACCAGGCTGCGGCACAGGCGTCCTACAACGCTTATACCGAATTCCTGACCGGATTCAACCCGCTCCACTTCCCGGTGAAGATGATTTACCTCGTCGAACTGGTACTCGTGGCTGCCTTTGCCATTCACATCTTCCTCGCTATCAAGCTGAAGATTGAAAACAAGAAGGCTCGTGGCGGAATTGAATACGAAGTCAATGCACGCAAGGGCAAGAAGACTTTCGCAACCTTCACCATGATCTGGTCTGGTCTCTTCATTCTCGGCTTCCTCATCCAGCACCTCATGATGCTCAAGTTTGGCGAACACTACCTCTATGTGAACGACAAGGGCGAAATCATCCGCGACATGTGGCTCACCACGATCCAGATGTTTGCAAACCCGGGCTGGGCTGCATTCTATGTTGTTAGCATGTTCGTCATCGGCCTCCACCTCTTCCACGCCATCTCCTCTGCATTCCAGACGATGGGTATCGCTCACCAGAAGTGGACTCCGATTATCGATATCGCGGGTATCGTTTATAGCGTCGTCGTAGCTCTTGGCTTCGGCATCACCGCTGTTGCCTCTTACTACCTCGCTAACCAGCCTGAAACCCAGGCTCTTATCGAAAAGTCCCGTAGCCTCCAGCAGCAGTACGAACAGCAGAAGGCCAAGGCCGACAAGGCTGCTTTCGTCATTCCGTCTGTTGGCGAAGTACAAGTTTCTTTCAATATTGAAAAGTAAGGAGCCCACTAATGATTCTTGATTCTAAAATCCCCGGTGGTTCCATCGAAGAAAAGTGGACCAAGCACAAATTCGAACTCAAGCTCGTGAACCCGGCTAACAAGCGTAAGTTCACAGTGATCGTCGTGGGTACTGGCCTTGCAGGTGCATCTGCTGCCGCATCCCTCGGTGAACTTGGTTACAATGTCAAGTCTTTCTGCATCCAGGATAGCCCGCGCCGTGCCCACTCCATTGCTGCACAGGGCGGTATCAACGCTGCTAAGAACTACAAGAACGATGGCGACTCCGTTTATCGTTTGTTCTACGATACTGTTAAGGGTGGTGACTTCCGCGCTCGCGAAGCCAACGTTCACCGCTTGGCAGAAAACTCCAACTTGATCATCGACCAGTGCGTCGCTCAGGGCGTTCCGTTCGGTCGTGAATACGGTGGCCTTTTGGACAACCGCTCTTTCGGTGGTACGCAGGTTTCCCGTACGTTCTACGCTCGTGGTCAGACGGGTCAGCAGCTCCTCCTCGGTGCATACCAGGCCCTCATGCGTCAGGTTGCCGCCGGTAAGGTCAAGATGTTCCCGCGTCGCGAAATGATGGACCTCGTCGTGATTGACGGCAAGGCTCGCGGTATCATCGTCCGTAACCTCATCACTGGCGAACTCGAAAGCCACGTTGCAGACGCAGTCTGCCTTTGCACTGGTGGTTATGGTAACGTCTACTACCTCTCCACGAACGCTCAGGGTTCCAACGTCACGGCTGCATTCCGTGCATACAAGCGCGGCGCTCTCTTTGCAAACCCGTGCTACACGCAGATCCACCCGACCTGCATTCCGCGTCATGGCGACCTTCAGTCCAAGCTCACCTTGATGAGTGAATCCCTCCGTAACGACGGTCGTATTTGGGTTCCGCGCAAGGCTGGCGACACTCGTTCTCCGGACCAGATCCCGGAAGAAGATCGTTACTACTACCTCGAAGAAAAGTACCCGAGCTTCGGTAACCTCGTCCCGCGTGACGTGGCTTCCCGTAACGCCAAGCAGGTCTGCGACGCAGGTCTCGGCGTGGGTAACACCAAGCAGGCTGTGTACCTCGACTTCGCCGACGCTATCCAGCGTATGGGCGTTGCTGGCGTCTCTGCCAAGTACGGCAACCTCTTCCAGATGTACGAAAAGATCACAGACGAAGACCCGTACAAGGTCCCGATGCGCATCTTCCCGGCTATCCACTACACCATGGGTGGCCTCTGGGTTGACTATGATTTGATGTCCACCATCCCGGGCTGCTTCGTTCTCGGTGAAGCTAACTTCTCCGACCACGGTGCAAACCGCCTCGGTGCATCTGCTCTTATGCAGGGCCTCTCCGACGGTTACTTCGTGATTCCGTTCACCATCGGTGGATACTTCGCAGGTACCAAGCTCGAAAAGGTCTCTGAATCCGATGCCGCCTTCGAAGACTGCAAGAAGCAGACCGAAGAACGCATCCACAAGCTCCTCTCCATCAAGGGTCACCGCACTGTTAACGATATCCATCGTGAACTCGGTAACATCATGTGGGAATACGTTGGCATGGCTCGTAACGAAGCCGGCCTCAAGACGGCTCTCGAAAAGATTCCGGCACTCCGTCAGGAATTCTGGGAAAACGTCAACGTGCTCGGCTCCGAAGGTTCCTTCAACCAGAACCTCGAACGTGCTGGCCGCGTTGCTGACTTCCTCGAATTCGCCGAAGTCCTCACTCTCGACGCTCTCCATCGTAAAGAATCTTGCGGTGGCCACTTCCGTGAAGAAAGCCAGACTCCGGAAGGCGAAGCAAAGCGCGATGACGAAAACTTCTGCTACGTCGGTGCTTGGGAATACAAGGGCGACGGTATCGCACCGGAACTCTCCAAGGAACCTCTTACCTTTGATAACGTCCACCTTGCTACTAGGAGCTACAAATAATGAGCGGACTGAATTTGACTTTGAAGATTTGGCGTCAGAAGGATGCCAAGACCAAGGGACAGTTCGAAACTGTCAAGATCAACGATGTTTCTCCGGACATGTCCTTCTTGGAAATGCTCGACATTGTGAACGAAGAACAGATGAAGCAGGGCAAGGAAGGCTTCGCTTTCGACCACGACTGCCGCGAAGGTATTTGTGGTATGTGCTCTCTCGTCATCAACGGTATGCCGCACGGTCCTGACCATGCAACGACTACCTGCCAGCTTCACATGCGTAAGTTCAAGGATGGCGATACCATCGTGATCGAACCGTGGCGCGCTGCCGCATTCCCGGTTATCCGTGACTGCGCTGTGGACCGTACCGCATTCGACCGCATTATCGCTGCCGGTGGCTTCGTTTCTGTGAATACCGGTGCCGCTCCTGAAGCATCCACGATCCCGGTTCCGAAGGCTGATGCCGACCGCGCATTCGACGCTGCTGCTTGCATTGGTTGCGGTGCTTGCGTCGCTGCATGTAAGAACGCTTCTGCTATGCTCTTCGTCTCTGCTAAGGTTTCTCACCTCAGCTTCTTGCCGCAGGGCAAGGTCGAAGCAAAGAAGCGCGTTTTGGCCATGGTCGCTCAGATGGACAAGGAAGGCTTCGGCAACTGCACGAACCTTTACGAATGCCAGGCTGCCTGCCCGAAGGGTATCACCGTCGATTACATCGCCAAGATGAACCGCGAATACCTCGGCGCAACAGTCACCTACGCCGAAAAGGTTTACGGCAAGGACTAAGGTAATTAGGAATTCGGAGTTCGGAATTAGGAATTGAATTACTAATTCCAACTTCTTAATTCATAATTATAGAATGTGTCATCCTGAGCGGAGGCGCATTGCGCCAAAGTCGAAGGATCCAAAGCGTTAAAAAGGGACCGCAGCGATGCGGCCCTTTTTTTTGTATAAAAACAGCAATTGTCCAAAATTCTCGGGAAAAGGTCAATTTTTCGGGAAATTCCCAAAAGAAATAGTAGCCTGGTCGTGTTCGATAGGCTGTGCAATGAGTCTCTTTCCTATATTTGCTTTGTAAATTAACAAGGAATCTACGATGAAAAAGATTTTTGCCATTCTTGCGACGGTAGCTTGCGCTGCTTTCCTTTCTGCCTGCAACGACCAGAAGTCCGAAACAAAGGCCGCTGCCGACGAATCCTTCAACAAGGTCAAGGCGGCAGGCGTGTTTGTGCTTGGCCTCGACGATTCTTTCCCGCCGATGGGCTTCCGCGACAAGGACAACAACATCGTGGGTTTCGACATTGACCTTGCGACCGAAGTTTGCGCTCGCTTGGGCATCAAGCTCAAGACGCAGCCGATTTCCTGGGACGCGAAGGAACAGGAACTGAACACCGGCAAGATTGACTGCATCTGGAACGGCATGAGCGTTGACTCGGCACGTGCCAAGGCTATGAACCTGAGCGATGCCTACCTCAAGAACCGCATGATTTTCACGGTAAAGGACAAGTCTCTCGCAAACCTCGCTGCTCTTGCGGGCAAGAAGATTGCTGTGCAGAACGGCTCTACAGCTCAGAAGCTCTTGGACGCATCCGAAGCTGGCAAGGCTGCCAAGGAAATCGTCCCGTTTGACGACAACCAGACGGCTCTCATGGATTTGGACAAGGGCGGTGTCGATGCCGTGTTCCTCGATGAAATCGTTGCCAAGTACTGGATTGTCACGAACGCTAAGCCGTACATCGTTCTGGAAGAAGGTCTCTCCGACGAAGTCTACGCTGTGGGCTTCCGCAAGAAGGATCAGGCTCTCCGCGATTCTGTGAACAACGTCCTCGCTGCGATGAAGGCTGACGGCAAGTTCGCTGAAATCTCTGCCAAGTGGTTCGGCAAATAACGCTCGGCGCTCATTCCCATGTCTGACTTAAGCTCTTTACTCCCGATTCTCTGGGGCGGTTTCTGCACGACGCTTGCGATTTTCGCGCTCACGCTCCTGTTCTCGATTCCGCTCGGCTTGCTTGTGGCGGTCCTCAAGATGAGCCGCTACCGCATTGTGCGTTATCCGGTTTCGTTCTACATCTCGGTTATGCGCGGGACTCCGCTACTCCTCCAGATTGTGGCGATTTACTTTGGCTCGTACTACTTGAGCGAATACACGGGAGTGGCGTTATCGTTCGACCGTTTCCCGGCGGTGATTGTCGCGTTCTCGATAAACTACGCGGCTTACTTTGCCGAAATTTTCCGCGGTGGCATCCAGTCGATTCCGAAGGGCCAGTACGAGGCCGCTGCAATGCTTGGTCTTACGCGCGGTCAGACTTTTTATCGCATCATTCTCCCGCAGGTGGTCAAGCGCGTTGTGCCTGCAAGTGCAAACGAAGTCATTACGCTTGTGAAGGATACTTCCTTGGCGCAGGTAATCGCCGTGACTGAACTTTTTGCGCTTGCGAAAAAGCAGCAGGCCGCCTACGCGAGCATTTATCCGCTATTTGTGGCGGGCGTGTTCTACTACATTGCAAATTTGCTTTTGAGTGTTGTCTTTGCTTACGTTGAACGTAAGTTGGATTACTACAAGTGAGGCGTGTCATGGATTCTCAAGTTCAGTCTGTTATCATCAATGACGCGTCCCAGGATTCTTCTCCGATTCTCGAAGTCAAGCATTTAAAGAAGTCCTTTGGCGACTTGCATGTGCTCAAGGATATTTCGTTTGATCTCAACGCAGGCGAGGTGCTTTCGATTATCGGGCCTTCTGGTTCCGGCAAGAGTACGCTCCTCCGTTGCTTGACGCAGCTTGAAACGTTTGAAGCGGGCGAGGTGCGTGTCGATGGCAAGGATATGGTCATTCCCGGTTCTTGCATTGGCGGAAAAATCAAGTACGCTCCCGCAAAGACGCTCCGCGACATTCGCCTTTCGACAGGCCTAGTGTTCCAGAACTTCAACTTGTTCCCGCATTTGACGGTTCTCCAGAACTTGACGCTTGCGCCGATTCGTGTGCTTGGAGAAAATCGTGAAGATGCCCGTGCGCTTGCCCGTGTCTTGCTCAAACAGATGGGGCTTGAAGGCAAGGAAAAGTCTTACCCGTGTGAACTCTCGGGCGGTCAGCAGCAGCGCGTGTCCATTGCCCGTGCGCTTGCTTTAAAGCCAAAGATTCTCTTCTTTGATGAACCGACGAGCGCTCTTGACCCGGAACTCACGGGCGAAGTCCTCAAGATTATCAAGAAGCTAGCCGAAGACCGCATGACGATGGTCATCGTGACGCACGAAATGGCATTTGCACGAGATGTGGCGAACAAGGTCATGTTCATGGACCAGGGCGTTGTCGTGGAACAGGGAACTCCTGATTTTGTGTTCAACCAGTCTCAGAACAAGCGCTTGAGTGCATTCCTGGAAAGATTTTCAAGAACATAATACATCCAAATTTGCCAATTTTGAGCAAATTTAGGGATGTTGTAAATTTTTTTAATTTTTTTGTTAAAAATTGTGGGATTTTTTTCCTACAATTTTGTATTTTTCCCCCATCTTTAACAAAAACACATTATTTTAATAACATTTCATGTTGTTTCAAGGAGTCCATATGAAAAAACTCATGATTGCATCCGCTATTGCCTTGATGTGCTTTAGCGCAAACGCTTTTGCTGAAGATGATGGCTATGGTAACGATATCCCGACTGCAAGGGAATAAGGTACCGTTGATGATGGCTATGGGAACAAGCTTCCGTCGTCTGGTGAATCCGAATTCAAGAGCTTCACTGATGCCCGCTCGTCGTCTAATGGCAGCAGCCAGTCTCGACAGCTCAACATTGGTGGCCACTTTGGCTTTGGCCTCGGTACTTACTGGGATTATCCCGCGCAATTGGGCAGTAACGAGTGGTTTGGCCTGGCCTTTGATCTCGGTGGTGTGCTCAAGTATCGCGTCAATAACATGCTCGCCGTCGTGCCCGAATTGAACATCGGCTTTATCCATTCTTCTAGAAAGGTGGCTGAAGGTTATTGGTATGGTGGTTACAATGTTAACGAAACCCGCCTTCTCGTCAATTTGAACATCCCTGTCACCGCACGCTTTACTCCGGTTCCTTATGCTTATCTTGAAGCGGGCCTTCGCATGAACTTTAACTTTGCTACAGGCCATAGCTTGGATGCAAGTGATCAGGCAACTGGACAGACTTTTGATAGCGAAGACTTGGATACCTGGGAAGTCAAGACTTTTGTTCCGTCCGTTGTCGCAGGTCTTGGCGGTACGATCAAGGTTAAAAACCACGAAATGGATTTGGGCCTTCGTTTGAACCTTGATGTTAGCGGTATTCAGAAGGACAATAAGTACTACGGAATGGAAGATAATTCCAAGATTTGGAATATCCAGTTCGTGCTGAACTACTACTTGTACTAATAAATTCAAGAAAGGAGAGTGGAATCCATGCTGCAAAGTGTGGATTCCTTTTTTTTTGAAAAAAAGTGGCTCAAAAAATCTGAAAAAAGCGTGTTTATATAATAGAAACCTTTATAGGAGAAAATCCATGAACCACAATCAGGTTGCGCTTTTTTCAAAAACAGGATATAACTTGATGCCACGAGAAAAAATGGAACATATCGGAGTCAGTGCCTTAAGTAATGAAGAACTGTTGTCCATTATTCTTGGGAGCGGAACTCGCGAATGCAATGTGTTTGAGCTGTCTAGGCGGCTTTCCAATTTTTTATCGACGGAAACGTCCGTTCCAACGCTTGACCGCCTTAAGAAAATTCGTGGACTTGGAAAAGTCAAGGCGGCGCAGATTTTGGCCTGTCTGGAACTTTCGGGGCGCTTCATTTTAAGCGACAAGGCGATTCCCGTTTCGGTTCCGGAAGATGTGCTTTCACGCTTGTCGTACATGAAATACGAATCGCAGGAACACCTGGTGGTTGTTTCGCTAAATTCTGCTAATTACATCATTCGCGTCCATGAGCTTACGACGGGACTTGTGAATCAGACTCCTGTTCATCCGCGCGAGGCTTTTGCATTAGCCATTGAGGATCGCGCGGTATCGGTGATTTTTGCCCACAATCATCCTTCCGGATCGCTGGAGCCGAGTTCCGAGGATATGTCGATTACGCGGCTGCTCTGCGCTTCTGGTAAAATTTTGCAAATACCTGTTTTGGACCATATTATCATAGGTAAAAGTGGGTTTACAAGTTTATGCCGCTGTTTCCCAGAAATCTTTGAAAGCACATTTTTTAAGTGAATTTGTGTAAAAAAAAAGAAATAAAATGGCGAAATATAAAAAGTATGTACGATTTGTCAATTTTTTCATAATACAAAAAGTGCGGACTTTTTTTTAAAGAGTTATATTTCACATAAACATTACTATAAGGACCGCTCTATTCAAGGGTTGGTCAAAACAAGGAGACTCTATGAAACGAGTAGCAATGGGATTGGCTCTGGCGCTGGCGGTATCCGCTTACGCTGACCAGCATGCCAAGACGATCAATAAGACGGGCTTCGTCGGTGTCAATAAGACACAGTCAGCTCAGTCTCTCGGTCATTCCAAGCTTGTGTTTAATGCTTTGGGAGACTATGCATTTGGTAACAAGATGTTCCAGCCGGAGGCTTATTACGGTTATACTCTGGAAAGAACATTTGATGAAACTCAGACTCCGGGTGCATGGAAGCAGAGAGCAGATGTTGGTAACTATAACGGTGTTAGCGCTTATGTTGGGTTCGCTATTGGCCTTTTGGACTATTTCGACCTCGGTGTGACGTTGCCGGTCTACTATGACCAGTTCAAGGGTCCGACGATGTGTGGCAGTGAAGCTAACTGCAACCCGGAAGATCTTTACGGCACCAAGAAGGGTTACGTTGGTAACTTGACGGCCAACTTGAAGATGCGTGCTCCGATTCCGTCCGATATTCCGGTGGACTTCGCTGCATTCTTCAGATATTCTTTTGCTACTTCCAAGAAGACCGAACAGGGTCTCTGGATTCGTGAACCGGAATTCATTGGTAACAAGGGTGAAGTTGCTGGTAAGGCTTACCCGTTCGGTGCCAATAAGTCCGACTTTACTGCCGGTGCCGCTTTGACATTGGACCTTTCCAAGGTTGATGTCATGCCGCTCCTCCTCCACATTAACGGTGGCTACCGCTTGTCGATGAACAAGGACTATCTGTCCTTCCCGTTCGGTAGTGCCGCTATCGAAATCTATCCGCTCGACTTCCTCTCCTTGTTTGCTGAATTCTACATGGATTATCAGGACAAGAACTTCGAAATGAAGACTCCGGCGGGTCAGACTCTTGAAGAAAAGCTTGATATGAAGCAGGTCACGGGTGGTCTCGTATTCCACTTGCCGGTTGGCCTCGATATCCAGCTCGGTGGTTCTATGTACGTGGGTAACGACAACTACATCCACTTCGTGGAAGTTCTCGAAAACCAGGACAAGGCTAAGACTGTTGCAACCAAGATTCGCGTGAATCCGCAGTACGCCTTGTTCGGTGGTTTGACCTGGTCTGGCTTCCTGCTTCCGCAGGACCGCGATGGCGATGGCGTGTCGGATGCTGATGACCGTTGCCCGGATGACTATGGTCATCGTTTGAACGCTGGCTGCCCGATGGGCAACCCGGATAGCGACGAAGACGGTGTCTGCGACGCTTGGGTTTCTGAAAAGGGTATGCTTGACGAATTCCGCAATGTTTGCGAAGGTATCGACCAGTGCCCGAACGAAAAGGGTAATAGTACGAATGGTTGCCCGACGGATGATCCGGACCCGGATAAGGACGGCGTCTGCGATTCTTGGGTAAGCCAGAAGGGTCAGCTTGACCAGTTCAAGGAAATTTGCGAAGGCATCGACCAGTGCCCGGCTGAAGCTGGTACGCTCGTCAACAACGGTTGCCCGGAAGACAATCCGGATCCGGATGGCGACGGTCTCTGCTCTCCGTGGGTCACCGACAAGAACAAGCTTGATCAGTATGCCGGCGTCTGCAAGGGCTACGACATGTGTCCGGGTGAAGCTGGTGCTGCCGGCAATAAGGGCTGCCCGTGGGATGATCCGGACAGCGACGGCGACGGTATCTGCGACGAATGGGTTGTACAGAAGAAGCTCGGCTACTACTTCGAAAAGGCTGCCGAAGACGAATCTCTCGCTAAGGAATGGTTCATCTCCAAGTCCTGCAAGGGTCTTGACAAGTGCCCGCTCGAACACGGTGTTGCTGCCAATGACGGCTGCCCGCTCCCGGATCCGGACCTTGACAAGGATGGCGTCTGCGATGCTTGGGTCACCGAAAGAAATATGTTCAACCTCTTTGAAGGTGTCTGCGCTGGTCTTGACCGTTGCCCGGCTGAAGCTGGCGACGACGGATTCGGATGCCCGAAGAAGAAGGCTGAAAAGCTCGAAGGTCTTACCTTCAAGAGCGGTAAGGCTACAATTTCCGCCAATGCTAAGAGAATCCTTAAGGACGTCGCCAAGAAGCTCAAGGAAGACGACGCATACAAGGACCTCAAGATTGTGATCCAGGGTCATACCGACAACCGCGGTAAGGCCAAGAAGAACCTCAAGCTCTCTCAGAACCGCGCTAAGGCAGTTATGAAGCAGCTCACGAAGTTCGGCGTTGCTAAGGATCGCATCAAGTCCATCGGTCTCGGCTCTACCTGCCCGGTTGACGATAACTCCACGGCAGAAGGTCGCGAAATGAACCGTCGTATTGAAATGCACTTCGTCACACCGGAAAATGACGGTATGAAGTGCGAAAGCAACTACGTTGGTGACTAATAACTTTTAGAGTCTCAACCAAAGCCCCGGGCATTAGCCCGGGGCTTTTCTTATAGTCGCAACTACGTTGCCATTATGTCATCCCCGCCTTGAGCGGGGATCGCCTTTTTAGATTTCTACATTTACAACATGACAAAACTTGATGAAATTCTGACCGCAAATAACTTTAGCAATCACGATCTCGTTGAAATGCTCCCTGTGAACTTGAACCATAAGATGGTGCAGAAGGCGCGCCTCGGCAAGAAGCCTGTGCCCAAGCATACACAGGACTTGATTTTGCAGGCTTTGAACAAACTCTTGTTGCAGACCGCCGCCGAAGTAGATGGCAAAGTCGCCAAGCAGTACAAGCGTGTGGAAGTGTTTGGGGAATAATTAGACGAAAGAACGCCGCTTGGCGGCTACAGACGAGAGCACCCAGAGGAATAATGGCGCTACGCGCGGTTTAACGTAAAAATCTCTCGTCTTTCGTCTTTGCACAAGTGCTAAATGCTAGGCTCAATCATGTCAAAAAACAAGTTTTTTGCCGTGATATTCGCCTTACGCATTTATCGTCTCTCGTCTAAATTTTATAATTACAATATGCAGCAATACTTAGATCTTCTTAAAGATATTATCGATAACGGTGTGGATCGCTCCGATCGCACTGGCACCGGCACTCGCTCTGTGTTTGGTCGCCAGACCCGCTTTGACCTTTCCAAGGGCTTCCCGTGCTTAACGACCAAGAAACTCCACTTGCGCAGTATCATTCACGAACTGCTGTGGTTCTTGAAGGGCGATACGAACATCAAGTACTTGCACGACAACAAGGTTACGATTTGGGACGAATGGGCCGATGAAAATGGCGACCTGGGTCCGGTTTACGGTCACCAGTGGCGCTCCTGGCCGACACCCGATGGCGGACACATCGACCAGATTGCAAACTTGATCAATAGCCTCAAGAACAATCCGGATTCCCGCCGTCACTTGGTTTGCGCCTGGAACGTTGCCGAAGTGGACAAGATGGCTTTGCCGCCGTGCCATTGCCTGTTCCAGTTCTACGTGGGCGGTGTTGGCGCTAGTGGCAAGCGCAAGCTCAGTTGCCAGCTTTACCAGCGCAGTGCCGACATGTTCCTCGGTGTGCCGTTCAACATTGCGTCTTATTCGCTCTTGACGATGATGCTTGCCCAGGTCTGCGGTTACGAAGCGGGCGAGTTTGTCCATACTTTTGGCGACCTGCATTTGTACAGCAATCACTTTGACCAGGCTCGTGAACAGCTTTCACGTACGCCACGTGCGCTTCCGACCATGAAGATGAATCCTGATGTCAAGGACTTGTTCGATTTCAAGTTCGAAGATTTTGAACTTGTAAATTACGACCCGTGGCCGACCATCAAGGCTCCGATTGCCGTTTAATGAACGCTTCGATCGACTTCATTGGCGATATTCATGGGCACTACGATGAACTCGTGGTGCTCCTTAAAAAGCTAGGCTACGAAGAACGCGGAGGTGCGTTCCGCTATCCGGGCGATGCTCGGACCGTTGTATTTTTAGGCGATTACATCGACCGCGGAAGTCAAGTGCGTGAGACGGTGAATCTTGTACGCGCCATGCGCGATGCGGGTTCTGCGGTGGCGCTGATGGGCAATCACGAGTTCAATGCGCTTAGCTTTTGGCATGAGAATGGAGCCGGCGGGCGGCCTTTAAAAGCGATTCACGGCGGATATTTGCGTGAGCATACTTTTAACAAAGTAGCGATCCACGTGAAAACCGTCGAGAGCTATCGCGGGCGCAAGGCTGAATTCCTGGAAATGCTCGATTTCCTCAAGACGCTCCCACTTTACTTGGAAACGGACTTGTTCCGTGCGCAGCATGCCTGCTTTGACTTGAAATGCGCCGAAATGCTAAAGGCTGAAAACATCCGCTCTTTCATGGATGGCGATTTCGATGAGCTGATTGCCCGTGCGAACGACAAGAATGACGAATATGATGATTCTCTGTACTGGCCGATAAGTTTGTTCTTAAAAGGTCCGGAATTGGACTTGCCTGAAGGCTTGACTTTCCGCGATGCCGAAGGTGTGCTTCGCAAGCGCACGCGCATTCGCTGGTGGATTTGCCCGAAGAACAAGAATTTGCAGGAACTCAGTTTCCAGCCGGGTGTGGAATTGCCGCCGCGCGAAGTTCCGCTTGAAATCCAGACTCGTGATTTTTATGGCGAAAATGAACGCCCTGTTTTCTTTGGACATTATTGGTTGACGGGGCTGCCTGAACTTATTCGTGATAACGTTTGTTGCTTGGATTACAGCGTTGCTGGCTACCGTGGTGACGGGCGCCTTGTTGCTTACCGTTTTGATGGCGAACAGAAACTCGATAACCGAAAGTTCGTCTCGGTCGACGCCGGAACTGCATTATAGAGACCAGTTTTCGTAAACTCTCTCGTCTCTCGTCTCTCGTCTAAAATCTATATTTATGGTATGCTACAATGGGATACGCTTCTTTCTGCAACGCGTTACGGTCACCCGGCCGATCCGGACCCGAACCGTTCTGACTTCCATCGCGATTACGACCGCATCGTTTTTTCTACCGCATTTCGCCGCTTAGGCCGCAAGACTCAAGTTCACCCGTTCTCGGTGAATGACCACGTCCACAGCCGCCTCACGCACAGTCTCGAAGTTTCGAGCGTAGGCCGTAGCCTTGCAATTACGGTGTATCACCTGATCAAAAAGCATTTGCCGAAGTATGTGAACGAATACCAGTTCGGTACGATAGTGCAGTCGGCATGCCTTGCGCACGATATTGGAAACCCGCCGTTTGGCCATGCGGGCGAAGCCGCCATTCGCGAATGGTTCCGCAAGAATCGCCGTTCGGCGCCGATGTCTGAACTCAACGACAAGGAAATTGCGGACTTCGAAAACTTTGACGGTAACGCTCAAGGCCACCGCATTTTGAGCAAGCTGGAATACCACTTCCTCGATGGCGGTATGCGACTTACGTATGCGACGATTGGTTCGATGATCAAGTATCCGCGACTCGCGTATTACGGTTGCCCGACGAGCTTGTTCCGCACCGAAGCAGAGCTTTACCGCGAAACCGCAGAGACTCTTGGCATTCCAGAAATTGAAAACGGCGTTTGGGTTCGCCATCCGCTCGTGTATTTGATGGAAGCAGCAGATGATATTTGCTATTCCATTCTCGATGTCGAAGATGCGATTGAACTTGGCATTTTGACGTTTGGCGATGTGCGCAACATGTTCAGCTTCTTGTGCGGTCCCGAAGTCGATATCGACCGCGAGTTCGAAGAAAATGGCCAGAATTTCAGGGACTTTCTCAGCAGTATTCGCGGGCGCGCGATCCAGAACTTGATCGATGACGTGGCGGTGCTTTTCGTAAAGCACTATGACCGCATCATGGAAGGGACGCTCGACAAGCATTTGATTGACCTTTCCCGTTCGGATACGATGGAAGGCATCCGCATTGCAAAGCGCCTGGGCGTAGAACGCATTTACCCCGACCGCCGCAAGACTGAACTTGAAGTCGGTAGCTATACGACGCTCAGCACCGTGCTCGATGCGTTTATCAACGGTGTTTACGATTACCGCCAGAATGACCGCAATTCGTACCGTGCAAACCGCATTGTCCGCTTGATTGGTCAGGCGAAGATTGGCCAGAGCGTGACGACCGCCGAAGCTTACCACCAGGTGCTAGACTTTGTGAGCGGCATGACGGACAACTATGCCACTTACCTCGCTCGTCAAATCGGCGGGCTTGCGATGGGATATTAAGAGGTCTTGCTCTGTGAGTGCGCTGGATATCGGCATCAAAAACGACGCCTCGAAAATTTGGCTGTTCGATTACGACTTGACGCTTTATGGCGAAGAGGAACGCTTTGTCTTAAATTCGCTCGACCACCGTATTGCAGAATTTGTCCAAAAGACCGTGGGCGGGACGTTTGAAAGTGCGACTGAAATTCGCAAGGATTATCTGCACCGTTTTGGCACGACGCTTTCGGGACTCATGGCGATGAATGGCACCGCTCCTGACGATTTCTTTGACTTTATCCATGAACCGGAGTACCTAGTTTATCCAAAGGTGGCACCTGAAAAGCTCGAACTCCTGAAATCGCTTGAGGGGCACCGCTTTGTGTTTACGAATGGGCGAGGGGATTGGAGCCGCGCAGGCATGGCGCATATGCAGCTTGATTCTGCGATTGAGGATGTTTTTGACCTCAAGCTCATGGATTGGGAAGGCAAGCCTCACGTGAGCGCATACGATAAAATCGAAAAATGGCTTATGGCGCGGGGCGTCTTGGCTCAGGATTCGTCGGAAAAGTCACAAATTGTGCTGCTCGAAGATTCGCTCCGCAATTTGGAACCCGCTCATGAACGAGGCTGGACGACCGTTCTCGTGAATCCGAACATACAAGCGCCCGGCTGGGTGGATTTTCATATCCCGCATTTACTAAATTTACGGGAGAAGCTAATCTCTAACCCCTGATACCTAAAAATGCTCGATTTGCTTTCCATGGATTTTATGCAGAACGCCCTTGTCGCGGCGGTGCTTGTTGCCATTGCCTGTGGCGTCATGGGGACGTATGTCGTGGTGAACCGCTTGACATCGCTTTCGGGCGGTGTGGCGCATGCTTCGTTTGGCGGGGTGGGGCTTGCCTGCTTTATCGGCTTTTCGCCGATGCTTGGGGCGCTTGGCTTTGCACTTGCCTGTGCCATGCTCATGGGCGTTCTCACGTGGCGCGACCGCAAGCACTCCGATACGTTCATTGGGATTATCTGGGCGGCTGGCATGGCGCTTGGCGTGATTTTGACTGATTTGACTCCCGGATACAGCGGCGAGATGATGAGCTTCTTGTTCGGTAGCCTATTGACGGTGCCGACAGAACTTCTCTGGTGGATGGGCGGTTTGCTCGTGTTCATTCTGGGGGCTGTTTCTGTTTGCTACCGCAATTTCCTTTCGATTTCGTACGATCCGGAATTTGCGCGTGTCCGGGGCATTCCTGTGCTGAACTACTACATGCTCTTGATTGCGCTGATCGCCCTTACGGTCGTGATTGCCGTGCAGGCGGTGGGCATGATTCTCGTGATTGCGCTTCTCACGATCCCGGCTTACATTGCAGAATGCTATGCCAAAAACTTGCTACAGATGATGGTTGTTTCCGTCGTCGTTTCGCTTGTGCTTGTGGTGCTTGGACTTTTAGTCGCTTGCCAGCTGAATTTTGTCGTCGGTCCTACGATTATTGCAGGTGGCGTCATCCTGTACTTGCTGAATTTTGCTGTAAAAAAATTTGTGAAAAAATAGGAGAGGGAAATGTTTTCAAGATTGGGTATGTCCATTGCTGTTGCGTGTTCGTTCTTGGCCACTTCGGCTTTTTCGGCGGTTGCTCGTAACTCATTTGACAACATGGATGTCAAGACTTCTTATTCTGAACTGTTGCAGGAGAAAAACGCCCGTAACGATTCTCTTTTGCCGGCGTTCGATGGCGACAAGGCTTTTGCCGAAGTGCTTCGCCTGAATCCGAATTTCTGGAGCTTGGGCAGTGCCATCAACAAGGAAGAATCGCTTGTGACAAAGCTCCACGTGAACTTGATTTTTGTGGATGGTACCCGCGAAGAGCCGTTCTGCGAGCTTGACAAGGCCGCAAAAAATACAGCCGATGAATGGAACGTGCGCATTGGTGCGGACTTCGTTTCCGCAGGTTCCAATACGGTGCATATTCACGTGCAGCAGTGCTTGGACTATGTGCGCGACCAGCTCGGTTACGCCATCAAGAAGGGTGACAAGATTATCCATGTACCGCCTAAGGAAACGCTTGACAAAATCAAGAAGAGTGAAATTCCGGATGCTATCGACATTGAATTGCAGCAGACGCTTTTGAAGGCGCACGAAGATGTGAATCTCACAGGCAAGTGCCCGAAGGATATCGAAGCTTACATCATCCTCATGAATGTCTACAATCAGGTCAAGAACATGAAGATGGATTACGTGGTCATCAACGACCAGCTGAACAAGCACCGTAGCGGTTCTCGCGTACAGTCTTGCGCCTTTAGTCGCGAATGGAACAAGCGCTACCAGGAAAGCGCAAGCTTTGAATGCGATATCGACAATGACCGCTGCACTTACCGTCAGGAAAACGATGGCGATACGGAATGGTCCATCAACTACGAAAAGGACCGCTTTGAATACATCAACAAGAAGTTCCTCTTCTTCAATTTGGACCCGATGAGCATCCACAAGGGCGGCACGATGATGGACTTGCGCCTCATTCGCCTCTCGACGACGCTCTATCTCGAAGCCTACATCAACTTGAAGGGCGAGCCGGTGACGCTTGGCTTGATTGTTGTTCCTGGCGACAAGACGATCAAGGATTACGAAGATGACCGCCCGTCTTACGACGAATCAAAGGAAATGACGGAATAAAAGAATGTACGCTTTTTATGTGTTATTCTGATGACTTTGGACAATAGTGTCATCTTGAGCGAAGGGCGTAGCCCGAAGTCGAAAGATCCAGTAAAATTCCCTTTTGCGTATTACCCCGGATATTGAACTGGGGGCTTTTTTTATCTAAAAATTGTTGTTTTATTTTATGGTAAAGTATATCTTTACGGAAGAAAAACGGAGATGGCTATGTTTGATTATGCTCAATATAAATCATTGACTCTCTTTGGGTACATATTCTGCAGATAAATGTAGTGTAAAAGGTGTTTATAAAAAAGAGCAATTGAGGAAATAAATTATGGGTATTATTGACGCTTTATTTTTTAAGTATTTTGGTCCTGTATTCATTAAGGAAGATAGCGATGCTGAATCTTTTATTGAAAAAATGAAATCGCTTTCATCAAGAGCCTCTGGAAAACTCAAAGATAAAATTGATGAGCAAATTGCTATTGCTGAAGCAGGACTTAAGGGCGAAAAACAGATTGCATTTGAACTGAAAAATAGTGGTATGGACATGCTTATTATGCATGACCTGTATTTGGAAAAGAACGGTCTATCTGCTCAAATAGATTTTTTAGTGATAACAAGAAAGCATATATTTGTTATTGAATGTAAGAACCTTTATGGTAATATTGAAATTGATGAAAAGGGAAACTTTATTCGTCATAAGTGGTTAGGAAAATTTGAGCGAAAAGAAGGATTCCCATCTCCTGTTTCTCAAAACGAAAGGCATTTGAATATTCTCAAAGAAATTCGTCGTGAATACAAAAATAATTTTGTAACACAGGGCTTGTTTGATAAGTTGTTCCCTCAAACATATCGATCAATTGTTGTCTTGGCGAATCCAAAGACAATTTTAAATGACTCAAAGGCTCCTGAAGAAATTCGTAAGGTTGTTATTCGTTTGGATCGGCTTGTTGCCTATATAAGAAAAATTGAAGATGAGGATGATTCTTTAAAGTCCTCTGAGAAGGATATGCACGAATTGTTAGATTCGTTCATTAAGTGTAGTAAGCCTATAAAATCAGATTATGCAAAGAAATATGAGGAAATGCTTACAGAGTTGATTGCAAATAAGGCTGAACCTCAGTGTGAAAAGATTTGCCCCAAGTGTGGTAAGCCATTAGTTTTACGAACAGCAAAGAAAGGTGAAAATCAAGGCAATCAGTTCTGGGGATGCTCGGGATTTCCGAAGTGTTGGTATAAGGAGAACGGATAATTGCAATGATTCACTAGCCAAAAAGGACCGTTTATGTGCCCATCCGTTGCTTTGAAGTGTGTTTTTGCCGTTTTATCCCATATATTTCAGTGTGAATTCGTTTGAAATAGCAACTTTTTATTATATATTATGGAAGAAAATTAAGGAGATTTTTATGAATTCTTTCGTTAAGGCTTCTCTGATTGCCGCTATGATGACGGCTCCGCTTATGGCTGACGAATCCTTTGGTGGCGTTGGCATTACGATTTATCAGGTGGGCGAAGGTGTCCACGTGGCTGAAGTCATCCCGGGTACACCGGCTGCAGAGACGAATCTCCGTGCTGGCGATATCATCACGTCTGTTGATGGTGTAAGCCTCAAGGGACAGGATATCGAGTTTTCAAAGTCTAAGCTCCGCGGTCAGGTCAATAAGCCGCTCGAAATCACCTACACAAGCAATGGCGAAACCTATTCTGCCGTGATCCGTCGCGCCCAGATTACTGTGAAGGACTTGGACAACAAGGCTGTCAAGAACTGGTATGGCGACAAGGAACGTGTGAATGTTCAGGAACTTGAAACGTTTGCAAGCGCTACCGAAAACGACAAGCAGCTCGTCGCTGTGCTTAGCCGTGGAAATCTCATCAAGAACGATGTGGCTGTTGCCTCTGCTGATGTCAATGGAATTTATGTGGAAAAGGCAAAGTCTGCTCCGAAGTTCTCCAAGCCGACTCCGGTCCGCTCTGGCGATGCAAGCCTCCGCCTTTTCAGCCGCAAGGCAATTGCGTTTACGCTTAAGTCTCCGGGCCGTGCAACCGTGACGATCTTGAACGCCGATGGCGAACAGGTGGCAAAGCTTGGCCTCGACAATGCTGTCGCTGGCGTGAACACGCTCAACTGGGACGGTTCCAAGATTTCTAATGGCCGCTATGTTATTTCCATTGACCACAATGGCAGCGTGAGCGGTGCAAATGCTGTGCTGAAGTAATTCGCGCTTTAAACAAAAATTTTGAAGAACGCTGCTATTTTGGAGCGTTCTTTTTTTCTATCTTGTGGAACCGTGATTTTATCCAAAACCCATCGCTTCTTGTGGGCCTTTTTGGCGATTCTCTTCGCTGCGGTCTTCGCTCCTTGCTCTTATGGCGAGGAGATGACCCGCTTTGAACTCGAAGAGCGTGAACAGCCTGTAGAAGATACGACCGAAGTCGATTGGATGAACGATACGACGGGTGTCGATACGATCGAGTATCATGCCGTTGACTTGGTTTATGATGTTGAATCTTCGACTTTTAATCTGAATAAGTCGGCCCAGCTTAAGTACCGTACTGCAACGCTGGAGTCGGACACGATTTGGATGGACCAGAAAAATCAGATCCTTGCGGCTTCAGGCAATCCAGTTCTCCGTGAAGCGAAGAACCCGTCTTTGTCGGGGATGCGCCTCAAGTACAACCTTAAGTCCAAAATTGGTGAAGTCTATTACGCTACTACATTCCAGGATAACCAGCAGTTGAACGGTATGGAAGTCCGCCGCTTGCCTGATACGCGAATCCAGATTGCTCGTGGCGACTTCAGTACGTGTAACGATACGACGCACCAGCACTTCTACTTCTATGGCCGCCGCATGGTGGTCAAGCCCAAGGAGACGATTACCGCAAGGCCGGTGGTGTTGAACATTGCCGATGTGCCGGTGGCGGTTCTCCCGATGATTGTCGCCCCTCTCAAGAGTGGCCGTAAATCCGGCCTTTTGACGCCGAAGTTCGGTGGTGACCAGAAGCAGGGATTCTATTTGCGCAATATCGGTTTCTATTACGCTGCCAACGATTACTGGGATGCAACGCTTTCCGCTGACATTATCGAAGGCGACGAGGCACGGTTTGAAAAATCGACCTTGTCGGGCGAGATCCGTTACAAGAAGCGTTATTTGCTGGATGGCTACTTGAAGTACACGAGTTACCTCCAGGAATTTGATTTCAGCAATAGTGGTTACGACATCGAGTTCTCGCATAATCAGAACCTGACTCCCGACGCAAAGCACACTTTGAGCGGTCAGGGTTCTTTTGTGAGCGACCGAAGCATCCGTAAGGAAAATTCGCTAGAGGCGAGTACTATTTTGAACCAGCAGGCAAACGCTTCTCTTGCTTATTCTGGTAAGTTCGGGAACAACAAGAGCTTGACGGTGAAAATCTCGCAGAGCCACAACCTCACGACAGGCATGCTTGAACGCAACTTGCCTGATATCCAGTACCGTATGAGCGGAAACCTTTTCAACTTTGAACTGGAAGAAGGCGAGGTTGCCGCAGAAGATGGATCGTTCCAGTCGTTTCTTGAAAAGTTCAACTACAGCTTTACGAACCGCTTTAACTACAACATGCGCAAGGCCCGCGATACGACTTTGAACAAAGATACGGCGGCCCATTACCTGGGGTACACGGGGAACTATACTTTGGATTACTCGGGACGTCTTTTTGATGTGATCAACATAACTCCGCGAGCTTCTTTTTCAGGTTACTGGACGGGTACTTCCTGGCGCAATCCGAACGATTCTTTGTACAAAAGAAAACGCTACATGAGCTTTAATCCGGATGCCGGAACTTATGGCAATGTGGCTTATAATCACAATTACAGCTTGACTGCCGATACAAAGCTCTATGGTATCTGGGTTCCTGAAATCGGACGATTCACCGGTATTCGCCACGTGCTTTCTCCGAGCGTCTCTTACACGTATGCTCCTGAAATTGATACTGTAAAGACCTTTGCGCCGCACCCGCTTTTGGGGCAGTATCCGTACCAGGAAAAGCAGCAGACGATTGGCTTTAGCTTGAGTAACGACTTTGATATCAAGTATCTCAAGGTGGCTGGGCATGCCGATACGAGTCGTGGTGATTCGGCCAAGCGCGCGAAAGCTGTTGAAGATCAGTACGGCACTCGTCGTTTGCTCACGACAAGGCATAGCTTTTCGTACAACTTTGCAGCCGATTCTCTGAACTTCTCGGATATCTCTTCGTCGTTCGGCTTCCAGATTTTGCCGGACTACATGTTTACCATCAATACGCGTCATAGCTTCTATCACAAGTACGATGTGAATCCGAACAAGGTAAGGTTCCCGGAACTCACGTATTGGGGTTACGAGCTTTCGAAGAGCTTCCACTGGAGCGGAACTTTTAACGGCGGCCTTCCGTCGCAGCTTGAAAAGTACGAAATGCTCAAGTGGTCGTTGAGTTTGGATTATCGTTATTCGTTTAGCAGTACACGAGTCGCAAAGAATTTGTTCAAAGACAATATTTCTCATTCGACCGGGATCTCTGCTACATTTCAGCCGACTGTGAACTGGGACGTGTCTTACAGCACCCGCTATGATTACAATGAAGGCAAGTTTGTCTCGCACGAGTTTACGTTCAAGCGTTCGTTGCATTGCTGGCAGCTAGATTTTACGTGGACCCCGACAGGGCCTGCCGCAGGGTGGAGCTTCTCTGTGTATGTCCGCGACTTGCCGGATATCAAGCTTAACGCCGGCAGCACCGATACAAAGAGTTATGACTAAGTTAGGCGAGAGAACGGCTCTTCGAGCCTGTAGACGAGAGACGAAAGAGTTAACTAGTAACTAATAAGCTATTATGACTGAATCAGAAATAATCCTTGCAAGCGGTTCTCCGCGCCGTTCTGAAATTTTAAAGCAGCTGGGAGTCAAGTTCCGCGTGGTCGTTTCGGGCGAAGACGAAAAGCCCACGAGCACAAACCCGCTCGACTTTCCTCGCGAAAACGCCTGCATCAAGGCTTTGTCCGTATCCCGCCAGGTACGCGATGCTTACGTGCTTGGCTTTGATACGCTCGTGTTTTTGGATAACGAGCCGCTTGGCAAGCCAAAATCCGAGGCGAACGCTCTTGAAATGCTGAGTAAACTAAACAATCGTTCGCATTTTGTCATCACCGGAGTTGCGATTGCGCTCAATGGCGAAATCGTTAGCGCGTCTGAGGAGAAAACAGAGGTCTTTTTTAGAAACTGTTCCTTACAGGAGCTTAAAGATTATGTAAATTCTAAGGACCCGATGGACAAGGCTGGCGCCTATGGCATTCAAACGAATGGCGCGCGCCTGATCAAGTCTATCAACGGTTGCTACTACAACGTGGTTGGGTTACCAGTTGCACGTACACTGGAAATGTTGGATGGTTTACAAGTTAGGGTATAGCAAATGATTCAGTTGGAAGAGAAGAATCCAAACGAACGCCTTGGCGACTTCTTGGCCCGCGTTCGCGAATCTCAAGGGCTTTCTATCGAAGATCTTGCCGAGCGCACGAAAATCTCGGTGAAAATGCTTCACTTTATCGAAGCGAGCGACTGGAAATCCTTGCCGGTTGAAGCTTATGTCCGTAGCTATTTGAATTCTGTGAGTTCGAAGCTTGGCTTGGATGCAAAGGCCGTCCTTAAAATGTACACCCAGGAAGTGGGTTCTAGTTACGAAATTCGTGAAGCTGAACCCATCAAGAATATCGCTCCGGTGACCGAAGACGAAAAGAAGCCGCGCAGCAAGGCCGTGCCTATAGCAATCGTAGCCATTTTGGTTCTTCTCATTGTCGGGCTTCATTTTGTAACCCGTGACAATGCTGCCTCAGATGCCAAAGCCAATCCTCCGGCGGCAGTTGCTGCTGACGATTCTTCGGAAGTCAGCCAGGACATGCCTGAAGGGGCAATCAAGGTCCCGGTCGATTCCAGCAAGGACGAAAAAACGGATAAGGTGACTCAGGCCGAAATCGACAAGGCTGTGAAAAAGGCCGAAAATCTCCCGGCATCTGCAACGATCTTTATCTCATCGACCTCCAAGAAGGATACTGTGACAGGCCCGGTTTCGGATAACGGTCGCACTCGAATTGAACTCGTCGGTTCCGGCGAGATGCGTTCTTGGGTCGGCATCAAGCGCGACGAAGATGATGACGAATTTGTGAAAGAAGCGAACATTGCAACGGTTGATAACAAGCTTGTCTATACCGCAAGTGGTACGCTCTACATTGTGATTGGTGAACCGCGCGCTATCAGCAAAATGTATTTGAACGGCGTGGAAACCCCGGTGCCGGTGCCGAAGTTTGGCCGTGTGGCTCGCTTTAGCGTTTATGACGGTCGTGTCCTTAAATAAGAGGTGCTAAGATGCGTTCTTCTAAGATTTCTCGCAAGACGAGTGAAACCGATATTCAACTTTTCTTGAACCTGGACGATTGCTCCAGAGGCAAGATCAGCTCGGGTTCGGGCTTCTTGGATCATATGCTTAACTTGTTCCAAGTCCACGGAGGATTCCACCTCGATTTGACCTGCAAGGGCGATACCGAAGTCGATATGCACCACAGCATGGAAGACATCGCCATTGTGCTTGGCCAGGCGCTCGTTGAATGCCTCGGCGACAAGAAGGGTATCGAACGTTACGGCTTTTACTTTGTTCCGATGGACGAAGCCTTGAGCCGCGTGTGCATCGACTTTAGCAACCGCATCGGCTTTGTGTGGAACGTGAATTTGCCCGCAGCAACCGCAGGCGGAATCGAAGCCAGCATGTTCGAGCACTTCTTCAAGAGCCTCTGCGAAAACGCTCGCATGAACTTGCATGTGGAACTTTTCTACGGCAAGGATAATCACCACTGCCTGGAATCCATCTTCAAGGCATTCGCCCGCGCCGTCGCCATGGCTGTAGCTCCTTCCCGCAATGTGAAGGGCGTCCCCAGCAGCAAAGGCGTGCTGTAAGCTCCTCGAGACTCGCCGCAGTCGAGAACTGCTGCGGAAAAATGCGCGAGAATCGCCGAAATTGTCATGCCCGCCTCCGAGCGGGCATCGTCTTTATATTGTCATGCCGGACACCGATCCGGCATCGCCATTTACAAAATGCGGAACAAATGTTCCGCATTTTGTGTTGTAATAGTTCTGTTGTAAGAAATAAAAAGTATTTATTTGTAACGAGTTAGTTGGAATTACAAATAAAAATACTATGATTTGGATGTGATTTGTTGCTTGTAATAGAAAGTGAAATATGAAGAAAATTAGAGATTTTTTTGCGGAATTATTGCTTATTTCTGTAATAATTGTTTGTATTGTATGTTGCATTGGAATGTGTTATAAATATTGTACGGAGTTTTTGCATATGGATCCTAATATGATTGCTGCAATCTCAACTGCTATCGCGACAATTGCTGTTATCGTTTTTGGTTGTTTTGGTGATAGAATAAAAGAATTTTTTTCAGAAAAACCGAACATAGCTTTTTTGCGTGTGGAAAAGATTCCACAAAATGTTCAAAATTGTCGAGCTTATGAAATTTATCGACTTGTATTCAAAAATGATTCTAGAAAAACGGTAAAAAAAATATTTGTAAAAGTTGTAGAAATTAAAGGGGCTTATGGAACTTCCCGTAAAATTGTTCCTGCTCCATTTAAATGGACTCATTTAGATTGTGTTTATCGTGATGTTGCTTCTGGACAATGTGTTTATTTGGACTTTATAGAGTCCTCAGTGGATATGGTAAATCATCTTTCTACCAGATTTGTTTTACCTCATTTGAATCAAAATCCACACATGACGTATATTAGGGGGAATTGCTCTGTGAAAATTAAATGTTATGGTGATAATATAGAAGCGAGCGAAATTAATTTGAAGATTGATTATACTAGTAATGGGCCAGGGGCGTTGCCGAGTATTAATGTGGAAAAGGTATAGTTTTTACCGAATCCCCCCCCTCCACATCTTGTAACTTTTTCCAAGGCGGAACTCCGGTTTCGCCTTTTTCTGTAAAAAATTGACTATTGTGTAAGAAAATTAACGTAAATTTTTGTTAATATTCCCCCTTTGATATTTCAAGAAAAAATTTATGTTTCGCGTCGTATGGGTGATATCGCGAGGTCGATATGAAGGTAATTTCTACGACGTTGAAATTAGCGTGTTGTCCGTTGTCTTATCATGATATTGCATGGGTCAAGAGCGATGCAAAGTTATTGAATGCAGTCAGCGAAGCTCATGTGTATATGGTCGCTAAGAAGTCGCGCCTTTATTTTGGCAATTTGAAATTTTCTGGCCATAAGATAGAATTTGATCTTGTCGGCGTTCATGGGCGTTTAAGTGTATCGATCCCTACAAAAGAGCCTATTTTCAAGACGAGCGCGAAAAAAACGCTTGTTTTAGATGCCGGTGATAAAGAATCGCACATTCTTGCAAATAACGAAGTCGTCCCCAAAGCTCATCGATTGAAGATTTATGAGGTCGATTCTGATCTGTTTAAAAAGATGAGCGCTAAAGACTTGAAAAAATGTCTGAATGAGGACTCTTTTGTCACTTGGCTTACGCCTGAAAAAATTTTGTACCTCTATTTGAGCAAGCAACTCCATATTCCGAACTTTGATAAGTCCAAGGAATTCTTTTGGGATTACGAGGTGATGTTCATTGGGATGGTGACGAACGGATGTATGAAGGCTCGTCACGGGCATCACGAGTCGATTCTGGATTTGCTGGAATCTGAAATTGAGGATTATGAGGACATTCGTGATGACGTTGTTTTGCTGTTCTTTGATGTCCTGGAACGCGATAATAGCCTTCTGATCGGTAATTCTGTTTCGATAAATGAATTCCAATCTCCGCTGATGGGAAGAAATTTCCCGTCTGTCGAATTGCTTTCGCTAGAAACCGAGCGCGTCTTTATTGAAAAGTTCAAGCCCAAGTACAATGCGGCCCTGTTTCATTCAGACCTTGCATGTAATGGTGATTCCGAATTCGCCAAAATCGATGTTGCTGATTTTTCTGTTGACGATTGCATTACCCTTATGTTCAAGGGGATGGATTGGCTGGGCGGCCCAAAGGGGAACTGCCTTGTCTATAGCAAAAACGAAGAATTGAATGTGATGCCGCCGGCTGTTTTTGATGATTTCCTGGAAAGGAAATTTATCGAATCTGTGCTTGCGTGTTAGTGTTCGGTAGAAACGCTTTGTTCTCTCATGAAACAGATTGTTTCATATGGTAAAGTGAAAATTTTAAAATAGCGCTTTTAAACGTTGTTTTTGTAAAATTTTACGCAATTTTGTTTTGTGTGTGTTGCTTTTTTAGGATGGATTATTTATTTTAGCTTTAGAAAAGCGAATAAATATGAAATCCGTTTTTGAATACAGAGATTATCGCGCGTACATGCAGGATTTTTACGAATGCCGTAAAAAGACTTCTGCGTTTACGTGGCGCAGATTTGCGATGCTTGCGGGTTTTTCGTCGTCCGGTTTTTTGAAACTTGTTTGTGACGGCAAAACGCGGCTTTCAAAAATTGGTGTTGAAAAAGTCTTGCCTGCAATGAATTTGTCTGGTACGCAGGCGGATTATTTCCGTGAAATGGTTACGTTCTGTGATTCTTCGAATCCGGATCTGCGCCAGGCTTCTTTTGAAAAGATGATGCAGATTGCGCAAGGGAATAAAATTGAATTTTTGGAATCCAAGTCCTTTGCGTATTTTTCGTCGTGGGTGAATCCGGCTCTCAGGGAACTTGCTCCGATTATGAAAGGCGCTACTCCGCTTGAAATGGGGCATGCGCTTGTTCCGCCGATCCCTGCCGCCGATGCTCGGAAATCTTTAGAGCTTCAGGAATCGCTTGGCCTTTTGAAAAAGGATGAATGCGGAAATTACGTGCAGACAAGTGTGGGCATTTCGAGTTCTCGCGAAGTTGTTTCTGCAACGGTTGTCAATATGCAAAAGCAATATGCGAATCTTGCGTCCAATGCTTTGAGCCGGTTCTCGCGAAGGGAACGGCATATTTCTGGGGTGACTATGGGGCTTGATAAGGAGGCCTACGAACGCCTTGCCGAAGAACTGGACGCTTTCCGTAAAAAAGTGGCGAGCATTGTTTCTAACGTAAAAAAATACGATTGTGTTTATCGTATGAATTTGCAACTGTTCCCGTTGAGTAAAAAAGTGGGGGATAAATGAAAACTGTAGATTTTATTCGAAATTTCTTTGCCGTAGGCTGTACTTGTATGGCTTTTATTGCCGGTTGTGCAGGGTTTACCGATGATTCGAATACGACTGGTATGGTCGATGAAGATAATTCACTGGAAAATGCTTTTGCGATGAGCCGTGTGGTGGGGAAGGGCAAGGTGCTGGTTAATGAATCTCAGGATTCTATAACGTTTGTAACTGAAATTTTTGGAGGCTGCTTTAAGCGCGATGGATCGCTTTTCTATGATCCTGACTATTATTTTGCAGATACAAATCACTATGCTTATAACTTCCGCAATGATACATTGCAACTTTCTTTCATTTACGAAGATCAAACAACAAAAGAACTTGAGACGTTTCAGTACGTTGGCGGAACCTCTGGCGTGTTAGAGGGAACTTGGCGTCTGCTGCCGTGCTTTTATATCGATGGTGTCTATGGCTGTAACAATGACGCTTACGATAAGTTTTTTAAGCTCGTTGGCAATAAAGTTGAATTCCGTGCAGGCGACCCAGCTAACTATGATTATATGAACTCGGATTTTGTGGGTGATATATTCCGGTTCTTGAACGGTAATAACACCATTATGTTCGAAGATGTTTTTTATTCACGTATTAACAATAGTCCTGAAAAATACGGAATTACAGTTCAAGAAAAAACGAATAGGAGCATGAAGTTTACGCATGAAGGTCATTCGTTTGACTTGAAACTGGACTATGCTCGTTATAGCGATAGCGTGGCTGTAACGCTCTCGTCTAATGGAACAATATGCGCTGGCTATTATAGCAAGAAGAATGATGTCTCGCCTGAATTATGCCGTGAAGAAAATGCGCCTTATCTGGATTTTCTCGCAAAAGATTCGGATTCAGATGCACATGCGTTGCAATATAAAAAGGACAATATTTCTGAATTTGAAAAATGCATTGAAAGCATTATCGGGCGTGAATAAAATTACTGTAAACCGAGTTAGGAAGAAAATATGTTGTTTGAAAAAATGATGAAGGTTGCCGCTGTCGTTCTGTTGCTAGCCGGTGGGGCCGAATCGGCTGCTGCGACTGACAGACCTTTGCGATTGGGAACTCACTTGAATCTGAGTAAGGTTAACGAAATTACCGATGCACCCTGGGGCGTTTATGCGGACGGCGTCGGGTCCGGCGTAACACTTTCGTTTGATGCGCTGTACCAGCTTTCGAACCGCTTTGCGCTGCATCCATCAATCGGGCTAGACTACCGCTATTTTGTTTCGGATGATCAACAAGTGGGTGTTAGCTGCGATGGATGCACAGAATCTTTGTGGAAAGGTGATAATAAGGACTATCTGCTTTATTTGGAAATTCCCGTGATGGCGCAGTTCCAGATTCCAGAAATAATTTATTTCGAGGCGGGGCCGGTTTTTGACTTTTTGCTTATGCGAAAAAGTGAATTCTATATCCCGAAAGAACATCGGCCGGACAAATGCCATGACGACCGCTTTTTCGGAGCAGGCTTATCTGTAGGTCTCGGACACGAATTTTCTTTTGGCCTCTTTGTCGATGTGCACTTGTCATATCAACTGACCGATGTCGTGACGGTCAATAAAACTTGTGGCAGCTACACCGTTTCTGGATGGAATAGCCGTACAGACAATGCGACGGGTATCGAATCCGTTGAAAAGGAATTCGAATATATCGACGAAGGTATGGTCGGTTCGTATTACCTATTCAACAAAATCCAGCTTGGCGTAGGCTACTGGTTCTAAATGAAATCGTCATCCTGAGGACTGAAAGGACGAAGGTCTCAGTTAAGTCTTGTTACACCGGCGTCTTGCTCTTTTCGCCGGCGATTTCTCGAACGAGCTTGGGCACTTGATAGCCGGGGAGCTTCGTGCGGATCTGCGCGATGAGTTCTCGGGCGCGTTCGTCGCTGACTTCAAAATGGGCGACGCCTTTTGCGTGGTCGAGCTGGTGCAGGTAGTAGGGGAGTACGCCTTGCTCGAATAGCCTGCGGCTCAAGCGTTCAAGCGTTGTTGCATCGTCGTTCACGCCTTTTAAAAGAACGCTCTGGTTCAAGAGTGTCCAACCGCTGAATTTAAGTTGTGCGAAAACGGCGGCGGATTCTTCGTCTAGTTCGTCGGGGTGGTTTACGTGCACCACGAGCACACAATTGAATCGTGCGGGGAGTTCTCGCAAAAGTTCAAAATGCTGCATCACGAGGTCCGGTCGCATAATCGGGAGTCTCGTGTGGATGCGGAGCGTCGTGACAGACGGGTGGAATGCGATTGCTTCCACGAGGTCGCGGAACGGTCCCGGGCCAAGCGAGAGCGGGTCTCCGCCCGAGAGGATGACTTCCCAGATGCTCGTATGGACATCCAGCCAGTTCGAAACTTCACTCGCGATATTCTGCGTGTCCTGGAAGGGGTAGTTGCGCCTGAAGCAGAACCTACAGCGCACACCGCAGGCAGAAGTCGAAACGATGAGGGCGCGGTTGTCGTACTTTTGCAAGATGCATTCGGACTTGCCGGCGGGGAGGTCCCCGACGGGGTCATCGACAAAGCCTGGGGCTTCCTTGAGTTCGTCCTTGCTTGGGAGAACCTCGCGTAGCAGTTTGACGGACTCGGCCGAATTCTTGATGAGGTCGGCGTAGTGCTTGGAACAGTTGAATGCGAACGTGGGCTCTTGGTCGAGGTTTGCGCGCATTTCGCTTGTCAAACCTGTAAAATCTTTGCCCAAATAGTCTAAAAATTCAGAAATATGCGTGAAAGTTTTAACAGAATTGTTCATTATATTGCTAAATTTAGAATCAAAAACCAAAAGAGGATAATATGGGTACTGTAAGCACCAACGAATTCCGTAAAAAATTGAAAATCATGGTTGATGGTCAGCCGTATGAAATCATCGAAAACCAGTTTGTGAAGCCGGGTAAGGGTCAGGCTTTCAACCGCGTTCGTATCAAGAACTTGGTGACTGGCCGTACTCTCGAACGCACCTGGAAGAGCGGTGATACGGTGGAAGAAGCTGATGTGACCTACACCGAAATGACCTACCTCTACAACGACGGTTCTACTTGGTACTTCCTCAACAGCGAAACTCAGGAAACTGAAGAAATCTCCAAGGAAGCTCTCAATGGCTGCGAAGTTTGGCTCCTCGATGGCGCTACTGTCGAAGTCACTTGGTGGAAGGATCCGAAGACGATGGCTACACTTCCGATCGAAGTTATCCCGCCGACCTTCGTTGACTTGATGATCGTTGACGCTCCTCCGGCAGTTCAAGGCAACACCAGCGGTAACGTGATGCGTGAAGCTACTCTCGAAACTGGCGCTAAGGTGATGATTCCGCTCTTCATCGAAAACAACACCAAGATCCGCGTCGATACCCGCGACGGTTCTTACCTCGAACGCGCAAAGTAATCTATTTTGCGTCATCCTGACGCCGAAAGGCGGAAGGATCCAGTGATTTTTTTTAAGCCTCGTCCAAAGCGACGGGGCTAATTTTTTTTGCTAATTGCAGATGATGTGTGCGACACTTTTAGAGTGCAATCTTAATGGCTAAGTTGAAATTGTGGCTTGTAGTAATGTCATTGTGTTCGTCGTCAGAATCATGTCTGCCGAAAGAATAGCTGAAAGCTGGGCCTACTCTCCAACGATTATCAATCCAGAAGCTGTAACCTACTTCAAAACGGATAAAGGTATTGTCGAAGATTTCTAAATCAGGATCGGCTGAGCGGTATGTGTAGCCAAAGCTTTCGTTGTCGTCTTGTGCCCTTTCGACGGCGCCGCCAACGCAAAGCCCTAAATACAGGCCGTAAAGAGCGCTTTCCTTGTTTTGAAATGGATAAACTTCAGCACCGAGTCCTAAAAGACCTCTAAAGCTCACGGCGTCAATTTCCTCTTTATCTTGCTTTGGGTAGGGGCCTTCGTATTTGCCTGTGCCAATTCCGATTCCAAGTGCTCCATAAACGGAGACTATGTTAGCGAAGTAATGACCAAACCGTATTTCGGCATAAGGAAAAGATAGTCCGCTGAATTTTTGTACAGATTTGCCGCTTCTGTTGTTTACAGAATAGTTTAGCGACGTGTAACCGAATGCAACTTCCGCTGAAAAATAGCATCCGAGATAGACGTGCTTGTTGATTATCTGTTGTTTTTTTTCTTCGGTTAACGCCATGCTGCTGTCGGCGTCTTCGGGTTGTTTTTGCTCGATTTTTTGAACAGTGGATGAATCAATTTTCCCTTCACCGGCTTGTGCGCTTTCAACATATGCTCCCATATCCCAGGCACTGGCGTTCGATGCAAAGAGGAATATAAAAAGCGAGGTCGCAAAAAGTCTTTTTGTCATAAGATTTGATAAAAAATTTCCGAGAATATTAACTTTGTAAAAAATACATTTTTTTACCCATTCCTATCTCTACTGCCTGCTTCTTACTGCGACGAAATCGCATAGACAAAGTGTCTATAGAATTTTTTAGGGTGGGGGAGCGCTTTATTGCATTTCTGTATAATTTATAGTTGTTGTTTAACCCAAAGGGATATATGGGAATGTTTAATAAGCTTTCTGGTTTTGCGTCCGTGGCATGCGTTGCTGCTGGCTTTGTGTTGTTTGGTGCTGCTCCTTCCGAGGCTGCTCCAGATCCGAATTTCCACATCTACATTGCGTATGGGCAGTCCAACATGGGCGGCACTGCCGATGCCCAGAGCGCGGACAAGGTCGAAAATTCGCGCTTCAAGATTTTTGCGACGCAAAAGTGCTCGGGCAAGGGGCGCAACACGCTTGGTGACGTTTACCCGGCGGTGCCATCGCTCTTTAACTGCGGCAACACGATTTCCGTGGCGGACTGGTTTGGGCGCACGATGGCGGACAGCATGCCTGATGTGACCATCGGGATTATCCCGGTGGCCGTGGGCGGCGCAAGCATCAAGCTCTTTGACCAGGACCAGTACAAAAATTACCTCTCGACGGCAGAATCCTGGCTCCAGAACTACGCGAAGGAATACGCAAGCGACGGTAACGTGACGAAGACGATTATCGACATCGCGAAAAAGGCGCAAGAAAAGGGCGTCATCAAGGGATTCATTTTCCACCAGGGTGAAACCGACGGCGGTTATTCCGACTGGCCGAAGATCGTGAAGAAAACTCGCGACGATATTCTCAAGGCGCTTGACATGAGTTCTGATACGGTGCCGTTTGTGGCAGGCGAACTCTTGCGCGAAGGCTGCTGCTATTCCGACCGCGTGTCGAAACTCCCGAATACGATGGACAACACGTATTACGCCTCGTCCGAGGGCTTGGGCGGTAACGGCGTGGACCGCTACCATTTCAATCACGATGCCTACGTGGAATTCGGCAAGCGCTATGCGGCGCAGATGCTCAAGGCGGTGAACCGCAAGCCCGTGGAACCTGTTCCGCAGAAGCCGTTTGGCAAGGTGGAAGGCGATAGCGTTGTCGCCGGCGAGCCTGCAAAAATCCCGGGCAAGATCGAGGCGGAAAATTACGACATCACGGGCATTGGCACTGGAAATGCTTCGTTCTCGGACAACGATTCCGAAAACAGGGGCGGCGAGTACCGCAAGGACGGCGTCGATATTTATACAGGTGGCGACAACTACGCTATTGGCTACACGCAGGAAGGCGAGTGGCTGGAATACACCGTGAATGTTGAAGATGCTGGCGCGTATGGCGTCAGCGTCAATTATGCTTCGGGTTCAGAATCGTCGGGATTGAGTTTGCTCTTGGATGACAAGGAACTTATTCCGGCGAGAACGCTTTCCAAGACGGGCGAGGACTGGAGCGTGTATAAAACAGAAAATCTGGGAAATTTTGATTTGGAAGCCGGAAAGCACGTTCTGAAAATTCTGATTACGGGCAACTACGTGAATATCGATTGGCTTGAGTTCTTCCATGAATATGTTTCGGTTCGCCCGAAGTTTACGTCAAGCCGAGCGCCTGCCTCCTACGATGTGTTTGATATGCTCGGGGCGCATGTGGGTCGCGTCGATGCTTTGAACGTTCAGGACGCTTCGCAGAAAGTCCGCGCACTCGCGAAGACAAACGGCACGTATCTCGTGAAATCCCGTAACAGCTCCGCGACTATACGCGTGATGAAGTAATTAGTGGGCGACTCTTACTGAAATGCCAATGGTGTGTGTGACACAGGATGCTTTTTCGTTGATTCCTGCGCTATTGTACGAGGATGTCTCGTCTTTGAGTTCAAGGGATCCGTACATGTAGTTCAATGCTACGCCGAGACTCCAGCGTGTGTCAATCCACCATTCCTTACCCAATTCAAAACGGTAAAAGATGTTGGCAAATCCGTCGAAGTCGCCATCGTTTTCGTCGATGGTGTATTTTACGCCGTCAATCACGAAACCCAGGGAGAATCCTAAGAATAGACCGTAAAGAGGATTCTCCTGATTTTGAACGGGATAAAACTCTGCGCCTCCGCCTACAAGGAATTTGACGTCCAGACCGGTGGCCTCGACTTGGCTGTTGTTGTCTGGATGAACATTGTAGGACTTGTCCACGGCATCAAAATTTCCAATCCCGAATCCAAGCCCGAGGGATCCGTATAAGGAGAAAATGTTGGCGGTAGTCCTGCCGAATCGCAATTCGGCATAGGGGTGCATGGCGCCATTAAATTTGTGCGTCTTTTCGTTGTAGCCTTCGTCCTGAATGCTCAACTCGTAGTTGCGCAGGTACGTATATCCGAAGGTTAGACTTGTTGAAAAGAAAAGCCCTCTATGAAATTTGCCGTTGGCATACTGGGCGAATGCGCTTGACGCGAGTAAGAGTAGTATTGCGAGGATCTTTTTTTTCATAAAAAATTATTGGGGTTGTTTTTTAAGAGCTTTTCTGAAAACATTCGCGACTTCGTCCGGGTTGTCGCTTTTGAGCCAGCTCAATGTTTCTGTGCCTCGGTAGCTCCAGGCGAAGATGTTCTTGATGCCTGCGGCTCGGCTTTCTTCGACGGCGATGGCGAGGTCGTTTTCGCGTCCTGCTTCAATCTGGTAAGCCTTGATCCACATCTGTACGGATTTTGCGTAACGGGATGCGACTTCTACGAGTTTGTTTGCGGTCTCGCGGTATTTTTCGCGGACCCATTCTTCGCTTGCTCCGCGCTCCCAGTACGGATCGCTTGCGATTTCATCGACGGCATCGAGGCTTGCGACGCGGCTCCAGTCATCGAGGCCTGCGGGAAACCACGGCGGGAGCATGCAAACGCAGTTGCGCTTGCCGCGCGCTTTGACATCTCGGGTCATCTCGTCCAGAAATTCAATTAGGCTTTCTTCGCGGAACTGCTTTACGTCTTCCGTAAGCTCGGCGGGCATTTCGTAGCCGTACTTTGTACGGAATTTTTCGCGGCATTTTTTGCAACGGCAGCTCCAGTTTTGAAGCCCGCCTTTTTCAAAGTAAAAGTGTGGCTCGTCCCAGAAGATCGTCGAGACTTTCGTGTCGCATACGGCTGCAATCCACTTGTGCATGTACGCGCGGAACTCCGGGTGGTTCGGGCATGCGGCCACTTTCGGTTTCCCGTCGAGGGCGACCTGGCACATGTCGTGGTTCCTTGCGGTGAGTTCCGAATAAGCTTCACCGCCAAACACGCGGCCTACGCCCCACGGGTTCACATAAACAGAAAGACCCATGGCGGCAGACTCGTCTACAATCTGCTTCATGGTGTCGTAATAATATTGCAGGTCCTCTTCGCTCCATGTGTGGAGAATGGCGTTGAACCCCGCTTCTTTTATGTGTGCAACGTCCATGAGCGCAAGCTTCGGTGAGCGCACTCCAAAATAGCTAACGCCTTTAATCACGTTTAAAAACCTCTATAGCTCTTGTGTTTGGTCCACTTTGCCCATTGCGGACAACCGTTCTTGTGCAGAACATTTTCAAGCGTGGCGTACCATTCTTCTTCGCTGACTGGGCGTCTGATCCAGAAGGTGCTATCGTCTCTTGAATCTTCGGGGAGCGGCATGTCGTCTGGGATGATCTCGATAATCCAGGATTCCGGGATGCCGTTGTGGAGTTCCTTGCTGAAAGCCAGGTTCTTCTCGGTGGCGTGGTCGGCATGGTCAAAGATGATGAGCGATGGCGACTGACCGATGATGAGTGCAGATTCCAGAAGGCTCTGGGCGCTTTCGATGGAATTGCAAGTATAGAGGGTGGAATCTTCTGCCATGTTGCCATGTTCCAAAAGCCAGCGGAATGTCCACTGGTTGAGCTTGTCCAAGCTGCCTGGCGATGATGGCGTTATGAAAAATATGTGTCCCACGCCTTAAGTATAGAAAGTTTATTGTTAAATTATCGGGTGAAAAATTGAATTGTCCTTGAAAAATATGAAATTCCCAGATCTTGGCGAGTTCAGGTTCGTCACAAAAATTTTGGAAGGGGCACGCCCCTTAAGAAAAGAGCCTCCGGCATACCGCAGCTGGCTGTCTGCTGGAGACGACTGCGCCATCTTTGACGGATGGCTTGTAACAAAGGATCTATCGGTCGAAAACACGCACTTCCGCCTGGACTGGTCTAGTCCAGAACAGGCGGTCGAAAAGCACATTGTCTCCAACGTCTCGGATGTGTCTTCGATGGGCGGTCGCCCCAAAATTGCCTTGCTTGGACTTTGCCTGAACAGAAACTGGAGCGAAGAAACTCGAAACAGAATTGCAGAAGCTTTTGCGCAAGGCTTTGAGAGAAGAGGAATTACGCTGATTGGCGGTGATACGGTTGCAGGCGATGTCGGGATGTTTTCGACAACGCTTCTCGGCACGACCGATGGCGAAACGGCGCTCCTCCGCAGTGCGGCAAAACCGGGTGACCACGTTTTTGTGGCGGGAACTCTCGGCAAATCTGATGCCGGACTCTGGATTTTGATGAACCATCCCGAAGAGGCCAAACGCTTCCCGCGCCTGGTCGAGTACCACCTTTCCCCGAAAATTTGCGAAGATGCGGGGGCGCAGCTGGTAAAACAGGGGGTGCATGGCGCTTGCATGGATATTAGCGATGGCCTTAGTTCCGAAGTGAACCACCTTGCGCTTTCGTCTGGCGTTTCCATCGAAATTGACGAGGAAAAATTGCCCATTGACGACGATGTTTTAGAAATGTGCGAGTATTTTGGCCTGTCTCCCCTCAAATTTGCGCTAAATGGTGGGGAAGAATATGAACTCCTTTTTACTTCTGAAGTTACAAATAGTATATATTTGAAGGGAACGCCCAAGTGGGGCGAAATCCACGACGTCGGTTTAGTAAGTTGTGGGAGTGGAGTTTCTTTGAAAAGAAAACTTGGTGGTAGGATTACTTTAAACGCTCAGGCGTGGTCGCATCTATGAAGGATTCAAGCAGTTTAGGACAGTTGCTGGTTCGCGTTAACCTGATTAACGAAGATCAGCTGAAGTACGCTGAAGAAGAAGTCAAGTTCTGGACACAGAAGGGTAAAAAGTTGACCCTGACTCAGGTCCTTCTCAAAGCGGAGATGGTAAAACCTGAGCAGCTTACGGACATTTTGGGCGTCCAGATGCAGAGTGTCACCAAAAAGCGTATTGGTGAAATGCTTCTGGACCAGGGCTTTATTACGCAGGAACAGCTGAACGAGGCCCTTGAAAAGCAGAAAACTTCGGGCGGCAAACGTCTCGGCAGTATTCTTGTCGATTTGAAATTCATCCAGCAAGATAAGCTGATGAAGATTCTTTGCAGCCAGTTCGAAGTTCCTTACGTCAAGCTCGATTCCATCAAGCTCGATGAAAAGGTCTACGAGTTTATCTCTGAAGATCAGTGCAAGGCGAACAAGATTGTTCCGCTTTACGTGACAAAGGATGCTCGCCAGGCGCTCGTGGTTGCCATGGCGGACCCGACGAACGTACGTCTCAGGGACTCCATCAAGTTCAAGGTCAAGCGCAATGTCGATGTGGTCATGGCGTCTGAACAGGACATCAAGAAGACGATCGACATCCTCTTTGCGGGGCACGGCCCGGCCGAAGAATCCCTGGCAGAACTTATTGGATCTTCTGGCGACGATGAACTTGAAACAGTCGAACGCGGCAGCAGTACAAGCGATGAACCGGAACTTTCCGACGAAGAAGGCCGCCAGGTCGTGAAGATCGTGACGACCTTGATCCATGAGGCTATTGCGCGTCATGCATCCGATATTCACCTTGAACCGCAAGAGACGTTCCTCAAGCTGCGCTACCGTATTGACGGTGACTTGCAGGTGATGTCCCCGATTCCCGCGCGACTCATGCCGCAGATCCTTTCGCGTATCAAGCTCTTGTCCAAGATGGACATTGCAGAAAAGCGTAAGCCGTTGGACGGACGTTTCACGGTGCGCTACAAGGGATCCGAAGTTGACCTTCGTGTGAGCTCGTTCCCGATTTCTTTGCGTAAGCGCGGCGTCTGCGAAAAGATCGTTATGCGTATTTTGGACCCGAATTCGGGTCAGTTCCCGCTACGTGAAATGGGCTTTGACCCCCGTGTGCTCAAGCAATTTATCGATGCCATTAATGCCCCGAACGGCATTGTGCTCGTTACTGGTCCGACGGGGTCTGGTAAGTCTACGACGCTTTACGCTTCCATTCGAGAAATTTTGGATTCCACGATCAACATCTCGACGATGGAAGACCCGGTGGAATTGAATATTGACGGTGTGAACCAGGGCCAGATCAACAATGCCGCAGGCTTTACCTTTGCGGCGGGCATTCGTGCCTTGCTCCGTCAGGACCCGGATGTGATCATGATCGGTGAAATGCGTGACCAGGAAACCTCGACAATGGCTATCGAAGCTGCTTTGACGGGTCACTTGGTCTTCAGTACGCTCCATACGAACGACGCTGCCGGCGCATTCCCTCGTTTGCTCGAAATGGGACTGGAACCGTTCCTTGTGTCTACCGCCATTAAGGGTGTGTTGGCCCAGCGACTTGTGCGCCGCATTTGCAAGAACTGCAAGGAACCGGTCGAAATCTCGCAGGAACTTCGCGACGAACTCCACCTCTCGCCGGACATGCAGTTCTATCATGGCCGTGGTTGTGAAAAGTGCGATGGCTCGGGCTTCAAGGGCCGTTGCGGTATTTACGAGTTCCTTGTACCGAACGAAGCCGTGCGTAATCTCGTGATCAAGCGCGCTTCCGGTGACGAAATCAAGCGCGAGGCCATCAAGTCTTGCGAAATGATTACGCTCCGTATGGACGGCATCAACAAGGCTCTCCAGGGTCTGACCACTTTGGAACAGGCCATCGGCGCTTCCACAGCGGATGAGTAGTATTACAAATCAGCTTTCATTGCGATATTCATCAAAGCTGAAAAATCCATTTTTTTATCTCTGGCGAAAGACAAAAAATCTTTCTCTTCCTTTGTGACTCTAATTTGAAATTTCAGAGGGAAGGAAAATTTTGTTTTTCTGCCTGCGTTTTCGCGGGTGCCTCCGTGTCCAAATTTTTTTTCGTATAAGGCTATTCCAGATTTTTTCTTGTATTCTTTTTCGGAGATGATTTTTTCATTCGCTGCAACTTCGGATGCTTTTTTTTTGAAAACAAATCCTTCGGAATCCTTTACATAAACGTATTGCATTGCTAAGCCTCCTTCAGTCGTTGTATGGCTAGTTTGATTTTGTCTTTTGGCGTTTTTTGAGTCCTTTTTACGAAAACAACTCCAATTATTATAATGGCTCCAGCCTTATATTTAAACAAGGATCGCAATTCATTTGATTTTATTTCGAAGATTTCTTTTTGAAGTGGCCGAACGCGAACATACTCGATACCTTGTTTTTCGATAATTTCATAATCTTTATTCAGAAGATCTTGCTGATTTTTTTCCAACGCTTTAATTTCAGCAATGACCGAAGACATTTTTTCCACGGTGAATTTCATGCTAAAATATACTCCAGTATCTTGATTTTGTCAACATATTCAAATGTTGGAAAAATATATGTGGTCCGCTATCAACAAATTGATACTTTTGTGATTTCATATGGTCCTTTTTGTGTGTCAGGGATATTTAAGATACCCCTGCTATATTAACACGCATGAGCAAGGATTTTGGTTCTGTATTTTTATGTAAAATAATGTTAGTAGTTCTTGTCACATCTCTAATAACCAACGACCATAGACCAACGACCAAATTACTATATTGCACATCTGTATATCGACTAGGAGTGCTAGATGGACGATTTCGTAGAATGCAATGTTGTTGATGATAGTGTTTTAGATAAAGAATTGAACCCGGAACAGGCGGCCGCCGCGAAAAAGATTAACGGCCCGATGCTGATTTTGGCCGGTGCAGGTTCTGGAAAGACGCGTTGCATTACTTACAAGATTGCTCACTTGGTTTCGTACCACAATATCGATTCCAATCGCGTGTTGGCGGTGACCTTTACGAACAAGGCCGCTCGCGAAATGAAGGACCGTATCCAGAAACTTTTGAATTGCCGTAAGCCGTTCACGTGGATGGGCACGTTCCACTCCGTTTGCCTTAAGCTTTTGAAGCTCTGTCTGGCGAAGGAATCCGTGATCAAGGCGCTTGGTGGCAAGTGGTTTGACGCAAATTTTTCCATTTACGATGACGACGACCAGAAGCGCATTCTCAAGGAAATTTTGAAGGACGATTTGGGCGACGATTACGATGTGAATGAACTGAAGAAGGTTCACAGCGCGATTTCCCGTTTCAAGAATACGGTCTTGTACAAGAACGACAAGGCTGTCTTGCAGACGCCGGATGTGGCTGCTTTGAACGCCGAATTTGCCGACGAAGAACGCAAGGCCCGCTATTACGCGGCTTATCAGAAAAAGCTTGCGGAATCGAACGCAATGGACTTCGATGACTTGCTGTTCAATACGGTTCGCATGTTGCAGATGGTCCCGAATTTGGCGGAACAGCTGAGGGAACGTTTCCAGTACGTTGTCGTGGATGAATACCAGGATACGAACGACGTTCAGTATGAACTTTTGAAGTTGCTGATCAACAGGGAAAAGAAAAACGTAACGGTGGTGGGCGATGACGACCAGAGTATTTACGGCTGGCGAGGCGCAAACATCAAGATTATCCGCAACTTCCACCGCGATTTTGCTCCGGTGACGATTGTAAAGCTCGAACGCAATTACCGCTCGACCGCAAACATTGTGAAGGGTGCGGGTTCCGTGATTGCTCATAACGTCCGTCCTGCCGAAATGCAGAAAAACGTGTTTTCCAAGGAAGAAGCGGGCGAACTCATTCACGTGCGCTATTTTGAAGATGATCGTGCCGAAGCTTCGAACATTGCAAAGACGGTGGCGCAGGCGGGGCCTGATTTTTATGCCAAGACGGCCATTTTCTACCGCACGAACGCGCAGTCCCGAGTACTTGAAAAGGCGCTCAATGATTTGCGCATCCCGTCGGTGATTTTTGGCGGTACAAGGTTCTGGGACCGCAAAGAAATCAAGGATGTGCTTGCCTATTTGCGCGTACTTGCAAACGAGAAAGACGATGCCGCCTACTTGCGCGTGATTAACACTCCGCCGCGTGCCATCGGCAAGACGACAGTCGAAGGTGTGCTCGCCAAGGTGAAGGCGGGCGAGGGTTCGTTCTGGGACAATTTGTTGGCTGAGGCGAACGGCACGGGGCGCGGCGCTCCGAAGCTGAAAGTTTTTACGGACCTTGTAACGAACTGGAAGAACATGATGACTTCTGGCGAGTATCCGCTTCCGATTCTTGCTGAACATATCATCAACGATACGGGCTATAAGGACTTCTTGCGCAAGGAAGATGAAGTCACGGCCGACGAACGCATTGCGAACTTGGACGAAATGATCAACGCTATCCGCGAATTTGACGAAGAACATCCGGGCGCAACGCTTGATGCGTTCTTGCAGGATATTTCGCTCTTGACGGATGGCGACAAGAAGGTCGATACGTCTAAGGGCCTTGTGACGCTTATGACGATTCACATGGCGAAGGGCCTGGAATTCAATACGGTTCACCTTGCCGGTTGCGATGATGAAATCTTCCCGCTCGTGCGTGGAACTTCGATGCTCTCGATGGCCGAAATCAACGAGCAGATGGAAGAAGAACGCCGCCTGTTCTACGTGGGCTGTACCCGCGCCGAAAAGAAACTTTATCTGTACCATGCGGAACGAAGGTTCTTCCAAGGAAACATCCGCCCGTTTGCGCCGTCGCGCTTCCTCAAGGAACTGGATCCGTCTGTGGTTGATTTTACGCCGTGCTTGAATACGCGCCCGTCTGTTCCTGATTTTGTGGGCAATACGCGTTCCAAGCCGTCTTACGGTTCGTCGAATTATGGCTCTCGTCCGTCTTATGGCAACTCGGGTTCGGGTAATTCCTATGGCAACCGCTCGTATGGCAATAGTTCTTATGGCGGCGGCTCTCGCGGCTATGGGAGTGGTTCCGGCAATTCGTACGGTGGCGGTTCTTACGGCTCGTATGGCTCTCGACCGGCGCCTGTGCCAGCCTCTATCAAGAAGAACGACAAGCACATCGTGTACCGCAATCCGGTGAAGGTCGTGAAATCGCCTGCACCGTCTGGCCCGACAATCGAGTACGACAATCCGTACCACGAGGGCGCCCGCGTTCGCCATTCCAGGTATGGAACGGGCGTGATTATGAAGGCTTATGGCAGTGGCGATAACGCTCGTGTCGATGTGCGCTTTGACCGCGAGAACATGAACCGCACCATCATCCTCAAGTACGCCGCATTGGAAGTGATAGGATAGTAATTAGGAATTCGGAATGCGGAGTTCGGAATTGAAATAATCGCGGCAAAGCCGCGATTATAATTCTCTCGTCTAATGCATTTTCTGTCTACTTCCTACTGTCTACTTCCTACTTCCTACTAAAATATTCTATCTTGCATCCTGTAAAAAAAGAGGTTTTTTATGCTTGAACGTGAAGAAGTTTTGAAGCTCGCGAAGTTGTCTCGCCTGAGCATTGCAGAAGAAGATATCCCGGCTATCAAGGGTCACTTGGACAAGATGCTCGACCATCTCGAAGCATTGAAGGCTTTGGACCTTTCTAACGTGGAACCGATGACAGCTGTTGAAAACGGCGCTACCATCCTCCGTGAAGATGTGCCGGTACAGGGCTTTACGCTTGAACAGGCTTTTGCAAACGCTCCGGCTGTGGAAAACGACCACTTCGCCATCCCGAAGGTGATGTAGTCGGAGATTGCCGCGTCGCTACGCTCCTCGCAATGACGTGTTCGAGGAGGTGGCTTTCTATAATTTTGCCACATGGTCAGCTGCATCGTTCCGGCCCGCATGGGTTCGTCCAGATTCCCGGGAAAGCCTCTCCTGAAGCTCAATGGCAAGGAGATGATTGTCCGTACCATGGAACGCGCGCTCCTCGCCAATTGCTTTGATCGCATCGTCTGTGCGACGGATAGCGCAGAAATCGAAGCTGTGGTCACGGCGGCTGGCTTTGATTGCGTGATGACTGGCGAATGTGCAACCGGTTCCGACCGCGTGGCGGAGGCCGCCAAAAAGCTTGGCCTTGACCTGGTCGTGAATCTCCAGGGCGACGAGCCTCTTGTTGAACCTTCCGTGCTCCGCGATGTCGCAAAAGACCTCTCGGAACACCCCGAATGCTGGGTGACGGTCGCATGCCCGCTGAACCCCGCAGAAGCTGAACTCAAGACCGTCGTGAAAGTGCTCGTGCGCGACGGTGTGGCGGTCGACTTTACAAGGTCTGTGCCGCCTGCAGAAGCGAACCTCTGGTTCCAGCACCAAGGCATTTACGCTTACTCCCGTGAATCCCGCGACGAGTTTGCGTCGCTTCCGCAGAGTAAAATTGAGCTGGAACGCTCGCTGGAACAGATGCGAATTCTTGGGCGCCGCCCGATCCGCATTGTCGAGAGCGCTTACCCGAGCATTTCCGTGGACGTTCCGTCGGACGCGACCCACGTCGAGAATATTTTGCTAGATCGTTTGCTATATCCTTTGCTAGATGAACCTCTCAGAAAAGGCAATGAACGCATCTGAAAAAAGAATTCTCAAACTCGCAATCATCCTCTTTATCATTGGCTTAACCGTCCGCTACCTCCCGTGGGGACTCCCGTCTATCGAGACATTCGAAGTCGGAGACGCTATAGTTGTTGCAAATGCATCACCGGGGGGTACTCCTGACGCATCACCGGGTGCGTTTTCTGATGCTGTCCCGGTTGCAGATGCTAGTACAGTCCAGGCTTACGATACCGACAAAGTAATACCCCTTGCGGATCCCGGCCCGAAATCGACGGAGCGTCACCGTAAGGCGAAGAAAAAGGTCTCGTTCCCGCTGAATATCAATACGGCAAGTGCCGACGATTTGTGCGCCATAAAGGGGGTGGGGCCAAAGCTTGCTGACAAAATTATCGAGCGCCGAAACGCCGCAGGGCCATTCAAAGGACCTTCTGACCTCAAAAAAGTGCATGGAATTGGAAAGAAAAAGCTCGAAAACATGTTACAATCGATAATTTTTGATTAGTTTTAGGATATAAAACTTTACATAAGCATATATATGAGCGATACGAAGTTATATCTAGGTATTGAAGTTGGTGACACCTCTATGAAGGTCGCCCTTGTGGACGCGACTGCAAAGATGGTGGTCAAGGCTGCGGTCCTCCCTGCTGAAACCAATCCCATTTACGATATTTTCCTTTTTGAGAGCATGCTCCAGCAGTGGGTGGACGAAAACCAGATCAAGGATATCGAAGCGACTTCGGTGACGATGCCTGCGACGATGTCTATTATCCGCAAGGTCTACGTGCCGCAAGAGGCTGTTGCAAGCAAGTCTCAGTATTTGAAATGGTATATGGAACTTTTCACCAACGCCGATGTGAGCGCTTATGTTGTCGATTCCATCACGTTGAGCGGTGACGATACTCTCGGGTATAATGAACTGATCATGGCTGTCCGCAAGGAATGGGTCGATGCTTTGCGCAAGGGCTTCCGCTCCCGTGTGCTCTCGCCGAAGTCTATGGAAGTCGATGTGCTTTCGCTCATGAATGTAATGGATGTTGGCGAAAAGATCAAGGATGCAGTGTGCGTTGTGAAGGCTGACTTTACGGGCGTGACGCTTGCCTGGATGCGTCGCGACGAACTCCTTGCCTTGCGCTGCGTTTCGACGCTTTCGATGGTCGGAAAGACTGAAGAGATGGCGTACCCGATCCTTGCAAACGAAATTGTTGAACAGATGAAGCTTGTCCAGTCTGAGAATTCCGTCAACGGTGTGACCGACGTGCGCTTGTGCGGCGAAATGGCTTCGAACGAGCAGTTCGTGAATATTCTCATGGAAAAGTTGAGCGATTACAAGGTGTCGCTGATGACAAACTTGTCGCAGCTCCCGTGTGACGAAAGCGTGAACCCCGTTGACATGATTTGCTGTGTCGGCGCTGTTGGTGCTGCTCTCAATCAGATGGAGGGTGTATGATTCACATGAACCTTATTGCGGTGGCGGAAAAGAATTCCACCATCGGTAGTGTTTCGCAGCATTTGCATGTGACGAATGTTGCGGATGTGGAACGCCGCTACAAGAAAAAGTATTTGACTGTTGCTGCTGTTGTTGTCGCTGCCGTGCTTGGTTTTAGCGGTTACTTGAGCATGAATGGGGTTCCGGCGGCGCTGGATGGCGTTTTCCCGGAATCTTACCTCAACTTGATTGGCGCGAAGGGGAGTACTCCGACTAAGACGGCCCCTGCTGGTCCGACCGCCGAAGAGATTGCAGAACAGCAGAAAGCATTGGCTAAAGCTCGTGCCGCAATGCCTGTTAGGGAAATCGTAAAGGAAATCAACCCCCAGGCTTTGTTTAATAACAAACGAACGAGCTACAATAGCTATCTCCCGCTGGAAAAGATTTCGTTCCAGAAAACGGCGCTGGCCCAGTTCCTGTCGTTCCTCAACACTGCCGCACCGGACGATATTGGATTCTCTGAATGCGTGTTCCAGGCTCCGAACTACTATTACCTTCGCGGTATCGCGATGAAGGCTTCGTCGCAGCACACGCTTATGGATAGGCTTAAGGCGGTGAGCAAGTCGTTCCAGTCCCCGATTGCATCGGAAGCTGCAACTGAAGTGGCTGCCTTCGGACAGTTCTCGGTTCCGCAGGTGCACCTTGATGCTGTGCGCGGCTTTGTTCCTGCTTCTGAAGTGGGAGCCGAAGTCAAGGCTCTCAAGACGCTCGCTTCTACGCACAAAGTGCAGCTGAAGGGAACTGAAAAGCCGATAGTTGAGGACTTCGGCGTGTATAAGCGCTATGCCTATCAGGTGACTTCGACTGCGGACTTTGCCGACTTGTTGAATTTCCTGAATGCATTTGCTAATTCTCCGATTCGCATGGGTGTCTCGAAGACCGATCTTAGATTTGCTAAGAAGTATCTGGTTACGAACATGCGTATCGAAATGCTTGTGCTTCGCTAGTATGCCGATTCGTATTACAGGCGGTTCGTTGCGGGGGCGCAACATCGAGTCCCCGGATACCATGAAGACGCGTCCGACAGCTTCTCGCACGAGGGAAGCTCTCTTTAACATTTTGCAGGGCGTCGATGGTTTTCGCATGCTGGACCTTTTTGCCGGCAGTGGCATCATGGGGCTTGAGGCGCTGAGCCGTGGGGCTGCAAGCGTTACTGCGGTGGAACTTGCTCGCCCGCAGGCGAAGATGATCGAACGCTCGTACAAGTCGGTCGGCATGGATTCCAGGCTCAAGCTTCTGGAAACGAGTGTGCTTACGCTGAAAAAGGAAATTGTCTGTGCCGATGGCGGTTTTGACTTGATTTATGCGGATCCGCCGTTTAAGGACATGGAATACCCAGACTTGCGACCGTTTATCGAATGGCTGAACCCTGGCGGCGTGGCCGTCTTCGAGGCTCCGAGCCGCAAGTTGCCTGAATGGGCGAAAGGTGACGATTTCCAAGGGCAAGTTCGCCGCTATGGCGAGTCGTCGCTGATAATTATTAGGGCGTGATTTTTATTAGGGCGTGATTTTTGTAAATTATACCACATGGTGTGGAAATCAAAAGCACAGAAAAAATCGATTGTGGAGGAAGGGCGCGAACGCCGCGTGGCGGTTTTTGCAGGTTCTTTCGATCCGTTTACTGTGGGGCACTTGGATCTTGTGAAGCGTGCCGCGGGCATCTTTGATTCCCTGATTGTACTCGTTGCCCAGAATGCAAGCAAGAAAAACTTGTTTGACGCCGAGACGCGCAAGGCGATGGTGGAGGCGGCTGTCTCTGGATTCTCGAATGTCTCGGTCAAAGTTCACAGTGGGCTGACTGTCGATTTTATGAAGTCCGTCGGGGCGCATTATCTGGTACGCGGGATTCGCAATTCCGCAGACCTGGAAGCAGAACAGGCGGCCGCCTGGAATAACAAGGTCATTTACGGCAAGGGCGGCGTTGAAACGGTGCTTCTGCTTAGCGCTCAGGAACATCTCGTTGTGAGCAGTACCTTGGTGCGTGAACTTCTCAAGTGCGGTGCGAACCGAAGTGCAACCGAACAGAAGAGTCTTATCTCTAAATACGTGCCGAAGAATATGGTGTCAATGCTTTTAAAAGAGTATAGGAAGGTTTATGAAACCGTTTAAATATTTGCCCAAAGCTTTGCAGACGCTTTTGCTTGCGAATGCAGCTGTATTTATTATCGCTTTTCTTGGGCGTGGACTTGAAGTTAATCTGGGGGCTGGATACGGAACCTTGACGGATTACATCAGCTACTTTGGTGCATTTATGCCGCGAGTTCCGCTCGAACTTTGGCGTTACGTGACGTACATGTTCATCCATTTCGACTTCATGCATTTCTTCTTCAATATGCTGATGCTTTGGATGTTCGGCTCTGAAGTCGCAGAATGGATGGGAACGCGTCATTTTATCTCGATGTACTTTTTCTGTGGCATTTTTGCTGCGCTGTTCAGCTTTTTCATGTGCTTGCTCGGACTTACGAACAATCCGATTATTGGTGCGTCGGGCGCCTTGATGGGCGTTTTTGTCGCGTATTACAAGTTCTTCCCGGAGCGCATGATTCTCATGTTCTTTGTCATCCCGATGCGAATCAAGCATGCCATGTGGGTGATGATTGCGCTTGACATTCTTTTTGCAAATTCGGGCGACATGATTGCGCATTTTGCCCACTTGGGCGGTGTCGTTGCCGGGTTTATTTACATGGCTGTTTTCCAGAATGGTCCGAAGGTGCTTTACCATTCTCCGCTTTCGGCTATTTTCCGCTTGTTCTCAAGCAATCCAGAAAAGTTTAATCGAGACCGTCGCTCGGGTTCGCGCTCTTATTCGCGCAATTCTGAAGAGCCGGAAGTTCTCGAAGGTGAAGTGTTCTACGTCGATGAACAGAAACGCATGGACGAGATCCTCAAGAAGGTGGAACGCAGTGGCATCCAGTCCTTGAGTGAATCGGAACGTGAATTTTTATTGAAAGCGGGTGACAAGTTGCGTCGCCGTCGCGGAGGATTCTAATGAAGAAAGTTCTTGGTATGGGCGCAGCCCTTGTTGATATTTTGGCAAATGTGAGCGACGAATGGATTGCTGCACAGGGCGTCCAGAAGGGCGGCATGAACATGGTCGATTGGCCGCAGATGGAAAAGTTCCTTGGTGCGCTCGAAAATCCGATTCGTGTGCCGGGTGGCTCGACTTGCAATACCATGGTGGGTCTTTCCCGCTTGCATGGCAAGGCTGCCTTTATCAGCAAGATTGGCGATGATGAACTTGGTAAGCTTTTCCAGGAACACTTGAAGAATAACGGTGTGGAATCGAAGCTTGGGATGAGCGATGTCGCTACGGGCTGCGTGTTCTCTGCCGTGACTCCGGATGCCCAGCGCTCCATGTGGACTTACCTTGGCGCTTCGGACTTCCTTGGTTCGGATGACTTTACGCCGGCTCTCTATGACGATGTGGGCCTTCTTTATGCTGAAGGCTATCGCGCATTTAACGGCGAATGCTTCAAGAAGTCGTTTACGCTTGCTCGCAGCCTCGGCGTTGAAACGGCTCTCGACTTTAGCTCGTTCGGCGTGGTCGAAGCTTGCCGCAAGCTGTTTGATGAACTCTTCGAAGAAAAGATGATCGATATCATCATCGCAAATGAAGATGAAGCCTTTGCTTATGCCGGCGTCAAGGAAGAAGCGGCTCTCGAAGTCTTGGCCAAGAAGGCCAAGGTCGCTGTCGTGAAGATCGGCAAGCGCGGTGCCTTGATCGCTAAGGATGGCGTGGTGACTCGTGTTTCTGCTGGTGCTGCAAAGGCTATCGACACGACGGGTGCTGGTGACCTCTGGGCATCGGGATTCCTCTACGGCTACATGAACGGCTGGGATATGGAACGCTCGGGCAAGCTCGGTAGTATCGTCTCGAATGAAGTGGTCCAGGTGATGGGCGCCCAGATTCCGGAAGAAGGCTGGCAGCGCATTTACGCCCAGATGTAATCGAGGGAATATGGTTTCTCTTGCTCGTTCTTTTTTGAAATCATGTGCTTTGTGCTCTTTGCTTGTGCTTGCTTTTGCCGGAGCTGTGAATGCTGCGGAATCGAAAGCGACTGGAAGTGTTGCAGATAATGATGCCGAGAAGGCCGAACTTGTCGCTGAAATTGCCGTGCGCGATAGCGTGATGGCGATTCACGACAGTGTCTGCATTGCTGAAAAGAAAGCTCTCCGTTCGGATCTCGAAATCGAGACGGCCAAATGCGAAAATTGGGAACAGAGCTACAATATGCTCAAGAAGAACAACGAGACTTGCGCCAAGGCTTTGAGTATTGCGGTACAGGCTTCCCAGGAACAGGCTGAAAAGCAAAAAGCTAAAGACGAAAAGATAAAGAAAGAAGAGAAAAAGGACATGGTCGTGCAAACGGCGTCTATGGCGGCTAGCTTTGGACTTGGTATGCTTATCATGTGGCTGATTCTGGATTAATTCATTAAGTCGCGGCGCCGCCGCAGGGAGTTGAAAATGAAAAGAACCGCTTTTGTCATGAGCCTGCTTATGTGCACGGGCTTTTCGTTTGCTAAAAAGTCGGATGTGCCGGCGGGTCCGTTCCATTGGGGATCGACGCTCAAGCAAGTTGCTTCTATCCCTATGACGACGGCGGAAATTTCGGCGTACATGCCCGAAAAGAAAGTGCTGTTTGTCGTTGGCGGCGAGAATGTCCTTGAAGTCGTCGATATGGCTGACCCTGCAAATCCAAAAAAGGTGAGCGAGATGAAATTGCCGGGGGGCGCCTCTAGCGTGACTGTCCATGGGGATCTTGTGGCGGTAAGCCTCTTGAACAATCCCGAATGGAAAATGGGGCATGTGCAGGTGATGCGCTACAACAAGAAACTCGAAGTTCTTGGAAAGCATGAACTGTGCTACATGCCTGACATGATCACATTTACTCCTGATGGCGCAAATTTGCTTATCGCATGCGAAGGATCTCCGGATGAAAATTTCACGGAAGACCCGGAAGGCGGCATCGGCGTCTTGTCGATTGCTGGCGTGAATGCATCGAGTGCCGTAGATTTGGCTAGAGCTTGGAAAAAGCCGCAGAAGACTGTTCTCGGATTTGGCGGGCTTGATTCGATTGCGCTGATGGCAAAAGGTGTCCGCAAGACGGGCGTGAAGAGTTTTGCGCAGTCGCTTGAACCGGAATACATTACGGTATCTAAAGATTCCAGGACGGCTTGGGTGAGCTTGCAAGAAAACAATGCGCTTGTGAAGTTCGATGTCGAAGCGAAAAAGATTTTGGATGTGTTTCCGCTTGGTTATGTGGATCATTCCAAGCCTGGGTTTGGGCTGGACGTCAAGAAGAACAAGAAAATTGAAATCAAGAATTATCCGTTGCGCGGATTGCGCCAGCCGGATGGAATTTCTGCATTTACCGCCGGAGGCAAGACGTTTGTGCTCACGGCGAACGAAGGCTCTCCGGTGAACGATTACAAGGCATGGACGGATGTGACTACTCCGATGATGCTTATGCAAAATGGCATTTTGGACCCGAATGTTTTTACGGCAGAAGTTCTTGAAAATGTGAAGAACGTTTCAGTGAGCAATCTGGAACGCTGCAATGTGGCGCCGGATAAGACTGAAAATGGCAAGTGCCCTTACATGTACAGCTTTGGAACGCGTTCGATCAGCATTTTCGATGGCGAAACGGGGCACTTGATGTGGGATTCTGGCGACGCGTTTGAACAGACTATGGCCCAGATGGCGCCTGATTACTTTAACTGGAATTCCAAGAAGGGCAAAGTCAAGATGGATGCCCGCAGCGAAGACAAGGGCTGCGAACCGGAAAACGTGACGACAGGCATTGTAGGCGATAAGCGTTATGCATTTGTCGGTCTGGAACGCACGAGTGGTGTTGCCGTATTTGATATTTCGGGAATTGAAAGCGGAAATACTCCGAAGATTGTCGATTTCTATTTAGACCCGAAAGATCGCGGTCCAGAGGGCATCTTGTTTATCCCTGCTGAAAAAAGCCCCAATGGTGAACCGCTTTTAGTTGTAGGCTACGAGTATAGCAAGACTCTCGCTGTATATAGCGTGAAATAATTCCTAATTCCGCCTTACTAATTCGTAATTACATTCTCAGGCCACGGGTGCTTTGGATAGCGTCCTCGTAATTCTTTGCGGACTTCGGCGTAGGTGTTCTGCCAGAAGCTCGTGAGGTCCCATGTCTTTTGAATCGTGCGGAAGTTCGGTGCTAGAATGTCGTAACGCACTTTGAGCTTGCCGTCTGCAATTTTGTGCTCGCCACGGAGCTGCATAAAGTCTTCGATGCGTGCCGAAATCTCGACGAGTACGCCGTCCGCGCTTTGAACAATCTTGCCGTTGCCTTGTTCATCGGCGGTGGCGACTTCTTGATAGCTATAGCGGGCGCGCTTGCCATTGGGGAGTATGTAATGATCGGGGAACGTCTTTTGCAGCCATGCTAACATGGATTTGCCGAAGTAGTCTTCGACAATGTTGCGGTAACGGTCTTCGTTGATGTCGCGCAATAGGAATATGCCGTCCGTAAGCTCGTTCAGGATAAGCTCCATGTCTTCTTCGTTGAATTCCGGGAGTCCGTATTCCGGGTAAAGCTTTGCGGCAAGGCGCATCTTGATGAGGAGCGTCTGGATGTTTTCGGTGAGGTAACGGCCGGTCCAGTTTTCTTTTTCGAGCTTGTCGCGCCAGGCATCGGCGGTGAGTTCCTTGAGCTTTTCGAGAACTTTTGGCGAAGCTTCTTGCGGGAGAATTTCTTTGCGGCTTGTTTCGCGAATGTCGCCGTTGGGGCTTTCGCATTCGTGAATCTCGGCGCCGATGAAGCGTTCTTGACCGCTCCGCCAAAGCAGTTCGTAGCGGATGATTTCGCTTTCGCCGCCGAGCAATTCTTTGGGCACTGGAGCGTAAAGGTTGACGCGCATTTCTGATTTGGCGCCTGCTTCGGTGCGGAGCATGGAGAGCGCGAGCAATGCATAAGGCGGCTCTGCAACTTGCAATCGAATGGTGTTGCCGTTGCTCAACTTGTAGACATTACCGCTTGGTGTCGCGAGTGCGTCTGGGAATGCGGCGAGAAGGCTTTGGGCTATGGCGTGTGCGGCAGACTCGCCTTTTGCAATAGGCATACCTCGCCTCTCGTCTCTCGTCTCTCGTCTCTCGTCTAAATTGTCCCTGTAATCCCGCAGTTGCTTTAGCGTGAACGAGACTTCTCGCGGAGCGCTGATGGCTTTTGATAGTGTATCGCTTGCGAGCGTGAGCAAGTTGAGCGTGTTTTTAGATTTCTGGATAAATTCTGTGCCGGAATGGATCCATGCCATGGCGGCGAGGAGCAAGTCGGGGAGGTCCGCTGTGGTTTTTGCTTTTGCTAGAATCAGTGCTAGAGGAATGCTTGAAATTGGCGTTTGGATGGCTCGCTTGCCGAGTTCAGTGATGCGCCCGTCTTGCAGCATGCTGAATTTTTCGAGCATCGCTGTAGCGATCTTTTCGCGCACTTCTGGAATCGCCGTAGGTAATGTAATAGATTGCTTCGCTTCGCTCGCAATGACGTTTCTCTCGTCTTTGACGCCTTCGGCGTCAGACAGTAAGGCTCGGTCATGCCAACAAGTAAACTTGTTGTCGCGACTCTCGCCTCTTTCGTCTCTCGTCTGTAGGGCTTTGCTCGTTCTCTCGTCTGATTCCAGTGCGGCTTTTTGCAATAAAAGTTCCGACGGCTCGATTTGCAGGACTTCGGGCACGATGCCTTGCGGCATGTGCTTCTCGGCATCTTCTGTCCAGAGGCGGATGGCGCAACCGTTTTGTGTACGACCGCTACGACCGCTGCGCTGGATGGCGTTCTGTAGCGAAATCGGGAGTGTGCGCAGTACATTCACTTTCTTGTTGTCGTCATATTCGTTTACGCGCTCGATGCCGCTATCGACAACGCCTGTGACGTTTGGCACGGTGATGGACGTTTCTGCAATGTTGGTTGTAAAGATGACGCGCGGGCGTTCTGTTTCTTCAAAGATGCGGTCTTGCGTTTCGCGGTCCTGACCGCCGTAGAGTTCAAGGAACTCGGCGACGTTTGCGCCAAGAGCTTCGCTTGCGGCGGTGTGGCATCTTGCGATTTCTGCTTTGCCTGGCAAGAATACGAGCGTTGTCTGCCAAATGTTATTGCGGTACAAAGTGCGCAATGCGCGGACTACTTCGCTTTCGATTCCCTGGCCTGCGCTGATGTTTGTGCCTGCGGCGGGCTTCTGGTAAAGAATTTGTACAGGATAAAGTGGATGTCCGAGTTCCAGGCATTTGACGCCGAGCGCTTGTTCCATTTCTTCGCGGTTGAGCTTTGCGCTCATGACGGCGATTCTCGGCGCTTTGATGTTTTTACTTTCTGATGCGCGGCTTGATTCTTGCAATTTTAGCAGATACGCAAAGAGCAAGTCCATGTCGGCTTTGCGTTCGTGGTATTCATCGAAGATGACCCATTCAGCGTCCATCTTGCCGTGCAAAAGTTCCTGCAAAAAGTTTCCATAGGTCTGGAACAGAATTCGCGTAGCGCTGGATTTGCAGCTGTCTTGGCGGAACTGATAACCGACGGTCTTTCCGCAAGGCTCGTTGTGAAGTTTTGCAGAGTACTGCGCAAGTGCAAGTGCTGCGATGCGTCTCGGCTGCAAGACGACAATGCGACCGCTAAAGTGATTGCTCAAGAACCACGGAATGTACAACGACTTACCGCTACCGGTGGGCGCTTCGACGAGCAAGTTGTTCGTCCTGTTTACAGCGTCTATGAGCTTTTGTTCTTCTTCGGCAATGGCTAGATCTTTGTACGTGCGCATTGTAGATGGTTCTCTTTGAGTCTCTTTAAAAAAGTTGACCCCGGCACAATGACCGGGGTATATAAATCAAATCTATCGCCTCTCTCGTCTTTCGTCTGTAAGCGAAGCGAACTCTCGTCTAATTAAGCCTTCGGGTATCTCAGCTTTTCACCGGTTGCGGCGTCGATATAAGGCGGCTTGCCTTCGCGGAACTTCTGGTTGATGACCAAGTTCTGGAGTCTTCTCTTGATGCCGGCTTCGGTCTTGCAGAAGAAAAACACGACCTTGTTTGTGCCCGGAACCTGGAACACAGCGAGTTTAAACTTCTGTGAAACAGCACGACGGAAAAACTTGACATCTTCCTTTTTCGGAATCACCTGATCGCTGCCCGGTTTGATTTCGCAAACCATGTCGGCATCGGCGAGCAAAGCTTTGGACTTCTGCTGGAGGGCAAGAAAGTTCGGCTCGGTGCTCTTGCGGATGTTTTCCATGTTGAACGGGCTTCTTGCTTTCAGGCCCTTGAGTGCACCACGGATAATAAAAAATAAAGCGACGACCACGACCAGGATAACCAGGTAGGGCCAGTTGTTTGCTAAAAAGTCTAACATAATCACCTCAATTTGAGTATCCCTAATATAGCAATTTTTCGGAGTATTGCGAAAATGCAGGGTGGTTGCCTTTTGTATCTTTGATTCGTGAATTTTTTTGTGAAGACTTTTTTGCTGGCGGGGCTTGTTTCCGCCTTTGTATCTGCAAACGCTGCAGAGCCGGATTCGCTGCGCGTGGATTCCGACCAGTGCGTTGATGGTGCAAAAATTGAATCGATTGAAATAGAGGGCTTGGAGCATACGAAACCGCGTGTGGTGTGGCGCGAACTCTCGCATAAGGTTGGGGAAGCGTTTTCTCAAAAGGTTTTTGAAGCCGAGAAGCTTCGCCTGCAAGACCTGGACCTCTTTACGGATATTTATGTTTCCTGTAAAAAGCAACTGGATCCTTCGACTTCGCCTAACGGCTTCGCTCAGGATGACGGGGTTGCTGTAGTTTACAATTTTAAAGAAATCTTCCGCTGGATTCCGTCACCCGCTGGTAAAAAGACAGACCGCGATGGCCTCATGCTTGGGCTTGCCCTTGCGAACTTGAATGTGCTTGGCGAAGACATTCGTGCTGAAGTCCAGTTCCGTACGGCGCTTGATCCGTTCTTCGAAAATAACGAGTATGCTTTTTATGCCAGTTCTCCGTATTTATTTGATCTTCCTCTGGGCTGGAATTTTGAATTCTTGCGGACGGATAGCTGGGATGACCTTCGCGGATTCCAGGATGCCACATGGCTGCTTAGTTTGGATGTAAACTGGAAATTGCTTTCGCATTTCTCGATTCTTGGGAAAACGGTGTACCGCTATCTCGAAAAGGGACCGGGTGTTTTGCCGGAATTTGGACTCGGCGTCGCCTTTGATTATCGCGATAGCGAACTTGATTCACGCGAGGGAATATATTTTGAAAGCATGGTAACGCATGTGGGCGTTGGCGGAAAGCGGGGCGAAAACTTTGTCGAGTTCCTGGAAGATGCTAGAGCCTATTATACAATTGGTCGATTTGTCACTGGAGCTACGGCGCTTGTCCGTTTGCGTCCAGGCAAAGTGCAGAAATATGATTATTACTATCACGGCGGTGCAAATACGTTCCGAGGTCACGAGTCGGATTCATTGCATTTAGGGGTGCACGAAATGCTATTGACTTTGGAAGAGCGTTTTGTGTTGCGTGAACGCCGTCCGGCTTCGATTTGGGGAATCAATTTCTTTTACGGGATTCAATTGGTGGCGGGTCTTGATGCAAGTGTGCTTTGGGACAAGGGCGCCCCAGGCTGGAAAAATTACGAAGGCGCAGTCTATGGCGGCCTGCATATCGTGATTCCTGCGCTGGACCGAATCCGCTTTGAAGTGGGGTACAGTCCTGATCACGGTGAACCGGTGTTCTATTTTGGACTTTTCGACAAGGTGACATCAGCGCGCTGGCGGAGCAGATAATTCGGGGTTAGGATTTCGGAATTAGGAATTGAAGACACGTTGGTAAAAAAAGACTTTACAATTTCTGAATAAATACTAAATTAGGGATTATATTTGTAATAAAAAGATAATGAGGCTCAATGTGGGCCTACGGAGAGTAAATGGCTATCAATTATCTAGATCTTCCTATTGGACGCAAGTATCCTTATGAAGTGGATTGCGTCGTGGAAATCGGCAAAGACACGAACTTGAAGTATGAATATGACGAACGCCTGCATGTGTTCCGTCTCGACCGTTGCCTTTTGAGCTCCATGAGCTATCCTTGCACTTATGGTTTTATCCCGAGCACCAAGGCTGACGACGGTGACGCTTTGGACATGCTTATTTACAGCCCGGCATCCATGATTACGGGTACGGTTTGCACGTGCCGCGTGATTGGTGCTCTTGATATGACCGATGGTGGCAAGAAGGACTACAAGGTTTTGGGCGTACCAATATTTAATCCGCGTCCGTTCTGCGACATTACTGACGTGGACCAGATGTTCCTCCGCATTACGAAGAACTTCTTCCAGAACTACAAGGAACTGGAAGGCAAGGACGTACAAATTGGTGAATGGAAGGATGCTGCGTTTGCCCGCGAAAAGGTAATCGCTGCGCACAAGGCTTATTTTCAGAACCAGGTCCAGGTGCCGGAATCCTGCTACCAGGAACCCGAACACGATGACAAGATAACCGCTGAAGAATTAATCTAAAGGCGAGAGCTGCGACCGTGCTTGCACGGGCATTGCCGAGCCGCTGATTAAAGAACCGCGAAGCGGTAAGTTGATATAAGCCGAGAGTCGCAGCGGCAAACATGTTTGAAAATCTTAAAAAAAATCTTGTCCTTGGTGGCAGGATTTTTTTTGTAAAAAAGACTTGGTTTTGTTTCAAAATATTTAATATATTATCTTTGTTGTAACACTCAAAGTATAATGAGGTCATATGAATAAGCTTGTGCTTACCTGTGCCATGTCGTTAATGATGCTTAGTACTTCGGCTATGGCATTCTCGATAAATCTTGCACCCAAGAAGGGGGACAATTCTCGTATGGATCCTCCGTCTGTAAGCTGCCGATATGCAGAACCGAGATGCGATCGTCATGACAGGATTCATGTCGAACGTTATGGAAATGACCAGAAAATGTACAGCCGTGGTGAATGCTATCGTGGTGATAAGGAACGCCGATTTGACTTTTACTGCAGCAATGGTGATGTCTGGATGCAGATTGATTACCGTCGCGACCGTCCTGATCATATTGATTGCAAGGATCCGCGTCGTGGTAGATACTTCTCTGCTCGCAGCATTGGCGAATGTGAAGACTTGTATCGCGAATCTAATCGTAGGCACCATCACCATCACGATCGCTAAATCGCGGCGTCATGGCGAGCGTGAGTTCGCTTGATGAATTTAAAAATGCCTCTCGCTTATGCGGGAGGCTAAATTTTTTGTTAATTGGTGATCCCGGCACAGGGCCGGGATGACACTGTAAAAGATGGGACTTAGCCCTTGTATCCTTTGGGGTTGTTCTTTTGCCAGTTCCAGGCGTCGCGGCACATTTCTTCGATGCCGTACTGAGCCTTCCAGCCGAGTTCGTCGAATGCCTTTTGCGGGTTGCAGTAGCAAGTAGCGATGTCGCCTGCGCGACGCGGCTTGATGCTGTATGGAATCTTGACGTTGTTGACTTTTTCGAATGCTTTCACGACGTCGAGCACGGAGTAGCCGTGACCTGTACCCAAGTTATAAATGGCGAGTCCGCACTTGCGTTCGATTGCCTTGAGGGCGCTTACGTGGCCAGAGGCGAGGTCGCAGACGTGAATGTAGTCGCGAACGCCAGTGCCGTCCGGGGTGTCGTAGTCATTGCCAAATACGCCGAGTTCCTTGCGGAGTCCGACTGCGGTCTGCGTGATGTAAGGCATTAAGTTATTCGGAATGCCGTTCGGGTCTTCGCCGATGCGTCCGCTCGGGTGTGCGCCAATCGGGTTGAAGTAACGGAGCAATACGATGTTCCATTCCGGGTCTGCTTTTTGCACATCGCGAAGGACTTCTTCGAGCATGGATTTTGTCTGTCCGTAGGGGTTGGTGCATTGGCCCTTAGGGCAGGCTTCTGTAATAGGAATTTGAGCCGGGTTGCCGTAAACGGTTGCCGAAGAGCTGAAAATGAGGTTCTTGCAGCCGTGGTTACGCATGGCATGGAGCAGCACGAACGTAGCGTTCATGTTGTTTTCGTAGTATTCGAGCGGCTTTGCGACGGATTCACCGACGGCCTTGAGTCCTGCAAAGTGGATGCAGGCGTCGAACTTGTTTTCGCTGAAAATCTTGTCCATGGCATCAGCGTCACGGACGTCTGCCTTGACGAATGGAATGGGGGAGCCGACAAGCTCTGCTACGCGGCGGAGCGATTCATCGCTTGAGTTTACAAGGTTATCGACGACGACAACGGAATGACCAGCTTTGTAGAGTTCAATGATGGTATGGCTTCCGATGTATCCTGCGCCACCCATAACGGCTATTTTCATGATTGCTCCAATGATAAAAGTTCGTTGCATAATATACGAAATTTTTAGATTGTAGGTATGAACGATTATTACCAATTTGCGATACTTTCTGCTGTCGTTGCTGCTGTTTATGCTTTTTTGTATTTCGTGGTGCATCCGATTGCGAAATGGATTGCCATAAAGACTCCAAATAAGTTTGATGACTTGCTTGTGAAAAAGAAGGTGATTTCGCGAGCACTCTTTTTTGTGCCGGTGATAATTCTTGTGCAGTCGTTCCCGTATGTGCTTGCGAAGGGACACTGGCTTTATGAATTTTGTGAACATATCGGAAATATTTTGTTTACGGTGGCAGCGTTCCTGCTTGCAAGTGCGGTGCTTGATGTCATAGAAAGCTTGAATGAACGCAATGTGAAAATGAAGTTGCGACCAATGCGAGGCATCTTCCAGGCGGTAAAACTTGCGATGTTCTGCGTTGCGACGATCCTTGTGGCATCGCAGATTGTGAACAAAAGTCCTGTGATTATTTTGTCGACTCTGGGCGCCATGGCGACGGTCTTGTTGTTGGTCTTCAGGGATTCGATTTTGGGCCTGGTTTCTGGAATCCAGATAAACTTGTCGGACCTCTTGCGTAAGGGCGACTGGATTGAAATTGAACGCCACCATGCCGATGGCTCGGTCATCGATATTACGCTTACGTCTGTGAAAGTGCGCAACTGGGACAATACGGTTTCGGTGATTCCGGCATACGACTTGATTACGAATTCGTTCCGCAACTGGCGCGGTATGCAGGAATCTGGTGGTCGCCGCATCAAGCGTTCGCTTTTCATTGACCAGCAGAGCATCCGCTTTTTGACGCCTGAAGAAATTGAAAAGTTCATGAAAATTGATGTGCTGCGCCCGTACTTGGAACAAAAGCTGGATGAAATCGGTGAAAATTCTGGCGTGTCGGAAAATGTCACGGTTACAAAATTGAATGGTCGCCATTTGACAAATATCGGAACGTTTAGGGCTTATTGTACGGCGTATCTCCGTAGCCGTAAGACAATTGCTCAAGACATGACGCTCATGACGCGCCAGCTTGCGCCAACGCCGACGGGACTTCCGCTTGAAATCTATGCGTTTGCCAATACGGTGGAATGGATCGAATACGAAAATATCCAGTCCGATATTTTTGATTTTCTGATTGCGTCGCTCCCAGAATTTGGTCTTTCGCTGTACCAGTACGCGAACCGTACGCTGTAAGGCTTGTGCGCAGGGAGGCTCGCGTTCGCCCGTCGCTTGATTTTTTCTACATTCGTTAATATGGATATTAATGAATGGCGCATTCGCATTGACGAACTTAATGATGAACTGATGTCGCTCCTCAACAAGAGGGCTACATACGCTGCTGAAATTGGGAAAATCAAGAAGCAGAAAGGTTTGCCTGTTTTTGATAATGGGCGTGAACAGTCTGTCTTGAATTTGGTCGCCGAGAAGGCCGTAAAGGCCGGTGGCCCGCTTTCTCCGGAATCGTTCCAGAATATTTTCCGTGTCATCATGGAAGAAACTCGCAAGGTGGAAGAATAATGGTTGCCCGCATTACTATGGTGGGGTTTGGTCTTTTGGCAAGCTCGATTGCTGCGGCCATCAAACAGGCTAAACTCCCGACGAAGATTCGTGCCGTGAGTTCGCCTGCAACGCTCAAGCGTGCTCGTGAACTTGAACTTGCCGATGAATTTTTTGAATACGACGAGACTGAAAAATGGGCGAAGGATAGCGACCTGATTTTGCTCTGTGCGCCGATCCTCCACATTTTGAAGATGATTGATGCGCTCGGTAAAGTTTCGTGGGCGGGTTCTGATGCAGGCCGAGAAATCTTGGTAAGCGATATCGGCTCGACGAAGGTTGAAATTTGCAAGGCGGGCGTGCGCTTGCCGGCTCCGTTCCGCTTTGTTGGCAGCCACCCGATGGCGGGTTCCGAAAAGCGCACTTGCGAATACAACGACCCTGCAATTTTTGAAAATGCGTATTGGTTTGTCTGCCCGCCGGATGGAACGCCTGAATCTGTTTATGCACCGCTTCTGGAAATTATCCGCTTTGTGGGTGCAAATCCTGTCGTGTTCCCGCCGGAACATCATGACCGCACGATGGCGTGGGTGAGTCACATGCCGCAGATGCTGAGCTCGACACTTGCGGGCAACTTGCCGGAACGCTTGCTGAAGCACAACTACCAGCATTTTGCAGGCCGCGCTTTCCGCGATATGACGCGCATTGCCGCCTCGGGCTGGGGAATGTGGCACGATATCGCCGTGACGAATCGCGACGAGACGACTCGTGCGCTTTGCGAAGTTCGCGATGGCCTCGACAAGACGATTGCTGCGATGAACGGACTCAACGTCGTGAAAGACGGTAAGCCTGCTTCCGGTGATTTTGAAAATGACGAGCATAGCGTGGTTGCCGACAATTCGCAGGCGCTTGCCGACATTTTCAAGGCGGGTAACGATGGCCGTGCGAGCTTGTTTGCTCCGGGTCGCAATAACACGAATTCGTTTTACGAAATTACGGTCCAGCTCAAGGATAAGCCGGGTGCTTTGTTGAGCGTGATGCAGCCGCTTGCCGAAGAGGGCCTTAACATTCGCGATATAGAACTCATGAAGGTTCGCGAAAATGTGGCGGGTACGCTTTTGCTTGCGTTCAAGACTCAAGAAGAAGCGGCCCGTGCCGTGAAGACTCTGCAATATTTGGAATACGAAGTTAAAGAAAGACGTTAATTTGCTTAAGGAATAGACGATGGAATTCTTGATGAATCCCGACCGTGAACGGATGAATTTGACGTTGGTGATGGCTCTTTTGGTGAATGGCCGCACCGTGTTGGAAAATTTTGCGTGGGCAAGTGGTTGTGAAAAGTATGCCGAGGCGCTGAAAGATTTTGGTCTCACTTACGAATTGCAAGGGCATCAGCTTGTCTTGAATGGCAAGGGATTCCAGTACTCTATTCCGACCATGCTTCCGTTCAAGTTCAACGAAGCCGATAACGTGATGCTTTGGACGCTCGCAAGCAAGGACGATGAGCAACTTTACACGTTTGCCGCCGAAGTTGATGATGCCGGCATTGCCCGCGTGAACACGGCGAAGGAAACGCTCCAGAAGTATTTCAAGATCAAGGTGCAAAAAGATGAACCCGCAAAGTTTGTCTTTAACTTTTTGCGTGATGAACTGAACGTCAAGAAGGATTCTCTTGGGAACGTTTCGTCTGTGATGCGCAACAGGCTCTTGCTCCGTGCGCTTATCCGCAATGACTATTTGAATTTTGAAGAAAAGTCTACGGTACATGACCAGTGGACAAAGATGCTCATCTACTTTGGTGCGGCTGTGAAATATGAAGGCCGTGGCATGGAACAGTTGAGCGAATTCGAACGCCGCTTGATGATTGCGCAGGGCAAGAAAATTGAACGTACGCAGTTTACGGAACTTTCGGAAACGAAGGTGATTACGGCGCGTGAATACTATGTGCCGGGCGATACGACGGAAGCGACTGCGTTTGCGGTACTCGCGACTGTTGGGAACATGCCGAAGGACAACGTCATCAAGCTTTTGAATGTGGATTTGAACAGCAGCCGTGCGGGAGCGCTCACATGTCTTAAGCGCATGGGTGCAAACGTTGAAACGGTAAGCCGTCGTGAAAAGTACGGCGACGTTTTTGGCGATGTCGAAATCAAGCCGCTCGCTTCTGGAAAGCGCTTGCAGGGTCGCCGCTTTAGCGAAGACGTGATTGCAACAGCGCTCGAAGAATACCCGCTTTTGGCAGTGGCGGCTTGCTACGGTGAAGGCGAAACGATTTTGCGCGTACCCAAGGAAGTCCGCAAGGAAATGCGCCCCAAGAACGAATTCTTGGCGGTGAACTTGCGCAAGACGGGTGCCGAAGTTGGCGTGTACGACGATGGCCTTGTGATTCGTGGTCTTGAAACGATTGTGAACGGTAGCGATTTTGACGGCGGTGATTCGGCGCAGATGGGGCTTGCCTTGAGCGTGTTGTCACTTGCGCTCCAGAACGATGAACCGGTCGAGAATATGGACAAAGTCGAAGCGATGTTCCCAGGCGTTGTCGAAAAGCTCAAGAATGTGCTTGTGGCCGAAAACGCCGAGAAGAAGGAATAAGTTCGGCTGACGCAGGGAATGAACGCAACGGTAAAATCGCGAAACTTGAGGATGAAAATGGAAAAGTCTTTCAGCAACATTGGAATTGTCGGATTCAAGGACAAAAGTTCTGACTTGGCTTGTGCCTTGAAGCAGATTACTTCTTGGGCGCTTGAACACCCGCAGGTGAAATTCTGTGCGCTCGATTCCCTCAAGGAACTCGTGAAAAAGCCGATTCGCATCGTGAAAGAATCCGCGTTGCAGAAGACGGATTTGTTGATTGCGATTGGCGGTGATGGCACTGTGCTGACGGCGGCTCACATGGCGCTTGGCCATAACATCCCGATTCTCGGTGTGAATGCTGGGCGCGTGGGATTCTTGGCAGAATCGCGTGTGGAAGGCTTGACCAAGACGCTCGATAGCTTGCTGGCGGGTGACTTCTCGACTCGTGAACGCATGATGATTGAGGCTGCGGTTTACCACGGCAAAAAGTGCATTGCAAAACAGACCGTGTTGAACGAAGTCCACGTGCGCGCTCACGCTCCGGAACGCATGGTGAACGTAAATGTCGCTTATAACGATACGTGCCTGACGGAATACTGGGCGGATTCGATTCTCGTTTCGACGCCGACGGGTTCGACGGCTTATAACTTGGCTGCGGGTGGCCCGATTATTCATCCTTCGACGCCGGCGGTGGTGCTCACGCCTGTGGCTCCGAGCAGCCTCTCGGTGCGTCCGCTTGTGCTTTCTCTTACGGATAAAAAATTGCGAATGGCTTCGGCGGTGAATTGCTCGCTGGATCTCGTTTTTGACGGGCGTATTGATTTCGAAATGAAACCGGATGAATATGTGATGTTGTCAGAAAGTAAGCTTGTGACGACGTTTATTCGTATGCGTCACACGGGATTTGTAGGCGCTCTTCGCGAAAAGCTTGGCTGGACGGGTAAACCGCGCTCGGCTTAATGCTGCGGGGCTATGGACGCGGTGCGTCAAGTTTCTTGATGCACCCCTGCTTTAAATTGCCTAGTTCAAAATTGCAGAACTTGATGCGCACAAGGCGTAAAACTTCGTAGCCGAGCTTAGCAAGCATGCGGCGGATTTCTCGATTTTTGCCTTCGTCTAAAGTGATTTCGAGCCAGCAGTTCTTTTCACCTGCGCTGTAGAACTTGGCGCTGACGGCGTGCATGAATTCTTCGGGTTCACCAAAGACGCGTGGCGGAACGTTGAAACCTTCTTCCATCTGTTCGAGTTCTGTTGCAGTTGGCATTCCCGCAACCTGAACTCGGTAAATTTTGAGATGAGGATTTGTAACTGGATTAGTTGTTTTACAAGTGTTGGTAGGAATTGTATGGGTCCCCTCCGCTTTGCTTCGAGGATGACTGCTCAGGATGACGCTTGTATTCTTAATTCCAGCCTTGGGGCCGCGCGATTCTCTCGTCTTTCGTCTCTCGTCTTTCGTCTTTAATAAAGCGTCTGCCCATTGCGTATCGTTCGTAAACAGCAACAATCCTTCGCTGGCAGCATCGAGCCTGCCGACGGGTGAAATGTGTGGCACGGGTTTGCCGGGGAACATTTTGGCGTATTGCTCGCGGAAAAGGTCCATGACGGTTGCACGCCCTTTTTCATCGCTTGCCGTGGTCACGTAACCACGCGGCTTATTCATCATAAAGTAAACGAACTCGCTTGCTTTTACGATCTTTCCGTCAACGCAAATTTCATCATTTTCGCGGGCGGGAGTGTCCGGATCGCGGACGATTTTACCACGCAAAGAAACCCGGCCCTCGCGGACCAGGTTTTCTGCTTGGCTTCTGCTGCAAAAACCGCGCTTAGAAATCACACGGGCAACGCCGTGAGCTTTGGCGCTAGGCGCGGGCTTCGCGCAGTCTCTTTCTCGGTTTACTTGCCGAGATATGCCTTGATGTTTTCGAGGCATTTCTTGTTCTGAGCTTCGGTACCGACGGTAATGCGGAGCACGTCACCCATAGCCGGCTGCGGGCGGATGATGGTACCCTTGGCCTGCAAGAACTTGAAGGCGTCCATCGGATCCTTGAATCCGCTGACGGCGATGAAGTTGGCGTGGCTGTCGACGTAGGGGAGGCCGAGTTCCTTGAAACCAGCCTTGAGCTGTTCGAGACCCTTCTTGTTGAGTTCGCGAACCTTGTTCACATAATCCTGGTCGTCAATAGCGCCGATGGCGGCTGCCTGAGCGATGCTGTTCACATTGAACGGTTCACGCACGCGGTTGATGAGTGCGACGATTTCCGGACGGGTAATGCAGTAGCCCACGCGGAGACCGGCGAGACCGTAGATCTTGCTGAATGTACGGCAGCAGATGATGTTCTTGCCAGCGGCGATGCGGCTGTTGAAATCCGGAACGAGTTCCGGCGTGTCTTCGATAAATTCGGTGTAGGCTTCGTCCATCACGAGAACGCAAGTTTCCGGGAGGCTGTCGGCGAAGTCGAGAATTTCCTTGGCGGTGAGGTCAGAACCGGTCGGGTTGTTCGGGTTGGCGAGGAACACGATGCGGGTCTTTTCGTTCACGGCGTCGCGCATGGCCTTGAGGTTGTAGTTGTATCCCGGAGCAGGCATGTCAACTTCAACAATCTTGGCGTTCATGGCCATCGTGGCGAGCTTGTAAACAGCGAAGCTGTGGTTACCCATGACGGCTTCCGTGCCGGGGCCGAGGAACACTTGGGCAATCATGTCCAAAAGTTCGTTACTGCCGTTACCCACTGCAATTTGGTCGCGGTTCACGCCGCGGAATTCAGCAATCTTTCCGATGAGGTCGTAAGAGCCGCCATCCGGATAGAGGTTCACTTCTTCCAAAGCCTTGCGAGCTTCGGCCATGCCCTTCGGGCTCGGGCCAAACGGGTTTTCGTTGCTGGCGAGTTTGTCGATGTCTTTCGGATCGAGGCCGAATTCACGAGCGGTGTAGGCGATGGGTTTGCCGGTCACGTAGAGCGGCTGCTTCAAAATGTGCTGTTGTGCGAGTGCGTTAATGTCCATTTTGCTGTAATCAGTGGTTAATGATGTGTATTTAGGATTCGTTCAGAACTTTTTTATAAGAGGTGCTTTTTAAACTGTCATCCTCGACCGTTAGGGAGGGGATCCATACAGGTTAAAAGGACACTTGTATAATTGAGTCGAAGGATCCTGTAGATTTGTAATCCAAAGGGAATAATAGCAATTTTTTATATCAGGATTATTGCAGCTGTATTCTAGGACGCTTTCTTGAAAAAGCTTTTGAGTCTTTTGACGCCTTCAACGCCGATGATGGAAAGCCCGGCGTACTGGAATGTTTTGGCTAGCCCGAACAGCACTACCCAAAGGATGCCTTTGGCTTCGGTCGAAATGGGGAGGGCCATTTGCGCGAACGATAAAATGTAAAAGGGAATGCAAAGTGAAAGGACGATGACGCCGGTTCTGAATGAAAAGCTTTGCAATCTTTTAACGATTTGTTCCCGCAGGGTAATAAAGAGTTTTTTCATGGCCTTTTCCTCGATTGAAAGATATTTCTTTTGCCTATTTCATCAAGGTGCGCTTTTCAGAAAGCAGAAAAAAGTATGATGGCGAGAGCGTTATTGTATTCTTTGACAAAATGTCTAGAAATTTAATTCGTAATTACGCCCTATAATGGCTTTGGGAATGTAGATTATATATTGGTAAAATATTAAGGAATTTTTGAGATGTTTGAAGTTTCGAATCGAATTTTAGCGGTGTTATGCGGACTAGCTGTTTGTGCGTCTGCGGCGGTGGATCAGTGCAAGCCGATTGGATGGGCGACTCGTGCGGGCCGTACTTCGACTGAATTTAATGTGACCGGTGGCGGGAATGCGACTCCCATTACGGTGAAGACGTTTGCCGATTTGCAAAAGTATGCGAAGGATTCTTCTCCGCGCGTGATTTACATTGATGGTACGCTTGGCGATGGCTGGAGCGGAACAACGGGTAGTCGCCTGAACATCACCGCATCGAATAAGACGATTATCGGTCTCAAGCCGGGAACGCTTTTGAAAGCTCCCATTCATATCACGAGCAAAGCTTCAAACATCATCGTTCGTAACATCGTGATTCAAGGCCCGGGCAGCAATGCCGACCAGGCGTGGGACAACCTCACGATTGAAGGCGAATCAAAGAACATCTGGATTGACCACTGCGAATTTTGGGACGGTCAGGATGGCAATGCCGACGTGGTGAAAGGTTCAGACAACGTTACATTTACTTGGTGCATTTTCGGCTACAAGAAAAAGAGTACACACAACTTATCAAACCTCATTGGCAGTTCCGATAACGAACCTGTGAGCGAAGGCAAATTGAATGTGACGTATATGTTCAACTGGTGGAAGGCTGCTAACCAGCGCAAACCTCGCTGCCGCTATGGTAATGTGCATGTCGTGAACAACCTTTTGACGGGCGATGCGAGCATCACGAACGGCACGGATGTGCTTGGAGTTTCTGCGGGTCACATGTGCAAAGTGCGCACTGAAAGAAATGTGTTTATCAACGAATCGAATCCGATTTATACCGGTAATGCAAATGGCTCGGGCGTGAACGAAGTTATAGACAACATTTTCACGAACTGCTCCGGCAATACGAAGGGAACGGGGACGTCTTTTACGCCACCGTATGAATACACGAGCTTTATGCTCAAGGCGAGCGAAGTCGAAGCTGCCGTGAAAGCGAATGCGGGTGCGACGCTCAAGAATCCGACGGAATGCGATGCTAATTATGTGGAACCGGAGCCGCCGACACCTGATAAACAGTACCAGGCCGAAGCGGGAACAATCACGGGAGGCGTTTCTGAAAGCAGCAATGCTGGCTATCACGGCGATGGCTACGTGAATTTCGATAAGGGCGGCGATGTCGTCGTGAAAGTAAAAGTCAATACGGCTGGTCAATATCGTTTTGATATCGATTTTGCAAACGGCTCCAGCGAAGTTCGCTCACTTGCGATTTCTGCAGGTTTGGATACCGCGATGACATCTTTCAAGACGACGGGCGGCTGGACCGTTTGGGAAACAGCTGAAGTCTTGGTGAATCTTGCGGCCGGCGAAAACGCGGTGAAGTTTGCAACCGTTGGCGGTAATGACGGTCCGAACATCGACCAGTTTGATGTAACGCTTGTGAAGGCAACCGAAAAAGATTCCACGGAAGAAGAACCGATATCGATTCGTTCAAAGTCGTTTGCTATGGTCGCGCCGAGCGTCTATCGCGTTAGCATTTTCGATACGAAGGGATCGCTGGTGCGTCGCATGAATGTGGAATCTGCAAAAGTCGGTGATGTTGCTTGGATGACCCGCGGACTGCCTGCAGGTTTATACGTGATGCAGCTGAAAAGCGTAAGCACGGAGCGTAGTAAGTTTATTGCTGTGAAGTGAAGCGTTGCTCCGCATTCTTCTTTTTGATTATATTTCTCATATCATTGAAAAGAGGGGCGCTCAATGCAAAAAATTCTTTCAAGATTTCTTTTTACTGTAGCTGTTTGTGGGACCGCTCTTTGCGGTGCCGCAGACGAAGTCAAGTTGTATATGGATGCGGAGGCGCTTCCGAATGCGCTCAATTTTTTGCCGCCTCCGCCAAAGGTGGGGTCGGCCGCATTTGCGTATGATTCTTCGCAATATGTGTGGGGAAAGTCCATGCGTACGGATTCTGCGCGTGCTGCACTTGCGCTTGTCCAGGCGACGGTTGATGTTTCTGAAATGGCGGTGCTTTTTAGCGAAGCTTTCGGCATGGAAATTTCGGCAAAGAAAACTCCGGCAATTTTGAATGTGCTCAAGCGCGGTGTGTTGACGATGCGTCTTGCAGCTCGCGGACCCAAGAAGTTTTACAAGAGGCCCCGCCCTTACGAATACTTTAACGAATCGACTCTTATTCCGAGCGCAGACGAAGAACATCGAAATACGGGCTCGTTCCCGTCGAGCCATACGGTTCGCGGATGGGCGATGGCGCTTTTGCTTGCTGAGATTAACCCCGCGGCTCAAGATGCTTTGCTGAAGTATGGTTATGAGTGGGGGCAAAGCCGCGTGATTGCTGGATTCCATTGGCAAAGCGATGTGGACGCATCGAAACTGATTATTTCAGGATGCTATGCTCGCTTGCATGCTGATGAATCTTTCAATGCCGATATGCGCAAGGCTCGTGCCGAGTTCAAGAGACTCTCTGCCAAGAGTAAAAGATAAGCGCCTGAAAAGCGAATTGCAATAGTTGATTTGTGCTAGAATGGGTGTATGCCCGGCGCAGTTAAAGCTTCTGCAAAAACTCGACAAGTTCTCGATTCAGCTCGCTGTTGAGGCGGTCTGCTTCTTGGACGGTGTGGTGTTCGTTGCCTTCGAAATCGTGGGCGCGTTCGCCGCAGATGTCGATACCGAGAATTTTGCGGCCTGCGGTAAGGACGGTGATGCTTTCTTTGAGGGCGTCGAGCGTTAATGAACCTTGATCCCAGTTTGTTGCGGCGTACGCTGGCAAGAGTGCGTCTTTATCGATGGAAATGTAGAGGGAATGTGGAGACGAGAGACGAAAGACGAGAGACGAGAGAATGCTTTGATCGCTTTCTCGGATGAACGTAACTTTCTCTAAAATACTTGCTTCTCCGGATTGCGAAAGTTCTTCGCGAACGGTTTCAACGAGTTCGTCTTTGACTCCGATGATAATGACGTTTTGAATAAACTCGTTGTTGTCAAGAACTTCTTTGACCCAACCGCCACAGCTTAAAATTCCGCCAAAGCGGGGCGGTTGCATGTCGGGATGGTGATCGAATACGATGAGCGTGAACGGTTCCTGGACTCTGTCGGTCCAGAGTTTGCTCATGTAATGATAATTGCCGTTGTCAAAAAAGTGAATACTTGGTTGCGGCGCAATGTCGTTTGTGGAATTGCCGCGATTCTCGAAAATGCTGCTTCCGGCATTGTCAATTAATTCGTTGATTTCTTTGATGGCATCATCGTCGCAGTAGCAGTCAGTTCCTACGATTTTAGTGCAGTTGAGCCAATGAACGTCCTTGCTTGTTTCTGCGGCGGCGCGCAGTTCTTGCATGAATGGCTGCTCGGCATAAACGCCCGTGAAATCTTGAACCGTGATGATCATGATTCAAAAATAGCTAAGATGGGTCTGGGGCGAGCGCTTTTGATTGTTTTTCTCTGAGTTTTTGATTATCTTAGTGAGGTCAAGGAGTTTTTATGCAAGCAGAATTGAAGAATATTACGGACGAAGACAAACGCTTTATGCAGATGGCGATTCAGCTGTCGGTTGACAATGTTGATAATGGCGGTGGCCCTTTTGGCGCAGTGATTGTCAAGGATGGCGAGGTCGTGGCGACGGGGGCAAATCGCGTCGTGCCGAATAACGATCCGACGGCCCATGCCGAAGTAACTGCGATTCGCAATGCTTGTGCGAAACTTGGAACGTTCATGCTGGATGGCTGTACCGTTTACACGAGCTGTGAACCTTGTCCGATGTGCTTGAGCGCTTTGTACTGGGCTCGCGTCAAGCGCATTTGCTATGCCAATACAAAAGCCGATGCTGCTGCAATTGAATTCGACGATTCCTTTATTTATGACCAGCTTGATTTACCGTACGAAAAACGTGCCATCAAGTGCGACCATTTTATGCGGAACGAAGCGCTCGTCGCATTCAAAAAGTGGGCAACGAAGACGGACAAGACGCGCTATTAGATTCCCGTTATTTCTAATAACTAATGACTAATAACCAGTAACTAAAAATTTATTTAAATCGCTTGCAAAAACTGCAAGTTTGGCAAAATGGGTGGCGTAGCTCATGCTGCGCGAACCCTTCTTTTATATTTTGCGAGAGTGGGCTTTTTAAAATTTCAGCAAGGTTTTGTTCGGCAATGTGACCGAGCGTAATTTGTCCGCTGTGGTCAAGGCAGCAGGCGACAACGCGACCGTCGTGGAGTATTGCAATATGTGTGTCAAGCGCACGGCAAGTGCCTGCGACGATTTCCTTACCTGTCCTCTCGTCTCTCGTCCCGGAACAAGTCCGGGATGACAAAATAGATTTGTTGGTTCTTTCGTCTATACTTGGCCATTCAAATCTTGTGTCTTCGTGCAAATAGAGGCGGCCGGTGATGTTGAAACTCTTGCGGCGACTGCAAAAATGCCCTGGCGTGACTTCGACGCCAAAAGTCTCGTGGATGCGCTTAAGCATGTAGCTGTTCCACGGGGAGGCATCTTCGGCGCCGACGTTCCATAAGCGCAAATTGATGTAGAGGTCGGGGCGCTCGACAATTGCGAGACTGCAAAAATCCAAAACGTTTTGCAAATAGCGTTCTGCGGTTTTGCGGGGGAGTTCTGCGTAGGCGTGTGTCGAAAAGTTGACTTGGCGGATGGCAGGCGAGGCTAGAATTTGGCGGCCTGAGCGTTCAATTGTTGTGCCGTTTGTCGTGAGCGTGAGCTTTAAGGGCGTTTGTTCTAACTTCTTGACGTAGTGTGCAAAGCCGGGATGGAGCGTGGGTTCGCCGAGAACATGAAAGTACACATTTGTAGCGCCGATTTCTTGTGCGCCTGCGATGCAATTTTCGAACAGCTTGGAATCCATGAACGTGCGGCTTGCGGACATCGACGAATTGTCCGCTGCATTTACATTGCCGTCGGCATATCCGTTGTCTGCGGCGGTTCCGCAAGGGCAAAAGCTGCAATGCAAATTGCAAACATTTGTGATTTCGATGTAGACGCTGTTCACGAGAGACTCCTCATCGCCGTAATTGCTTCTTGGTATTCGCTGAGTTTGCCGGCCTTCTTGATTTTCTTGAAAATCTTTTTAGGGATGCTTGGCTCAAGGTATTCCCAGAAACTCTGAACATGCGAGAGGATCTGGCTGTCGCCTTGATACGTTTTGCAAGCGTGGTCGAAAAAGACCTGGTGCATCTGGAAAAGTTTGCCGAGAAAATTCTGTGCGGTGGCGGCGCAGTTCGTATTGCACAAACTTTTATATTCCGCAGCTAAACTTGGTCTTGCAAGTAGTCCGCGACCAATCATTACGCCTGCGAGCTTTGGGTAGCGACGTTCCATTTCACAGATTTGCGAAACGCTTGTGATATCGCCGTTGTAAACGAGCGGATGGCGACATTCTTCATAAAATTTTTCAAACGACTTGAAGTCAATTGCGCCTTTGTATTGCTGTTTGCCGAGTCTCGGGTGGAGCGTGATTTGCGTGAGTGGCGCTTCGTTTAAAATGAGGAGGAGTGCGAAGGCTTCGTTGGGGGAATCTTGACCTAGGCGCATCTTGACGGAAAATTTTACCGGCGCGGTTACTTTTGCCATTGCCGGCGCAGTTCCGTTTGCGGCACAAGAAATTTTCTTAATCTCGTTCATGATTTCTTGGACGGCCAGTGCGTCGCTTAAAAGCCCGGCACCGCGATGGCGGTTGACTTGCATTGGAAAGGGGCAACCCATGTTGAAGTCGATTTCCGTGTAGCCTTTGGCGATTAATGCGTTTGCAAGAATTTTGAATTCATCGACGCTGTTCGCAATAATCTGCGGAACGACATTGTAGCCCGCGCAGTTCTCCTCGCGCGCATTCCCGTCGCGCGCAATTCCTTCCGCGATGCCCGCGCATTTTACATTTGCGCAATCAGCATTCGCAATTTCTAAATCCCGCAAATCTTTTTCGCGCGGTTTCCCGTTTTCAATCCGCAAGAACGGTGCGTAATAAGCATCAACGCCGCCAAAGATTTCAGCGTGGGCTTTTCGATAAATGCCCGTCGTGTAACCTTGTAGCGGTGCAAATAGAATTTTCAGCATGGCGCGATTTTTGCAGATTTTGTTTTTTACAAATACAATAGTAAATGTATTAATCTTTTTTCAACTAGGAATGGCGATGCCGGATCGGAGTCCGGCATGACAATTAAAAAAAATTGTAGATAATGCTTTTTACTTCCCAAGAGCTTTTTTCAAAGCTCTGATGGCATTTCCGCGATGGCTGATGACCTTTTTCTCTTCAAGTTCCATCTGCGCAAATGTTCTCGTTTCACCATCCGGGACGAACAGCGGATCGTAACCGAAGCCCATGTCGCCTACGGGTGCGTGGTTGATTTCGCCTCGGCATTCGCCTTCGAAAATAATCGGCTTGCTGATGACAAATTCACCTTGTTCGTTCTTGGTGACGGTCTGGTACGAGAGTGCGCAGAAGTAACGTGCCTTGCGGTCTTCGATACCTTCGAGCTTTTGCATCAGCTTGATATTGTTGGCTTCATCATCGCCGTGCTTGCCGCAATAGCGGGCGCTGTAGATGCCCGGTTCGCCTTTCAATGCGAAAACTTCAAGGCCGGAATCATCGGCGAGAACGGTCGCTTCGATGTTGCGTTTGGCGAGCCATTGAGCCGTTGTGTTTGACTTGATGATGGCGTTCTCGGCAAAGGAATTACCGTCTTCGATGATGTCTTCATCAAAACCGATATCTTTTAAGGTCTTGAATTCGTAATGGTCTGTGCCCAAAATGTGAGCGAAGTCTCTAATTTTTCCGGCACTTCCGGTTGCAATAACAAAAAGGTGTTTCATTTTTTTTCTGTCTACTTCCGACTTCCTACTGTCTACTAATTAGTAATGTTCCGGTTTCATGACGATCAAGATGGCGTCAACGACAACGCCTACGCCAAAGAGTCCTGCGGTGCAAAGCCACAAGATTCCTGTCCAGATTTTTCCTTCGTAAAAGCGATGCAAACCCAGGTATCCGAGTAGAATACAGAGGGCAAGGGCTATCCATTTGTTGTGTTCACCAGTAGAAGGCATAAAGACTCCTTGTTTTTTACGGGTACAATTTAGAAAATGTGCGGAATAGCCGCTAGTCAATGGTCCATAGTCATTAGAAATATTCAATAACCATCAACTAATGACCAATGACCAATAACTATTTACTAATGACCATATCTACCTACTTAAACATTTATTATTATTCCTTTCGTGAAAATGAAAAAAATATCGACTTCCCTTTTGTGCCTCGCTGGACTTTCTGCGGGCATGTTCCTTGTGGCATCCTGTGCTGCACCGTCTGTCAATCCTTCCGTTCAAGCAGCTGAATCAAAGGCCCCGGATTACATTCCTCCGATGCCTGTTGCTCCAGTCGCTGTCTTTGAAATGCGTGTGCTTGATTTTGATAAGCAAGAGCGTGTCGTTGAGAAGCCAACTCTTGCGGCTCTTGATTTTGCAGCGTATTTTTTGAATCCGATTCGCATGGCGGGTATGGATGAAAAGCCTGAAAATTACACGGGCAAAATGGCAAATGCAAAACTTGCTGAATACCCTTTCCCGATGCTCGACTCGATTTCGGAATACGAACCGGAGGCTGTTGCCGGTGTAGCTCCGATTGCGTGGGAACCGTTTGCGAAAATTCTCTATGCGCAGACGGGCGATGATGCCCTTGCAAAGGTTTTGAATGAAGTTGAGGCGGTCAAGTGGAATGAACCTGATGTTTTCCGCGCTTTCCAGACTGTAAGCCGTTTGTGGGGAGTGCCTGGAACAGGTGATAATCAGGGCAAAATTGAATGGTGGGCCGAAGTGATGCCTGCTGTCTGGACGGGTCGTGCTCCATTTTACGGTAAACTCAAGTTTGTTTCGGGCGGCGAGTCTGCGGAAGTCTTGAACTACTACATGACGGCCGAGATGAACAGTGAAGAGGCGATGAACTGGGCGCGTACGCTCTCGTCTTACTGGTATCCGACTTTGAATACGGACTTGGAACAACATACTCCAGGTGCCATTTGGGAAAATTCCCAGGCCAATCGTCCGTTTGCGGTGATGCGCGGAAACCCGATGGGTAAGCCCATGTGGGTGGCGTTTGAAGTCCCTGCGTTCCGCTTGACGGATGAACAGCTCCGTGCTGCTGCCGTGGCTGATTCTCTTGCTGCTGCGGGCGAAGTGGTGCCGGTGAACCGCACCCTTGATACGAGTTCTTATGCTCGTTTGGAAACGCTTGCCGCTATGGAAAATAGCTGCCCTGCAACGCCTGAGACAAAGAAGTTCCGCGAAGCCTTGAAGAAAAAGCTTGCAAAGCTCCCGAAGGAACAGAATGCGTGGGCCGATAACGGAATGCTCTGGTTCCGCCGCAATGCAAACTATCTTGTTGCAGATAAAATTAGCGGTCAGGATAGCCTCCACAATCCGCTTCCGAGAATGATTGAACTCAAGCAGTACCTGGATTCCATGAATATTCAGCTTCTCGTGGTACCGGTTCCTGTGAAAGAAGAAATTTATGCAGACATGCTTGTAAAGGGAACTCCTGCAGATTTGTGCGTGAACGTAAATGGTCGTGAATTTATCCGCGAAATGCTTGCGGCTGGGATTGACGTGCTTGACCTTTACCCGTCTCTGATGGCGGCCCGCAGTGGCGATGACGCTCCGCATTACAGCTACCAGCGCTACGATACGCACTGGGCGCTGCCGGGTATGCTTGCTGCAATGGAACAGCTTGCTTCTCGCGTGACGCAGTACAGCTGGTATGCCGATGCAAATCCGCAACCGGGTAGCCTCGTGATGAAGGATACGGTAGTGTTGCGCGAAGGGGACTTGGTCGCTCACTTGCCGGATAAGGAAAAGTCCAAGTATGCTGCCGATACTCTTGCAGGCATGAAAATCTACAAGGGCGACAAATCTTACAAGGGCGGCAAAAATGCACCGATCCTCTTGATGGGCGATTCTTTCACGGGCGTGTTTGAATCTGTGGACCAGAAGAGCGGTGGCCCGGGTTCTTTGCTTGCTTATGCAACGGGGCTTGATGTGCAGGTGCTTACGAGTTGGGGCGGTGGCCCTGGTGTTCGCGCTCGCCTCAAGAAGATGAAAAAGGACATGCTGAGCAAGCGTCTCGTGATTTACATGATGACCGCTCGCGACTACTGGCAAAGCCCGATGGAATGGGACGGACTGTAATTCGGAATTAGGAATTCGGATTTCGGAATGAAATCTCTTTCATCCCTCGTCTCTCGTCTCTCGTCTAAACTTTTTTGGTTGCTGTTCCTTGCGACGCTCGTGATTGCACTTCCGTTTCTGCTTTGGAATGGCAAGGGCGAGTCCATGAGCTATGGCGAAATGGCGTGCGTTTTTGAAGAACGTGCGCCGGGTTGCCTTGATTCTGTTAGCGATTGGCATGCGGGACTTGCTTACTTTGATAGCAGTGTTGCGGCAACTCATGACACTTTGCAATCTCTGAAAAATTTGCTTTGGCAATTTTGGAATATCGAATTTGCCGGGGCGGGTGAGGCGGCGATTGCAAAAGAATCTGTGCTCCCGCTTCGCGTTCTTGCAAACAGAAAATCTGGTTGCATGGGGCTATCGTGGCTTGCGCTCATGGTGGCCGAAGCGCGCGGTTTGCCTCTCGACGCCATTCTCCTTCCGGGACATGTTTTTTTGCGCTATGAATCTTTGGATCGTTTCACGAACCTGGAACCGAACCGTCGCGGCTTTTCCTACACCGATGACGAATACCGTGAAAAGTATCAAAAAGGTCCTTGGACCGGCCTTGAATTTAAACCGCTCGAAACGCGACAGTTTATAGGGCTTGCCGCATTTGATATCGGCAATCTGTATCTTGAAAACGACATTCCTCGTGCGCTCACGTGGTACCGCATGGCCGAAGAATTTTTCCCTGAATATCCGGGTATTGGCGTGAATCAGGCTATAGCGAAAAATCGTTTGCCGGATTTATTGTAGCTCGGCGCATTTCACGTTTTTTCTGCTTATTTAAAAGGGATGCCAACGGGGCGTTCTTGGTTTTGATAGACGTAAAAAGCTATTTTTTAGGAGAAATGTCCACAGCTCGTAATTCTTTTAAAATTTTTAAAGAGGTACTTTTTTTAGTATCGACCGTTCTTGTGTTTTCCGGATGTGAAACTTTTTTTGGGGATCATGTCTGGCTCCATGCTCCGATAGAAGAGGATAAGGTTCATGACGGACTTGTTGTCGTTAGAGCTTCGAATGTAAAGCATAAAAGCGGCGGCTCGGTGACTTATCTTGGTACTTATGCGTCCTCCGCGAAAGTAAATGAACAGCCCCAGTTGCGTGTTGCCTTGAATTATGATTATTCCTTAGGCATGCACGAAGTAACTTGCGCTGAATTTAAAAGTGTTATGGGGACAACTTTTGACGAACGGTGCCGAGGCAAGGATTCGGACTTGTTACCTGTAACGAAGGTGACTTATTACGATGCTGTCCTTTATGCCAATGAACGCAGTAAACGGGAAGGCTACGATACGGCCTATACGTATTCATCTGCAAATGCAGATGATAACGGAAACTGTACTTCAATGGAAGGGCTAGTCTTTCATCCTGAAGTAGACGCATATCGTTTGCCTACGGAAGCGGAATGGAACCTGGCTGCTGATCGCGATTGGGACCCTTCTGCGGAATGGAATGCGCAGAACTCTGATTTTGAACCTAAAAATGTTTGTTCGTATCCGCATCTTCACGGTGATTTCTGTGACATGGGCGGAAATGTGAAGGAATGGGTTTCTGATTGGCTTAACTATTTTAGAGATACGACCATTACAAACTTTGTCGGTGCTCCAGATGGCGGAGTTCTTGGGGAACGGGTCATTAAGGGCGGTAGCTATCGCAACGATCCGTCTTCTATCAAGCTTTATAATCGCGGCGATGTCTACATTGTGACTTCGGCGGCAAAGTCAGATTATTTGGGATTCCGTATTGCATTCGGCAAGATCCCAAATGCAGTTTGGATGGGACATGACGGTTTAGTTCGTGAAAGCCGAATCATGCCGTTAGCGAGTGCTTCTGTCATCAAAAAAAACTTTGATACATATCGTATTAAACTTGCCTTTCGCAATGATGCAACGGGAAACTTGGCGTTTGTCGATTACGTTAATGGAACTTTATCTGTTTCTGAAATCACAGATACACTAGATTCTTATCATCCAGATATTTCTCCAGACGGTAGGCTTATTGCATTTTGTACAGGTCTAGAAGGTGTTTCTGGAAAGTCTGATCTTTACATTCGCCCTTTGGGCCTATCCAAAACAAGACCTATAAAGCTTAATATCAAGGGAAATGCTTCTATTCCGCGGTGGAAAGTTCTGGAAAATGGCGATACTGTGATTGTCTATGTGTCCGATGCGGGAAATAATAAAGAAACTTCGGAATTTAAATCCAAGAGTACATGGCAAGTGAAGTATGCAAAAGGTCGATTCGGAACGCCTCAAAAGCTTTTTAGCGGGGCGTATCACGGAGGTGTTTCTGACGACAATACACTTGCTGTTACTGGCGCCCGTCTGCTTCGTGCGCGTATTGCAAATCCGGGAAAAACGCTTTCGGACGGTCGCGATACCGTGTGGTATAACGGTGAGCAGGCTTGCAATGCCTCCCTTGCAAACGATGGAACCAAGCGTGTCGCGTTCCTTGATTTTGGCGGAAAAACAGGAGCTGAGTTTGTTGGAAAAAGTTACAGAACGCATGAACGTTTGCTGATCGCTGATAGTACTGGAAAGCTTATTAAGACTATTCCTGCGCCTGAAGGATTTACTTTTGACCATACGGAATGGGCGCTGAATTATGCCGACGCTAAAAAGGATGGCGGCTTTATTGTGGCCACGCTTGTAAATGCAAATGGCGCCCATTTGAAAATTGTTCTCGTGAATGTTGCGGACGGTTCAATCCTGGATTTGGTGGAAGGTGACGATCTTTGGCATCCGAGTCTTTGGCGAACAAAAAATTATATCCCTGAAAGTACAAAACTTGATCCTGACAGTGCAGGCGTTTATTTGCAGCCATCGGATGAATGGGCCTCCATTATCATGCGGTTTAAAATGGAACTTCTCTGGAAATACCATGATTCTGCTAATGTGGCGATATTGGGTTCTTCGAGGTCCATGTATGGAGTTAGCCCATCTCGTTTGGATGAAAGATTCTTTGCCGTAAATTTTGGCCACACGCCTAATTCTATTTATACGTCTAGGGATTTGTTAAATCATTATCTCTTTAACCATCTGAAAAAGCTGAAGTATATTGTTGTTTCGCTAGATATTGATTTTTGGTATAAAATTGATGGACCTGATGGCGATAATATGTTCTATACGACCTTTGATAATTATCCAGGGTATGTATATGATAAAAATCATGATTACTGGAAAGATGGTGTTCCAGAAGGCTTGCTGGAATATACGCAAAATTCTGTGGGTTCATCGGATGAAAAATACTATATGAACGATCGTGGGCGCTATACAAATGCTTATTGCCAGTGGGAATGGAAAGAAAAGCCCGAAATTGAAATGGATAGCACCTATTATGACCAACATAAGGGTATTTATAACGATAGCAAGAATGCACTTATCGATATCGTTAAAGAAGCCGCCAAGAGAGATGTACGTGTGATTGGCCTTATTTTCCCGCAGAGTCCGGAGTATGCGAAAACAGGTGCTTTTGGACGTTATGGCCTTCGTCGTAGCGTCGCTCAAAAGATGATTAGTGAATTAGAAGCTTTGAATAAAAAGTATCCGAATTTTGTATTGATGGATGAAAATAAAATGGGCAAGCATGATTATGACGGACAAATGGCGATTGATGAAGACCACTTGTGCAATGCCGGTGCTATGAGGCTTACATCTCGGCTGAATGACGTTTTGCTGTCTCTGGAGGCAAAAAAATGAAAAATGTCGTTCAGATGAATTTTGGATTGCTTGCGGCTGTTTTATTTTCCCTTGTATTTTTTAATTCATGTACTGAGGAAAATAAATTTCCATATGGAGTAGAAACTCCGCCGGTGGTCAGTTTTGATGGTTTTGTCTATGTTAACGCGAATGGTCAAAAAACATCGCTTGGGATAAATGAAAATGGCGGACGTGCTAGTGAATATCCGAGAATGGATGCTAGTTTTACTTATAACTTCTATATAAGCGAACACGAAGTCTCCCGAGCGGAATACAATGCCTTGCGGAAAAATGCCGGTGCCGAATGTAGTGGCGTGTGTAATGATAATAGTCCTGTGACAAATGTGACATACTATGATGCCGTTCTTTATGCAAATGCAAAAAGCAAGGCTGAAAATTTAGATACCGTTTATACTTATACGAAAGCCTCTTTCGATGCAAAGGGAAGCTGTATTGATTTGGATGGGCTTGTTTTTCATGAAAAAGTAAAAGGATTTCGTTTACCGACCGAGGCAGAATGGGTGTATGTCGCAAGTCAAGGTTGGTATCCTGAAAAGGGATGGAATAGCCAGAATTCAGGTTTTGTCGTTCATGACGTAGCAACTTCTCCAGCGAATGATCTTGGCGTTTACGATATGGCTGGGAATGCTCTAGAGTGGGTGAATGATTGGCTTACTTTTTTTAGCAGTAGTCCTGTAACGAATTTTGTGGGAGGCGCTGATGGTGGAAGCCTTGGGGAACGCGTTGTCAAGGGAGGTAGTTTCCGGGACGACCCTTTGCAGATAAACACCTATGGCCGCGGAGATATCTATACAGTATCGTCTTCGACAAAGGGCTATTATTTAGGATTCAGGCTTGCAATAGGGCCAATTCCTAATGCGATGTGGCTTGATGAAAATGGTTCTGCTAAAGAGTCCGTTGTGATTCCTCTGTTAGGAATTTATGAAACTAAGCACATGACGGGTTCGTTCCAGTCAAAGCTTGTTTTTCGTAATGATCTGACGGGTAATTTGGCGTATATCGACTATGGAAAAGGAATCAACTCCGTCGTTGAAATCAAGGATACAATTCAGGCTTTCCATCCCGATGTTTCGCCCAATGGCAAACTTGTTGCATTTTGTACGGGTGTCGAAGGGATTCCTGGAACTTCAAGTATTTATGTCCGGAATTTAGATGCTTCGGGTTCAGGACTTGTGAAGCTAAATGTCAAAAGCGCTGCAATTCCAAGATGGCGTGTCACGGATGATGGCGACACCTCTATTGTCTATGTTTCAAGTGCCGCAAATAATAAAGAAGATGCAGACTTTGCTGCTATGAGTACATGGCAGGTTCCGTTTGCAAACGGAAAATTTGGAACACCGCAAAAGCTTTTTGATGGGGCGTTCCATGGAGGTGTGAGTTCTGGTAAGGAGCTTGCAGTTACGGGATCTACTCTTTTACGTGTACGAATGTCGCCTGGGATAGATTCTGTCTGGTATAATGGAGAACAGGCATGCAATGTCTCTCTTGCTAATGATGGCAGCAATCGGACGGTATTCCTTGATTTTGGCGGTAAGACAGGTGCAAATTATGTAGGACGATCATACAATACCCATGAAAGGCTCCTAGTTGCAAATGAAAAAGGAGAACTTGTTCATAGTGTAGCCGCGCCACAAGGCTATACCTTTGATCATACGGAATGGGCTTTGGGCGGTTCGAATCTGGTGGTTGCAACGCTTACAAACCTGAATGGCGCTCATCAAAAAATTGTTCTGGTAGATCTGTCTACAGATTCGATCAAGACTCTTGTTGAAGGCGATGAACTTTGGCACCCGTGTTTATGGCATTCCAAAAATCGCTACGATGGAAAAACTCTTGATACGGACAGTGCTGGAGTCTATTATCTTACTTCGGCGTCTAGTGGCGCTTTAGACCTTCGCGTCAAAATGGAACGATTCTGGGAAAATCGAAATGAAATTACCGCTGTAGCTCTTGGTTCGTCAAGAATGATGTTTGCCCTTCGCGATAAAGAGGTAAAATCTCATAAACTATTGAATATGGCTTTTTCTGCGGGACAGATGGCTGGTGCAAGTTACTTGTTTAAAAATTATATTCTGAAACATTTGAAAAAATTGAAGGTCCTGGTTTTGGAATTGTCGCCAGATTTATTCTGGGCGGATGCTTATGCGACCTGGATTGATGTGATTTACAATAAGGTTCCTGGATATCTGTACGATGAAAATCATGATTTCTGGGTGGATAGCTTGCCAGAACATTTTTTGGATGTCATAAAGGAAACGCCTCGTCCTGAATCCGCTTTGCAGCTTCTCTATACACTTGAAGATTTTTCATTGCCGACCGGAAACTGGGCTGCTGCCGTTTGCATCAGGGATTCGAATGTGCTTACATATGATTCCCCTGTATTTGCCGAAAATGAGCATTTGTTTGAAGAAATTGTTGTTGAAGCCCGTAATGCAGGGCTAAAGGTCGTATTGGCCGTTTTGCCGCAGAATCCAGATTATGCGAAAACGGGAACATTTGGTATTTACGGACCGCGTCGCAGTATCGCCATCGAACTTATTGAAGCTGCTAAAAAGTTCGATGCCATTGTGTTTGACGAAAACAAATTTGGTGAACACGACTATACGGATGATATGGCTTACAATGCGGATCACTTGAGCTGTGTGGGGGCAAAGCTGTTTACGCATAGACTTGATTCTTTGCTAATGACTTTGGAATGAGTTTGTGAAAATACGGAATAATTAAGTTTATTTCTTTAGCTTTGGAAATGTATTTTTTCTATTTTGATTGTTATGATAAAAAAATTATTTCTTTTCTTCTTTGTTTTATTTCTAGTTGCGTGCTCGGAATCTGGTGGCGTTTCTTCTGCCAACAGTAAAATTAGGACGGAAAATGATTCTCTTGCGGGAATGCTTCTTGTTCATGCCAATAATTCAGTCGCCAGTCTTGGAACGAACGATGCCAAGGCCAATGTCAATGAACGTCCCGAGATGAAAGTCACTATGGATTATGACTTTTCGATTGGAAAGCATGAGGTTACTTGTGGCGAGTTCAATTCCCTCATGAAGCCTCTGACTGGACTTGAATTGGAATGTTCTAGCGATAAGATTCCGGCAACGAATTTGACATTTTATGATGCCGTGCTTTATGCAAATGAACGTAGTAAAGCTGAGGGCTTTTTAGATACGGCCTATACCTATACTAGTGCCGAGTTTGACGAGAAAAAGCGCTGTACAAACTTAGAAGGCTTCGTCTTCCATCCAGAAGTTGATGCCTATCGTTTGCCGACAGAAGCGGAATGGTCTCTGGTTGCTTTAAAGTATTGGAAAACGTCTGAAGCGTGGACTTCTGAAAATTCTGATTTTAAATTGCATGAAGTCTGCAGTAAGACGGATTCGAGCCAATCTGTATGTGACATTGTCGGAAACGCAATGGAATGGGTCAATGACTGGCTTGGATATTTCTGTGACCAGCCCGTAAAGAACTTTATTGGACCTCCTGATGGTGGTTCTAATGACGAACGTGTCTTGAAGGGTGGAAGCTACCATAGCAAGGCGGACGTAATTAAGCTCTATAATCGTGGTGATACTTACATGGTTACATCGGCGACTAAGGCTGACTATGTTGGTTTCCGTCTAGCATTTGGTGCGATTCCCAATGCGGAATGGATGGGAAAAGATTGCAAGGCTATTACGAGCCGTGTCTCGCCTCTTGCAAATTCAGCCGCATTGCGATCAAAGACAGGAACCTTCCATGTGAAGCTTGCTTTCCGCAATAATCCTATGGGGAATATTGCATTTATCGATTATTCGAGTGGGATGCTTTCAGTGAATGAAATTTCAGATTCTCTTGATGCTTATCATCCTGAAATTTCGCCAGATGGTCAAAAAGTTGCTTTTTGCACGAGATATGAAGGAGTCTCGAGTTATAACAAGAGTACAAAAGCCTATTCTGCTCTTTATGTGCGCGATTTGAAGGAATCTGGTTCTGGCCTTGTTAAGCTGGATGTAGAAAGCGCTGAAATCCCGCGCTGGCGAGTTCTGGAAAATGGCGATACTGTTATCGTTTATGTGACCGATGCAGATGACAACACGGAAGAATCGTCTTTCAAGAAAGCTTCTACCTGGCAGGTGAAATTCTCAAATGGAAAGTTTGGGAAACCCCAAAAGTTGTTTGATGGCGCTTATCATGGGGGAATCAGCGAGGATGACAGGCTTGCGGTTTCTGGTTCGAAGCAATTGCGTGCGCGAATCGCAGCGAAAGGCTCGAATCTTTCAGGAAAAGCAGTCGATACGGTATGGTATAAAAATGGCAAAAATGCAGAGCAGGCTTGCAATGTCTCTATTGCTAAGGATGGCAGCAAACGTACGTTGTTCCTTGATTTTGGTGGAAAAACTGGACAGGAATTTGTTGGCGAGAATTATGGAACGCATCAAAGGCTGTTGATTGCTGATTCTACAGGTAAGCTGATCCAGTCTGTAGAAGCTCCGAGCGGTTATGCATTTGACCATACGGAATGGGTTTCTGGTGCTAGCGACCTTGTTGTTGCGACGCTTACAAATGCTGATTATGCTCATGGAAAAATTGTTTTGGTTAATTTGTCTGATAGCAGCATCGTTGACCTTGCTGAAGGCGATGAGCTTTGGCATCCGAGCTTATGGGTCAAAAAGATAGCTCCGTCCAGTGGCGATGACAAGCTTAATCTTGATAGTGCTTGTGCTTATATGACCGAAAAAACGAATATTTATACTCGAATCATGAAAGTGAAAATGGACTATTTCTGGCAGTATAAAGATTCCGCAGAGGTCGTTGTTATCGGTTCGTCCAGATCGTTCGCGGGCGTGGATCCTGAATTTATTAAATCAGGATTTGCTATAAATATGTCTTATTCCGCTCAAGATTTGATGAGTACGAATTTCTTTGTTAAAAATTATATCTTGCCTTTGATGCCGAAGTTGAAAACGATAGTTCTGGCTTTGGATTATGATCGCTGGTATGTTAAAGATGAAAACTGGATTGACTGGTTCTCCAATATTCCTGGATATGAATACGATAAAAACCATAACTACTGGCAGGACGGCTTTATTGGCGATATGGTGGCTGCATCTCAGGCGGCCTTGAATCCGAATGAATATGAATATGAATTATTCGGGTATCATCGTGGAATGTACAAATCGACTACAGTAGGCTGGGGTAGCGATGTGCCTCCGATTGATTATGACCCGCTATGGTTTGATTATGATAAATTACGCTATAACTACAACTTGCAGAAACTTCTAGAAATATTGGAACTTGCTCGCAATTTCGATGTCAATGTTGTTGGTGTTATCTATCCGCAATCTCCAAATTATACGAAAACAATGGCATGGGGACGCTATGGACCAACTCGTGATGCTGTAGAGATCATAAAGCAATCCGTTCAGAAACTTGTTGATAAATATCCGAATTTCAAGGTCCTTGATGAATACAAGGATGGTAACCATGACTATGCTGAAGGTGAGTTTTCCAACGAAGATCACCTGGGGTTAGAGGGTGCTAAAGTTATAACGGCGAGGATAGATTCCTTGTTGAAAACACTTAAATAAAATATGAGCTTTTGGCATATTTCCTTTTTAAGTACGTTTGACGCTGCGAAATTTACGCGGCGTCTTGGCGCACTTTTAAAGATGTTTCCTTAAAAAAGCTATATATGGTAAAAATAAGGGGACTTGATATGTATGGAGTATATGCGAGAGGATCTTTTTTTACTTTAGTTACAGCTGTAGCCATGCTGCTTTTGGTGGCGTGTTCTGGGGAATCTACAAATGGATTCGCATGGGATGTTGATTGCTCAAATGTTGATTTGAAGGGTGATTTTATCTATATCAATTCTGTTGGAAAATCAGTAGTACTAGGTACGACTCTTAAATCAGCGAAGAGCAATGAACGACCTGAAATGGGCGTTACGTTTGATTACAGTTTTCTGTTGGGCAAAAATGAAATCACGTGTAAAGAGTTTAATGACCTTATGGGAGGGAAAAAGGGACACCTTACGCTTGATTGTGACAATGAATCTCTGCCTGCGGCTAATGTAACTTATTATGACGCCGTTCTCTTTGCAAACGCGAAAAGCAAAAAAAGCGGGATTGATTCCGCTTATTCCTATTCTTCAGCGCAATTTGACAAGAACGGCCATTGTGTGTTGCTTGAAGGCTTTAAGTTTAAGCCAGAAGTTGATGCGTTCCGCTTGCCGACAGAAGCGGAATGGGTGTTCGCGTCGAGCCTTTCATTTGATTCGACGAATAGCTGGAATGCAAGTAACTCTGATTTTGCGACACATGAAGTATGCCTGAAAAAAGATAAAAAGGGCTTTTGTGACTTGTCGGGAAATGTAGCGGAATGGGTAAACGACTGGCTTGGAAATTTCCAGGACACCGTAATTTCAAATTATATGGGTGCTTTGAATGGAGGTAACTTTGATGAACGCGTTATTAAGGGGGGTAGCTTTAGGAGTGATCCTTCGACAATAAATCTTTATTCGCGGGGCGATGTCTATACTGTAATGAGTGCAAGTTATTCGGATTATTTGGGATTCCGTCTAGCGTATGGAAAAATCGCAAAACCAGTTTGGCTTGATGCTTCAGGGGAGGCCATTTCTTCGAATATCCTTGTCTTGCCCAATAGGAAAATGTTGTCGTCCCTTTTAGGGACAAACCGTTTGAAACTGGCTTTCCGTAATGATGTCTCTGGAAATTTGGTTTATGTCGATTTGTCAAAGATATCTCCGGTTGCTGTTGAAATAAAGGATTCGCTAGAGGTCTATCATCCTGATATTTCACCGGATGGAAAGCATGTGGCGTTTTGTACTGGACTGGAAGGTATTGCCGGCAAATCAGCGGTCTATGTTCGCGATCTGAACGAAACGGGAACGAATCTTGTTAAGCTGGATGTCAAATCTGCTGCGATTCCGCGTTGGCGCGTCCTTGAAAATGGGGATACGGTAATTGTCTATGTTACAGATGCTGGAAACAATAAAGAAAAGTCTGATTTCTTTTCGCAGAGCACATGGCAGGTTCCTTTTTCAAAGGGAGCCTTTGGCAAGCCTGTTAAGCTTTTCGATGGCGCTTATCATGGGGGAATTAGCAATGATGAAAAGCTCTCTGTCTCTGGGGCGCGTCTATTGCGGGCCCGTGTTGCAAAGAACAAGTCTACGGTAACATCCAAAGCTGTCGATACGGTATGGTTCAATAGCGATCAGGCTTGCAACGCTTCATTGAACAGAAATTCTAAACAAACGCTTTTCCTGGATTTTGCAGGAAAGACTGGGACCGATTTTGTTGGAAAAAGCTATCAGGTGCATGAACGTTTGCTTGTTGCCGATGAGCAAGGAAAATTGCGTACTTCTGTTGCCGCCCCAAAGGGTTATACATTCGATCATAGCGAATGGGTCCTGAATGAAGAAAATTTTGCGGTGGTTACACTTACAAATTTTGATGGTGCGCATCAGAAAATTGCGCTGGTGAATATAAAAACAGGCTCTATAACGAATCTTGTTGAAGGCGATGAACTTTGGCACCCTTGTTTCTGGACTCCATTTGATAAGACGACGAGTGAAACTAGTTGGAGCGAAGACAGCGTGGGCGTGTATCTTTCTGCGGAAAATCTGTCTGCTAGTGAATTATCCCGTAAAATGCTTGCTTTCTGGACTTTTAAGGATTCCATAGAATTGATTGGACTTGGCAATTCTCGTATGAGATCTGGTTTTTATCCGCTTGATATGAGTGTTTCTTCCTTGAATTTTTCTGGAATTCCCTGCGACATGCATTGCATCCATTATCTTTTTAAAAACTATGTTTCAAATCAATGTCCCAAATTGAAATATGTTGTTGTAAGTCTTGATTTTGATATGTGGTTCAATTATGATGGGCGTACGGATGTTGATAGGAATATGAGCGGTTCTTTGGGCTTTGAATATGATGTAAATCATGAGTTTTATCCAGAAGGGGTTGATTCTTCATTTGTCAATTTGGTAAAGCTTAATTCACCTGTTGATGCTGAAGAGTTTGTTGCCCGTAAAGGCTGGTTTGAGAGTATGGAAAAACGTGGATGGATTGATGAAAATGGCGTGGCTGAAATTGATATAGATTCTGCTTGGAGTACTTGCCTGGTGGATAAAGATTATGCAGAATGTGTCATTGACAATAGAAGTGAAATCTGCCGTTCGACTTACCATTTAGAAAATTGCATGCTGGATTCGAATGTGAATATGTGTTTGGCCAATCATCCTTTCAATGAATGCCTTTCGGATTTCTTTAGTAATTACGAAAAGCTAAAAGATCTTGTCCGTTTGGCGAAAATGCAAAATATCACAGTTGTTGGGGTTACATTCCCTGTAAGTCCGTATTATAAAAAAACAGGTTCCTATTCGCGTCATGGAATGCTGCGTAGCCATGCAGAAAAATTGATTGAAGAAATGCGCCGAATGGAGGATGAAAATTCGAATTTTATTTTCATGGATGAAAATAAAATGGGCGATCACGATTATCTAAGTTCGATGGCTCATGATTATGACCATTTGAATAAGTTTGGCGCCGAAAAATTTTCTGCGCGTCTTGATTCTCTGATAAAGTCTTTGCAAAAATCAAAGTGATTGACTTTAGGGCTTTTTACTTGTATCTGATAATCATTTTTGTTGCTCTTTTTGCGATCTTCCCGCTGACAGATACCGATATCTGGTGGCATTTGGCCTGTGCGCGAGAGTGGGTGACGACTTGGACTCCGGTGCGTGAGCCTGTTGTGAATGTACACGAGTATTTTCAGCAGGTGGTGGCAATTGTCTATGATGTTGGCGGTGCTCCGCTTTTGGTTGCGTTCAAGGCGGTTTTGTGGAGCCTTGTATTTGCGTTGTTTTTGCGTGGAGTGAAATGTCGCAATTTGATGTCTTCCGCGATTGCTGTGGTTGTTCTCTTTATTTTCCGTTACCAGTTTGAAATTCGGCCGGTGCTTTTTAGTTTGCTGTTTCTCGGAATATATTGGAATGTGTTGCCGTGGCTTTTCCGTACCCGAAATGAAATGCGCGGATTATGCGCGAAGCGCGTTGCCAAGCCGCATAATGTCGCGAAAACAGCGGGGGCGGCGGTCTTGATTCTAGCCATACAATGGCTGTGGTGCAAGTTCCAGGGACTGTATATTCTCGGTCCGATCTTTGCGATGACTTTATTAGCTTTGGAGTGGGGAAAATCTCGCGGGGCGCTTTTGTGGCGGGTCGCTTTTGTGGCGCTTTTGTTTGCAATGCCGCTCTTGCATCGCGATGGCCTGAATTTGTTCCTGTATCCGTTTGGCTTGCTGGATCGTTTGCTAGGACTTTCTCCTTCGGCTGCGATTTTTGCGAGTGAAATTGCGGAGAACCGTTCGCCCATTACGCTTTTGATGGCGGGGGAGAACGTTTTGCAGTCGGCGCTGATGGTTGTATTTTCTGTGGCGGGGATTGTTTTTGCGGTTCGTCGCTTGCGCCATGCTGAAACGGTTTGGCTTCTTGTAACAGCAATTCTCGCGCTTGTTGCCGAACGCAATTTCGTTCTCTTTTTGCCGGTGCTTTTTGCTGTTGTTTTAAAAACGCGCCCCGCTTTGAAAGTTTCGCTTTCTACCGTCTACCCGATGTTCGCTGTTGTCCTCGTTGCTTTTGTTCTTGGCCTTTGGCTCCGCAGTATTTCGCAATACGATTCGATGGTTGCGTACCAGCGTGTACCTGTAACGGCGACGCAGTGGATGCTTGAAAATCCGCATTCGGGCAGGCTGTTTAACGATGATCGCGCAGGCGGCTATTTGGCGTTTATGAATCCATCCGATTCGACTTTCATCGATGGACGTTTTATCTTGAAAACGGCGGAATTTTTTGAACGCTATCTTGAATATGTGGATACGCCGACGCTCTTTTTGCACGATGCCGATTCACTGAACATCGACCGTGTCGTGCTCCCTTTGCGCTATTATGCAAGGTGGGATAAATTGCTTGGAACCCTTGATTCTAGCGAAAAATGGCACGTTGCGTACCGTGATTCTCTTTTTGCCGTGATGGATCGCACAGAGCATTAAAACGTAAGACTAAAAAAATTTAAATTTAGTCGCTAATAATTTATTTTTAGATAGATTTAACGGCCCTTAGGGCATAGGAGTTGTGTATGAATCGTTTGGTCAAATTGGGACTTGCTGGCTTGTTCGCTTTCGGGCTTGCCGAAGCTAAGGTGAATTTCCCGTTTCCGCAAATGTCCGATTACGGTGGAAATGCGACGCTTTTGAGCGACAAAGCTAAAGCTTCCGAAGAATTGAAATCCCAGTTTGCTTATTGGATGAAAACCATGTACAACGAAGACGGCGATGTCGCCGGTGTGCGTTCTGATCCGGGTTCCAACGAATACTTCTCGGAAGGTGTCGGTTACGGCATGCTTTTGATGGTCTATTTCAGCGATAATACGACAAGCTATCAGCCGCAATTTGACAAGATCTGGAACTTCTACAAGAAGATGATGAACGAAAACGGCTTGATGGTCTGGAAGGTCGGTAACTTGAATCAGGCTTACGACAAGGGTGCAGCTCTTGATGGCGATATCGATGCCGCCGCAGCCCTCGTGATGGCTTATTACCAGTTTGGCGATGAAAAGTACAAGGAAGATGCCAAGAAGCTCATCCAGTCCATGAAAAAATTCGAGTTTGAATCGAACGGCTTGCATTTGCCGGGCGACAAGTGGGGCGATGCCGGTTACAACCGCAAGAACCCGGGCTATTTTGATCCGGCCTACATGCCTGTCTTTGCTTTGGTCGATACTGAAAATGCTGAATTCTGGAGCAAGACTGCCTACGAAGCCAACATGAACCTTTATGAAATGAGTGCTTCTGACGCTCCGACGACTGGCCTCATTGATGACTGGACCGACAAGAACGGCAAGAGCGAAGACGACTATTACAGCTACGACGCTTCCCGCGCTCCGTGGCGTAACGCAAAGGCTGTTTGCTGGCATGGCGATCAACGAGCTCTTGCGCTCGACAAGAAAATGGCTGAATTTGTTTCTACCGTCAAAGCAGCCGACATGAAGGGTCCTGTGCTTAGAAAGTCCGGTAGCCTTGGCAACGATCACAACAGCACGTTCGTGACTTCCCTCATGACATCGCTTATCTCTGATGCAAAGTACCAGGCCAAGCTTGATGAATACTGGAAGGAAGCCGTCGCTCTCGGTGACGAGAACTATTTCAACCAGTCCCTCAAGCTTTTGAACGGCTTGCTTGTCTCTGGTAACATGCCGAACCTCGCCGCTGCAAATCCGTCTCAGCCGTCTTCTTCGAGTTCCGTGAATCCGGGATCCAGTTCTAGCGAAGGCACAATTGCTTTGCCGACCATCACGGCGAAATCTCCGAAGATGATTCTCTCCGGCAGGACTCTCCAGATTGACGCCAATGGCAATGTCCGTGTAGACTTGATTTCTATGACGGGCAGCGTGTTGAAGTCTTTTGACCGTCAGGCCAAAGGCTCGTTGAATGTTTCGTTGAAGGCTGTTCCGAACGGTCTCTATGTTGTCCGCGTCAAGAACGCAGGCGTCACGAGCCTCAAGAAAATCAAGTTGGATTAAATCATAAAATGAATCTTCTGGCTCGGTTGGGCCAGAATGACGAAAATTCGGGAATTTGTGATTCTCGGATTTTTTTTATTTGTAAATGTTTGTTTGCTTTTTTACAGACATATTGTATCGTCCAAATGAAATATTTACGGCTAAATTCTGTAAAAATTAAGTTACCTGGTGTGTTTTTTTTGCCTAAATTCTTGAAAATTAAGCAATTTATGCCTTTCTTGTAAAGATATTATATGCTTAAACTTATTTTGTATGATTTGTTTACTAAATTTATTTGACCTTAAAATAAACTAAAAAAAGGCAAATAAATGAAAACAACCAAAAAAACAACCTTATTCTTGGGCTTGGCATCAGCAATGGTGTTTGCTCAAGAAGCTTCTCCTTGTATTCCGTTTGTAAACGGAACGGGCGATTATGACAAGCATTGTTATAATTCTGGTCTTCTCGATATGGCTCCGGGCAAGTGCTATACCATCAACCCGGATCGTATTAAGGAAGGCGTCCCGCAGTGGATTAACCAGATGGTTTCCCAGACTTGGTGGTGGACTGAAACGCCTTGCATCGAAGCTGCTTCTAGCTCCAGCGCAGAAAGCTCCAGTTCTGTCGTCTCTAGCTCTAGCGAAGTCTCTTCCAGCTCTGTAGAATCCAGCTCCAGTGTGGAATCTAGCTCCAGTGCAGAAAGCTCCAGCTCTGTTGTCTCTAGTTCCAGCGTAGAACCGATCGTTTCTACTTGCATCGAGTTCAAGAACGGTACGGGCAACTACGGCGACCACTGCTACAGCTCTGGTCTTAAGGAAATGGCTCCGGGCAAGTGCT
>NZ_JBGUHR010000100.1:0-2106 GCF_045112255.1 Fibrobacter sp.
GACGGAAGCTCTTCGCGCTTTCTTTGTTTCCGAAGGTTCCGCCGATAGGGATCTTTGGACCGACCGCGAAACACTCGTGCTGCGTGCCCGTTCGCTTTTCCAGAATAACACTTTCGTTCTCGCGCTGGTGCAAAGCATCGACGTCAATGTCGTCGGTTCCGGAATCAAGGCGAGGCCCATTCCGGACTATGAACTGCTGAAAATCGACCGTGAAAAGCTCGAAACGTGGTCCCGCGTGGTGCAGAAGCATTTCGACCTGTGGGCCGACAATATTTCGTGCGACGTGGAAGGCAAAAACGACTTTTACCAGCTTCAGGACCTTGCCATCAAGATTCAGGCCATCACCGGCGAATGCTTCGCGCTTCCCCAGTATGACCGCGAAAATCCGTATGGCGTGAGCGTCAAGAATCTGGAATCTGACCGCTGCAGGCAACCGTTCGGCCACATTGAAACGGATGAATTCTGCATGGGCGTCGAGACGAGCCGTCGCGGCAAGCCGATTGCCTACCATTTCACGAAAAGGGTTCCTTACGGAATCAACAATTACAGCGATATTTTCGACACCGTGCGCATCGATGCGTTCGACCCGCTCGGTGCACGCAACGTGATTCACTCTTTCGTCTGTGACCGTAGCGACCAGCGTCGCGGTGTTCCCATGATAGCCCAGATGATCATGCAGATGAAGCAGTTGGAACGCTACCAGGACAGCGAATTGATGGCTGCCGTGGTCGCTTCTATGTTCACCGTCCTTATTATGAACAAGGACGAAAACAGCGAACCGCTTCTGGGCAACGTTGCCGACGAACAGAAAGTCGCGCCGAACGATATGGACGCCGTGGAACTTGCGCCGGGTGGGATTGTGCGCTTGAACGGTGCCCAGGACATCAAGTTCGCGAACGCTTCGAGGCCGAATGCGAATTACAGCCCGTTTGTCGACTACATCCAGCGCGGGGCCGCTGCCTCTCTCGGCATAAGTAGTGAACAAGTTCAACACTTTTTCAACAGTTCTTACAACGCCGTTCGCGCTGCTTTGCTCGAATCCCGAAAGAGTTTCGAAAAAATCAAGTACAATTTCATCGCGAACTATTGCCAGCCGATTTATGAAAAGTTCTTGACGGCCTGCATTGCGCGTGGAATCATCGAGGCTCCGGGCTATTTCGACGACCCGCTCACTCACATGCTGTGGACGTCTTGCCGCTGGGATTCCGACGCGGGCTTCATGCTTGACCCGACCAAGGAAACGCAGGCAATCATCATGCAGCTTGACAACCAGCTAATCGACCGCGACACGGCTTGCCGCAAGGTTTGTGGCAACGAATATTCCGTTATTGCGGCAAAGCTTGCCGAGGAACGCAAGATTCGTGCACGTTATGACTTGCCGGACCCTGGAACCGTCAACAAATCGCAGAACGTCTCGATTCAGGAAACGAACGACGGCCCGCAAGACGGCGGCGATGACGGCCAAAGTTAAGATGAGACTGAAAACGGCGTGAAAAGGCTCTTGACACTTACTTTTTGCTTAGGTTGACCAAATGAAAAAGAGTTTTTTAAGATTTATCAACGCGAATCGCTTTGCCATCCGCAAGGAAGTTGTCGAAAACATGGCTTCCAGTTTCGTTGATTGGTGGGGTGAATCGCAAAAAGATAATGGCGAATGGAACATCCAGCAATGTGTTGAACGTCGTGACGATGGCATTGCGGTCATCAATGTCGACGGCGCTCTTGCGCATCGCAACACGTTCGATGCCGTTTGGTTTGGCCAAGACACTTATCAGTCCATCGGTGAAGCATTCGACGAGGTCGTTGCCGACGAATCCGTCAAGGGCATTGTCTTCGAACTGAATTCTCCGGGCGGTGTCGTTGACGGCGTGAGCGACCTGGCTGCAAAGATTGCAAGCCATCGCGGTGAAAAGCCGATGGGCATTGTGGCCCATACGTCAGGCGAAATGTGCAGCGCTGCCTACTGGATTGGTAGCGCGTGCGAAAGAGTTTATGCAAGTGAAAGTGCTTCTCTCGGTTCTATCGGCGTGCTGTGCGTGTTCCGCAAGACCAGCAACGACGCCGTGACCGTGGTCCGCTCGACGCTTTCCCCGAACAAGGCTCCGA
>NZ_JBGUHR010000101.1:0-1510 GCF_045112255.1 Fibrobacter sp.
TAACGAATGGTGGCCAAATGACCACCATTTCTAGTATTATAGCCATCACACACAAGAATCCGAGAAGCCTCATCTTTCCTTCCAGTACTTGACATGCTGGTCGATATAGCTAGCCAATGAATTCACGTCGTATGCTGGCATCTCGCTCACGTAGAACTTCGTATTGTCCGGATTGGCAACGTAGTTCTCGGTAGTCGTATCGACAGTGGCATCCACATACATCATGTCTGGCGTATCGTAGAAGATCTCGATGCCGAACTTCAAGCCCGGAATCGAGTCGAACTTCATTTCTATGGACTCGCTACAGTACACAAACTTTGCATTGTGTATTTCGGTGCCACGGTCGAACAGCAAGGCCGCCATGTCCAAGAAGCCGTCGTTGATATCTTTAGGCGTGGGAACAGCCTTGTATTCCTCGACGTCGTAGTCGCCTTCACGACGAGCCTTCATGAACTCGATCATCATTTCATACCGACCGAACCCAGCTTTCATCAACGACTGAGCCTTGTCATGTCCAGAGAACACGTCGGACTCTGGATCGACCGTGCCGCTAAGACGAACAGAAAGACGGTCTATAAGCCGATGACGTTCGTTTTCTAGCGCAAACCCGGTTAATCCAGTCGTCGCCAGATAGTCGTCGATTTGCTTGATTGTATAACAGTAGGTATCACCTTGCATAGCTACTTCTCCGGCGGTACATTTGCATGCTTCCACATGACGACATCGTCTTGGGATACAGACAAGTTCTCAACCTTACAATCTGGCGAGTTCTTCATAATGACATACTTGATATCGAACGAGCCGTCCTTGTTCGGAACGCCGATAACCGTCTTTCCATCCTTCAAGATGGCGACGTCGAGCCGTCCCGGAATTTGGCCGCCCTTATACCAAGTGACTTGGTTCATCAAGGCGACAATCTGGTTACGCAGCTTGGTTTCTTCTTCAAGCCAGCCAGACAGCAAAAAGTTAGCATCCTTGAGCTCGCGAGCGAAGCGTTCTCGGTCGTAGTCAGCGAACGGATCACGCTGCTGTCCCACTGGATGGATTTTTCGGGCATCGTGTTGAGCGGCGGAAAACCTTCTGCGAGCCTCTTCCAATTCCTTGTCGGTAGGGAATATCGGTAATGCGGTTTCTTGCGGAGTCCAGTCGATATAGAAACGATAGCAGCAGAAGTCTTCATCAAACAAGCAGTCAACCTTATACCCGGCACTAATCAGCATGAGCTCGATCGAATTTGCCAGCGGTTTCGTCTTGATTATAGTTCCGCCAGTACCATAGTTATCGACGGCAACCTCGTATGCGCCGTCCTTGGATGCCGAACGAATAGCCTTGTTGACATCCTTCATGAATGACTTGATAAGTTTCTTCGACGAAATGTCGGCAGCGTCCTTGGCGTTAATTAGTTCGTTAGTTTCTTCGGTCAGCATAACGGCTCCTACTTCAAGATAAAGTTCGTAACTTCTTTAATGACACGGCCATCGTCGCAATGGAACGTGTGCGTATCGCTACC
>NZ_JBGUHR010000102.1:0-1575 GCF_045112255.1 Fibrobacter sp.
TTTCTTCTCTGACGAAAAGTCAAACACAGCCCCCTCGTCCTCCTGTTCGAATTCCAGACTGTCAACCCGCCCGTCGTACGCCTCGTCACCGACTATCTCAACCTCACGGCCAACGAGCTTGACGGTCGTAAATCCATGGAAAGGCCGCCCAAGTCCAATGACGCTTTCATATCTTTTGTCCGATACGCAATTCGACATGCCGATGACTTCGCTGATAGAAAACACTTCGTCGTCATAGACAATCGAACTATCCATGTCAAACCCCATGAAGGACAACCCCTTCGACTTCTCTCCACCTGCAGCAAAGACGATGTTTGTCGGACCAAAGCAGACAACTTCATTGCACCTGTCTCCATCGCAAAAGCCCTCAATCAAATCTCCATAGAGCAGCGACCAAATGCGCGGGAAATGACGAAGGACGGCATCGCGATCCGCAGACCTTATGCCTGTACGCCGAAGCTCGACAATGCGGACGTTCGGGAAAAGGCCGAAGTCGTCAAGCGATGCAATCGGGCAAAAGTCGATGCTTATCTTCTTCAACGGGCACTTCTCAAGCCCCTTTACCTCATGCACAAGACACGAATTGAGTTTCAACTCCTTGATCGGAAGTCCATTGAGAACAGACAGGTCAAGCGGACGAAACTCGCAAAATGCAATCTCAAGGTTTTCAAGCGACTTGCACTCGCGGAGCACACCAAGATTACCCAATTCGTACCCGCCATTAAGGACAAGGCGCTTCAGCTTCTTCATGGCACGAATGTCATCCTCGTCGATGTATTGATCCTTTCGAAATATGGTGTCCATCTCCAGCTCTTCAAGATTGACGAGATTTGTAAAGCATCCACAGTAATCACCTTCTGGGGAATACGACATATCGAGCGAAACAAGACTTGTCGGTAGTTTTTCTATTGCCCGAAAGTCTTTCCACGCACTGAAAGATTTTAGCGATTTCAGCAATCCGAGACTGTCCTCGTCAGCGAGCGAGACGCTCGACTCAAAGTAGTAGCGGCCATCCAACCGCTCCAGCGGCAGGTGCGCAATCTTGCGGAAAGAGCCAATATGCAAATTGCCGCCGAGACAGAGTTCCGTCATGTTTGTCTGAGACGAAAGGAAGGACAAATCGAGCGGGACTTTGCTTTCTGCGTGAACATTGAGCGAGAGATCCTTGAGCCGCGTCATTTTCGAGATGCGCTCCAGGACATTCGTAAACTCGGCGCGCGAGACTTTCTCCCAATATGGGTTTGCATTGGTTGGGAACGCTCCCGCCGCATCAGGAAGCACCAGATCCAGCGAAAGGCGCTCCTGATCCAACGCAAACGCGGTGTCATCAGCCATAGTCGGCATCACCACCACAGCGGCAACAAGACAGATCGCACTCTTCAACAATCTCTCGCGCAGTTTCATCATGAACCGTATTATATCACAAATCCCTCAAAACAGCACGAGGCAAATCCGACGCGATGACACCAACGCGCAAATAGGCCTTTTACAACGGTTCCGTGGGGGTTTGGCCTACAGTTGCTGTTCTCGGTCGTTTGCTCACCATTTAACTTCTTCGCTCCACCGCCGAACAAT
>NZ_JBGUHR010000103.1:0-1603 GCF_045112255.1 Fibrobacter sp.
TTACGGACAGTTTCAAACAGGGTCTTGAAGCTGCATATAACTGGTCGAAGGAACAGGGCGGAGCGAATGCTAAACTTGCCGCCGCAATGGATAACCTGTCTGCCGCATCCGGTCGCATGAAGTTACAACTTGGCGCGGCTTTCGGCGGACTAATTACAGCAATCGAACCCATATTAATCCGGATCATCAACCTTGTAACGGCGGCAGCAGACGCTATCACAAGGTTCTTTGCCGTGCTGAACGGTGGCGGCTACTATAAGAAAGCCGTTGGGTCCCTCAACGATTTGGGTAGCGCGGCTGGTGGTGCGGGCAAAAAGGTCAAGGGGCTTTTAGCTTCCTGGGACGAATTGAACGTGATCGGCAAGGAATCCGGTGGCGGCGGAGGCGGATCGAACAGCACCGACTATTCTGGGATGTACGAATGGGCAGAGGCGGAGAGCGATTGGGCGAACCTGTTTGCAAGCGGTGACTTCTTCGGGATTGGTGCGAAGATTGGCGATGCGCTGGGGGATGTGGCGCAGAAGATCACCAACTTCTTAAAAAGGCCGGAGATTCAGAATTTTGGAAATAACCTTGCTGATGCGCTAAATGGTGCTGTCAGCAATCAGGAGAATTTCAGCAAGTTGGGAGAAGCAGCCGGTACATTTGTCGGAACGGTTGTTAAAAACATAAAGTACTTCTTGGAAAACGTAAACTGGGAAGATGTTAAGGAAGCTCTTAAGGCTTTTGCTGCTGGATTCAAAAAGGGTTTAGAGGAAGCATTAGGAGAAGAATTCGACACCTCCAAACCGTATTATCAAATCGCATGGGAGTGGTTCTTGAACTTGGAAGGCGTTCAACGTGCCGTCCTGTCATTCAAAATGCTTTTCAACGACCTAAAAATATCTTGGTTGGAGTTGAAAGAAACCATTTTAGAGGGGATGAATGAATTCCCCGATTGGATTAAAACGGGTCTTGGATGGATAGGATTCGACATAAGCGATAGTCTTGAAAATACAAAGCAAGCCCTCGCGGATGCCAAAGAAGAAGCGGAAGCATTAGCAAAAAGCTACGACGAACTGAACAAAAAAGATGTAACCGTTACAATCGAATCGGAAGTACCAAACCCTATTGATGGAACCGAACTGTTCACGAGCGGGACAGCATACAGACCGTCCGGAAGCACAAACGGGAAAAAGGTCGGCGTTGGCGTTGCCGTTGTTCCGAGTGTGGGAACAAGCGAAAAACTTGAACCGAAAAACCTATTTACTCCCAATAGCGGCGTAACATCCCCGTCCGGGAACACTCTTGCTCTTGGTATGCCAATCCGGATAAAGCCAGTAGTTGACGGCACGGTTGATGTAAATGTTGGCCTCAAAAAAGAAGGTTGGGACACCGTAACCGGATGGGTCGAGAGCAAGTATTTCGGTGGGTCGGTATGGAAAGCTGTTGAACTGTGGCGTGGAAACTTCACAACTGCACAAAAATGGGTAGATGATAAATACTCTGGCGGATCAGTTTGGAAAGCTGTCGAACTATGGCGCGGAAACTTCACTACGGCGCAGAAATGGGTAGACGAAAAATACGCCGGTGGATCGATTTGGAAAGCCGTTGAACTTTGGAG
>NZ_JBGUHR010000104.1:0-8352 GCF_045112255.1 Fibrobacter sp.
GCATAACGGCTCCTACTTCAAGATAAAGTTCGTAACTTCTTTAATGACACGGCCATCGTCGCAATGGAACGTGTGCGTATCGCTACCGTATCCGTTGTACGTCGTGTGAAGCGTACCAGTGCAGACCGGATCGTCGCTTCCTACCATGTACAGCGTACCTTGTTCATCCTTGCCGACGCACATCCATACGATGAGCGCAATGGCAATGATGCCGAAAATCAAGTAAACGACACAGCCAAAGGTATCGTTGGGAATGTAATCATCATACATGTTGTTCCTCGTCTTTTTTAGGTTCCTCTGGATCCTTCGGAATAGGCATCCAGGCTTTCACAGCATCAAAATCTATCCAGAAGTCAGGATCGCCATCCACCTCGGTCTCTTTGAACCAAGCGTCCCAGCTGATGGGATGTCCGTCATAGTCGTCGGTGTCATCCATCGTATCCCAGCATCGAACCTCTACTCCTTTACTGCCATTGACGAAAACGTATTCTCCGCGTTCGGGTATCTTGAGCGAACACGGAATCCATGGCAACTGTTCTTCTACCGCCTTGCGGAGCTGTTCGACGAGAGCGGCGTTTTCACGTTCCAGCTGGTCTACACGTTGCCTCAAATACCGATTATCCTCGCGCTCGTCGAAGAACATTTCGAAATTGAGCCTCTGGTTGCCAGTAAGTTCAGCTACCTTCTCATCATATTCCGAAAGCTTGACGAACTGATTATTACGCAGATGGTCGTCTACTCCCCAGCCGACATTTTCGGCGTGGAATATCTCGTACGAACTGTAGATATGAGGCTTTGACATGGTTACCAATATAGCAAAAAGGCCGCCTATTGTCTAGGCAGCCTTCGTCAATTCTCCGTTCGATTACTTGATCGGCCTCTTGTAGCCGAACGTAGTCATGTCGTCTTCCTTCTTGACAGTCTTGTCGCCCTTCTTCTGCTCCTTGTAGTCGCAGCGGTGCTTGGCGATGGACTTGGACTCAATCTTTGTGATATAGGCTCCAGTGCCCATTGCGTGACCGTTCTTGGCCTTCACGTTGCCTTCCTTGTCTGTCAGCCAGTCAAGAACCATCTGGACAGTTCCGGCGTCCGTCACCTTGGCTTGGTCATTGAGCTTGTATTCGACGCGGAAGTCGTTCACGTAGTTGGCTTGCGTGGTAAACACCCAGAGGTGAAGGTTGTAGGTCACGTCATACAGAGGAATGTCGAGACCGTGCTTCTTGTAATCCTTCTTGAACTCGTCGGTGCAGTGTTCTTCCACATACTGTTCGACCGGAATTCCCTTCGTGGATGCGCCCACGATGTTGCCCTTGTCGTCGACTGGGATCTGGCCGTTCTTCACGATATCGTCAAGCGTAGCGAGTCCGCCAGTTGCAGAAACGCTCGGAAGCACGATGTCGATCTTGAAGCCGATGCCGATGGTCTCAGGCAACTTGCTGGAGTCCGGATCGGTGAACTGGATGCTGTACGGATTCTTGGAGTCGTACTTGTGGTCGGCATAGTATTCGTCAACCTTGTCTTGGTCAACCTTGGTGACTGGGTTGATGATGGAAATGTCGATATCCTTCGCCTCGGCCATGAATACCGCTACAGTATCGGCAGCCACGTTTCCAGCCTTGTCCACGTAACGACGGATGACGTAGTTCAAGCCCTTCTCAAGACGCTGCAGAGTAAGCGTATCCTGGGTTTCTCCGTTGACAGTCCACTCGACCTTGATGGCGTTCGTGTTGAAGTGTTCCATCGCGTTCGGCGTACGGATCTCAACCTTCGGCGGAATGTCGTCGAATACGATTTCGACTTCGGCAGAAGCCTTGTTGCCATACTCGTCTGTGTAGTCGTACTTGACCGTGTAAGCGACGTTTCCTTCCTTGTTCTTTACGACCTTCTTCTTGTCATCGAGGTCATAGGAGACCGTGGTGCAAGAATCAATGTTGTACGAAACATGGTAGTCGGAAATGCGCTGCCCAGTGAGGTTGTCCGTAGTGTAGGTAATCGTGACTTCCTTGCCGCCTTCGGTGGTCTTGTAGGACACCGTCTGCGTCGTGTCCACTGGTTCCATCGTCTTGGCATTGACGACCTTCGTGATAGTCACCTTGACGCCATCCACCTTGATAGTCTCGGAGACTTCCGCCAGACCGCCGCCTATGGGCGTAACTGTGGCATTGCTCTCGTCTACAAGATAGCTGTAGTCCTTGACGTGAGACGTCTTCACGGACACGGTATCAAGCTTGACGTCGATATCGAAGTGCTTTTCCGTCTTGTGGACGGTGTCCTTGACGGTCACTTGGAGAGAGTTGTCCTTCTTGTTCACATAGATGTGGTCGTCCTTCTTTTCCTCGATGGTGATGTAGTCGATCAAGGCCGTGGTATTATCGGTATTCTTGAGGATGACCACCGGAGGAGCGTCACTGAACAAGATAACCACTTGGTCGCAAGAAGTCTTCTTCTCGTTGCATACCTTGACCACGGTGTCCTTGTGGGTCGTCACCGGGATGCTGTCAACGATGCACTTCTTGTCCTCACAGATCTTGTAGTCGATCTTGTGGTCTGGATCGTTCGTCCTGATGGTGTCTTGCTTCGGCTGGTCATCTACCTCGGTAATCTCGGTCTTTTCAGGAACGTCGATGACCTTGATAACGACAGTGGCCGTGTCGGAGAACGCGCCGTCCGTAACGATGACGGTCACGGTGTCCTTGGTCTTCTTCTCGTAGTCATACGGCTGCTTGACGATGATTTCGCCAGTGGAGTCGATGCCGAAACGAGTAGTGTCGGTCACGGTGAACTTCGGAGTAGTCTTGTCCTCGTCCCAAGCCGTCACCTTGCAGCCAGTCGGCCCAGAGACATTCTCGGCGACGGAGCAAGTGGTGTCCTTCACATGGACTGGCTCGTTGATGTCAGTCACCTTCACCGTATAGGTCATGGTGTCGGCAGCGCCAGACGGATCGGATGCGATTATAGTCACCTTCACTGTCGGCGTCTTCTCGAAGTCGACCGGGTCGGTAAGCTTCAGTACGCCGCTGGAGTCGATGGTGAAGCCCTTCTCGACCACTTCGTACTTGATAGGATCCTTGTCTGGGTCAGTCGCCGTAATGATGCCAACGATGCAATTCTTGCAGTTTTCCGGCACGGTCAACGAATCGTTCGGCTGCAGCTTCGGCGGGTCGTTTACGTTGTTCACCTTGACCACGACGGTAGCGGTGTCGATGTTGCCGTTCACGTCCTCCACGAACACGAGCAAGGTATCGACCTTGGTCGTCTCGTAGTCGAACGGCTTTACCACTTCCACCACACCAGTAGTAGGATGAATATTATAATGTAGAGTATCACTTCCACTAAATTTAACAGGCTTTCCATCATCGTCCTCTCCAGTCACCTTGCCGATTGGGCCAGTCTGGCGTTCGTCAACGGTGAGCGTAGTGTCGTGCGCATGCACTGGCTCGTCCACGTCGTCGACGATTACCTTGACTTCAATCGGTATGATGAAGGTTCCGTCCGATACGTCGACCTTCACCAAGTAATCCTTCTTGGTCTCGTAGTCGAACGGCTTTGTGTTTGTAATGACCCCGTTCGAGTCGATCTTGAACGGAACGTCGTTGGTGATTACATACGTCAGCTTATTACCTTCCGGATCGACGCCGCTTACCTTGCCTACGGTGTCGATAACGTTCTCTGGAATATGGAACGTCTGGTTCTTGACAGTCGGAACCTCGTTCACGTCCTTCACGCGGATAGTCACGAAGGCGGTGTCGTAGAGAACGGTCGGCTGTCCAATGTCGGCCACCAATACCTTGAGCACGAACTCGGTGGTATCGGTCTCGTAGTCGAAAATCTTGGACGTGGTGATGCGGCCAGTCTTCGGATCGATGACGAAGTGGCTGCTGCCTTCCATGATGGAATATTCGTTCTTGCTATAGTTCGGATTTGTGTCCTCGTCGGTAGCCTTCAGAACGCCCACGATAGTCGGTATCGGAGTATTCTCGCTGAATACGAGAGTGGTATCGTTGAGTATCGGCTTCTCGTTGATGTCGATGACGGAAATGGGGATATAGCCAGTAATTGCCACGTCGCCAGTGTCCTTGACAGTCACTTTGATAGTGTCGATAGGAGTCGTCTCGTAGTCGACCGGAGTCAGCAGAGTAATGACGCCAGTGGTCTCGTCGATGGAGTAACGGCCAGTGAACGCGGAGTCCAGATAGAACTTCACTTCATCGGAATAGTTGACAATCTTTATGTTGTCCACAATACCAGTGTAGTTTTCCTTCTCGGTGTACACGGCGGTAGTGTCGAACGAGAGCTTCTTGGCCACATCGGCGTCGATAATCTTCACGCGGAGTTCGCCGTCCGTCTTGTTGTTCGGAAGGACAGCTCCAGACTCAATGGAGATTTTCAATACGAGGTAGTCGTTCGGCTCGGTCAATGTATCTTTCTTTACGTTTACCTTGATCTGCTCGGTGGGAACCTTCTTGCCAGTAGGGATGACTAGGGTCTTCGGCGAGTCGGTTCCACAGATAGGGAAATCCGTAACCATGTTGAAGTCATCGACAGTGACGCCGTCCTTCAGGTCAAAGCAGAACTTGAAGAACACGTCGACGGTCGCCGTATCGGAAAGCTGGATAGGGAGAACCACCGTAGAGTCGTTCTCGCGAAGGCCGCCGTCCTTGTTGAGCGTAGGGTCGATATCGAGCGTGTCCGGGTCATAGATGACGAAGTGGAAGTGGTCTCCCTTGAAGTCGTCACCGATGTACAGCTTGTTCGCAAGAAGCTGTCCAGAGAAGTCGAGGTTGCACTTCAGCGAGATTTCCGCCGTGCTGAGGAACGAACCTTGTATTGGCGTGTTGTCTGTATTTACAAACGAAATGTCGCCGTCGGAATAGATAAGCACGTTTCCACGGTAGGCGTCTTGCGGCAAGATGGAATCTCCGTTGGCCGTACGGTACACGACTCGGATGGACGTGTGGTTTCCGATCTGTAGGTCATGCACGAAGATACGAGTCAGACGACCGCCGTCTTGCATGCGGATGTACAAAGTAGCGCCTTCCTTGCCCGGTGCGTCCTTGCTCTCTCGGTTCAAGTGGATCTTGTTGTAATAGAGGTCATACTGGTCGGTTCCGTCCGGCACGTCGATGTAGGCGACGCCGTAGTTCTGGTCGATGATGATATCGTCTTGGTATCCGGTCGTCGGCCACGGAACCGTCGGTATGGACAAGTTAGTCGGTGCCGCTGGCACTTCTGGGCATGTACTGGTGAGAGTGCCTTGTGCGCGGTCGATACCAGTCTGTACGGCATTGGAAACCGCCGTATTGGCCAAGCATACGGTTCCGGCGAAGTAGTGTGCGCCATTGTCATTGCCAGCCGTCATTGACGTGGCGTGGATAGGGCCCGTGGTGAACTTACATCCGTCGCCAACGGAGATCGAACCGCCAGCGAGGGTCGGGCCACCGATTGACAACTGTTCAGCCGACGTGATGTCGTTGGCGCTACCGTTCCAGCCAGACTTGTCTGGAATGATGACACGGCGGCCCATAGTCAAGTAGTCGCGTCCGAAGAGCTTGTACTTGAGCATGTACTCGAATTCCTCTTGCTGCGCCTCGTGGTCGTCCGCCACCTTGTCGAAATGGAACGGTCTCAAGTCGGCAGCGAATACCGACATGGCCAGAGCGAGGATGAATGTCAACCAGTATTTCATGCGGTGTCCTCTTTGTTTCATATTGTTTACAATTTGCCTCTAGTTTATCGTTTTTGTAAGGGAAATATAACAAAAAACAAGCCGACTGTCAACCAGCGGCTTGTCTTATCGGAACCAAAGTTCGCGTTAATTCTGTTCAGCGAGTTCTTGCCAGTTCTCAACGATATGGATACGCTTCTCGACAATGGAATCGTAGTTGTTGAACGTGATGGTCAAGTAGCCCGGAAGCGGAACCGCGTTGCACTTTGCAGAATAGGGGTCGATCTGGCACTGGATGCCAGGGGCGACCGTCATGCAGAAGTCGTTGTCGGCAAGCCTTGCGTGAACCGATGCATAGTGGTGCAGATGGCCACAGAAGTATTCGGACGCATACTGAACCGCGTGATGGCAAACATCGATCGGCAGCATGTTGTCCTTCATGAATCGGTGGTACAAGTTCGGAGACTGGAACGGCTTGTGCGTAAAGATCATCGTCATGTCGCGCTTCCAATCCTTGTTGCGGTTTGCCATATATGCGAGTTCGGCGAGGGCCTTGTACGGTTCTCCGTTGCCAGAGTCAATCAAGACGATGGTTCTTGAACCTATATGAGCAAATTGGATGTGCTCGCCGGGCTTATCGAACATATCCTCGCGAGCGTTGTCAACGCCCATGCTGACGGCGGCCTTCGCAAGAAGCTTGCGGTTGTCGTGGTTGCCCGGTGTCACGAGAAGCTTGCCGCTAGATCCGCACAAACTCTTGGCATCGTAGAGAATGTCCTTGTACTTGAGGAGCTTACCTTCGTCAGTAAGTTCCTTGCCGCTTTTGGCGTTGTTAGCCGGATCGACATTTACCGTGTCGTCAAGCAAGTCGCCAGTGATGATGACGGCATCATATCCGCCAGTGATCTTGGCGTCTTTGAGGACAGCCTTCCACTGCTTCTTGGTGTCCAAGTTTCCTTCGTAGTCGGAACCGAGGTGGATATCAGAAAGTTGCAAAATCTTATAGGCCATGTTGTCTCCTACGGGTGTTTGATAAAGTCGATGTAGACGCTGATGATTGACTGGTCGTCATAGAGCGGATTGAACGCCCATCTGTACAAACTAACGAGCACCCCAATAATTAAATAGAACAAAATAGCAATGAGGCCAAAGAAAAGCGCTGCGATCGCAAGCAATCCAGCAATGATTGTTTCTAGCGGATGCAAGTTAGTCCACTTCTCCTTGCTTGCCTTGGGAAGCACGTCAGTTTCGCAGACACCCTTCCAGACTTCCGCGATGCCGTTGGACGGCTCGTACACGACAGCCTTCGGCTTCGCGCCTTCGTCAACCTTGAGCTGGAAGCACTGGACGTTTACGTCAAGTGTCGAATTGTAGTGAACTGCAGTATCGACACAGCAGAATACGATGAAACCGACAATGATTCCGATAACGTATGTGAAGATGTGTTTACGAGACATGTTTACTCCTTAGTGGCAGTGATCCAGTACATGGTGGCGTTCGCCAAACCGATACCGAGGACACCGATGACAACGCCAGCGGCGCACAAAATCAGCTTTTTCTTTGACATTCCTTTGTTCCTTCATGGCGTACCCTTTCCATCTTGTGGTACACCTTTGTATATTGTTTGATACGATCAGTGTCATTAGTCCGCTTGCGGAGCCAGTCGATCGTGGACTGGATGTAAGGTGCGTCGACCTTGTAGTTCGCGATCAGCGATTCCACGGTCTTGACGCAATTGCGTACGGCATCCGTAGACTGAACCCAGCGGAGAATGTCGGCGCAGAGATAGTCGAACGCTTCCGGATCGAGCCAGCCGTGGCGCAGCATCGTAGGACGGACGCCAGACTTTCCATACAGCGTATCGGTACACGGCAACAAGGTAGTTCCGTCACACCAGATTCCCGGCCAAGAGACTCTGTCGACGGCGCTGCAGCGTACGGAATACACGTCGCCTTGAAGATTGATGTGCTCCTGTTCCAAGCCTTCTCCCCAGCCGTCAGAGATCTGACCATCGAGAGTCTTTCGGATATCCAAGATGCACTGCTGCACGTCGAACGGCTTGTAGTCCGGATTGAACTTGATTTCGACTGCGACGAGCCAGCAGATGTACGGAACCGCGTTGTGGATGCAAGGCATCGGAACTACCGAATGTACGGCGTAGTTCTTCTCGTGGGTTTCCATGAGATAGTGCTCGCCGAAAAACTCGGCGATGTCGTCGAAATGCTTCTGGCACTTGACCGGAAGCGCGTCCAGAACGGACACCAGTTCTCCAGGGATGACGTAGCGCGGAGTTTCGCACTTCACCGTCATCGGAGAGTAGAATCGGATGATCATGTGTAGTCCTTTTCGACACCGTGCATGCAGTAGGTGTCCATTTCGAGGTGGCAGTTGACGCTCACGACGCGAGACTTCAGCTTGTTGTAGAACTCGGTATAGAAGTTGTCGAGGTCTTCAACCGTGTCGAGGTTCTTGGGACTGTCCGGAAGGTCGGACATTTGCCCTACGACTTTGGCACACTTGGTTTTTGTGTCATAGCTGATCGTGAACAATCCGTGGTACGGCTCTTCCGTCGCACCATAGGAAAGCGGCTCGGCGATGTCCACCATGATTCGTCCAGAGGACTTCATCATGTTGAACGACGGCCACTCAATGTTCTTGACCTTGTTCTGGAAGAATTCGCGGAACAG
>NZ_JBGUHR010000105.1:0-15791 GCF_045112255.1 Fibrobacter sp.
GGCGACCGGAACGCAGTGCCGATCTAAGCCAACAGATTTCTACGCAGAGTTTCCTTTCTTGAAAGAAGTCGACTCGAACGCATTGACCGCCGAAGTGCTTACATTGAATGCGGCGTTCAAGAACTTCTTTGCGAGGAAGGCCGACGGAATCGGCTTTCCGCAGTTCAAGTCGAAACATAAAGACAAGGATTCGTATACTAGCTACCGAACAAAGGACAACATCCGTGTAGCCGGGAAGAAACTCCGCCTACCGAAAGTAGGCTTTGTTTCCTTCCACAATTACGAAGATATCGACTGGTCTGTAAAGGACATCAAGCACGTGACAGTGTCACGCTCACGTTCTGGGAAATACTATGCGTCGATCTTGGTCGAGGAAGCTGTTCCGAAGGCACTACCTACGTCCGAATCAGAAATCGGAATCGACCTCGGCCTTAAAGAATTCTGCGTTACCAGCGACTGCGAAGCCGTCGCGAATCCTCGGTTCTTCAAAGAAGCCGAAAAACGCATCGCTGGCCTTCAGCGATCTTTCGCCAAGAAGCAGAAAGGTTCAAAGAGACGCGAGGAATTGCGCTTGCGCATCGCTCGCGAACATGAAAAAGTTGCTAACCGAAGGAAGGATTTCCTTGACAAGCTGTCCACGCGACTGCTCCGCGAGAACCAAACGGTGGTGGTCGAGGACTTGGACGTGCGAAAGGTCGCCGAGTGCGAACACGCGAAGTCTGAACATGACACAGCTTGGAGGATGTTCCTGAACAAACTACAGTACAAGGCTGAATGGTACGGAAGAACCATAGTACGTGTCGGACGATGGTTCCCATCGTCTCAGCTATGTCATTGCTGTGGGTTCAAGAATACGTTGATAAAGAACTTGAACGTAAGATCGTGGACGTGTCCGCAGTGTGGCACATCCCACGACCGTGACGTCAATGCCGCTATCAACATACTGACCGAAGGTAAAAGGTTAATCGCCGCAGGGACTGCGGTTAAAGGCGCGGGAAACAATGATACGCAACGCGAAACTCACCGTATTTAGTCGGTGCGTAGTTCACAATTTATTTTACTATATTGATGTCCATGAAATACCTGAAGAATTACGACTATATCTTTGTCGGCGCTGGACTTACCAACGCCACCATCGCAGAAACCATTGCATCATACCGTGGCAATTTTGACCGAAAGATCAAGATGCTCGTCATCGACAAGCGTCCCCATATCGGCGGAAACTGCTACACCGAAACCAAGAACGGTATCGACGTACACAAGTACGGTGCGCATATCTTCCACACTTCTGACGACTTTGTTGCGTCCTATATCAGCGATTTCGGCGAATGGGTTCCGTTCATCAACCAGCCGATTGCTGTATTCACGCAGCCAGACGGTACGAAGCGCATGTACAACATGCCGTTCAACATGAATACCTTCGTGCAGCTGTTCCCCGGCCTCACTACGCCGGACGAAGTCAAGGCTGCCATCCAGAAGGAAATCGACGAGGCTGGCATCAAGGAGCCGAAGAACCTTGCCGAACAAGCTATCTCCATGGTCGGTACGACAATCTTCAATACGCTCGTCAAGGGCTACACGGAGAAGCAGTGGGGCCGCAAGTGCGAAGACCTTCCAGCCAGCATCATCAAGCGTCTCCCAGTGCGTTTCACGTTCGACAACAACTACTTCAATGACAAGTACCAGATGATGCCAGCTCATGGCTATACGAAAGTCATTGAGAATATGTTCATGCATGCTGGTGGGATCGATGGCGTCCGTGTAGACATTATGCTCAACACGTCCTACACGCAGTTGCAAGTTCTGGGCATCAAGGCCAAGCAAGTATTCTATTCTGGCGGCATCGACGAGTTCTATGACTACAAGCTCGGTGCGCTCAAGTACCGTTCCGTCAAGTTTAAGGAAAAGAAGTTCAAGACGGACAACGTGCAAGGATGCCCGGTCTGCAACTATACGTCGACCGACGTGCCGTACACTCGCTCTATCGAGCACAAGTGGTTCTGTCCGCACGACGACGCAAAGGGTTCTATCGTGAGCTACGAATACTCGTCCGAATGGAAGAAGGGCATGGAACCGTACTATCCGGTCAATGACCAAGCAAACCACGACTTGTACGAGCGTTATAAGAAGTTGCACGAGGAAGCGCAAGCTACCGCGAAGACGAAGGTGACGTTCGTTGGCCGCCTCGGTCTGTATAGCTACATGGATATGGACGACTGTATCATGTCTGCACGGACTGCGGCCTTCTTGAGCATGCAAGAATAATATATAAACTGCATATACCAAACTGAGAGTGTATATGCAGTTTTTTGATTATGACAACGACTTGGTTGCGTTCAATACCTTGATGGAAGACATCGAGGATCCGACTCCGATGGTAGAAGACGATGACGAAGTCGTTATCCGTCTGGAAGCCGACGAAACTACAGAACAGAAGCCAGCGCCAGCGGCTCCCAAGAAGACTGCAGAAGCTGGTAGCGACACGAACCAATTCAGCGGCGCTATGGTCGCAAATGCGGTATCTAACGCCGTAATCAACAACGCAGAAATCCGTACAAAGGTATTTACGTCGGCATACTGGCATACTAATGCCGAACCGTTCGAATTCGCCGACATAGACGGTCGCAAAATCATCAACGATCCGTCCCTCAATGCGATTATCGAAGAACGCGACGACGGTACGGTTGCCGTCAATTTCTCTCGTTTGGTCTACAAGAAGACTCCGGCTTCCTTTATCAACTATCTACAAGGTGTCGAGGACTGGTCTGACTTGCCGCACAAGCAAATCAGCCCATTTGCAAAGGCGCTCAATGCCGCCGTTACTTCGTTCTTGACCGTAGTCAAGAAATACTTCAAGGACAAGAACACCGCTGCCAATACGTTCGACAAGCCAGCGAAGGAAGAACCGAAGCAAGACGAGGTTCAGAAGAATCCGCCGACCGAGGAAGAACAGAAGCAGCAAGACGAAATGCAGAAGGCTCCTCCGGCAGAGGAAGAAAAGAATGAACAGCCGCAGAATCAAGAGCAGAACGGACAGCAACAGCAGCAAGAGCCGCAGAAGCAACAGCAACAAGAACCCCAGAAGGAACAGCCGACGCAAGACGAAGCTGACACACCGGACGATAACGGAGAAGTGGATCAGCGTCAGCTCTATTCTTCTATCTTGAAGGACTTCCGTGACAATTACCAGCAAGAACTTGAAGCCGATTGCGCCGATAACAAGGGCAATATTGATGACGACGGTCGCCAAGCGATTGCCGACCAGTATTACGAAGCGCTGATGGAGCCGTACGACGACAAGGCCGACGACGATACGAAGGCTCGTGTGATGAAGGTAGTCAAGCACACCGTCGTAAAGAACACGACGGATCCGAACGCCGCAAACAACGATCAGAACGCAGCCGACAATCCGGATGACGACAACATGGATTGGAGCGGCGACACTGGCAAGAAGGACGATAGTGACGACGATCTCGACGACGATGATGACGACGAGAAGAAGGAAAAGAAGTCGACCAAGGCTCCAGCGAAGGACAAGGGATACGGCAACTGGTTCAAGAACACCATGCAGAACTGGGGCGAAGAAGGTGTGACCAACAAGAAGTTATACCAGCACCCAGTATTGAAGGGCCCGTCCGCCGCCAAGGAAGCGAGCCGTCAAGCGCGTGAAGCGAAGGACGCCGAGCTGAAAAAGAAATATCCGAACATGGGTCAGTTCCGTCGGAATATGAATAACTTGAAATAGGGGATCTTATGATTCAGAACTGGAAAATGAATGCTTTGCATGATGTCGCTACTAGCTTGACAGCCCACACTGGATTGAAGACCCAGCCGAAGGGCGACGACGCGGTCGATATCACCATCAACAACATGCGTCTCGGTACATTGACGGCGGACAAGAACGATCCGTCCTTGTTCATGTACACATCAGCCGACGGCTATGACGTGACTGGAAACTACGACGACATCGAAGGTGCCATCAAAAAAGACCTCGACAACCAAGTCGAGTTCGTGGAGATCACGCCGGATTTTTTTCCTCCGGGAACCACCTTTGAATCAGTAGTCAAGGACAAAGTAAAGACGCCGCATCTGTTGGAAGCGATACTAAAATCCTACAAGAATTACAAGCAATAAAAAGAAAGGCTGGTCAATCGACCAGCCTTCTTATTCTATCTCAAACAATCAATGACTAGGCTGCAGCCTTGCGGATGATCGTGAAGCCGCAGCGTTCCATGACGAGGATTGCAGCTGCTTGTGCGCCCGGTGTAGCGGCACAAGCGTATTCCACGATTTCGATCGGCGTATCCTTGAACATTGCACGGAGAATCATTGCGTTGGAAATGACGCAAATGTCGGTGCAAGTACCAACAAGGCGAATGCGCTTGATGCGTTCCTTGCCGAGCTTTGCGAGCTCTTCCTGGCTCTTGAGGGAGCCGTCCGCATTGAAGGCATCGTCGCCGAGGAAGTGCTTCGCCCAGCCGAGGTAGCCGAACGTCGGCTTCTCGATACGAGTAGCGTAAGCGTCGTCGAGCGCTTGCTGGATGGATTCTTCGAACTTCCAGCCTTCCGTGCCCTTGATGCAGTGTTCCGGAAGAACGCCTTCGAGAGTCTGCTTGAAGTCTGCGCCGTGGGTGTCCATCGTGTAGAATACGTAGCCCTTCCATTCACGGATTTCTACGACTACGGCACCGATGATTGCCTTGGCGTCGGCGTTTTCAAGAGAACCGTCGATGAAGTCCTTCTGCATGTCGATAACGATGAGGTATTCTTTTGGATTCATGATTTTGTCCTTGTTAAAGAGTTTGACGGAGCTGGATCGCCTTGGCAATGAGCTCACGGTGATGGAAAGCGAGAGGAATTTCGTCGAGCTTGTCGATCGGATACCACATGGCGTCCTTTGCGTCGTCTTGTGCTTCCGGATCGGCTGGCAAGATTCCTTCACGGTTGAAGTCGAACATCATGCCGATGTCGTAGCCCCAGTAGTCCTTGTGGACATCGCAGCGAGGATCCTTCGGCTTGAATACGCCGACTTGATGCACATGCGACGTGCCGATGGTAAAGCCAGTTTCTTCCTTGACTTCACGGACACCAGCTTCCTCGCAAGTTTCCTTCGGATTGGCGAAGCCTCCCGGCAAGCACCAGTAATCGTGGTACGGAGCCTTCAAGCGCTTCACCAAGAGGATACGGTCGTTGTGGAAGATGGCCGAAGTCACGGTGACGGAAGGACGAGGGAAGCGGAACGGATCGTAGTTGTCTACGAGTTCGTCCTCGATATCCTTGTATTCCTTCGGTTCGGACTGTCCGTACAACTTGTTGCGGCGGATATACGACATCACTACCGGAGACACTTGGTCACAGAAGCACAGCGGATCGAAATTCATCATAAGGCGAGCCTTGGTGGAACTCGTCTTCGGAATGATCCAGTCGACGTGTTCTATGCGTTCCTTGCAACCGCACATCTGCTTGTAAGTTTCATCCGAGATGGTGCCGATCTGTTTGACGGAGTCAAGCGTTTCGATGAAGGTGGTACGACGGACGATCAAGAAGTTGACGTTCGTGAGAATCCAGTCGCTGTTTACCCACTGCTTTGTCAGCAGAGAAAGCCATTCGTCGGAACCGAGAACCAGCGTGAAGGTCGCGTCGGTCAAGCTCGTTTCCTTGCGGAGATTCTGCAGAGCTTCGGCGGTGCGGCTGACTTCGTCGACGATCTTGACTCGGTGGAAGATTTCGGACGGTTCGCCTTGATTGTAGGCAGCCGGAGAATCCGAATTATCGGAGTACAGACTGTGAAGCGAATTGACCGTATGGACAATCATGGCCATGCGGTCTTCGCACTCAACCGAGTACTTCTTGGTATCGTTGTCACTTACCAAGATGTACAAGAGGGATTCTGGTTCCTTCTTGAGACGGTTGAGGAGTTCGGTAATAATGGCGGTGTGCGCAGTCGTTACCGGATCGAATGCGCCGCCGTAGATGTACACCTTCTTCATTAGTCGAGTGCGTCCTTGTTTTCTGGAATGGGTTCGTAGCGGTACGCATCCATCGCACGTTCGATCACCTTCGGATCAGGGCAGTTGACCTTGCCCGGAGAGTCGGAGAGCTTCACGGCGTACTTGCCGTTGGACATGACGAGCTTCATGATCATGCGGAGAGCGTCACGCTTGATGCCGCCCTTGAAGCGGAGCACCTTGCAAGCGAGGTAGCCGCCGATACCGAACGCAACATTGATACGAGTGTGGAAGCGTTCAGCGATAGCGAGAGACTGGTCGCAGTTGAGGCTGTCAGACCAGCAACCAACCTTGCTCTTGGAATTGATGCCGTTCTTGGTGTAGTGATCGATAAGCATTTCGCCCCAGACATACGGGTCGCCGGAATCGTGGCGGCAGCCGTCGAACAGCTTTGCGTAATACTTGTCGAAGTCGCGCAAGAATGCGTTGAAGCCGAAGTTGTCGGAAAGCGCGATACCGAGGTCGCCACGGAATTCGTCAGACCAGTCTTCGAGAACGCGCTGCTGCACGAGTTCAAGCGGAATGTCCTTGATGCCCTGATACAAGGCATACATTTCGTGCGCGAAAGTACCGATGGCCTTGCAGCCGAGTTTGATTGCCAAGTATACGTTGGACGTGCCAACGAAGGCCGGGCAGAAGTCGATCATGGTCTTGACCATGTATTCGTTCCATTCGTCAGATACGGAACGACGGACGCCGAAGTCGGAAATAGTGAACTTGACACCACGGCGGAGTGCTGCGTTCCACTTGGCGATAGATTCGTTGAGGGTCTTTTTGGATTCTTCCCAGTCGATTTCGAGGTCATCGAAGAAGAGGTTCTGGATGATCTTCAAAACGTAGATTTCAAACCAAGTGACTTGGATTGCGGGGCCGTCAGCCCAGATGTGGAGACCGCCGTTGCGAGAAGCGTCGTAGTCGACGTGGATGTACTTGCGCTTGAGCTGGAAGTCGGCAAGCCATTCGATGAAGTCGTCTGACAGCCACGGCATGACACGGCGGATGCCTTCGAGTTCCCATTCAGTAAACTTGAGGGTGCAAAGGTGATCGAGTTCCTTGTTGATTTCATCGTAGAACGGAGTAAGGTCGACGCCTTCGGAACGGAGCTTGAATTCCCAGTAAGCTCGTTCGTTCGGATGCTTGTGGAACACGCACTGGCACATACCGAACTTGTACGTATCGGTCTGCGTTAGGTTGTTCACAAACCACTTGTCTTTGTTCTTGCGCTGATACTGCTTGTTTACAGTGACGCCGACTGCACGGCGCTTGCGAACAACGGTGCGACAAGGCTGCTTCGCCCTCGCGATTGTTTTTTCTGTGACTTTAACTGCCATCGGAATAGTCCTTGTTAAAGATGAATGTTTCGGGGAAATATAGCAAATGAGTGTGTGTCTGGCAAGCCCAGTCAGAAATAGTTAAAAAGTAAGCTATGTTGTTCGAAAGCTTTATTATATTTGGCGGCATGTTATGGAATGTTTTGCTAATATTGCTGATTTTGGCGATAATATCGGTGTATGGGATTGCCATCGTCAAGCTGGTTTGCTATATTAAGACCCAGAAACGGGTCAGCCGTCTGGAACACACAGTCGGCGACCTATCACAGAAACTCACCGAAATTATGAAGGACACTAATGAGAGCAACGACAGAAACCTACAATAATGTGCATAGCATCTTGACCGCACCAGATGTGGTGGATCGACTTGAGCGTGAACGGAGCAATCCTCTGTTCGGTTTCATCGACCAGTACCTGGCTGGATGTGAGCACGTCAACTATCACTACGAAGGTGATGTGTGGGTTCATACGAAGCTCGTCATTACGAATATCCTCAAGGGTGAACATGACTACTTGGATGTCGCTGCGGCGTTGCTTCACGACATCGGCAAGAAGGATGCGCTTGCGAAGAACAGCGGCAAGAACATGGCCGGACATGAGTTCATTGGTCGTCCGCTTGCCGAAGAAGTTTTGAACAAATTCGACTTCAGCCAGAACGAGAAGGATGTCGTTCTGTGGATGGTAGAGAACCATACGAAGGCGAACGGATTGCCGAAGGCGAAGATGAAGTTCGCTTGCTGGACATTCGTGTCTCATCCGTTGTTTTATCGCGCAGTACGTCTTGCGGTCGCCGATTCCAACGGCACTATCGGTGCTGATGGTAAGCCAGTCATGGACTACATGGCGGCAATCGAAGCAAACAAGATTGTCAATCTCTGCATGCACAATCCGATGCCCGGCCATCTCGTGACATGGAATGACATGATTGCCTACCCAGGTGTCGCAGAAATTACTGACGCGAACAAGAAGTTTGAGCTTTACGAACTCTGCCACAAGATCCAGATCAACGGTGGCGGTAACAAGAAGGATTCAATTCTCAGAGCTGCGCTTAGGTGCATGAAGGACAAAGGATCGATATGAAACAGAAACAAGTAATAGACTTGCCGCACATTGAATGCCCGGTGTACGGCATCGCACACAAATACACGCTGGATATCGCTGGCGAAAAGGGCTCCAAGGAACTGAAGTATCGTTTGTACGGAACGTTCTATTCCTACAGCGAACCGACCGAGATTACTGTGGTTGGTATCTATGTATCTTCCGAAAGTCCTAACAAGATTATGTTCGGTTACATCGATCCGAAGTCGAACCAGCTCAAGGTCTCCATGGCTAACGGCATCCGTGAAATTCCGAAGGAAGAAAAGTCGATTCTCTCCGAAGCGAGCGAAGAAGACTATCTTGTTGGCCTTCATCACGCTGCATCGCTGTTCATCCGCTACCGCAACAAGAAGACCTTCATCGTCAAGGCGAACAAGCTGAACCGCACCATTCGTGGCAATGCGCACTACCGCATCTACGATGTCAAGAACAATGATGGCAAGTTCGAGTTTGTCGTCGCCAATGAAAACAAGCTTGATGCACGATTCACCGTTATTGCCGAAAGCATCACGCACGGAACTTGGCATAAAATTCCCGGTACGCTCTGTCCGGTTCCTGGGGTTGATCCAGACGAGCGATAAGCCGAAACAAAACGAGCTGGCCGATCGGCCAGCTTTTTTATTTCCTTCTACTTAAACTGCTTAGAATCCATTTATGTATGGCTATGAGAATGTCGCCCATCATTGGAGTCATGCCATGCATCATCCTCGTCTTGACGGCAATCCATCGTTTCTTCATGAGGCTATAAAAATGGTGGCATGCGCCTATGGCAAACGCTATGTATATGGCCATAAAAATTTTTTCACGCATATTTCACAAATTATATCAAAAACCTCTTGACGCTGATGAGTGTTATTACTATATTTCGTGACATGAAGATTGATTTGAGCAAATACCACGAATTGGAGCTGAGTGACGGCCTCGCATTGGCGAAGGCGATCACCGAGCTCGGAGACGGCAAGGCGGAAGCTTATGTCGTCGGCGGATGCGTACGTGACCTTGTTCGTCATCAGCTAGGACAGACTGACACGGTAGATATCCATGATGTCGATATCGCCACGTCGCTGTCTCTCGAAGAACTGAAGGCTAACTTCCAAACGGTCAGCAACAACGGCGAAAAACACGGAACGCTGCTGGTATTCTGGAATACGCAATACTTTGAAGTGACGCACTTCCGCGTCGACGGCGACTATAGCGACGGTCGTCATCCGGACGACGTATCCTTCACGAGTTCTTTCGAAGAAGATACGGCTCGCCGTGACTTTACTATCAACGCACTCGGCATGAACTGGGACGGCGAAATCATCGACTTCCACGGCGGCGTTGAAGATATCAAGAAGAGAACAATCCGCGCTGTCGGTAATCCTGACGAGCGTTTCAAGGAAGATGCTCTCCGCATGATTCGTGCGGTGCGCTTCGCGGTAAACTTCGATTACATTATCGACAACAACACGTCTAGCGCAATCAGTAAGAACGCCGAGTTGGTTGAACATGTATCGAACGAACGTATTCGTTCCGAGTTCTTGAAGCTGTCCTCTTACGACAACATGCCCGATTTTATCGACCGTTTGATCTGGGTCGGTTTGATCAAGCATATCAGAGCGTTCGTCGGTATGGACTGGTACGAAGTCAAGTGCAACCTTATTGAGTGCGATGACTTGCTGACTGCGGACAACCTATTCCCCGCTATCTGCTACACGGCTAATGACGAAAGCAACTTGGAAGCATTCGTTCCTACTCGTGAGGAACGCAAGATGTGGAATTGGCTCCGTTCTTACAGAAATGTGTACGCATGGGATCCGGATTCCAAGCTGTATTGGACTTCGCTGGTGGAATTCGTTTCTGGTCAGTTCGAGCTGCTGCTTGCGCTCAATGCTGATCTGTATTGTGATCGTGCGTGGTTGTCCAAGCTTCCAGCAGCAAGCTATCTGTTGCAGAATCCGCCCGACATGAAGGCGATTTCTAAGAGGGTCGCCGACATGGGCATTCCTCAAGGCAAGGCGTTTGGTGAAAAGGTGAAAGAACTCACTGAAGCCGAATACGCCAAGATGGCGGCTGTATTCCCGAACACGGTCTCGCTGACGATGGGCAACAGTACGCTTGTCTATAAAATTGAATCTGTCAAATAACCAACAAAAAAGGAACAACACAATGGGTAAAACAATCATTCTCGGCGCGGTCGGCTTTATCGTCGTCGCAGTCCTCGCAGTAATCGCATCGATCTTCATGGTTCAGAACTACCAGAACCGTGCAATCCAGATGGAACAGCTGGTGGAAAAGTCGCAGTCCAACCTCAACGCGGAATACAACCGCCGCGCTGGCCTTCTCGTCAACTTGGCGGAAGCCGTGATGAGCTATGACGAACACGAAGCCAAGGTTCTCGTGGAACTCTCGAAGGCTCGTACGCCAGAAGGCGGCAAGGGCAACGTGAACGCTTCCGCTTACATCCAAGGTGTCGTGGAACGCTATCCGCAGCTCCGTTCGATCGAGAATTACGATAGGTATATGACGGAACTTGCGATGACTGAAAATCGCATTGCGTCACATCGTAATGATTACAATACCATGGTTGGGAACTATATCGCCTATGTGCGCGGATTCCCGGCTCGCTTCTTGCTCTCTATTCTCGGATATCAGCAGAAGAATTACGAATACTTGCAGTTCGAAAATGCTCCGGTAGACGCACCGACTGGCCTCTTGAAGAAGAAGGCAGATAAGGAATAGCATGAGCTCTCGCACACTGATCGACGGTGGTACGTGGGATCTCACTGTCCGTGAGCTGTTCTTGTCGATCGTTGGCCTACTGCTTGCCATAATCATTGGCTGCATTATCGCCAACAGCATCGCGCAAGCTGAAGACGAGTATAACGTGAAGTTCTATCACGCTATACAAGTGTCCGACTCCACCCAGTTCAATTATGCCTTCAAGACCAACGCTGGCCACATGCTGGCGTACGGCACGGTCAGCGCTGTTGGGTTCGTTACCGACAACGGTATCGGAAACTACATGTCGTTGACTAGGGACTTGGAGGAATACCGTAAGCACCATCGCACAGTCTGTTCTGGCGAAGGGAAGAACCGTCATTGCCATACGGAAACCTACTGGACATGGGATGTCATGAAGACTGATCGGTTCCATGTCGATCAAGTGGACTTCCTCGGCAAGCGGTTCTACTACTCTCAGTTTCCTCAGCTTCCGTCTGAACACTACGTCGGCACAGTACCGATTCCTTCCGGCGGATTCATTGAAGGATTGTTCAAGAACAGACAGCGGTATGTGTATCGCGGTAGACGTCTAACGTACACTGGTACGATGTACACGAATGCGGTCAACCACACGATCAACGACTCCAAGTGGGCCGACGGCATTACGCTTGACAAGGCTATCGACTTCTACATCCATGAACATGGAGTATTGATTTTCTGGATTATCTTCGGTGCCATTATCGTCGTGGCCATCATCTTCTTTGTGGCGGCTCCGAACGAATGGCTTAACGGTTCAGTAAGGGACTGGTAATATGAACGTAAAAATTGTAAATGGACTTGACGGCAACGGATCCGTCACAATTACGGACAGCAATGGCGATGTCATGGTGTCCTTGAAGGACAGCCCAGAATCCCCGGTGTCTGGCGACATCACTATGGAATCCGACAATGTTCTCATCATCGGCGGTCGCCGCATCGAATGCGGTAAGCGTATCGCCGGGATCAACATCTGCGGTAACTTGAAGTCCGTCCAAAATCTTCCAAACATTGTTGTGAACGGAAATGTCAGCAACGTCAGTACGACGTCTGGTGACGTGACTGTCCATGGCGATGTAAATGGCTCGGTATCCGCCGTTTCTGGCGATGTCGAAGTCAGAGGTAGCGTCGCTGGCTCGGTCAGTACCGTGTCTGGCGATGTAGACGTCAGAAACAATCAACAATAAAGGAAAGTAAACATGGATATGTCCAATGTTCTTCTTTACGGCGGAATAGCAGTCGTCGTGCTGTTCCTCCTCGTACTCTTCTGTGTGTCCTACATCAAGGCCGCACCCGACGAAATCATCATCATTTCTGGTTTCCGCAAGCGCCGTACCATCATCGGCCATGCCGGATTCAAGATTCCGTTCTTGGAACGAGCCGACAAGCTCAGCTTGAAGCTCTTCTCCATCGACGTGAAGACCAAGGACATTCCGACCAGCGACTACATCAATGTGGGTGTGGATGCCGTCGTGAGTGTGAAGGTGTCTGATGACCCGACTCGCATCGAATCTGCTGCACAGAACTTCTTGAACAAGAAACCTGAAGACATCGCCGAAATGATCACGGATATCCTCGAAGGTAATATGCGTGAGATCGTGGGCCAGATGGAACTCGTGAAGTTGGTCAACGACCGCAAGGGTGTGTCCGAACTTGTCCAGAAGAATGCTGACCCAGACCTCCAGCGCCTCGGCTTGGAAATCCAGACGTTCAACATCCAGAACTTCAGTGACGATAAGGGCGTCATCGAAAATCTCGGTGTGGACAAGACCTCCGCTATCCGCAAGGCGGCAGCAATCTCCAAGGCCAATGCAGAACGCGACATTAGCGTTGCTGAATCCCAGGCCAAGAAGGAAGCCAACGACGCCGCAGTGGCTGCCAACCTCGAAATCGCCCAGAAGCAGAATGACCTCGAAGTGAAGAAAGCTGACCTCAAGCGCATCGCCGACACGAAGAAGGCCGAAGCTGACGCTGCTTACGAAATCCAGAAGCAAGAACAGCAGAAGGTCATCAACATCAAGGCCGCTGACGCAGAATGTGCTCGCCAAGAAAAGGAAGCCGAAATCCGCGAACGTATGGTCAACGTGAAGAAGAAAGAACTCGAAGCCGAACTCGAAAAGACTGCAGAAGCAAAGCGCAACGCACAGATCCAGAACTCCGAAGCTGACCTCTTCCGTCAGAACAAGGACGCAGAAGCAAAGCTCTTTGCCAAGACTCAAGAAGCAGAAGCCATCAAGCAGATCTCTGAAGCTGAAAAGACTCGCGCCTTCAACGACGCTGAAGCCATCCGCGCAAGAGGTCAGGCAGAAGCTGACGCCATCAAGGCAAAGGGTCTTGCAGAAGCTGCTGCCCTCGACCAGAAGGCAGAAGCCATGCAGAAGTATGGCGAAGCCGCTCGTCAGGAAATGCAGTTGAAGGCACTCGAAAAGTACTTCGACCAGATGCCGAATATTGCCGCCGCCATCGCTAAGCCGATGGAAAAGATCGGCAACATCACCATGTACGGCAACGGCAATACCGCTGCTCTCACTGGCGACATCGTCAAGACTCTCACCCAGATTTCCAACGGCCTTACCGAATCCGTCGGCATCAGCTTGCCGAACGTGCTCAGCTCCATGTTCGGTGCCAAGCTCGCTGGCGTTGGCAGCAACAAGGCCGAAAAGGTTCCTTGCGACGTCGTGAACGAAGCAAAGAAGGATGATACAGAAGCTCCGAAGGCCGCTCCGGCTCCGAAGGCTGAAGCTCCCAAGATGACCGCTGAACAAGTCTCCAAGATCGCAGCGACCGTCAAGAAGACTCAGCAGAAGCCGTCCGAACGCAAGCTTCCGTGGGAATAAGATTGCTCAATTACCTCTGTTGTTCCAAGGCCAGCCGAAAGGCTGGCCTTTCTGTTGACAGAAGTGAGTGTATTTACTATATTTTGGCCGATGACTTACCCTTTACACAACGAAACCCCTATCATCAATACGGCACCGAGAAAGCTCAAGAAGGAAGCCGATATTGAGATCTATGTCGATATCGAAGGAACCCTTATCGACGACTTGTTCAATGCGAATTTTCTGAACCACAACTGCGACAATATCCGTGACTACATCCACAAGCATGATGGCCACCACTACAAGGTTCATATCTTTACGTGGGGATGGGTTCACCGTTCCGAGATCGAGCTTGGCCTTGTCGATAACTTGTACAAGCGTCTGGAAGTCGCCAAGGAACACCGTGGCTCAATCTATGTCAAGGAAGACGCAGTCAATACTTTGATCGACTTTTACCCAGACATGCCGTTCGACCGTAATACCCTCATGAATCCTGGAGGATTCGGTCACTACGGTTTCTCGAAGCCTTCTATATGGAGCTTGATGATTACTTCCGAAAACAAGTTCAATGTGTTGATCGATGACACTGTGGACTGCGAAATCGATAGTGACAAGATCAAGTACATCAATCCGGCAAGAATGAAGGTCGTCATCCGCAACTACCTTGACAAGCCAGCATTGCTGTACAATCCAGACGGCTGCATTATCGGCGAAATCAAGAACGACACCGCATTCGAGGATGTCCGTAGACAGATCGGTCTGCAGAGGCTTTCTGGTTACTACGTCATGTTCGAAGGAAATCGCATCAATATCGACCGCTACGGCAACATAGAAGAATGTCCAGAAGGCTTCTTTGATACCATAATTTCCGCAGCTGGTGACTTGATGGCCTCAGATGATAAGGAAGCCCAGTCGTTATACAATGAAAAACTAGCGGACATATATCCGCAGCCAATCAATCCAGAGGTGACTGATGACGAAGACTAAAGAACAACAAGCCGACATCGACCGTCTTAATGAAATTTCCGAATCGATCAAGGGTCTGTACGACGAGCGTGACTTCGCTGACGCGGTCAATAGTGACCGCAGCCGTATTAAGGAAATCGAAAACGTTATTGACAAGCTATATGATGAACGCAACCTTATCCGCGATCGAGTGTTGCGTACCGAGCTCAATGAGAAGCTTTCTCGTATCATGGATAAGTGGGTTCTTATCCCAGGCTTCCATACTGTAGAAGAAATGGACGAGACGAAGTATTTTCGTCTTGGAAAAGTCGTCGGCGTCGAAAAGTGGCGCGGCAACAACGAGTTCGAACTGGTGATGGATCACTTGGTCTATCTTGGTCATGCCAATAAGGGCGATACTCATGACCATGCAGTACAAGAGATAATGTTCACCAACGGAGCCGACAAGTCGAAGCATGTCGTTGGCGACATCGACCGAGTCAAGGTGATCACCGCGAGGAAGGCCAGCAAGCTTATCGAGGAACAGATGAATTCTGTCACTCGCCGACTGAAGAAAATGCAAGACGCCGCACTTACCGACTACGGCGAAAAGGAAATGTACAAATGAACACGACCGTAGCTCACTTGTTCCGTCAGTTGCGCCAGATCGCCGCAGAGCGACCGGATTACATCAACGCGGAACTCATCGACGAAGCAGAAAAGAAGGCATTGGAGAAGTCAGTAGGCGCTCGCATCGAGGGCCCGGCGCTCATGGAAGTGTGGAAGCTCGTGAAGCTCCGCATCAAGCCGCCGAAGAAGCTCATGCCGAGGATAATGGCCGAACTGAAACA
>NZ_JBGUHR010000106.1:0-28088 GCF_045112255.1 Fibrobacter sp.
ACGTATTCTTCCACGGCGGCCTTCTGTTCGGCAGTCGTGAGTTCCGGCACCATAGCGTGTTCCGGAGCAACGACCATGTAGGTTGCACCAAACAGCGTATCGCAACGGGTCGTGTAGACGCGGAGTTTCTTTTCGGTCGGCTTGCCTTCAGCGTCGGCAATAGCAAAATCAACTTCGGCACCGTAGCTCTTGCCGATCCAATTCTTCTGCATGTCCTTCACGCCCTGCGGCCAGTCGAGCTTGTCGAGGCCCTTCAAGAGGCGGTCGCCATAATGCGGAATGCGCATGAGCCACTGCTTGAGGTTACGGCGTTCGACTTCCTTGGTGCCGCACTTTTCGTGAGAACCGTCGTTCAAAACTTCTTCGTTAGCGCAGACAATCTTGCAGTGCTTGCACCACCACACCTGAGCATCGGCGTAGTAAGCGAGGCGCTTGCCGTCCTTGTACTTGCGAACTTCGTCCTTACCCTTGGCTTCTACATCAGCCGGAATCGGGAGTTCTTCGATCGGGCGGCCCTTCTGCTGGTCTTCATCGAACCAGGTGCCATAAAGGCGCTTGAAAATCCACTGCGTCCACTTGTAATACTTCGGGTCGGTGGTGTTGACTTCCTTGTTCCAGTCGTAAGAGAGACCGAGGCGCTTGATCTGGCGGCGGAAATTGTCGCAGTTCTTCTTGGTCGTAATGGCCGGGTGCGTACCGGTCTGGATGGCGTACTGTTCAGCAGGAAGGCCGAAAGCGTCCCAACCCATCGGGTGGAGCACATTGAAACCGCGGCTGCGCTTGTAGCGGCAAATAATATCCGTTGCAGTGTAACCTTCCGGGTGGCCCACATGGAGGCCTGCACCACTCGGGTACGGGAACATATCCAAGCAGTAATACTTCGGCTTGGACTTGTCTTCGCCAGTCTTAAACGTCTGATGTTCTTCCCAGTAGGCTTGCCACTTGGTTTCGATTTCTTGCGGATTATACTTTGCCATTTGCTTTGTACCTCAGTATGGTTCTGCTAGACGAGAGACGAAAGACTAGAGACGAAAGAATTCGTCGAATCTGCCCAACAGCCTTGTCGCTTGCAGAACTTCATTAAATTTTCGGGCTAAAATTTAGAAACTTTTGCGTAAGGCGAATGAAAAGGGATGGCAGTTAGCCATCCCAAAGTTTGAAACATTTAAAAAAGATTTACCTTTTCGGCTTTGTGAAAAATATAATCGGAAACACGATTCACTCCTAATTTTCCGAATATAACAGTCGCAGAATTCCAAATACATTTATAGACCTTACCAGGTTCACCAGGTTGCGGCGGGATTTCAAAAACAGAGTCCTTATTTTCTTCTGTACATTCAGGTTGTTGGAAACGACTATCATTTGATCGATCTTCGTCAGTTTCCAATGTCCAGGAACCATTTTCGCGATATCGATAATAATTTCTCGGTTCGCAATAATCATAATACACATGCTTCGGACAGGAAAAAACATCAGCGTTTTCACTATCGCATGTAAAATAAAGGAAATCTTTTTTAAAAGTACAATCCTCTAGCAAGCCTGCCGCACGGTCGCCCACCGAAGCATTTTGGGGCAATTCCAAGACATCATATTCTTCGTCAGTTAAATTGTCTTTTCTAGGATCCAAATACTGCTGCGGAATCAAACCCTCAGCCAAAGCCCATTCTCCTGAATAACACTTATAAACATTTTCACCTGATTTACTGAAAAGGCGATCCAACGCATATTCAGTCGGGCATGGACCTAATTCAGAATTAGGTTCAAACTTAAGCCAATAATTCTTCCCTCCACCTGATACACTTAAATAATTCTGCATTCCTTCAGACGATTCGAACGAGCATATTTCCCCGGCAGGCTTTTCCGCACAGTTATATGCAACTTCATCAATTTTTTCCCATTGACTGGTAGAATAATCCTGGCCATTCCCAAAAACACGACATATATAATAATGCGTATTCCTGTACGATACATCTCCATAAGTAAGTTTCTGTTTAGCGCCCTCATTTTCAGCAGTACATGCAGTTTTATTCGCAATGGCATCAAAGTCTTCCAAGATACCATCGCCCATATAAACATATTCATGAGAAATTAGAACGCATCCAGGTTTGCGACAGCCAGGAAGGCTCTCTCTTTTTACGCAAATCGAACCAACATTCAACACACCAGTATCGCAATCCTGTGGTGCTGACGGCTTTTTTGTCGGAACCGGTTCGGTCGAAGGGCTGGGAGTATTTACGACATCGTCACCGCAAGCAGTGAACGACACCATAGAGATTGCAGCCATTGCTGCTATTGCACAAACATGATTCCTTTTGAACATAAGCTCATCTCCAGCATAATGCCAAAAATAATTTATAATAAAAATAACCAATTAAACGCGCAAAAGCACATTCGAACTTTTTTTTGTAAGAAAAAAGTTCTTACATGTCGCGACTTTTCATAAAATAAGATTCTGCACCGAACAACGCAATATCATCCAAAAAATAAAAGTGGCTTTTTTTGAACAAATTTCAGCAATTTCAAAATTCAATCTAAAAAATTTTAAAAATTTAAAACAAAAATAAGTTTTTATAAAACAAAGAATCCCTGGAAGGGATCCACCCATCCAGAGCTAAAATTACAAGTCTGCGCGGTTAGTTTTCACTTAGCGATTCTTGCTATTTCTTCCGTTTCGACCTTAGTCCAAACACCGTTGCCCTTATACACAAAAGACTCAATCTCACCCGTAGGATTCATGCCTGCCTGGAATATGTTTATCGAATTCTGCTTAACACAAGTGTCACCCACGGCCACGCCAGCAGTATCGCAAGTGAGGCTAATGTCACCTTTAACCCAAGAGTCTTTTTGACACCTGTAATACGACATATACCCATACTTGGGATTTCCGCTCCACAGCGATAAAACACGGCCTTCATTCTCCGCATTGCAATCTTCTGCATAAACTTCATCGCCAATAACAGGAATCGGTTCGCTGCACACATTCTTCAATCTATCGCCTTCTTTTTGCACCAAAAAACGTGTAATCGCGCCTCCGGTCAAAGATTCGCACTTCAGATTACTTTCAGTGCGTTCAACATCATATACCAGCCATTCACCCGAAGAACAGGTATAGGAATAAACCTTATTGTCTTTTTCAATTTCTTTTGGCTCTTCACCATCCGTACATCCCGTTTCAATCTTAGGCGCATTCAAGACTTCTTCACAAGAACTTTTTTGATCTTCGCCATAGAAATCGACAGACCCCTTATTAGTCCAGCCATTTTCAGTATAGACATAGCAACTCAAACGAATCGGGCCACCCATACCGACATATCCGTAATATCTAATTGGGCAAACATCGCCAATCTTCACATCGGATTGAGCGCACTCAACATCGGCTGCACTCGTTTCGTTCCAGGAACCTTTTTCACATTTATAGTAGCGGTCGTAACCATACTTTGAATTCCCAATAAACTTCTTTATGGAAGTTCCTTCGCTTTCTGCATTACAGGCCGGGAAAGTATAAGTAAAACCTCCAATATTGATTTGCACACTATCACCGGATGCATCCGTAGGCAACACGGGTTCAGCCAAAGAACGGGGATTACTCACCGCATCATCACTGCAAGCAGTGAGTGAAATCAAAGACAAGCAGGCAAGCACGGGCCATACACAAGAAAAATCTTTTTTGAACATGTCAGCATCTCCTATAAAAGTTCAAATCGCTATATTATCAAACTATAAAAACCCAAGTAAACTATAAATGCTTAGAAAAGCCATGCAAGAATAAAATAAGCATTCAAACACACAAAAACAGTCCGAACAGGACCACTCATTCATCAGCCGTTCCAAGCCCGTATTCTGAGGTTACAAAAAAGCAGGGTAAAACCCGATTTTTCCTCAAAATAAAACGATAAAAATCGTCAGATTAGGGATATTTCACCCCAAAGACCTAAAGCAGCTATAAAACTTAGGGTACAAGCCCCTCTGTAAACATTTTTTTCTTTTCATTTCACCCTTAATAAAATATTTTTAAGTCGTTGAACCTCCACGTTTTATTATTATTTGACCATGCTTTTAAGAAAATCTTGCTTACTCGCGTCTCTGATCTTGGCCCTTTCCACAGGCACTTTCGCTCAAAGTTCCGATGACGACGAATGGGTTTCAGTCGATTCGCCCAGCCCAGCCTCCAGTAGCGAGTCCAATGGCTCATACGACGGCTCTAACGACAGCGAATTTGCAAACGACGAAGATTACGCCAGCGCATACGCAAGATACAAGACCCAGACGACATCGCGTTCCGAAATCAGCAAGCAGCGAAGCGAAGGTTTTTCGCAGTCTGTTTTCCTCGGGGCACGTGTACAGGGCGGTTTCAACACGTTCCTCGGCTCGAACTCTGAAGGGTGGGGCGCAGGCTGGAACGCAGGCGCGGGTCTTATCATCAAGATTTCGATGTTCACAAAGAACTTCAGCCTCGTTCCGGAACTCACGTTCAACTACCGCCAGTACAATTACGAAAAGGACATGGGCGTTTACACCAACAAGGGCAAGCTGAACATCATGTTGTTCGAACTCCCGATCATGTTCCGCTACACGTTCGAGCAATACGACCTTTTTGCGGCTGCCGGCTTGCACCTCGGACTTAAACTGATGGGCGATACGGAATTCAGCTCCGAAGCCAACGGCGGCGTGTTCACAGGAAACTCCGAAAAAAGCACGAACACATACGTTTCAACAAATATGGAAGTGGGACTCGCCATCGAAGGCGGCTACATGATCACAAGAAGCGTACACTTGAACCTACGCGTTGTGCAGAGCTTCACAAACCTCCTGAACCAGGGATTGACCGTAGAACCGTCCTTCACAAATTCAACGCTTCTGACGTTCTATACGAACGTAGGCATATCATTCCTGTTCTAATGGGTTAGTTATTAGTCGATATTTTTTTAATTGCAAAAAGGAAGCGCGGCATAAACGGCCGCGTTTTTTTGCATTGAAAAATGAAATTTTCAAAAAAAGCCTGTTTTTACGTGAAAACCTATTTTTCTTCGTAGTTATTCACGTAATTTTTTAATGTTGTATGTAACATTTTTAATCATTCAAGTATTTTTCACAATCAAACGCGCTACAAAACGCTCCAGATTTCAATTTATGTAGCATAAAAAAGCAAAAAAGTCCTCAACGCGAGGACTTTCCGAGAATTCAAATTTAATTTGTATTGAATTTTACGTGAAAGTTGATTGAAGTTCATTTTTTTCACGTAAAAAACGATATTTTTTCAAATTTTCGCGAGCGCGCCCTACTTCCTACGGATTCTAGGAATTTCCTTCTGGATGAGGAGTTTCTCGATCGGCGCAAATTCTTCGTGCGGCTTGATGGCTTCCTTGTAGAGCACATCGGCGAGCGTCGGATTGTGCGCCAGGAATGCAACCAGAATCGCGTTGCGCAAGAAGAATTCATCCATCGCAGCGACTTCGTACTTCTCGTAGAAATTCGCGACGTATTCTGCAGCGAGCCTGTAATTCTTGGCGCGGGCCGCTTCCATGATGTTGAACTCATCCACGAACGATTCCGGCAGCACGCCCGCATTCACGAGCTTGCGAACCTTACTGTAGACCTTATTCGTGTCGCGAGCTTCCATCGGGATACCACGCATCCATTCCACATATTCTTCGCGGAACTTTTTCCAATCCGGGGAAGTTTCATCCACCTTGAATTTCGGGCGCACAAGGCTATCTACCGCCGTTGCTGAATCGGCGACATTTTCCGAGATCGCCGCAGAATCCGCACCATTTCCAGAATCATCCGCCGAATCGTCGCTGTTCACCGCAAGCATCGCCGAAATACCATCGAACGCCTTCTTGCGCTTTTTCACTTCTTTAAGATACGCCAACAGCGCGCGTTCGCGATACTTGTCCGTACCTGCCTTGAGCATCGACTGAACCTTTATCGGGCGGCGCAGCGCATAATCAGCCGAGTCCAAATATTCCGGCCAGCAAATTTCGCAACTGTCGAACACCTGCACAATGCGCGCGTTCGAATGTACAAAGCGAGCTTCTTCCGCCTTGTTATCGACAATCGGGATAAACGTGCTATTCGGTTCCACGCCATCCAGGAGCGACGTAATCATCTTCGAAGTGAACAAGAAATTCTGTTCGCCAAAGAAATCCGGTTCACGGTGGATGCGCTTGAATTCCTTCACGAGCGTTGAATCTGTGCTGAAGCGACCAATCGCACGTTGCATCACCGGTTCGTCACTAGCGACAATGATAATGTCTGGTTCCTCAGGAGCCTTGTACAAACTCACATACGGGAACGCGACATCAAGTGCCTTCAAGATGTTGAGGAACAGCAAGTCATTGAATTCGTACGTCTGGATCCATTGTACCCAAAGTCCGCCCGGTTTCATGTAGCGGCGCATCTTGGTGTAAAATTCATGGCTGAACAAACTTGCGACACCGCTCACCCACGGGTTACTCGGAACGCTAATCATCAAGTCGTACTTACGGCGATTCGTGAGGAAGAACGTCTGCGCGTCGTCAATGAAAATGTGGATGCGCGGGTCATCGTAACCACGGGCGTTCCACGGATAAAATCCGCGAGCGAGGTTCATCATTTCTTCTTCGATTTCCACGCAGTCAAAATCGCGCACCAGCGGGTCAGAAAGCAAGTAATGCGCACCCATGCCACTGCCAAAGCCAACCATTGCGGCATCGTAAGGCTTGTCCTTCATAGCCATCGGCATAAATGCAGTCGCGGCCTGCGTGAGTTCATCGCCTTCAATCGGGCGTTCACGATTCTTGCTCATGCTCGCATCGGCCTTGCCGTTCGTCTTCACGTAATAATGCACGTCGGATTCGTGGAAGCTGATCGTCGCCGTCTTGCCGTCACGCACCACAATCTTTTCATCTGGATGCAAATTCTTGTAAGCGCGGAAAGCACCCGACGTAATCATGTGCGGGTCGAAATTCACAAAGAACGAAGGCAAAATCATCACCGCCGTCATCACGTAAAAGAGTACGCTATAGCGGAACTTTTTACGATAAACGACAAGCAAGATAAAGCCAATCATAAAATCAAGCACAGCAGCGAGCACCAGCGAGCCCTTGAGCTGCATCAGCGGCAACAGCAAAAGTCCACCGCCTGCCGAACCAAGAATCGAACCCACCGTGTTCCAGCCGTACACCTTACCAATCGGAGCTTCGCTCTTGAACGCACGCGTCAAAATCAACGTAATCAACGGGAGCGTCATGCCCGCAAAGAAGCTCGTCGGCACCATCCACAAAATCGAAAGCGCGTACTTGAAAATGCTCCAGCAAACATAACCGTCATTTGTCGTATTGAAAATCTGGTTTGCGACATTCATGCCTTCCCAGAACGGCTTGTAAAAGTACAGTGTGCAAAGCGCAAAGAATCCCATAAAAATTTGCGCCAGCGAAAGCACCACAAGCGAGTCCTTCTTCAAAAGTTTTCCGCTCACAGCGCTACCAATCGCAAGTCCCAAAATAAATGCCGAAAGCATCTGGTCAAAGCTATGGCTCGAAGAACCCATCAACAGCGAGAGCAAACGGATCCAGACAATTTCATAGACAAACGAAGTAAGCCCTGTAATTCCGGCAATCCAGAACCACATATTCTTCGGCGGCATCGCAAGCTTGTGCTCCGCCACATAATCTTCGTTGAGCGGTTCCGGACGCGCAGCATTCTCGCGAACTCCCGCACCATCTTCGCCAACACCTTCCTCCTCAAGTTCTTCCTCATACGTCGAAGGCGTCGTGTAGCCGATAAAGCAGAACACCGCCGCAAGCAAGAAGTTGATCGAAGCCGCCACGCAAAGCGTGATGTGGTTTCCGAGTTCCGGAATCAAGATGTAACTTGTGAACAAAATACCAATGGCACTGCCGAGGCTGTTCGTAAAGTAAAGCATCGGAAGTGAGACCTCGGCACCGCTCTTGCGCATAAGACCCGCCGCAATGAACGGGAACGTCATGCCCACCGCAATTGCAATCGGGAGCGTCGAACCCGTCGCCAAAACGACCTTCAGAATTTCCGCGCCACGCGAACTCAATCCCGCGACAAAATTCGAATCGTAAAAGTAATCTGTAATCCAGATGTACATCGGGTGGTAAATCAACCCACCAATGCCAATCGCAAGTTCCACCGCCGCATACCCGAGCAGTGGCCGCTTCACGCGCTCCACAAGCTTGCCCGCAACAAAACTGCCTATCGCAAGCCCGCCCATGTAAATGCAGAGCGTGAGCACCTGACCATAGCTCGAATGTCCGAGGAAGAGTTTAAGGTACCTGGCCCACGACCCCTCGTAAATGAGACCCGCAAAACCAGAAAGAGCAAAAAGCGCGTAAATAACGATATTCATGAGTGCAAATCTATACTAATTAAAAAGTTATAAGTTTGCTTGCACCTCATTTCCCTGTAATTTTTTGGAGATGTAAAATTTCCTTAGGCCCCTTGCCACATCTAGCGATATTAGGTACATTAATGCAGCACGTGATTCTCTGTCAAACGAAGAATCGCGTTTTCGTTTTATAACGCTAACGCATTCGCCTCGGCAATGAAAATAAGCAAGCTTATTTTCGCTGCTCTCGGCTTAGTGCGTTTTTTTTATTCCATGATTTCGGAATAAGGGAACGCCTCTAACATCAACCGGTCACAAAAGTGATCATATGGAGGCTGTATGAAGTCTATTACGTCAAATAAGATTTCCGAAAACAATCAAATAATCATCTACCAAACTAGTGATGGCAAGACGCAGATTGATGTCCGCATGGAAAACGAGACTGTTTGGCTGAATGCGGAGCAAATGGCCTTGCTTTTTGAAAGAGACAGCAAGACAATCCGTAAGCACATCGACAACGCAATAAAGGAAGAATTAGCAGGCGATATGGTTGTCGCAAAATTTGCGACAACCACTCAACACGGCGCTATTAAAGGCAAAACACAGACTAAAGAAGTCAATTATTACAATCTTGATGTCATTATCTCCGTCGGTTACCGCGTAAAAAGTAAACGCGGTGTGCTATTTCGCCAGTGGGCAAACAAGGTTTTGAAGGATTACCTAGTTAAGGGTTTTGCCATTAACAATAAAGTAGCCGCCTTAAAGTACAACGAGCTAACCAAACTAGTGAAACTGGTCGGTCGTACAGCAAGAACACAGGAAAAATTGACATCCGACGAGGCGACCTCTTTGGTTCAAGTAGTCTCTGACTATACATACGCCCTTGACACTCTTGATGATTACGATTACCAAAAATTGGGAATCCGCAAAGTAACAAAACACGCTCGTTTCAGGGCTACCTACGAAAACGCAATAGAAGCCATTCGGAGCCTGAAGAAAAAATTTGGAAGCAGCTCCCTGTTTGGACACGAAAAGGACCAATCTTTCAAAAGTAGCATCGGACAAATTTATCAAACCTTTGATGGAACCGATTTATATCCCTCTGTGGAAGAAAAAGCCGCAACACTACTTTACCTGGTAATCAAGAACCATTCTTTTAGCGACGGCAACAAGCGCATTGCAGCGACTCTATTCCTTTGGTTTATGAAGAATAACGGAATCCTCTATAACAAGGACGGATCCAAACGCATTGCAGACAACACCCTCGTTGCAATAACATTGATGATAGCCGAAAGCCGACCAGAAGAAAAGGACATGATGGTCAAGGTGGTGGTGAATCTGATTAATAAGGATAACGGTTAGGAAACACGTTTTCTCATTTCAATTTCCCCACACTTTCACTAGGAATATGTAATTTTGGGTATTATGGGTTCATGGCTAATGACAGTAAACCGAGCATTTTCTATTTTTATGCATAAAAACAAATATACGCATAAATTCGAATTTTAAACACGGAAACAAAATGACTCTTCGCGAAGCGTTTGAATCAAAGATGATGCTGCTCGATGGCGGCATGGGCTCTGTTATCCAGACTTACGGGATCAAGGGCGCCAACAACGATATGCTCTCCATCGAAAAACCCGACATCATTCTCGACATCCAGCGTCGTTACGTGGATGCAGGCGTGGATTGCCTCACTACGAACACGTTTTCGAGCCAGCGCGTGAGCCAGCACGAATACCACCAGGAACATCGCATCGCCGAGATGAACCGCGCTTCCGTAAAAATCGCGAAGCAGGCCGCCGAAGAAGGCTTCAAGAAGTATGGTCGCCAAGTCTATATTTTGGGCGACGTCGGCCCCACGAGCAAGATGCTCTCCATGAGCGAAGACGTGAACGATCCGGCAAGCCGAGCCATCACTTTTGACGAACTCGAAGATGCGTATTTGGAACAAATTTCCGTGCTCATGGAAGAAGGCGTTGACGCCATCCTCATCGAAACGATTTTCGATACGCTGAACGCGAAGGCTGCCCTCAGCGCTTACAGCAAGGCAAACGACGCCCGCATTGAAGCCGCCAAAGCCGCAGGCACACCCGAAGCTGAAATCAAGCCGATCGAAGTGATGCTCTCGATGACCGTGAGCGATGCCTCCGGCCGTACACTTTCGGGCCAGACGGTCGAAGCATTTGCCGTGAGCGTGATGCACATGCACCCGCTTTCCATCGGCTTAAACTGCGGTCTCGGTGCAGACGGCATGGTGCCGTACCTCCGCCGCATGGGCGCCATCGCCCCGTGTTACCTCAGCTGCCACCCGAACGCAGGTCTTCCGAACCAGTTCGGCGGTTACGACGACACGCCCGAAGACATGGTGCGCCTGATGCGAGTTTATCTGGACGACAAGCTCGTGAACATGATTGGCGGTTGCTGCGGTACAACTCCGGAACACATCGCCGCCATGCGCAAGATGCTGGACGAACTCCCCGCCGACTATAAGCGCCGTGAACCAGCACCGAAGTACGTCACTTGCCCGCGCCTCCGCCTCGCCGGTTTGGAACCGTTGTTTAGAGAACAGGTTCGTCCGAGCAACGGTGCCGACAGCTGCAATGCCGATGATTTCGTGAAGGTCGGCGAACGCTGCAACGTCGCGGGTTCCAAGAAGTTCTTGCGCCTCATCAACGAGAAGAATTACGAAGAAGCGCTCGACATTGCCCGTAAGCAAGTCGATGACGGCGCGGACGTCATTGACGTCAACATGGACGATGGCCTCCTTGATGCCACCGCCGAAATGCGCACGTTCCTGAACTTGATTGCATCTGACCCTGCCGTAAGCCGCGTGCCTATCATGGTCGACAGCTCCCGTTTCGAAGTCATCGAAGAAGGCCTCAAATGCATCCAAGGTAAGAGCATCGTGAACTCGATTTCCCTCAAGATGGGCGAAAAGGCGTTTATCGAACACGCTCTCACCGTGAAGCGTCTCGGCGCCGCCGTAATCGTGATGCTCTTCGACGAAGAAGGACAGGCTACGAACTACGAGCGCCGTGTACAAATTGCGTCCCGCGCTTACGATATCATGGTGAAGCAGTTGCACTTCGACCCGTCCGATATCATTTACGATCCGAACGTTTTGACAGTCGCAACCGGCATGGCAGAACACAACGCCTACGCCATTGACTTTATCCGCGCCGTCCGCTGGATTATGGACAACCTCCCCGGTGTCCGCATCTCAGGCGGTCTTTCGAACCTTTCGTTCGCATTCCGTGGTAACAACTACTTGCGCGAAGCGATGCACACCACGTTCCTGCATTACGCCATCCCGAACGGCATGGGCATGGCCATCATGAACCCGAGCGCAATTATTAAGTACAAGACGATTCCGCTTGAACTCCGCATGGCGATCACCGAAGTCATCTTCAACACGGAACCGGAAGCCAGCGAAGAACTCATCGAAATTGCAAGCCGCATGAACGCAGCGGCCGCAGCCGCAAAAGAAGCAGGCACTAAGTACGATCCGAAGGCGATTTTTGCCGTAAGCACCGGTGCAAGCAGCTCTTCTGACGAAAGCAATGCCGCCGCCGATGCCAAGCCCACCACGCCCGAAGAACGCTTACAAGAAGCGCTCCTCAAGGGAACTTCTACAACGCTCCAGCCCGACTTGATGGAACTCATCAACCGTGGCGATAGCCCAGTCGGAATCATTTCTGGCCCGCTGATGGACGGCATGAACGAAGTGGGTCGTTTGTTCGGCGAAGGCAAGATGTTCCTCCCGCAAGTCGTGAAGACCGCACGTACCATGAAAAAGGCCGTGGAAATTTTGCAGCCTTACATCGAAGCGGGCAAAGACGCGAACGCATCGAGCCGCGGTAAAATCGTCATCGCGACCGTCAAGGGCGACGTGCACGACATCGGCAAGAACATCGTCTCCGTGATTATGGCTTGTAACGGCTACGACATGGTAGACCTCGGCGTGATGGTTCCCGAAGACGTCATCGTCAAGGCCGCGATTGAGAACAAAGCAGATATCTTGAGCCTTTCCGGACTTATTACGCCGTCTCTCGAAGAAATGTGCACTGTCGCAAAGGCCATGCAAGAAGCAGGTCAGCGTATCCCGATTATCGTCGGTGGCGCCACGACCTCGCCCACACATACCGCCGTGAAAATAGCTCCGTGCTATGACGGCCCCGTTTTCCACGTGCGCGACGCCGCCAGCAATCCGGGCCTTGCCCAGAAATTGCTCGACCCCGCCACTCGCGAACAAACAATTCAGGAAAACCGCGAAGAGCAACAGCGCATCCGCGACAAGCAAAACGGCATCAAGACCGAAGCCGCTAACGCCATGGCCGCTGCCGCCTCCACACCAGAAGAACGCCGTTTCCAGTACGACTGGAGCAAATACCAGCCGGTACAGCCGCCGTTCATGGGCGAAAGCAAGCTCCCGCCGATTCCTATCGAAAAGATTATCCCGCTCATCAGTTGGGAATACTTCTTCTTCACTTGGAAAATCAAGCCGGAAGAAGAAGAGGCAAAGAAACTCAAGGCCGACGCCGAAGCGCTCATCAAGTCGCTTACCAAGCCCGAATACGCGCTCCGCGCCGTTCAGGCGTTCTACCCCGCCGCAGGCACTGAAAAATCCGTTATCTTCAACACGGGCCGCACAGGCACGGACGCAGACTTCGTTGAAGTCTCGACCGCGCGCCAGCAGAATCCTGAAGGCACTTGCCTTGCGCTCTGCGACTACGTCGCGCCGGCAAACGCCAATACAGCAAGCGTTTTCGCTGCCCCCGCAGGCAAGGATGTTTTCCGCGACATCGTCGGTGCATTCGCAGTGACCATGAGCGACACGTTCGTCAAGCGCTTGGAAAAGTTGAAAGCAGAACAGGGCGGCAGCGACTACGACGTTCTCCTCATGCAGACCGTCGCCGACCGCCTCGCCGAAGCAGGCGCCGAATACTTGAGCCAGGAACTCGAACACAACAACGGTTGGAAGGGCATCCGCCCGGCCGTCGGCTACCCCGTGCTCCCGAACATCAAGGAAATTTTCAACGTCGCGAAGCTCATCGATTTCAATAGCGTCGGCATCAGCCTCACCGAAAACGGCGCCATGTACCCGCAAGCATCCGTGAGCGGCCTCTACATCAGCCACCCCGAAATCGATTACTTCCAGGTAAAGTTATAATGCAAATCAGAACCGCAACCATCAGTGATCTAGACGCAGTCGCAAACGTCGAAGCCGAATGCTTCCCGCCAGCCGAAGCCGCCACCCGTGAATCTTTCGCCGAAAGACTTAACTGTTACGGCAATCACTTTTGGCTGATGTTCGATGGAGACAAGTTAATCTCGTTCGTCGATGGATTCGTCACCGATGAACCCGACTTGACCGACGCGATGTACGAAGATGCCGCCATGCACAACGAAAACGGCAAGTGGCAAATGATTTTCGGAGTAAATACAATTCCCTCGTACCGCAAGCACGGTTACGCCGGAGAACTTATTCAAAAGCTCATTGACGATTCCAAGGCGCAAGGCCGCAAAGGCGTTGTTCTAACTTGCAAAGACAAGCTCGTCAACTATTACGCTAAATTCGGATTTGTAAACGAAGGTGTCAGCAATTCCGTCCACGGCGGAGTCGTCTGGTACCAGATGCGCCTTACGTTTTAGCTTCAACCTTCCACGGCGTAAGCCCAACGACATTATCGACCGGGAGCGCAAATGCAATTCCCTGCCCCATCGTATTGAGGCCCGCTTTCTCGTAAAGCGAATGGAGCACCGCGTCCTTCACGTTCAACGGCACAAGAATCATCACGACTTCCTTCTCAGGCTGGATAGCGATATGGAAAAACGCTTCCGCTTCTTTATTTGCCGTACCACGGGCGTTCAAGACCGTGCCACCACGGGCACCCGCCTCTTTAGCGGCTTCCATCACAGTATCGGAGAATCCGTTGTTCACAATGCAGATAATCAATTCATGTGTATTCGGTTTCATAATTACCCTCTCCCTACCTGAGATCGGTTGTCGCTCAAAAAGTTAAATACCGACTTGCCAATGACGCTTGACATCGGAATCGTGTAAGCAATGCCCTTGCCGTTCACAATCGTCCTGAACTTTTCTTCCAAACATTCCAGAACTGCTGGCACATGGTCTTCGCCAATGATGCTGATAATCACCGCACGTTCAGAATCCGCAAGCCCAAGCGCCGCCACGATTTCGCGCGGAGCCGTTCCATGCCCGTAAAACACGAACTGCATATTCGCGCCAAACGACTGGATGTAATCCATGTAGAAGTCCGCCTTTGAACGGTTCACCGTCGTCACGAGAATCTTGAGGCGATTCATCGAGACTTTGGAATGAACCTTTTGAGGCACCGCCCGTTTCAAAACATTCTTTACTGTTTCAACCATCGTAGCCTCTACACAAAGTCAATAATCTGTTCGTCATCGGCATCCTGCAAGCGACGCATCATAATCCTGTTGCGCCAAAGCCTTGCCACAATCGCCTTGAAACCAAGCACCTGGATCGTAATGAGCGGAGTCATCGCAACCATTGCCACAATGCCAAACGCATAATTCAAAATTGAATCGCCGCCATCGTGAATCACGGAGCAAGCGCCAATCGCCAAAGGCAGAATAAAGCTCGAAGTCAACGGACCGCTCGCCACGCCACCGGAGTCAAACGCAATCGCTGTATAAAGCTTCGGTACAAAGAACGAAAGCCCCAGTGAAATAAAGTAGCCCGGCAAGAGGTAATAAATAATCGGGAACCCGATAATAATGCGAAGCATCGAAAGACCTATCGAAATGCCAACGCCCACCGAGAGCGCAATCAACATTGAGCGCTTGGTCACAAGGCCCCCCGTCACTTCTTCGACCTGCTTATTGAGCACATGCACCGCCGGTTCTGCAAGCACCACGACCATGCCGATGATAAACCCAGCCGCCACAAGCGCATGTGGGCGTTTCGCAAGTTCACACCCGATTTCAAAACCGATCGGCAAGAACCCGACCGTCACCGCCGTCAAGAAAATCACAAGCCCGACAAACGTGTAAAGGATGCCAACCCCCACTTGCACAAGCTTCACCATCGGGAGCTTGAGCACGGTCCACTGTAGCGCACCGAAAAATACGACAATCAGCGCAAGCGCAATAAAAACTTCTTTTGCAACAGTCAACACCACCGGCAAAAAGTGTTCGCCAAGACTAGCCTCCACCGAGTAGGCCGCCGTCGAAAGCTCATACGTCAAGTCGCCTTTTGAAAAAACGACCAAGCCCATCAGAGCCAAAATCGGGCCGACCGAACAAAGCGCAATCAGGCCAAAGCTATTTTCCGAAGCGTTCTTACCGCCAATCGCACCCGCAACGCCAACGCCAAGCGCCATGATAAACGGCACCGTAATCGGACCCGTCGTCACGCCGCCCGAGTCAAACGCAAGTGGCACAAAAGCGTTCCGCCCGACGGACACCATGAGCATCCCGAGCATAAAGAGCACCATGTAAAAGAAAATGATAATCAGCGAAAGGTCTTTCTTGAATACGATCTTCAGAATCGCAAGCAGCAAAAAAATCCCGACACCTACGCCTATCGTCGAAATCAAAAGAATCGGCCGCACGGCATTTTTCACCTGTTCCGCAAGCACGGACAAATCCGGTTCTGCAACCGTAATGAGAACGCCCATCACAAAGCACACCGAAACAAGCAACAAAAGTCTGCGCGACTTGGTGAGTCCCGACCCCACATACGCCCCCATCGGCGTCATCGCAAGATCAGCCCCCAGATTAAAAAGCCCTATTCCAATAATCAAAAAAATCGCACTAACCGTAAAAACAATTTGCTCTTTCAGTGAAAAAGTCACAAGCGGAGTATGCGACACCACCAGCACAATAAGCGTAATGGGCAAAACGGAGGCAAAAGCCTCTTTCAATTTTTCAAAAAGAATTTTTTGCATCACTTATAATATAATTAAATGGTTATTAGTCATTGGTCAATTGTCAATAGCAACTTGTCATCCTGACCCTGGAGCGTAGCGATAGGGGAAGGATCCAGTCAAGTCTAGTCAATACTATTGAATTTGATTCAAAAAAAATTTTAGTATTCGTGCAACCTACCTCCACCCCCATGCATCAAAAGTAACGAAATGGACGAAAAAGTCATTATAAAGAAGATTCAACAAGGAAGTCGTGAAGCCCTTGGCGTGCTGTGGAAGTCCCATAGCACGAACGTTCTGAACCTTGCGTTCAGAATGCTCAAGAATCGCGACGAGGCTGAAGACGTCTTGATGGACATTTTCGTCTCCGTTCCAGGGAAAATCCAGAAGTTTCGCGGCGAGAGCGCACTCAACACCTGGCTGTACCGCCTCACCGTGAACGAATGCCTCATGCGGCTGCGCTCCAAGAAGCGCCATGCCGAACTTGAAGAAGAGCACATCGAGCTTGTGACCGTTTCCGCTCTCGGAAGCAAGCACGAGGAAAAACAGGATTACGACCCGGAACTCTTGGAATTTGGACTGTCAAAGCTCTCCGCCGAAACGCGAAGCATGCTCTGGCTCAAGGACGCCGAAGATCTTGGCATCAAGGACCTTTCCGAGATCTACAACATGCCCGAGGGCACGATCAAGGCAAGGCTCAGCCGAGCAAGAACAGTCGTCAAGAACTATTTACAGGAGAACCTGAACTATGCATGATAAAATCGATTTTTCAAGACTCGAAAGAATCGAACCCAGGAAAGGCTCCTGGGAAACCGTCTGCGCCAGACTCGATTCTTCTGAAAAAAGAAAGGTTCTTAACTTCATCCAGACACGCACCAAGTACGTGCTCGCCGCAAGCTTTATCGTTGCCGCATTTTTCACCACCTTCATGACGATTACGTCTAATACAATCAATTCCGAGGAAGTTCTCATGACGAATGTCGCTTCAAGCGAGCTTGCATCGTGGTACGGGAACCTCGGCGAAAAGAGCGACGACGAACTCGAGAATTTGGATACCTACACATCCATCAGCTATTTATTACAGGAGACTAAATAATGAACGCATCCACAAAAACTTTCTTCGCAAGCATCATCATTCTTGCTTGCTCTCTCGGATTTGCCATTGGAGCCTTCTGCTTTGCAGACCGAGGCTTCGGCGCATCTTGCTGCTCCAGGCAGTCCACATGCACTCCATCGCATAACCAATGCACCTGCGGCTGCGAAAACCACGGCGATTGCGACAAGAACGACTGCGTCTGCAACTGCTGCAAGCGCGGCGGCATGCATCACGGCAAGCACCACGGTGAATTCCATGGAGAACGCTTCCATGACAGAGATTTCCGCGATGGCCGCCCTGAAGGTCCGCGCGAACACTTCAAAGAAGGCAAGCATTTCGACAAGAAGTTCGACTTCAAGAAAGGCCCCGGTCCAGAATTCATGGATTCCATCCTCCAGGTCACGCACGAACAAAGAGCCGCCCTCGACCAGCAGCGCATCGTAATGGACTCTACATTCAAAGCCCTCCGCAAGCAGAAGAAAGATGCGGAAAAGTCTTTGCACGAAGCGCTCGACAGCAATGATGAAAAGAAGATTGCCGCAGCCAAGGCAGGCATTCTCAAGGCTCAGGAAGCATTGCTCGACCACAGAATTAATGGCGTAAAGAATTTCAACAAGATCCTTACCAAGGAACAGCTCGAAAAATTCAAGAGCTTCCACAAGGATCACCGCAACAAGCCCTAGAACTTTATTTTCATGATTCCTTGAAAAACAAGTCTCCGGTCACCCGACCGGAGGCTTTCTGTTTTTACAAACGATTCATAATCAACCGCATTTGTCTTTTCACGTCATTCTGAGCGAAGCGAAGACAACTCAGAAGGCGAGCGTTGCAAAAATGAGCATTCTCATTTTTATAACCGAGCCAAAGAGTTGAGGATTTAGCCCAATCCAGTAAAATCTCGAAATCAACAATCCATCTCTTCCCACATATTTTCATCGCGGGAAGCATCTAGATGTTGTTCTGCGGTCTCGGCGATTTTTTCATTGTGACCGCGCAGTGCCGCAAACGGGCTAAAAATCTTTGCACGATTCGCCACAGACATTCTTGGATGCTTCATCAAGAAATTCCAGTCATCACGCGGATACGGCAAATCAATTATGTCTTTATAATCGTCAATCACGCCTTGTGCCCTCCGATCTGCTGGTTGCGTTCGCGGGTGGTCGCCCCCTCCTGCATGTCCATTCCCTTGAAAATAGCGTTCTTGCCAAAGCGCTTCTTGATAGCAATCTGTGCCTGCATCATCTTCTTCTCGCGTTCAATCTTTTTCACATCCGTGAAGAGATCGTAGCTCTCTTGCGTCGCTTCCAGAACGTTATTCGCCGTGAGGTTCAAGCGCTTCACCGTAAGCGACGGATTCATGATGCGGTCCGCAAGTTTCATCACCGCTTCTGCAATTGTCGATGCCGACGAAGTGTAATTCAAAAGCGGAGCAGTTCCATGCGCAGGCTTCGGGATTTCTCGCCCGTAATTATCGACAACCGTTTCGCCGTGATAAATTCCCTTGTCCACATTTTCGCGATCATAGCCCACATGGAGCGTAAGGCCGTTCGTAACCAAGCCTTTCTCGACAAGGTCGAGCGCAAGCGTATCCACCATTTCGCGGATGACGATTTTCGCTTTAGCGCAATCGTACGCACAACTTAACACTTGTCCACCGCCAATGCTATGTGTCTTGGATTTATACCGTTTGATTTCAGCAATACCGCACGGTTCATAGCCCCACGCATGGTCAATCAAGATTTCGGCATTCACGCCAAACATCTTGTACAGCGCATCGGGATGCTTGACACTTGCACGTGCAAGGTCGCCCATCGTAAAAATACCGCGACCATTATTCAAGTAGCAATGCGCGAGGCGCTCCGCAATGCCACGCCCCAGCTGCCAAAAGCTCGTAATCGGCCGATGGCCCCAAAGTTCCTTGCGGTACGTCATCTCGTCAAGTTCCGCAATGCGCACACCATCTGCATCAGGAGCCACATGCTTTGCCATCACGTCCATCGCGATTTTGCAAAGGTAAAGGTTCGTTCCGATGCCCGCCGTCGCCGTGATGCCCGTCGTTTCAAGCACATCGCGAATCATGTCTTTTGCAAGTTCCCGCGCCGACTTCTTGTACATCGAAAGATAATGCGTCAAGTCGATAAAGCATTCGTCAATAGAATAGACATGGATATCGTCGGCACTCACGTATTTCAGATAAACGTTAAAAACGCGGGTGGAATATTCCACGTACTTTGCCATTTGCGGAGGTGCCACAATGTACTGTACATCCTTGCCCGTTTGGCGCTTGACTTCACGCACTTTCTGGATAACTTCGAACAAGCGCGCACGTCCGGGAATCCCGTAAGCCTTAAGGCTCGGACTCACCGCTAAGCAAATCGTCTTTTCGGTACGGCTCGCATCCGCTACCACAAGATTCGTCGAGAGCGGATCAAGCCCGCGGAGCACACACTCCACAGACGCAAAAAACGACTTCAAGTCGATGGCAACATAAGTACGTGTTTCGCGCGGCAATCTCATACGTCAAAATATAGAAATTACTGCACAAAAAGACACTCTACCGATATTTCAATTCCGGGTGAGCTTCGTAGTACCCGTTCTTAAAGGCATACATGCGTTCGTCAGCAAGGCGCATGGCCTTGCGAATATCCTTCTTGCCATAGCACACGCCAATCGAAAAGCGGATATTTTCCGTCTTGCCCGACAAGAAATGCACACGGGCCACGCGGTCCTGCACTTCGTCTTCGCTAATCTCGTTCACGAGAATCATGAACTCGTCACCGCCCGCGCGGTACACCACACCATCCTGGAATACGCTCTGCAAAATTGAAGCCGCCGCGCGAAGCATCTTGTCACCAGCGCCATGCCCCTGATCATCGTTCACGCGCTTTAAGCCGTTCAAGTCCGCAAAGAGCACAGCCTGAGGCACAGGTTCATTCCCGGCAACAACACAATCCACGCGGTTATTCATCTCGTTACGGTTCCTGACACCCGTCAAAGAATCAATCGTACTCAGGATTTCAAGACGGTTCAAAAGCAGATAGTTCGCAATCTCTGAAGCCAAAAAGAATGTCGTGAGTTCAAGCATTTCCTTTATCTTCAGCACATTCGAGACATCGAAATTCAGAACCCACATATAGCCCAGAAGATCCTTGCCATGGCGAAGCGGGAAAAGCACAAGGCTCGTAATGTTCGCTTCATCAAGCGAAGCTCCCCAAACGGGATTCTGCTTGCGCAAATTTTCCATATCATGTTCATCTTTTACGATGATACAAGTGCTGCCGTCCAACATTTCTGACCATGTTTCCGTTATTTCATAGAAGCCCTCAAGATAGTGCTCCATCGGCACAGCATCAGCCCCTTCACGGAACGCATCGGAAAAAACAGTGCAACTGCGCTTTTCATCATCGGTCAGCAAAATGCAGCAATGTCCAGAACCACAAATATCGCAAATGTCTTCTGCGACCTCCTGGAACGCCTTCTTAACATCATCCGAGCCACGCAATTTAATGCAGGCTTTCAATACATCGGATGCGGTATCCGCAGAAATATCGGCCATCGCGGCAGAGTCCGCCTTGGGCGCAACATCATAGCAGTAAATGCAATAGCCAACATTCTCGCAATCAGAATCTAACGGAAGGAGGAACATGTTGAGCCAGAGACCCATCATGTAAAGGTCAACATAAGCATGCAGAGGCTTTCCATCATGCACACAGCGGTAACAATGATCTTCAAAATTCGGATTCTTCGGGAAGCATGCCTCATACGGGCATCCAGGCTCAAACGGATGATTCAGCCCTGCCATGTCGTCGCAATGAGCCTTGTTGCCAGCAACCACACGAATATTCCCATATGTTCCATCTGGGAAAAATTCAACAGAAACAATGCAAGCCTTTGCCTTATAGTGCGACAAAAGATTATCAAAATCCATACTTTAACTCCCCACGTTTTTTAGGCAGGTTATATTAATATATATCTTTTTAAGCCTCATAAGGGAGCCAAAGCCCAAAATACGCAATTTAGGCCATATTTTTGGTGTTTTTCCAACAACGTGGATTTTGAAAACAGGTAAATACTATATTCATGGCATGAAATTTTTGGCCGCCATTATTTTGAGCATTTCGCTTTTGACAGCAGAGAGCTTTGCGACGGTCTCGTTACACCCGCCGATGGTTTATGCCGAAAAAGAAGACCGATCAATGGCCGCCACCGAAGAAGTCGCAGAATCGACCGACGGGATGATTTATTTGGCACGTTTCTTTTCGGTCCAGCTTTTTCTTAGCGGAATAGTGGTCTCAGCTTTTGCAGCCGCAGTCCTTGGGACCGACGATGAATCCGGCTACGACAAATCCGGAGCCAGAATCGGCCTTGCCGCTGGTATCGGGTTGACAGTCTTGGGCGGTTTCTGCATTTACTGGTCTTTCTAGCAAGCCTTACCAGTCCTTCGCGGGTCTTACCTGGCCGCGGACGGGTTTCCAAGGCTTGCGTTCGCCGTTCTGTTCGTCAAAATCCTTGAGGAGCTGGGCGGCTTCTTCAGGAGACATTTCACCAGGTTGAAGCGGCTGCTGTTCAGGTTCACCGCCGTTACTATCGCTGGAATTACCTTCGGACTGTTCAGGCTGTTGCTGCTCTCCGGCGCCGCCATTGCTATCGGAACTGTTAGCACCCTGGCTGCTGCTAGACTGACCGTTCTGACCTTGATTCTGTTGATCCTGGTTCTGGTCATTCTGGGCACTAGAAGAACTCTGGTCGCCATTTTGATTCTGGTTCTGATCCTGATTTTGCTGATCTTTATTCTGGTCCTGGTTCTGCTTGTCCTGATTCTGATCCTGATTATTTTGGTCTTGATTCTGATCATTCTTAGGATCGTTCTTCTTGTTTTCGTTCTTTTGCTCGTCCTTCGCCTCGTGAATGCGATCGAGGAGCATCTGCAATTTCTGATCGTTCGGGTAGTATTGCAAGCCTTCGTTGCAAGTAATTTCAGCGGTCGGCAAGCGGTTTTCAATGTACTGGAATGCAGCATCGCCATAGTAGGCCGAAGCCGATTTCGGAGCCGCGAATGCGGAAATTGCAAGGAAGAAAACAGCCATCAACACGAGAGAGGAGATTCCCTCCCGGAACGGGGTCCGGGATGACAGGCGGGAATGACAACACGCACACTTAATCGCCCTGAAACTTTCAAATCCGACACCATTCTCTCGTCTTTCGTCTCTCGTCTTTCGTCTCAGAATAGCCATTAGATCACCTCCAGGTCGTTGTCGGTGTTGCTCGCGTCAATCTTCGTCTTGGGCTTACGACCAGCCTTGATTTCGATGACGTCATCAATGCGCTGCACGTGACCGCTCAACTGGCTTGCGGTTTCATCTTCGGCAATCAAGTTCTCGAGCATCTGCTTGCCTTCGGCGTACTTGCCATCCTTGCAGAGCTGGAGCGCACGAGCCAAGACCTGCTTTGCCTTATCGCTCAGCGGAGGTTGTTTCTGGTCGTTCTGATCCTGGTTCTGGTCCTTGTTTTCTTTTTGCTTGTCGAGTTCTTCTTTCAGCTTGCGCTGGACGATTTCGACGTTTTTCTTGGCGTTTTCAAAATCGTTATCGAGGTCAATCGCCTTTTTCAGATAAGCGACGGATTCACGCCAGGCCGCAATGCGGGCACTCGGTTCTTGCGCCTTTTCGCCCACGCGGAAATGCGTATTTGCCAAGTTGTACGCCGCCTTCGCGGCCATATTCTTATCCGGCATACGCACGGCGCTTTCGAGTTCCTTCTTGGCTTCTTCAAAATTGCCGAGCTTGTACTGGCATGTTCCAATGTTGTAGAACAAAAGCGGATTTGCGGGTTCCGCCTCGCGGGCCTTCATGTACATTTCAAGCGCACCGGCATAATCGCCAGCGGCAAACAGCTTGTTGCCATCGTTGATGGGCCGCGCCCAAAGCGATACAGAAAAAATCAGGAAAGCAGTCCAAAAAAATCGCATTTCACGCCTTCATTACAGGTATTACGCCATAAAAATTCAATCAACGCAAAGAATATACAAAAAGAACCGATAAAAAGGCAACGGGCTTATCTCAATTTGATATATCCGTTCAGCCAGTCCGTATGGTCGCAGCTATTGGAGCCATCCGGGTCGGTTTCGAGTTCAAGCTTGGAAGCGCCTTGCAAGGGAATTTGCACAAGCGCAACGTCGCCACGTCCACGCATAAGGCCGCTCCGCCATACTTCTTTTTCATCCACGTTGATAATAAATATAGCGCTACCGTCATCACGGCATTCCGCATCGATTCCTGCGCCCACGAACAACGTATCTGCATTCTCGGGAAGTTCCATAAGAATTTTCGATGCGGCATGAGCACCGATACCGAACTTGTAGATTCTGTTTCCAGCAACAAGATCATGAAAATCCACGGATTTATTTATTTGCGGACTCTTATAGCTCTGTTCCGTCTTAATCCAGTTCAAGCTCGTCAGGAGGACAATATTATCGCCTTCAGGCGGAAGAACCGGGCGGCTGCGATAAGCAAGGATTCCGCCTTCGATCAAAACAACAACCGACAGTATTGCATAAGGCAGCCAGGACGGCAAGGAAACCCGGCTAACAGCATTCACAACAGCATTCGCCCATTTCGGAGCTGCAATTACCAAAAGCGAAACGACCAGAGCGGCACACGCCATTACAGAAATGATCATCCAGACATCCGATCCCCGGAACGAATTGATCATGTTCACATTCAGCGCGGAGACAAGCGAAATGAGCAAGCACGGGATTCCACCACGGCGCATGTCAAGTACAAACCAGCAAAGAGCCATCGGAACAGCATAGGTCAGATAGCGTTCGTGCATGCCAGGGAGCAGCACAAAAAACGCAAGGCCATTCAAAGCGGCAAGAGCAAACGCGGTACGCAAATTCTTGCACAGGATTGACTTGACCAAAGTAAAAACAGAAATAATGACAAAAAGGATTTTTCCTAAAACAATCGGTTTCATCAAGAAGCCCAAGCCATCAGCGCTAACGCCCCAGATCGGGACATTATCGGGCGCAACATTTCCAACGAGGATAAACCACATATTCGCAGCATTGTAAGTGGCATACGCATACTGGCTCATCGTCTGGATATAGGCCCTGGAAAGCATCGGCTGCAAATTTCCGCCAACAATAAAAGGCAAGAGCACCAAGGCGGCCCCAGCAACAGCAAGCGGGAGGCCCTTCCAGGAAGTTTTCCAGTTGCGAATAAACAGCCCGCCAAAAATCGGCAAGAACGCAATCATCTGGAACTTTGACAAGAGCGCAAGCACATACAGCATCGAAGCAAGGAAAATATAGCGCGGGCGGTACACGCAATAGATCGCAAGAGCCGCAATTACCACCGGGAACAAATCCACCTGGCCCCAGACTGGTCCATCCAGCAGCAATGCCGGATTCAGCGCCACAAAGGCAAGCAGCAAGTGCTTTTTCCATTGCGGATAATTAAACCTACCCACAAGGCGGCAAAGCCAATCGACAAGGAAAAGGTGTGCAAAGAAAACCGGCCAAAGGCAAATGAACTTCAAGAAAAATGTCTTACCGACAGCAACACCAAACAAGGAATGGACTTTTGCAACAACCCAAAGCCACAGGACATAAAGCGGCGGATAATTTCCAGAAAAACCGCCAAAGCCACGGTCCATCAGCTGCTGCACCCAGCCGGCCCAGTAGCCCTGATCCCCATCATAGGCAGAACCGGCAGTACAGACAATATTCGCAAGCAAACAGATAATTCCCCAAAAGAGGAACAGCTTCAAGTTGTTTCGGTATTTGTACATGAACATGCTATAGACTCATCATTAAAATGGAACTGCAAACAACAAAAACCAAAGTAACCATCCAGCCACACACTTTCAATTTGCGCGAGGCGCCATCACCACAAAAGCCATAACCCACCCAAGGCAGGCAGCTCAAAAGAACCGGTACAATGTAACGGAAATCATTGCTGCAAGAGAACGGATATTTCAGGCGAAGGGCGATCATCGCGGCAAAGAAAAGGAACGCCTGTGCAGCGACAACAACCTGCACCTTGTCCCATCGGGATTTCCAGAATCCGCGAAGGCCAAAGCCCAGAAGGGCCACAAAGCATGCGCTTATGATCGATGCAAGCCAAAGTCCTTTAGGCGTCTCAAGCAACTTGAATTCGCCAAACAGGGACGTCTTTGCAAGGTAATTCCAGAAAAACTGGCGTCCAAGCTCATCATGCCACGGGTCCGTATAGGGCTGCGTCAAGAATGTACGCAAATCAAAGAACAGGAAGTTCCCGGGATTGTTGCGAACAAGTACCGAATTATCGTTACCGCCAGCATTTCCCACGACATCGTGCGTCAACGCCACACATGCCACCGCAACAGAAGCAGCAATAAAGAGACCTGCGGCGACACGTTCCGAGCGGCTCCACGTGCGCGGATTCTTGAAAAGCTGAAGCAAGGCCGTAAGCGCAAGGACTCCAAAAGTCACGACAGCGGTCGATTTTGTCCAATACGCAACAAAAGAAGCTACAACAGCGACGATGAAATACTTTCCGAAACCTGTGCGGATATACTTAAGGCAGCCCCACAAGGCAACAGCATGCATTGCGTAGAAGAGTATATCGTTTCCAAGCCTCGGCGAAGCAAGAATAAAGCTTGGCCACACGCTCCACAACAGAGCCGCCGCAAAAAGAGGCGCCCCTTCCAGGATATTCCTGAGGCAGGCAAGTCCAAATCCAAGTGCCACAAGCGATATGAGCAAGTCAAACCACTTGACGGCGTTTTGCGGGGCACACTGCATTAGATTTGCCATCTTCCAGACGCCAGCGCTCAAGACAAAATATACCGGCGGATGATAGCAGGTCCAGCATTCATTCGATGAAGGAATTCGATTCTGCTCCGCGATGATCTTCATGTAATGCACATGCCCACCAACATCGTGACCGCGCTGGTCATAAAATGTTTCCTGGCCATAGCCCACGCGCAGCAGAAGCCCAATAAAGAAGATTACAAGCAAGCTGCGCTTTATGTTGAACCGCGATCCCACCGAGAAAATCAAGGCTCCAAGCAGCACAAAGAACATCACCGTGAAAAATCCAAGCATGAATCCGCCGCCATTGATGACCGCCGTAAGGCCGCCCAGGCCGCCGCCATTCCGCAAGGACATTTTGACATGGAATTCCGAAACATCCTTGCCAAGGTTTTTTACAATTTCAGCCTTGTCGAGTATAAATCCCCGATTCCAGCTGCAATAGCCGGGATAACTTTCAACCGGGAACTTAACGCCGTTGACGACAAGTTCTATAACGCAGTCATCCGGATGGATGTTCAAGTAAAAGTCACTTGCAAAGCCTGCGGAAACATCCATGTCAATGGAAAAATTCTCTCCTGTCGCCATCGGAATGCTGACCGGCAAGGCGGTTTCCAAATCGGTTCCGTTCCTATGCAGTACAACATTCTTGATCTCAGGATTGAACGCATACGACATGAGGACAAAAAGCGCCATCCCCAAAATCAGGGGCAGCTCCCGTCTAACGAATTTCCGCATTACTTTTTACCTTCGTGGTATTCTTCTTCGCTGTTCACATTCCAAAGGGCAGTCTTGTCGGTACTATTCTCACGGATGCATTTCACGACTTCCATGGCGGCTAGCATGCTATGGTCCATGTTGTTGTACTTGTGCATGCCATTGCGCCCCATGAGGAACAAGTTTTCGATCGGATCCACGTAGTCACGCACCTTGCCGAATTCGCCGTAAGTCCCGAAGTAAGCGGGGTAAGCCTTCTTGATGTGGAACACTACAGAATCGCGAACGGACTCTGGTTTTGCAACGTCAATCTTATCCAATTCCGCAATGGCGAACTTGATGAAGTCCGCATCGGGCATGCGCCACATTTCATCGCCCTCGGTTGCAAAATATTCAAGGCCAATCCAGACCTTTTCGGGGTCTGCAACCAGGTACGGGCTCCAGTTGTTGAAAATCTGGATGCGACCGAGCTTCACGTCGGATTCCTGCACGTAAATCCAGTTGTCGGCAACGAACTTGAGCTTGCTTTCAGGAGTGCCTGGCTTCGCCGGATTCTTGATTTCAAGCTTATCCAGAAGCAGGCCGACCGTAATGAAATCGCGGTACACAAGGCCATCGGACACGCGGCGGACTTCCGCAGGCACAGGATTCTTTTCGCTGTCCATTGCGGCCACAAGTTCCTTCACCGGCATGGTCGAGAGAAAATAATCGCACGGAACGGATTCTTTCACGGACTCGCCACCTGCGTTACGGCTTTCGACAACGACACTTTCAACAGTCTTGCCCTGAGCATCGCGAATCACGCCTACGACTTTCGAGTTCATGCGGATTTCACCACCGAGTTCCAGAACCTTTTCGGCAACCGTTTCCCAAAGCTGTCCTGGGCCAAATTTCGGATAAAGAAACTGACCGATGAGGCTAGTCTCCGTATCCTTCTGGCGAATATCGGCACCGTTGGCATTCCCCGATTCCGCCTTTTTCTTGCCTGCAAAAATCTGCTTCACCGCATGAATTACAGTCTTTGTAATCGAAAGGCCCTTGATGCGCTGACCGCCCCAGTCCGGGCTAATCTTGCTGCACGGTACGCCCCAGACCTTCTCGGTATAGTCGCGGAAGTACGTGCGGTTAAGGTCCACGGCAAAGCGGTTGATCATGTATTCTTCAAGACTATTTTCCTTGGGTGCAGGCAGCAACTGCACCTTGAGATAGCTGACGCCGATTTTCAACATG
>NZ_JBGUHR010000107.1:0-8425 GCF_045112255.1 Fibrobacter sp.
CACTTCAATCTCGGTGTGGACCCAAAACATTCCGACCAAGTGGTTCGTGGCACTGTCGTGCTTCCGCATGGTACCGGTCGTCAGGTCCGCGTCTTGGTGTTCTGCAAGGACAACAACCTTGAAGTTGCCAAAGCCGCAGGTGCTGACTACGCTGGTGGTGCCGACTTGGTTCAGAAGATTCAGGAAGGCTGGCTGGATTTCGACGCCGTCGTTGCTACTCCCGACATGATGCCGGTGATTAGTAAGGTCGCACGTGTCCTCGGTCCTCGTGGTATGATGCCGAGCCCCAAGGCTGGTACGGTGACTGTTAACGTCGCTCAGACCGTCAAGGAACTCAAGGCCGGTAAGATTTCCTACCGCGTTGACAAGGGCGCTAACGTCCACGCTCCGGTTGGCAAGCTTTCCTTCACTGCCGATCAGCTCGTTGAAAACACGAAGGCTGTCATCGACTCTGTTGTGAAGAATAAGCCTCAATCTTCTAAGGGCACTTACATCAAGAGCCTCACATTGACGGCTACGATGGCCCCGGGCATCAAACTTGATATGGCACTGACGCGCTAGGAGAAACCATGAAAGCTGTAGTTAAAAAACAACAGACCGTGGACGCGCTCGTCGAGTCCTTCAAGGGCGCTACCGCCGTCTATCTGCTCAATTTCCAGGGCATCACTGTCGATAAGGACAATGCCCTCCGCAAGGCCCTCGCTGCTAAGGGTGTCAAGTACCACGCTGTGAAGAACACTCTTCTCAAGCGCGTTCTCGAAGCACTCAAGGTTGAAGGTCTCAACGACTCCCTCACTGGCGCAACGTCTGTGATGGTCGGTTTTGAAGAAGACCCGCTCCTGCCGGCTCGCGAAATTGAAGCATTCCACAAAGCAAACCCTGATTTCTTGGTTGCCAAGAGCATTTACCTTGATGGCAAGGCAATGCCGGGCTCCGAAGTCGTGAACCTCTCCAAGATTCCGGATCGTAAGGGCATGATCGCAATGATCGTCTCCATCGCTCTCGGACCTGGCTCCACGATCGCCGGTCAGCTCAAGACCCTCCAGGAAAAACTGGAAAAAGAATCGGGTTCCGAAGCAGCCCCTGCTGCAGCGGAAGCTTAACAACAAACCACAAACCAAAAATTTTAAACGGAATAATCGGAGAAACACATCATGGCAACTGATATCAAGGCATTGGGCGATCAAATCGTTGGTCTTACCCTTCTCGAAGCCAAGGCTTTGGCTGACTACCTTAAAGAAACCCACGGCATCGAAGCCGCTGCCGGTGGCGCTGTAGTTATGGCTGCAGCTGCTGCAGCTCCTGCTGAAGAAAAGACCGAATTCGACGTCATCCTCGCCGAAATCGATCCGGCCAAGAAGATGGCTATCCTCAAGGAAGTTCGCGCTATCACGGGTCTCGGCCTCGCTGAAGCCAAGAAGGTCGTCGAAACTGCCAACAGCGTCATCAAGGAAGCTGCACCGAAGGCTGACGCCGAAGCTCTCAAGAAGAAACTCGAAGAACTCGGAGCAAAGGTTACCCTTAAGTAATGCTTTTGCTGCATTAATTCTTCCTTACCAATTGCCTGCACAACAGTGCGGGCTTTTGGTGTTTTTTGACTATTATTAGGCTCTTCACCGGATGAGGTATTTCTAATGACGACGGAGCGAAAATCCTATTCCTCCAACAAGTTCCACCTGGAACTCCCGTACCTGATCGAAGTCCAGAAGGCTTCGTACGAGCAATTCCTTCAAAAGGACATTCCGCAAGAAAAAAGGATGAACGTCGGGCTTGAACGCGTGTTCCGCGATATCTTCCCGATCACCGATGACAAGGATCTGTATTCCTTGAAGTATGAAGGATATTATTTCGGCATCCCGAAATACAGCATCCCCGAATGCCGTGAGCGCGGTCTCACGTATTCCATGGAACTTTTTGCAACTCTCTCCCTCCAGGTGTTTGAAAAGGACGGAGAAGAAAGCAAGCTCAAGGAAGAAATCAAGAACGATGTCTTGGTTTGCGAACTTCCTATCATGACCGAGAACGGAACGTTTATCATTAACGGCGCCGAACGCGTCGTCGTTTCGCAGTTGCACCGTTCTCCTGGTGTGAGCTTTGACGAAGAAATGCAGCCCAATGGCCGCTCTGACTACAAGAGCCGTATTATTCCGCATCGCGGCGCATGGGTTGAATTCAACACCGAAGGCGACATCCTTTACCTCATCATCGACCGCAAGAAGAAGATCGCCGCTACTGCCATGCTTCGCTGCATCGGCTTCGAAACGACTCAGGACATCCTGAACCTCTTCTACAAGAAGACGGACGAAATCGTTCTCGACGATGCCGCATTCAATGACTTTGACAAGGAAGGTGTCTGCACCCTCATCAACCGCATCATCTTCAACGATGTCGTTGACGAAGAAACGGGTGAAATCATCCTCGAAGCTAACACTGTCATCGACGACAAGAAGCTCGAACGTCTCCGCGAAAGCAGTGTCGAAAAGATCACCGTGCTTTCCAAGGAAGAAGACAACCTCCTCATCCACTACACGCTCGCTGCCGACAAGACGAAGTCCCGCGAAGACGCCCTCAAGGCTGTCTACTCCGTGACCCACCAGCAGCAGGAAGAAGCTCCGAACCTCCAGACCGCCGAACGCTACTTCGACGAACTCTTCCTCAACGACCCGCACAAGTACGATCTTGGCGAAGTCGGTCGTTACCGCTTGAACGCAAAGGTTTACACCGCTGCTATTCTTGCCAAGGTTAAGGAAGTTGCTGAACGCTTCGACCGCGTCAACGAATTCAAGATGCCGTCTGTGACCCAGATGACGATGAGCAAGACTGACTTCCTCGCTATCATCGAATACATGGTCGGCCTCTTCAACGGCGACGAAGGCTACACTCTTGACGATATCGACCACTTGGGCAACCGTCGTACACGTTCCGTGGGCGAACTCCTTGCCGGTCAGATTTCCGTCGGCCTCTCCCGTATGTCTCGCGTCATCCGCGAAAACCTTTCTCTCCATTCCGAAGAAGAACAGACGACTCCGCGCGAACTCGTGAATACTCGCATGGTCTCTACGGTCGTCCAGGCATTCTTTGGCCAGAGCCAGTTGTCCCAGTTCATGGACCAGATGAACCCGCTTTCTGAACTTACTCACAAGCGTCGTCTCTCCGCTCTCGGTCCTGGTGGTCTTACCCGTGAACGTGCAGGCTTCGAAGTCCGTGACGTTCACTACACGCACTATGGCCGCCTCTGCCCGATCGAAACTCCGGAAGGTCCGAACATCGGTCTTATCAACTCCCTCGCATCTTACGCCGTGGTGAACCACTTCGGCTTCATCGAAACCCCGTACCGTATTGTGGGTCTCGTTGAATTCAAGGACGCACAGGGCAACAAGTGCTACTTCCCGGAAGAAAAGTGGCATTTCGGCATCTTCAAGGGCTTCGTTCATGACCCGCACCTCTTTGTGGAACTTGAACTTACCCAGAAGGAAATCGACACTGTCCGCTTGAACCTCGACAACCGCCAGCGCGAATTGTTCGAAGGCTTTGTGAACAAGGTGTTCCAGCTCAAGGATGCCGACGGTAATGTTTCTTACTGCAAGAACGGCTTTGCCCTCGATGATTTCGACGGCACTCCGGACTACGTGCAGGTGGGCGACGTCGTGGAACAGATCGTTTCCGACTACATCAGCTACCTCACTGCAGACGAAGAAGACTCCTTCAAGGTCGCTCCGGCTTCTACCGAACTTGATGAAAACAACCGCTTCAAGGGCGACATGGACGGCTACGTCATCGTCCGCGACAAGAGCGAATACCCGCACTTGATGAAGCAGGATTCCATCGCCATCGGCGACACCGAAACCGAACGTATCGACCTCATGGACGTGGCCCCGATGCAGATCGTGTCTGTGGCTGCAGGTCTTATCCCGTTCCTTGAACACGATGACGCTAACCGTGCATTGATGGGTTCTAACATGCAGCGCCAGGCTGTGCCTCTGCTCCGCGCCGAAGCTCCGGTCGTGGGTACTGGCCTCGAACGCCGTGCCGCTCTTGACTCGGGTACGGTTGTCCGTGCAAAGCACGACGGTAAGGTCACGTTTGTTGACGCTCGCAACATCACTGTGCAGCGCGGCAAGATGGTGAACGGCGTATTTGAACCGCTCACTGGCCTTGGCGAAAACTATGAATTCCTCGGCAAGGATCCGATTGACGAATACAAGCTCCGCAAGTTTGAACGTTCCAACCAGGATTCCTGCATCAACCAGAAGCCGATCGTGAACGTGGGCGACTTTGTGAAGGTCGGTGACGTCTTGGCTGACGGTGTTTCTACTGACCACGGCGAACTCGCTCTCGGTAAGAACATCCTCATCGGCTTCCTCCCGTGGAACGGTTATAACTACGAAGACGCTGTCATTATCTCCGAAGAACTTGCCATCAAGGACACGTTCACTTCTATCCATATCGAAGAATACGAAATGGAAGTCCGCGACACCAAGCGCGGTCCGGAAGAATTGACTCGTGAAATTCCGAACGTCGGTGAAGACGCTCTCCGTAACCTCGACGAAAACGGCGTGATCCGCGTCGGTGCTGAAGTCGGTCCGGACGATATCCTCGTCGGTAAGGTTACCCCGAAGGGCGAAACCGAACTCACTCCGGAAGAACGTTTGCTCCGTGCCATCTTCGGTGAAAAGGCCGGCGATGTGCGTGACTCTTCCCTCAAGGCTCCTCCGGGAATGAAGGGCGTCGTGCTCGAAACCCGTATCTTCAGCAAGAAGGACAAGGCCGACAAGAAGAGCAAGGAAAAGGATCAGGAAACGATCGAAGAAATTCGTCAGAATTTCCAGAGCCAGATCGACCGCATCAAGGATGCATGCCGTGAACACTTGTTCGACCTCCTCGCAGGCAAGTCTGCTGGCAAGGTCATGGACAACGAAACTCACGAACTTTTGATCCGCGAAGGTCAGACTTATAACGAACAGAACCTCAGATTCATCGACGTGACGAAGGTCTCTCCGAACTCCACATTCGTTGTGGACGACGATGACCTCCAGGACAAGGTGCTCTCTCTCGTTCTCGTTGCCCGCGACAACCTCGATACCCTTACCCGCACGATGGAAAAGGAAATCGACAAGGTCACGAAGGGTGACGAACTCAAGCCGGGCGTTTTGAAGAGCGTCAAGGTGTACATTGCCAAGAAGCGTTGCCTCTCCATCGGTGACAAGATGGCAGGTCGCCACGGTAACAAGGGTGTCGTCTCGAGAATCGTTCCGGTCGAAGACATGCCGTTCACTGAAGACGGTCGTCCGCTCCAGATTCTTCTGAACCCGCTGGGCGTGCCTTCTCGTATGAACATCGGTCAGGTGCTTGAAGTTCACTTGGGCTGGGCTGCAAAGACGCTTGGCTTCAAGGTGACGACTCCTGTGTTCGACGGTGCCAAGTTCGAAGATATCTGCAAGGAACTCGAAAAGGCTTACCAGAAGAACCCGATCGTGAACTACGAAATGGATCCGGATAACAACAAGATTATCGGTAAGGCCAAGCTTTACGACGGTAAGACCGGTGAAGCCCTCCTGAACCCGGTGACCATCGGTTACATGTACTACCTCAAGCTCGGTCACTTGGTCGATGACAAGATCCACGCACGTTCTATCGGTAGCTACGCTCTCGTGACGCAGCAGCCGCTTGGCGGTAAGAGCCAGTTCGGTGGCCAGCGCTTCGGTGAAATGGAAGTGTGGGCTATGGAAGCTTACGGCGCCGCTTACACGTTGCAGGAACTCCTCACCGTCAAGTCTGACGATGTGCAGGGCCGTTCCAAGGTCTATGACGCCATTGTCAAGGGTCAGAATACTCCGAAGCCGGGTATCCCTGAATCCTTCAATGTTATGATTCGCGAAGTTCATTCTTTGGGTCTTGATATCGAGACCACTGGAGACAAGTAATTATGGCTGAAGAAATGACTGAACAGTTTGGCGACATTTCTATTCATCTCGCCTCCCCGGACCTGATCCGTTACTGGTCCTATGGCGAAGTGACAAAGCCGGAAACGATTAACTACCGTTCCTTCAAGCCTGAAAAGGATGGTCTTTTCTGCGAAAAGATCTTTGGACCGGTTAAGAACTGGGAATGCAACTGCGGTAAGTTCAAGCGCATCCGCTACAAGGGCGTCATCTGCGACCGTTGCGGCGTTGAAGTGACTCACTCCAAGGTCCGTCGCGAACGCATGGGCCACATCGAACTTGCTATCCCTCTGACCCACACCTGGTTCGTCCGTAACCAGCCGTGCGTCATCGGTGCACTCCTCAACCTCAATACTAAGGACCTCGACCATATCATCTACTACGAAAAGTACGTGGTGATTGATCCGGGTACGACCGACCTCGAACCGAACTCCCTGATTGACGAAGCTCAGTATCAGGACCTCGTTGCCGAAGGCCGTGAATTTGAAGCCAAGATGGGCGCATCTGCTATCAAGCAGTTGCTCGACCGCGTCGACTTGACCAAGCTCTCCGAAGAACTCCGCTTGCAGGCTACTTCCAAGTCCAAGACCAAGCAGGACGACGCCGTGAAGCGCCTCAAGGTCGTCGAAGCCTTCAAGAAGTCCCAGATGGAAAGCTTCCGCAGCTACTACAAGAATCCGGATCCGGCCCGCGACGCAAGCAAGGCCTGGCTCAAGGGTCTTGCCGAAGCTGTTGCCGAATTCAAGGTAGACTACGAAGCCAAGCACTCTGACTTTGTGCTTGCCGATGCCTACGAAGAATTCCGCCACAAGTATCCGAACGAAGCTCGTCTTCTCGCTAACCAGCCGTCCTGGATGATCCTCGATGTGCTTCCGGTTATCCCGCCTGATCTTCGTCCGCTCGTACCGCTCGAAGGTGGCCGCTTTGCTACCTCCGACTTGAACGAACTCTATCGCCGTGTCATCAACCGCAACAACCGCTTGAAGAAGTTGATCGACATCCGTGCCCCCAACGTGATTCTCTGCAACGAAAAGCGTATGCTCCAGGAAGCTGTCGACCAGTTGTTCGATAGCGGCCGCCGCACCGCTCGTGCAGGTTCTGCACGTCCGCTCAAGAGCCTCGCTGAACTCCTCAAGGGTAAGCAGGGCCGCTTCCGTATGAACTTGCTCGGTAAGCGTGTTGACTACTCCGGCCGTTCCGTGATTGTCGTGGGACCGGAACTTCGCATGCACCAGTGCGGTCTCCCGAAGCGCATGGCTCTTGAACTTTACAAGCCGTTCATCATCCAGCGCTTGGAAGAAGAAGGCATTGTCTACACGCTCAAGTCTGCTAAGAAGTACGTTGACGCAGAACGTCCTGAAGTTTGGGACATTCTCGAACAGATTATTGAAGACCACCCGGTCATGTTGAACCGCGCTCCGACGCTTCACCGCTTGGGTATCCAGGCCTTCTATCCGAAGCTCATCGAAGGTAACGCGATTCGCCTCCACCCGCTCGTCTGTACAGCATTCAACGCTGACTTCGACGGTGACCAGATGGCTTGCCATCTTCCGCTCAGCTTCGAAACTCAGCTCGAATGCCGCGTGTTGATGCTTTCTTCGAACAACATTCTTCACCCGGCTTCCGGTCAGCCGATCGCTGTGCCGGGCCAGGACATCGTGCTTGGTCTGTACTACCTCACCAAGCCGCGTCCGAACCGCAAGGGTGAAGGCATGCACTTCTACGACCCGGCCGAAGCCGTTCGCGCTTACGAAAACGACGTCGTGGATTTGAACGCCAATGTTTACTTGAAGCTCCCGGCAGGTCGCAAGATCTATATGGGCGCTCTCGAAAAGGATTGTACCTGCATCCGCGAAATGGCCGATGACAATGGCAATCTCGAAGTCCAGGTCAAGGCTGGCGAAAAGATTAAGTTCCTTACCCTCAAGGAAGACAACGTCATCAAGACGACTGTCGGCCGTATCATCTTCAACGAATTTGTCCCGAATGCTCTTGGCTACGCCAACGAAACTTTCGGCAAGAAGGTGATTGCAAAGTCCATCGACGACCTCTATCGTCGTACCGGCAACCGCGTGACCGTCGACTACCTCGACGACCTCAAGGCCAACGGTTACAAGTGGGCAACGCGCGCTGGTTCCTCTGTGGCTATCGCCGAAATGGTGATCCCGAAGGAAAAGCAGGAAATGCTCGACAAGGCTGCCGAAGCAGTTTCCAAGATTCGTGGCCTCTACGAAGACGGTGTCATTACTGACGGTGAACGTTATAACCAGACGATTGACGTGTGGTCCAAGACGACGTCCGACGTTGCTGCCAAGCAGTGGGATTTGCTCTCTCACGACCGTGACGGTTTCAACCCGGTCTACATGATGGCTGACTCCGGCGCTCGTGGTAGCCGTGAACAGATTAAGCAGCTGTCCGGTATGCGTGGTTTGATGCAGAAGCCGATCAAGCAGCTCGGTGGTCAGGAAGTTATTGAAAACCCG
>NZ_JBGUHR010000108.1:0-1972 GCF_045112255.1 Fibrobacter sp.
GGAGTGGTACGCAAAGGACATCAGCAAGAAAGTAAAGACCGGCATTAAGACGAAGGGCATGAGTGGAAAGCCGATTGCCACCGAAGCCCCCTATGGCTATGTCAAATCCCCGGACAACAAGGATTTTTGGATTATCGACGAGGAAGCCGCCGGAGTTGTTCGTTTGATTTTTCGCCTGTTTCTGGACGGAAAAAACCGAAACCAAATTGCCGTATATCTCACGCAGGCGCAAATCCCAACGCCCACATTCTACATGAAAGAGCGCGGGCGGGGAACCTGTAAAAACAGGGCGCTCAATGAGGCCAACCGCTATAAGTGGAACAAAGCCACCCTGACCCATATCCTCACACGGCAGGAGTATTGCGGTGATGTTGTCAACTTCAAGACCACAAAGCACTTCCGCGACAAGCGGAACCACTATGTAGACCGGAGCCAATGGCAGATAACCGAAAATGTGCATGAGCCGATTATTGACCGCACCGACTTTGAAACCGTACAGCGGATTTTGGAAAATGCGCCCGTCAAACGCCCCAACGGGGACGGGGAAATCCACCCTTTGTCGGGCTTGCTTTTCTGTAAGGATTGCGGTGCGAAAATGCACATTCGCATAGATTATCGGAATGGCGGCAAGCGTCATGTTGCCTATTGCAGCGAGTACCACAAGGGAAAAGCCAAAAACCCCAAATGCAATTCCCCGCACATCATTGACGCGGATTTGCTCATGCAGACCATCGCGGAAGTGCTGAAGAAAATCGAGGACTATTCTATCAGCAACTGGGCGGAATTTGAAGCCTTAGTGAAAAAGAACCTTGCCATGCAGCAGACCGACAAGACCAAGAAACAGCAGAAGCGTATCCCGCAAATCACGACGCGCCTTGAACAGATTGACAAGGTGCTGAACAAGCTCTATGAGGACAACGCCCTCGGCACGATCCCGCAAGACCGCTATGAGCAAATGTCGCAGAAGTATTCAGAAGAATACTATGCGCTGAAAGCGGAGCTTGCCGAGCTGCAAGAGCAGCTATCCGCTTTTGAGAACGCGGGCGGACGGGCGCAGAAGTTTTTGAAGCTGACGGAACGCTACGCTGCCTTTACCGACCTGACCCCCGCCATTCTCAACGAGTTTATCAGCCGGATTGAAGTGCATGAGCGCGACAAGAAAAGGGCAAAACAAGCCATTCAGCACATCGGGATATATTTCAACTATATCGGCAAATTTGAGAACGAAGTGACACAGCTTACAGAGCCAACGGAGCAGGAAATCCGGCAAATGCGGGAGAAAATCGAGGAAGCCCAAAAGGAAAAGAGCCGCGCCTACCACCGGCAGTATTCAAGGGAGTACCGGGCGCGTAACCTTGAAAAGCGACGGGAGTATGACCGCATGAAAGCACGGGAATACCGGGCAAAGAAAAAGGCACAGGAAGCCGCCGCAGCACCCGCACAGTAAAACCGAATACTGACAACCAAGAGGGATTTTCCGGGCTACGGGAAATCCCTCTTTTGCACCCAGAGAAAGGAGCCGCCTATGGCAGAACAGAACGGGACACCTCAATCCCCCGACAGTGTTATCACGACACAGAGGGACGGACAGACCATCGTTGCGGAGTTGTTTTTCAACCACAGCGGCACAGAAACATTCCGCGACAAGCTGCTCAAAGTGATACTTGCCGACAGCTTGCAGGACGGTCAAGAGCCGGAAAAAACGAAAATCACGCGATAGGAACCGCCCGGACGAAGAATGGTTCGCCGGGGCGGTTTCTATTTGAAAATCCCCATTTTCCCCAAGTCAAGAGCCGGGAAAATTCCCTCAAAAATGCCCCTCTCTCCAAACGAGGGCGCAGAAAGGAGAGTTTATGCGAACAGGGCTTCCCAAGCAAAAAAAGATCACAGACATCTGGTTTGATGAGAAAGACCCGTTGATCCATATCCGTACCCACAACACCGACTTGAAGAAGCGGCTTGCCGCCTATGC
>NZ_JBGUHR010000109.1:0-29967 GCF_045112255.1 Fibrobacter sp.
CCAGGAAAGCTTCGACAAGCAGTACGTTCGCGACTGGCTCGAAACGCTCGACTGGGGCAAGACCTACCCGGGTCCGGAAATTCCGCCTGAAGTCGTGAAGAACACGCTCGCCAAGTACGAAGAAATCTTCGTACGCCTCACCGGCAAGCAGCCGGAATTGTAATCGTTCTAGCTACGAAAACGGCATTAAAAAACGCAAGTATCTCGCTTGCGTTTTTTTGTTTGGAATACTACTCCAAATAGTATTCCCGGAGTGCGTCAATGGTCGCGGTGGGTACGTGCATCCGCTGCGTGACGAAGTTCAGTAACGAGCCGTATTCTGCATTGATGCGCTTAAGCGGAATTTCAAGATACTCGCGCTTGACGCTCACCAAGAAATGCAAAATGTCGAGCTGCGCCTCCGTCATTCCCGACTGGCGGCCCTTGGCAGTCATGGCTTCGAGCGGCTTGCGGTACGAGTTTTCGGATTCCGCATAATCATCTAGAATGGCGTTGTCATCGGCACCAAGTGCAGCAAGCATCAAAGCCGAGCAAAAACCACAGCGGTCCTTGCCCGAAGTGCAATGCCACAAAACAGGCGCCCCTTTTTGCGCCAGAACCATTTCAAAAACTTTCGCATACTGAGCGCCCGCATAATCGCTATCGACAAAGTAATTATAGAGTTTATCCTTTAACAGTCCGGCAATCGGATGGCGGGCTATGCCAAAAAGAAATTCCATAAAGTCCACGCCCGTCGCAGGCACCACCTGGTCCTTGTTAAATGCATCGCCGTGCATGGAAGCATCCAGGACAGGGATCAGCACAGATTCCATTCCGTCGAGAAGCTTGTCAGGCTTTTGCATGTACTCAAAGTCGGAGCGCAAATCAATCACCAGATGAACGCCAAAATCATCACGCAGGCGGTACAAATCATGTTCCGTCGCTTTGGACAAGTTGCCACTGCGGAAAAGCAAATTATGCTTGACATGGGAGCCGCCCGCCGGAATCCCGCCGAGCTGTCGCGCATTATCAATCGACTCGAACTTTAAAACATTCGCCATAAGCTCCCCTTCTTTTGACTTCGTCGCCCGCGATAGCGTCACTTCTTCACGATTCTCAAGACGCCCTGCTTGTTGTATTCTGGGGCATCCTTGGAGAAGAGCGTCTTCGTTTCTTGACGGAGCACGTATTTTTCACCCTCGCCCCAGTCAATGACACTCCCCGACTTTGCCGGGATGCCGTCGCCAAACAAGCTGTCTGCGGCCATCAAGAGCGCCTCTTCCGGGTCTTCAATCGTATTCGAGATGCACAAATCCGGCAGCGTAAACACAGCCAGGCCAAGCGTGTAAAGCGAATCGCCCGAATCGAGAATGTTGATCCACGGATCCATCGGATAATCGCAATCGCCGAACTGTTCTTCAAAAGCCTTCGCGGTCCAGGCCGTGCCAGACTGCTGCATATAAACGCCCGCAGCCTTTGCGTTAAGCACTTTCACAATGGCGGAATTCACCATTTCGACATCGTCCATCGTCTTTACGTTCCCGAGCAAGAACAAGAGCGACTTGTGATCAACAATCGCCTTTTCTTCGTCTGCGGAAATTTCATCACGTTCCTTGAAAATTTCCAGGAGGTCGGCAGAAGCACCCTGGCGAACCACGTTGAACTGCACACTGCAACCAGGAATCATCAGAGTCTTGGTATCGGCCTTCACCTGAACATTTTCGGTAATGGAAAACGGTTCATCAACAGCAACGGGAATCGGGAAAGCTAGAACAAACTGGTTCATATCGACCTCTCTTTTATTTTTCGAACAACATCATAAACCGCGTCATGAAGCAAGTTCTGCTCTTCGACCTTCGGCATTTTCACGGACTTTTCAAAAGCGTTTGCTAGCGTTTCGGCAGAAAGTTCATCTGCCGGGATTTCAACCGCGTAGCCAGCCTTCGACAAATCGTGAGCCAGCACAATCTGCTCAAACTGCCCTGGCGTCGGTACAAAGATACATTTTGCACCAAGTTCCGCCATATCCATCACCGTGCTGTAGCCGCCTCGGCTCACCACAAAATCGGCCCGTTTTACGGCTTCTGCAAAATCGTTCGTTGCCAAGTGCGTGTGGAACTCGATATTCCCTTCGGTCCACGTTTTTTGCTCTGCCGAAGGCTTCCCGAGAATCATCATGTGGCGCCCCGGGATTTTCAGAAGCGCTTCGCGCAACTGGAGTTCGAACTGCGTACGTGCAGGTTCCACGCCCGACACGACCGCAACGACCTTGTAGGCCGGAAACATCACGGTAGAGCGCATTCCAAGAGCGCGATTTTCGGAAGGCTCGGAAGCGACATTCCATTCCACGCTAGCCGAGTGCGCCATGAATTCCGACACACTCATCAAGTCCACGTCCCGTTCGAGATTCGGCGCATTTCCATCACCACCCATCTCCGAAAATCTCGAAAGCACTCCAACATAACGCATCGGCTTATCGCCAGGAGTCGCTCCCGAATGCGAAAGCGATCCCGCATAGCCCGGGAAAATTTCCATGTCCGGCACCCAGACTTCATCGAACTTGCGCATGATATTCGCATGCCACATCACGCCAATGCGTTCAAATGCAGCAAACGCCCGCGGGAACGCAATACGCCGCTGGTGCGTCATGTAAATGCTATATGCTTTCTTGGAATAAAACGCAAAACGGTTGTCCGAAAACAGCACATCGTAGCCATGGCGTTCCACCATCTCCTCGGCAAAGTGGTGCTCGTAGCGCATCACGGCATTCAGGTGCATGCTGTTCTTTAGCAGCCAGAGCGCCATATTGTAGCCGTGCTTCGGATAGACAATGTTGTAGCTCGGCGCCAAGCGCTGCCGCAAATCCGGGAAAACTTCACGGAAAAAATTGGCATTCGCCTTGACTACGGCAAGTTCAACCTCGGCGCCCGCCCGCAAGAATTCGCGGATTACGGGCACACAACGAGTCGCATGCCCAAGTCCCCAATCAAGCGGCGCTACAAGGACTTTCACTTTTCAGCCTCAAGCCAGGCATGCGCCCAGTCTCCATGGTCGCAGTCCTTGTTGTCACCCATCGTGACGCGCAAGTTTATCGACTTTGCGCCCTTGATGTTCAGCCTCAAGCGTTCCTTATCCGTCGTATAAAGCTTCTTGGAATGGTAAATTTCACGACCATCGGCTTCAACAATAAAGAAGGCGCCATCGCCACAAGCACTTTCGTCATCAAGGCCAATAACGACATTGAACCAGTCGTAACTGCGAGCAAGCGAAAACTCGATCGATGAATTGGCATGGCTACCAATGCCATAACGGAACGGTTCGCCGTCAATCGTAATCTTGTGATGGTCCACCGTCGCATCAATTTGCGGTTCGCCCCATTCCTGGAAGAACTTGTTCACTTTAAGTTTTGACAGGAGCGCCACATTCGGAGCTTCAACAAAGAAGTCGCGGTACGTGACAAGCGTATCTTCGTCAGGCATGTAGCAGCTCAGCACAACGCGGTTCAAGCCGGCACGGATCTTTGCCGCATCCAGAATAAGCGTATCGGCGCTGTTCGAGACGAGGATTTCACCCTGTTTCTTGTCGTTCAACGTGTAATCGCAAGCAATCGATTCCGGGAAGCGCTTGTTCACGACAATCATGCCGTTCGATTCCTCGGTCACCATGAAGTTCTGTGCGTAATGCGACACGCCCTTCTTCGAAATAATCTTGTAAATTGCAAGCCCATAGCCGAACAGACGAGCTTCCATCAGTACACGTTCATTCTTGTAATTGCTGAGGATATCGTCAATCTGGTCGGTCGTCTTGAACCCGACCACGCGGCTATTGCGATTAACCTTTCCGTAGCCATCCTGACCACGGACAAGATAAATGTTTCCGCCAGACTTCTGCATCCATTCCGCAAACTGTTCGGTACTCCAGCTCTTAAACGTATTTTCGCTAAATGACGTATGGCCCGAAGCAAGCATCTGCCACGGTCTTGCGTAAATGAACACGGAGTTCTTCGGGTACTTGGCAAGTTCCGTATTCAAGAAGTCTTCTTCGATGAGGAGCTTGTTCTTGTAGTAGAGCATGTTCGCCTTGTAGCTCGGGGCATGGTAAACCATCAGGCCGACAGACAGGAGGCATGCTACACCCGCGACGATTTTTGCCGCAGCGTCCTTCTGCATTTTCGTCGTAAACACAAGCGCATCATAAAGCCCAAGCGCCATCAAAAGCGCAAACATCGGGAGCGCCACAAGCACATAGCGCTGGTTGATGTCAATCGTAAACGTTCCCGACACGTTCAGGAGGATCACGAAAATCTGCACGCAGAACGTGATGCCCAAGATGAACCCGCGCACGTAACGGCGGGAATAGATCATGCGGAACAGGAGCCAGACCGTCGCCAAAAGCAAGATCACGGTAAACGTCGTATAGAACGGATTTTCCATAATGCCGCCAAACGCGGAATCCGTATTGAGGTTCATCATGACATCGATGTTTGTCTTCAGGTTAAACCAGAAGTTTTCAAGCGAGTGCGCCGCATGCGTACCGCCCTGGAAATCATACCCGCGATATGCGGCCATCGTGTTGACCGAGGGCCAGCTCACCGCAATCACGGACGCGACAAACGCCGGCAAGCGGTACGGCTTTTCAAGGAAATAGCGGTAATAGTAAAGCGCAAACGGGATAAACGCAAACACGGTTTCCTGGCGGGTCTGCGCAAAGAATCCAAGCAGTGGAACAGTCAAAAGGAAATGCTTCCACGTGACCTTGTTCGTCGGCACAAAAGCATACCACGCCATGAGTACTGCAAGCAAGAGAATGTAAAGGACTTCAGTCGATGCCGAGCGCGACTGCAACAGGTAAATCGGCATGCCGCCCAGGAACGCCGTCGCCGCAAGGGCAAGCTTATCGCTCTTGAACCACTTACTAAGCGCAAGGAAGAAAGCGATCAGGCTCAAGATGTAGAACGGGTAGTTCACCATCAACGCTGAATCGCGGTTCGGCTCCATGAAGTTGAACACGAGCGAATAGACAAAGCCAAGCGCCTTGCCCTTGAAGTTGTTCACTTCGGTCTTGCAATCCAAGACGCCATCTGTCCAGACGCCCTCGTTACAGACACCGCCCGTATGCTGGAAATACATCTGGAGGCCCATCGATTCCCAGCTCGTCTCGTCACTCAGGACGCGGTGCGTATTGCCGATGTTTCCGAAGATGAACGCCGAAAACACGATAAGCAAAAGCGCAAGCCCGCAGAAGCTCTTGCCACTCGGCATAAACCCGCGAAAATGCTTTGCGATAAACGGCGCGTTGACAACGACACCCGCCACAAGCAAGAGGAACGTGAGGAGGATCGAATAATACCCCCACTCGATGTCCCAATGACGCGCATAAGACACGGATAAATTGTTGAAAATGAGGAAAGCGGAAACGAGCACAAACAGCGTAACCGCCAACATGACATTCTGAGGTTTATCCCAATGAAGAGAATCCTTCCATTCCATCAAAGACTGACGTAAAGACTTACGCTTCACATCAACCCTTCCTAACTTTTCTTTTTTCATAGTGCCTTAAATATAACTTTTATACGCAAATTTCAACCAATCATTAAAGAATTTTTGACCAAAACTCATTATTGCAAGCCTATATGAAACAGATGCAACAAAAAAATTTCAAAGCAGCTGTATTATGCGCGTTTCATAGACTTTCAGGGGTTATTTTGTATATATTTGAAAAAAGAGGATAAGCCAAAGGCTGTTAGGAGTTAAAAATGTTTTACAAACACTGGAAGAAAATATCACTTGCACTGACCGGATTATTCTGGGCCAGCTGTGAAACAACGACCACGGAGCCTCCCCTTTACGGAGCGCCTCCTCAGTACTCCAGCAGCACGGAAACTCAAGGCACAAGTTCCAGTGAAGCGGTCTCGTCCAGCTCAACGAAACAAGCCTCTTTCAGCAGCCAGGCAAACGCCAGCTCCGCCGAAGTCACATGCACTCCCGGAGATTCCATCGTCAGCTATTACAGTCCCTCTTATTCGGCGGATGTCGCCAAGATGAATGCCGAAGAAAGAGCAAAACGCGATGCCTTAGGCAAGATCGACAGCCTCAAGCAGACCCTGCAAGAAAAGCCGCAATGCCTTGACGACTTGCGCAACGAGCTTAGCAATTTTCCCGTGCTGTATGGCGCCCCAGTCAATTTGCATTTCGACGAAGTCTGTAGCGACGGTACAACACGTCCGACCCAGGAATACCTCGACTACCTGAAAATGAAAGAGGAATGGGAAAGAAACAAGCCCGCCCTGGACGAAGAATGCAAAAGGATCCACGACGAGAAACTAAGTAAAATCGAACAGCGAATCAAGAAATGCATAGAAACGGGCATTCTGGATCGCGAAGAATCCGGGAAATAGATTATGAAAACGAGCATTCTTTATCATTGGAAAAAATTCCTGGTCTCGCTGACCGCATTTTTGTGGAGCGCTTGCGACAATTCAGCGGACGCATCAGAAATCTATATAGAAACGCCCAGTTACGGGGTGCCATTGCTGAGCAGTTCGTCCGAAACCATCGATCAAAGCTCTAGCAGCATCGGCGAATCCAGCTCAAGCAGCGAAATGGACAAGTTCAGTTCCAGTTTTTCAGCTATATACGCTCCGCCTACGGTCTTTTGCTACAACGACACGACCGTAAACAGTTCCGGCAAGGTTTTTGAAACGATCAGTTGCGAAAATGGCGAAAAGTTCCTAAGGACTCCTCAACTCTACAACGACCTCCCCGAATCCAGATCGGAACTCCCGGAAGGTGTCCAGGTCAACGCCCCGATCCCCGGTCAAGGCGGATTAGCATCGAACTGTCAAAGAGTCCCTGACACCTGCATTGACGGAGTCGAAGAAGACGAATACGGGAATCTCAAGCCCATCGGAGGCTGTTACCCTACTATCGACTGTCCTGAAAAAGAACCAAAGCCCTAAACACAATCAACTCATTACAATGTTTTACAAACACTGGAAAAAATTTTTACTTTCGGTTCTCGCTCTTTTCTGGAGCGGTTGTGAAAACGGAGACGAAGTCGCCGCCACCTACGGCTGTTTTTCGACAATCTGCCACAACGCCACGGCCACAAACGATTTGGGTGAAGTCTTTGACATCATCGAATGCGAAGATGGATACAAATTCCTAAGACAACCGGGGCTTTATTACGAGCATCCAGAATTGATAGAAAACTTACCTGAGGGCGTTGAAGCATCGACTCCTCCAGCAGGTTCATGCGGGGCCACAAATTGCACCAACAAAGGTCCTGAATACTGCTTCAAGGAATCCTATACAACTTTGGAAGGAACCGTCAGAGAATATGATTATTGCGTTCCGACCATCGACTGCCCTGAGAATCACTAACCATCCAACTGTCTACTTCCTACCGTCTACTTCCTACTATTTATTATGCAACTTTCGCTTAAAAAGAAACTCGCTCTCGAAGCTTACCGCCTTTACCGCCATAATGAAATCAAGGCGCACCCGCTCACGTACTTTTTCTGGGAATGCACACTCCGCTGCAACCTGCACTGTCTGCACTGTGGTAGCGACTGCGTCAAGGACGCCATCCCCGACATGCCCCGCGAAGATTTTATGGCCGTGCTCGACAAGCTCGCCCCGCACATCGATCCGAAGCACTTTATCGTGGTCATTACCGGCGGCGAACCCTTGATGCGCCCGGACCTCGAAGAATGCGGCCAGGAAATCAAGAAACGCGGTTACCCCTGGGGCATGGTCACGAACGGGCTTGCGATGACTCCCGAACGCTACTCGCGCATTTTGAACGCAGGCCTCCGCTCGCTCACGATCAGCCTTGACGGCCTCGAAGCAAACCACAACCATTTCCGTGGCGACCCGCATAGCTTTGAACGCGCGCTCCGCGCTATTGACATGGCGGCCCATACGAAAGGTCTCACCTTCGACGTGATGACTTGCGTGAACCGCGAAAACCTCAAAGAACTCCCGAAGATTCTCGACCTGCTTTTGAAAATCGGCGTGAAGCGCTGGCGCATTGCGACCGTGTTCCCGAAGGGCCGCGCAAAAGACAATCCGCTGTTCCAGCTCACGAACCAGGAATTCCGCCAGGTGTTCGACTTTATCCGCGAAGTAAAGAAGCTGAACGTCATCAACGTGAATTACGGCTGCGAAGGGTTCCTCGGCAGTTACGAGAAAGACGCGCGCAACTACCCGTTCTTCTGCCGCGCCGGCGTAAACGTCTCTTCCGTGCTTTGCGACGGAAGCATCTCGGCTTGCCCGAGCTTGCGCGGCGACTACATCCAGGGGAACATCTACAAGGACGATCTCTGGGACGTGTGGCAGAACCGTTACCAAGTGATGCGCGACCGCAGCTGGGCCAAAATCGGCGACTGCAAGACGTGCAAGTACTGGCGCTACTGCGAAGGTTCCAGCCTGCACCTCCGCGACGAGAAAACAAAAGAACTGGCTTACTGCCACGTGCATCGCCTAGAGGCAGCCGGCGCGTGATGCCGCGTAAAAGCGAGCATGCCCCAAGGCGAGCATAGCGCGCAGCCACAGTCATCCTCCGTTAGGAGGATCCATCCAGTTAAATCTTGAAAAAAAGGAGGAGTCTATTTATGTTTTCATTCATCCGCAAGCATTGGGGGAAATTGACGTTCGCCCTAGCCTCGTTCTTCTGGGCGGGATGCACCGACAACGCACAGCCCGTGTATGGAGTCGTCCAAGTTCCAAACGAAAGCTCCAGCAGCGTGAACGACTGTCCCGAATGTGAATACGGCGTTCCATCCTTAAGCTCCAGCAGTTCCGAGGATTTCAGCTCCAGCTCGATTCCATACATGCCCGTAGCCGAATATGGTGTTATGCCCGACGATTCCCAATTGAAAACGCCGGAAAAATAGTCCAAATTCACTCCTGAAATGAGGTAAAAAAAATCCCAGTCCGATTGGACTGGGATTTTTTGCAAATTCTCGTGAGAATTAAGCTTCTTCGGAGAGTTCCGGAGCCTTCTTGATCACGTTGCGGCGGCCATAGCGGACCTTGGACGGATCAAAAGCGGTTTCTGCAGCAGCTTCAGCCGGGGCTTCAGCAACCGGAGCGACCGGGGCAGCTTCGACAGCCGGAGCGGCCGGAGTTTCAACCGGAATGCGCGGAGCGAGCGGGCGACGAGCTTCGGCGACCGGAGCTTCAGCAGCCGGTGCAACCGGAGCAGCCTGTTCTGCAACAGGAGCTTCAGCGTTAGCTTCACGATGCGGGCGTTCCGGGCGGCGTTCGCGGCGCGGGCCACGTTCCGGACGCTGTTGCTGTTCATTGCGATCACGCGTTGCAGGGGCATGAGCCTGAGCCTGCTGCTGATTGCGGTTGTCCTTATTATTGTTCGGACGTTCCTTGTTCTGGCGATTTTCCTTATTGTTGCCACCACGCTGAGCCATTTCCTGTGCGCTGATCGGGCGACGGGCGGACGGCTTCAAGTTCATGTCCGGGGTGAGCTTCTTGAAAATCGGGGTACGAAGCATCGTGAGAAGCTTATTAACCTTAACAAGGATAACAATGCACAGAATCACTGCGAGGAGTGAAAGTGCGAGAGCGATTATTTCCATCTGGGCACCTCATAAAGTAAGGGTTGAACCACACGAGCAGGCTGGAAAATAACCTGCAGGCGGGGTGACTGGAATGTGTGGGTTAATTAAAGACCATCTTACTAGCGCCTCCTTGGAGACTTGACGGTCGCGGGGGCTTCACGTGGGAAGCAAAAATGGTTTTCGCCGTGGCGACAAACCGGGGCCAGTCACGAGCGCAAATTTAACAAATTTTTCTTGCAGAAATTCGGTTTATTGTAAGAAAATGAGAGAAAATTGTATGTTTTTTTGAGCACATGCGCCCAAAGTTTCTCTTATTTCATGTCCAAGGACTTGAGCGAGTGATCCACAGCCTTGTTGTGGGCGTTCAATGAATCCAAAGTAGCCTTGAGAACAAGGACTTGACGTGCCAGACGGGCGTTTTCTTCGGTAAGAGTTGCAATTTTGTACTCAGCCTCCTGGTTGGAGCAGCCCGAGAATCCAAACATTGAAATGCAAACTAAAGACGACAAAATAAGGGATTTCTTGAACATAACGCAAAATTAGATTATTTTTTGGGGGAATTATGACAGTCGGACAAAAATGGTTGAAATTTAAACAGGAAGGCTATTGCGGTTCGCTTACGATCCGTAGCCGTTCCGAGCAATCATTCAATAGCAATCCGGGCTATAACGACAAGCATATCCACGAATCCATCCTTGAGATGGATCCGGAATACACCTACGTGAAGGTCATCCACGAGGGTTACAAGGGTTCGCAGGACATTCCGACAATTGAACTTGGGAGCGATGCATCGCAAAATCAGGACACGCTCGACAACGCCATCCTCGAAGGGCTCGCCCACTTGCGCATTTTCCGTGAAGCCAATACCGGCGCCATTGTGCAATTCGGCTACAATTTAGACGAAGTGTAAATTCTATTTTTGGGCACATGAACAATCCTGAACTTCTTTTGCCTGTCGGTACGCGCGACATGCTGGAATCCGCCATCAACAACGGAGCGGACGCGGTTTACTATGGTGTGCCCCACTGGAACGCACGCGGTCGAACCGAAGATTTTTCATTTGAAGATGTCGAAGAAATGATCCGCTACGCAAGGCTTCGCGGCGTAAAGACGTACCTTGCGATGAACATCCTCATCTTCGAGCGCGAAATTCAGGAATTGCCGGAATTTTTGGAACGTTTGATTGCGTTAAAGCCGGACGCGTTCATCATCCAGGACATTGGGCTTGCAAGGCTCATCAAGGCGATTAGCCCGGAACAGGAAATCCATGCGAGTACGCAAATGACGCTCGCGAGTTCCGAAGCCGTGAACTTGGTCAAAGACATCGGATTTTCAAGAGCGGTCTTGGCTCGCGAACTTTCTGCAAAACAGATTGCGCAAATCAAGAGCCTCACCGACCTGGAATTGGAAGTTTTCATCCACGGGGCACTTTGTGTTTCGTACTCGGGCCAGTGCCTCACCAGCGAAAACTTTGGCGGGCGCTCGGCAAACCGCGGGCAGTGCGCCCAAAGCTGCCGCCTCCCCTACCGCATTTTTGTGGACGGCAAGGAATGGAAAGACCCGAAGGCGCGTTACTTGTTCAGCACACGAGACCTTTGTGCGCTCCCGAAGCTTGAAGAACTCAGAGAAATCGGCGTAGAATCGCTCAAGGTCGAAGGACGTTTAAAAAGCCCAGAATACGTGGCCGCCGTTTCGCACGCCTACCGCAAGGCATTAGAAATACTGAGCGCGAAAGGGTATAAAGAAAATGATGTTGGAAATGCCGCCGGGCTTACAGCGCAGGACTTGGAACCGCTCGAAGTTTTATTCTCACGCGGACTCAACACAGGTTGGCTCGATGGCGTAAACCACCAGGAACTCGTCGATGGATCGTTCTCGAACCATCACGGTGAATTTATCGGAACCGTTGTTCAGGTAGACCTCAACGGCGTGATTGTGGAACTTGAAGACAAGCCTGTTCCATGCACTTTGTTGCCTGGCGACGGGATTTTATTTGAGGAATATAGGGCTGAGCCGGAGCCGCGTCAGACGGGAAGCCGACTGTACAAGGCAACTTGGAGCGCTTCATCGCATGATTCGAGACGCGCCGGGAAGTCGCAAGTTCGTCTGGAATTTGGTCGCGAATTCAACTTGCGCAAAGTCTCCTACGGCATGAAGGCTTACCGCAACGACTCCCCCGCTCTCGAAAAAGAACTCCACAAGACTTTCACGGACAAGAGTTTCGCGAAGCACATCCCTGTGTGCATGTTGCTCGAAGGGAAAATCGGCGAACCGCTAAAATTGACAATATCGACATCAGATAACTGCGCGGTCACCGTTGAAGGCGCCATCCTCGAAGCATCACGCAACGAAGTCGCACCCGACGCACTCCAAGCCATCGCCAAGAAAGAACTTTCCGCGCTTTCAGCAACAGCGTATGTTCTGGACAAGCTCGAAATCAAGTTGCCCGCAAACGCATTCCTCCCCGGCAAAGTTTTGCGCACGCTCCGTCAAGAAGCCGTACAAGCATTTGACGAAAAACGCTTGCAGTGGAAAGAACTTGCACCTTCTGCGGACAACGGTCGCGCATTCCTACACAACGTAGCACGCAATACAAACACGGTCGCGGGCACTCCCGGCAGCACTACGAACGCTCCCAAAACCCGCCGCACGATTACCGTTCTCGTTCGCCGTCCCGAACAAATTGATGCACTCCTAGGTCTCGACATCGACAAAGTCGTCATGGATTTTGACTGGGGCGTCAAATACGACGAACCGCTCGAACGCATCCACAAGCTCGGTTTTGAAGCTGGCATCGCCACACTCCGCATCCACAAGCCGAGCGAAAACCATTACATCAAGCAAATTCTCACGCTTATGCCGGAATTTGCATTGGTGCGTAACCTCGGTTCACTCGCGCTCCTCAAGGATTCCGGAATTCCGATGGTCGGCGACTACAGCCTGAACGCCACGAACAGCGCAAGCTACGATTGGCTCTTGGCGCAAGGCCTTGAAAAATTGCACCCGTCGTGGGACCTCAACAGTACCCAGCTTTTTGACTTGCTCAAGAACATTGACGGAAGTAAGCTCGAACTCGCCCTGCACCAGTACATGCCCGCTTTCCACTCGGAATACTGCGCCTTCGCGCGCGCCCTCACGACTGGCCGCCGCTTCCCCGAATGCAAAAAGATTTGCACACAGCATAAAGTCGAAATTTTGGACCACAAAGGCGAGCGCCACTTCTTGCAATCCGATGCCGAATGCCGTAACACGCTTTTCGTTGGCAAGCCGCAATCCGCCCTCAAGCTTTTGCCAAAGCTCATTGCACAAAACGTGAGCAGCTACCGCCTGGAACTCTTGGACGAAGAACCCGAATCTGTCCGCCGCAAGATAGACATTTATACACAAGCCATCCGCGGCAAGCTCGACATCGACACCGCCATTTCAAAAGCGGGCGTCGAAGAAAAGTACGGACTTTCTGAAGGCCAGCTGTTCAATCAAAGCGTCTGGCAAGACAGAAAGAAAGTTTGTGATTAGTAGGAAGTAAACAGTGATTAGTGGTTAGGGTAAATTAGCGGAAAAAGCCAAAAGCGGGGCAAAACATGCTTGCGAGCGGCTATTCTTGTTTACCCACAATTTCATCCAAACATTTTCTTGCAAACCCGGTGGGTACTCGCATTGCAGATATCAACAGCCCCATTTTCTTGCAGACGCGGCGCACGTAGCGGATGTTCGATGGTTCAACGTTCCATATTATATATCCGTCGACGGATGAATCCAAGTTCCCCATTCGTTCATCCTCTTTGATTTTATTTATCAAGGAATCTTGAACATAAGCGGAGTTCAGAATATTGACAGGATAGATATCCCTTATACAACCTTGAAGAATTTTTTTATGATAGGCTTGCCACGAGTCGCCATTAGACACAACATTGCTGATACATTTACTTTGGCAATTCTTGGCTTTACAAACATAGCCATAATCAGCTGCGAAAAAATCTTTCAAATACAAAATGAAATTTGAGATATCTGGATTTTCAAAATGAACATCAACCTCATTATAACCATGGCCTTCACTCCCAGCATTATCTATATGCAATAGATGCAGCCAATCCAAACTGTCTTCTGAAGTTTCAAAATCCAGTGAAGCCGAAATCATAGAATTGAATTTGACTTTCGAAATGGATTTTGCGGGAACATATATATCATTGTATCTTTCAGTCAAGAAATGGTATTTGCGAGGTTTGAACGCGTTTGCCGGATAAGCACAAATTGCATCGAGTAATTCTCGTGATATTTTAAAAGACCTGTCGTAGTTTATCAACACTAGATATTGATAAGACTTTGTAAACAACCATTCGATTATCCAATCAAAGAAAATCGCTTTTATCGCGATTATTATCAGCATTATTATCCCATAGATAATTTTAAATGGATTTTTAGTCATTTGTTGTCAATCAAGCCTTTTTAACCGCAGTGCACTGAGTTAATATAGGATTATTCTTTACAGGGATTGAATTCTGGGAAGTCTTCCTCCGCAATAATACATTTACTTCTTATATAGAACGAAGCAATGCTTTTTTCACCCTCCCCAAAAAGCTCTTTCGCCTTTTCACCCTGAAAAGGCGTTTTAAAAGTCATCCAACCATCAAAAACTAAAAGATTTAATCCAAAGGAATTTTGTGACTTTACTCTCCATTCACCTTTATTTGAATCAAGTCCATTGCTGTCCGCAAATATCTGCAAAAAAGAGTGGTCTGGATAAAGCGTAACCGTTTCCTCTCCATATTTATGCTTGCTCTTATACGTTCCTACATAGTCTTCTTCATGCGTACACCCAAACAGCACGACAAGGCACAACGGCACAAGCAGAAGAAGGATTTTGGGGAATTTAGTCATTTGGAATCTGGCCCTATGCGTAATTCAATCTACTCTACTATAATTCCATATTTCTTTTTCAATTTTAAACGTGCTTCTTTTGAAATCTTATAGGATGGCAACTTTGTAACAGCAAATTCAAAAGCTTCTTTTTTATTTGTAAGAAAACAATTTAAAGAAGCCATACGTAACGATCCATTCACAGATTTATAAAATGTCAGACCTCTCACCGGAACCACATCTAATTCGGTAATTTCATTCCAACGAAACTGCAATACATTATCAAACAAAGTTATCGAGAATAGCTTTACTTTTCTTTTCATTGTAATTCCAGAGTCATCAAAAACTAATTTAAAATTCGGAACAAACAAGAAAGTGACAACTCCAAAAATAACAAGCATTAGAACACACAAAAAAAAGAATTTGACTGATTCAATATTCATCCCGACATTGTACATATCAAAAAATGCCTTAAGGATTCCCCAAAAAGGCACTCCAGCAAATACAAAGAGTGGAATAATGCTATAAAAAAACATTGGTATTTTAAAAAGCGATTTGTATTTCACTTCAACCATTTTAAAGACCTCCACACTCTCTTATATTAAAAGACCCATTTTCTTGCAAACACGGCGGGCATAGCGGATTACAGTCCTTTCAAATACAACGCCATAAAACGGTCATAAACGATGTAGCCCTCTTGAGTTTTCATCACGAATTCTTGCGACAAGAGTGTATCTATAGCACGACTGATGCTGCTTGCATTTTTCAGATGATACCTTTGTACAAATGCAGATGAATTTATAGCCTTAGCACACCCTTCTTTAGCAATCGCGATGAGCAACTGGCATTGATTGCGTGTAAGCAAGGCGATCAGCCTCTGATAAATTTCCTTTTCTGATTCGACAATAGCTGCGATACACAGTTCCACATCTGCAATTTCTATAGTTGCAAGTGCAGTTTCGTACAGGCGATTCAACACGCGTTGCATATACCAAGTATGCCCATCAAATTTATGATAGAGTTCGCCGAAGATTTCTTTGGACAATTTGATGGAGTTTTTCGACATCCATTTTTTTGCAAATGCATAGTAATTGTCTTCGGAAATCGCCGTTAAATTGAAAATCTCCGTACTGCGGTAAAACGGATGTGACACTGAGCCAAACATTTCCGTCATCAAGTGCTGTTTGCTACCAGAGAAAATAAAATGGACGTTCGGGCAAAACTGGATGTACGAACGAAGCAGAGCTTCAACGCCTTCATCCTTATATTCTGCAATCTGCTGGAATTCATCAATGGCGATGTAACATTCTTGCTTCGATTGCTTAAGGTAGGCAAAAATTTCTGCCAATGTATTCTTTGTTTCTTGCGGAGCAAATTCAATAGACGGCTGCGGATTGCCAGAAACCGGATCTGTTGACAGAACTACTTTAAAACTTTTGAATAGCGACAAGGCCGTTTTTGCAGCCTTCTTTCCAAACGAATCTAATTTTCCGACAACAGCCGTACCTAAGTTGTGAACGAAATCATCCAGCGATTTCGTCGGGAAAATGTCGATATAGAAGCAAGCTGCATCTTTTTCATCTTTCTGTATAGCATTGAAAATATGGTATATCAGCCCTGTTTTGCCCATACGTCGTGGAGAAAGCAATGTAATATTACGCCCATTACGGAGAGCCGACAGAATGTACTTGGTCTCTTCGACACGGTCACAGAAGTATTCAGGACCATTATACCCATAAAGAAGGAACGGATTAATATTCATACTCTAAATATAATCAAATTTCGCAAAATGCGTAACGCAAAATGCGAAATTTTTCGTATAACGAGTCTGTAGTAGAAATGCCACTGGCTCCTTCGACTACGCTCAGGATGACACTTCTGGCAGCATGGATCCTTCAGCCTTCGGCTTCAGGATGACGAAGAAGCGGATTCAGGATGACGAGGTAAAAAGGTGATCCCGGAATAAATCCGGGATGACAATGTAAAAACTACTTCTTGTCGCGGATGCGGGCGTAGAGAGCTTCGGCTTTTTCGGTGTCACCGGCATTCGAGAAGATATGACCGACATTTTCAGCGCCAATGCGGCCCTGAGAATTGCCGGCACGCCAAGCTTTCATGTAGCATTCAAAAGCTTCGTCGTAGCGCTTTTGCGTAAAGTAAATCTGCCCTAAATCAAGATTCAAGTCTGCAATCCCTTTCTTGTGGCGGAGACCTTCTTCGAGCGTGAAAATTGCCATCCACGGAGATTCATTCTTGACATACATCTGAGCGAGATAGCGGCGAGCGGAAACGTTTTCGGGATCCATCATGATGCCGTTTTCCATTTCATTGAGTGCAAGCCGCGTAGAATCCATACTGCGGTAGTAATACGAGAGCGTGTAATGCACATCGGCACCAGCGGTCGCAGTCATCTGAAGCGCATTCTTGAGCGTCTTGACCGCATATTCGTAATCGCCAAGCTTTTCATAAACTTCGGCAAGGCCATACCAAGCGTCCATGCGGTCCGGGTTCAAAGCAAGAGCGCGTTCAAAATGCTTTTGCGCAAGCGTCCAGTCGCTACCCTTCATATAACATTCCGCAAGGGCAAAATGGATGTGGTCGGTTTCCGTTCCAAGTTCAATTGCACGGTTGTAAGCGACAATCGCATCGCTCGGAGATTCTGCAAGGTAATACAAATCGCCAAGGAGCATCCAAGCCTTCACAAAATCCGGGAGGAGTTCAACAGTACGCTTGTAAGCGACCATCGCGACTTCTTTTTTGCCGAGCTGCACAAGGGCATTGCCCAAGTTGAACCACGCAAACGGCTCATAGCGGCCATCGTCAATCGCCGCACGGTAATACTTCACCGATTCCTTGTAACGCCCCTGATCATAAAGCTCATTCGCCTTGAAGAAGAAATCGTCGGCAGCGTAAAGAGGGAGCGCAAGGAAGAATACTAAGACGAGAGACGAGAGACGAGAGACGAGAGATTTTTCTTTCGTCTTTCGTCTGTAGGAGCAAAGCTCCGTTCTATTGTCTAACCTACTTAACAAAACGGAACTCCTTTGTAGCTTTTTGAGCTACTGGGAAGCCACGTAACTGCGCTGGAGAGAACTTCCACTGGCGAATAGCCTTGAGCGCTTCGATATCAAAGCCATAGCCCGCCGGGTCTTGCGTCAGCACCTGCGCCTGCGAAACATCGCCGTTCACATCAATCACAATAAATACTTTCACGTAACCCGAGACGCCCATTTTCTTCGCACGTTCCGGGAACTTCGGCTGGATTTCACGCAACACTTGCGCCTGTTCATCCACTTCACCAGCCTCATAAATTACGTTTTCCATCGTACCGGCATCCACGGCAACGCCATCGCCAGCGGCACCACGAGCAAGCGACAAATCCATCTGGAAATTCTGGCTACGAGATACGCCCATGTGCGCCGAAACCTTGAACGTGTTCGGGGTTGCCACCGTGCGGATGACCTTCTGCTTCACTTCGGGCTTTTTCTCGCTTACGAGAACTTCAACTTCAGTTACTTCTTCGAGAACTTTTTCGGACTTTTCACCCTTATCGAAGAACAGCACGTTGATGACCGGAATCGCAAGGAAGAACACTGCGCCCACGACAAACGAGAGCACAAACGCCACCGGGAATCGGAAATATTTCGCTATAAAGTCTATCATAAGCAGTAGGAAGTTAGAAGTCGGAAGTAGGAAGTTAGACTCACTGTCTACTGCCTACCGTCTACTGTCTACTAAACTCACTCCTCCTTATTCGCGGAAATGGAGACTTTTCTCACCTTCGCCAAATTACATTCATCGAGGATATCGACCACGACTCCGTTGGGGGCATCACGGTCGCTCACGATAATCACCGGGCGGTCTGGCGCTTCGGCCATCATCTGGCGAAGCACGGTCTGCAAAGTCGAGAGGTTCACCTGCGTCTCGTTGATATGGATGGTTCCCTGACGGGTAACGCCAATCAAAATGCTTTCCTTCGCGAGTTCCTTTGCGGTACTCGCCTTCGGCTTCGTCACATCCACGCCGGTTTCACGCGTGAACGTCGAGGTCACGATGAAGAAGATCAAAAGGATGAACACCATGTCGAGCATCGGAGAGACATCAATGCCTCCACCGCTTTTCGAACGCTTACGGATAAAACTCATTCAACCTCCTTGGCAAAGCAACGTTCTTCGAACTTGAGCGCTTCGCCCCAGGCAAAATCACCAATAGAATCTACTCGACTTTCGAGATAATTATAAACAAGCATCAACGGGAACGCAACAAGCAAGCCCGCCTGCGTCGTGAGGAGCGCTTCGGAAATGCCATCGGCCAAGAGCACCGGGTTTCCAAAGCCAAATTGTTTAATCGTCTCGAACGTATGCACCATGCCAGAGACCGTTCCCAAAAGTCCAAGGAGCGGAGCAATCGAGGCACAAGTCACAATCGTCTTGAGCGACTTGGAAAGGCTCACGTCCAGTTCGTGACGCGTCGCGAGCATCGCATTGCGCACAGCCACAGGGCCATCGTTACGGTACTTCCGCACGTTTTCGACCAGAGCCAAGAAGTAGCCAAAGCGACGCTTGCGGAGTTTTGCAAAAGCAGCCTCCTCGCCCACCGTGTCCAAATCCTTGAAGAACTTCGAGGTCGAAGTACCCTTCAGCATAAAATAATAGCCGTATCGTTCAAACATCAAGAACCAGCCCAGCCACCCAATCAGAAATAGCGGGAGCAACACCCAGCCGCCGCGCAGCAGGATGCTCATGGTCGCTTCGATGACGGAATATTCGTCCATTACTTTTCCTTAATCCAAATTGCGTTGAGGACAGCAAGGCCCGTCTTTTCCATGCGGGTACGGACAGAATCCGAGATATTCACGAGGAGCGTGTGCAAAAGTTGGAGCGGGATAGCCACGATAAGGCCTGCTTCCGTCGTCACGAGGGCGATGGAAATACCGCCTGCCAAAAGCTTCGGGTCGCTCGTGCCGTGCATGGTGATGACGTTGAAAAGTTCAATCATACCCATAACGGTACCCAAAAGACCGAGGAGCGGAGCCGTCGAGGCAAACACAGAAATCCAGCTGAGTCCCATTTCGAGCTTGGGAACTTCGCCTGCAAACAGAACTTCGAGAGACTTTTCGGCACTCGCGCGGTCCTTGAAATTCTTGCCAAGCACGGAGCGCAACACCTTGCCCACTTCGCCACGAGCACTCTGGGATTCGGCAGTTGCAAGGCGGAGGTCGCGATTCGCGAGAGCCTTCACCGCATTGCGGGCACCACGGCCACCAAAGCCGAGGACAAGGAGCCAAACGAGGCGTACGAGGAAGATGATAAGGCCGAGGATAAAGAGCGTTGCAATCGGGTACATAAGGATGCCGCCGTTATGGAAGAATTCAGCAAAATCTTCTTTCCACGTCGTTTCTTGATGGTTTGCAAGTTCGCTTGAAAGTTCAGTACTGAGGAGCACATCGACCGGCACCATCACGAAAGCGGAATCGTTAACGCCAGCAAAAGCCTTTGCCACATCCTTGCGCGTTTCGGGAGAGAGATTTTCTTGCCAGCTATAGACACGCTTCTTTTCTCCTGCCACCGGGAGCATCAAAGCCGAGGGGTGGAAACCGTTCACGTCGGAAACCTTCGCCATCTGCATGGCAAAGAGGCCACCCAAGCGCATGCGATCGCCTTCGGCAACCGAGCTACCGAACATGAGGTCCGCCTTTTCGGTGCGGACTTCACGCGTAAACTTCATTTCTTTCTTGGCGACTTCGAGCATCGAGCGGGCAATGCGGAGCGGGTCATCGCGATAAAGGCCCATTTCCTTCTTGACCTTGTTCTGCGCTTCGACGCGATCGGCAACCTTGAACGGCACACCCTGTTCCTGGAACTTGGCAAGCATTTCCAAACGTTCCGGACCTGCGGCGAGCGAGAGGTATTCGGCACGGGCCTTTTCGGCCTGGAGCTTGACCTGAGCCAAGTCTTCACGGGCGACACGCACGTCTTCGAGCAAGCGGGTGCGTTCGGACATCAAGGCGTCCACGCGTTCCTTGCCGAGCTGATACTTTTCATTGAAGAGTTCACGTTCCTTGTTGAACGTTTCGCGGTCCTTCCAGCGGGCGGCAACAGCCATGTCGCGCTTGCGGCGGGCTTCTTCGAGGTCGGCCTTCGCGCTGTTGAGTTCGGCGCGCTTCTTGACGGCATCGACCGTCACGTTCTGCTGAGCATAAGAAGCCGGAGCGAGAATTGCGAACGCAGCGACAACAAGAGGTAATAAGAAACGTGCACTAGATTTCGTCGCAAGTGCATTACGAAAAATAATGGATTCCCTCCCTTCGGTCGAGAATGACGGGCTACAAGAAGACACTCTTTCGTCTTTCGTCTGAAGGGGCGAAGCACCGTTCTTTCGTCTAAACATTAGTTAGCCTCCTTCGGGAAAGATACTGGGATAGTCACAAGTCTTGGAGCGGTCTTGCCTTCGGCGACCTTCATCACGTCCTTGAGGACAGTGCGCATCGTAAGGTCTTCGGAGACGTTCTTCCAGGAGTAGCCGAGGCCGTTACGAGTGAGGAACAAAACATCGTTACCGTCATTGCTGACGAAAACCGAGGCCACTGCACCATAGCGCAAATACGTACCAGCCACGTTGCGAGCGTCCACCTGCAAGAAGCCCTTCCAAACTTCGGTAGTGTACCCCAGGCGGATGCGGTCGTAAAAGACTTCCATCGTGCGGTTCAAGGCGTCATCCGTTTCGATCAAGCCCTTGTGCAACATGCTTGCAATTTCCTGAATGTTCTTGACAGCTTCGTCCGTGCGGTACGGGAAATCGGATTCAAAGAACGGCACGAGAGAATCGATAACCGTTGCAAGAGAATCGGCGTACTTCGTCTTGCGGTTTTCGAAGTAGCGGATCGAGCCGTTCGTCTTGGCGCGGGCTGCTGAAATTTTCTTGAGTTCGACCTTGAGCGAATCGATTTCGGCCTTCAAGGACTTGTTCTGAGCCGAGAGGTTCTGCACCTTTTTGCGACCGACTTCAACGAATTCGGCATGGCGCTTCTTTTCGGCTTCGTGCATGGATTTTTCGCGAGCGGTTTCGGCTTCGACCGTCTTGATTTGGCGACGAACGCTTTCTACCGTTTCCTGGGCCATGGCAAAAACACCAGAAAGCCCCAGACACAACAATACTTTAGGAAGGAATGAAAATTTCATGTGCAATAAAATACAAAGATGTTTGACTAAAAAAATTAGGATTTTGTCAAAAACAACGTAAAATCGAGATTTTCTCGTCATTTTGAGCTTAAAAGACGTTCAAGAAATTATGGATCCCCTCCCTGACGGTCGAGGATGACGTAATAGTGGTCGCGGCACTCGCCTTTTAAGGTCATGGCCGACGCTTTATTCTTTCAGCAGTTTTGCCATATCCGCGGGGTATGCGTGGCTTTCGAAGGTGCGGGGTTCTTTCCAATACGGGAGCTGAAGTTCAACCTTGTACGCAAAAAGCATCTGGTTGTGGGCGCCAAGCACCTTGATATCTTCGTCAGTGAGTTCACCACCCTGCGCAAGCTTCTGGTAGTATTCACCATCGCGGTAATACAGGCGATCCCCCACGATCGGGTAGCCCATCTCGGCAAGGTGCGCACGAATCTGGTGCTTACGCCCCGTGATGAGTTCTGCTTCGACAAGCGAAAGTTCCGGCGCAATTTCCGGGCAATCCAGATGGCGCAAAAGCTTAAAGCGCGTAAAGCATTCCTTGCCATCTTCACGGTGGTGCATACGCAAGCGGATCGGGTCTTCGGGGTCTTCGCGCAAAGGCATATGGCATTCCACTTCGCCTTCCGGGAACTTTCCACGCACCACAGCAAGGTAGAACTTGCGGAGCAAAATGCGGTCCAGATTTTTCTGGAAACGCGCCGCCGTTTCGCCATACCTTGCAAACAAGATAAGTCCGCCCGTATCGCGGTCCAGGCGGTGCATCGGCGTCGCCGTCTCGGAATCGAATTCTCGGCGGATAATCGCCGCAAACGTGTTGTAGAAAATGCGACCCGTATGGTGCACCGGAACACCCGCCGGCTTTGCGACTAGAATAAATTCATCATCTTCAAAGACCGTTTCAAAATCAGTCGGCACTTCAGGTTCGCTGTAGTTTTCGACATGGTAAACAACCTTGTCGCCGCGATGCGCAATCGTCTCTACATTGGCAACAGTACCGTTAATCGTCACAAGCCCGCGCGTCAGGCGGTCCACCCAGTCTTCTCGGCTGTGGTACGTGAAGCGGTCGCAAAGGGAATCGAGCAAAAGGCGACCTTCGTATTCCGGTCGCACCTCGCTTTCAAAGAACATATCTGACGGAGCCTTGCCCATTTTATTCCCTGTACAAATCGTGCTTGATGATGTAATCGTAAACCGAGGGTTCCAGTCCTTGCGGACAAACGTTTCGATTCAGCAAAAGCGACCTGCGGATGGCAGTGCTAGAATAGACGCCGTTAAATCCCTGTTCCGGCCCAAGCCAGTAAAGCGGAGCATAACCATTTCGCTTATGCTGTTCCATATCCGGCTGCGGGTAACCGTTGCGGGCAAAGACTATCAGTTCGATATCGCGGAGCAGCAAATGGCCGTTGTAGTTCGTGCCATAAAAGTTCAAGGGGTCGCGCCAATGCGGAATGCCTTCGTAGGTATCGGCCCCCGTGAGCAAGCGGAAATTGATATCCGGGAATTTTTCCTTGAGGCTCATCAAGAACACATACGAGCCGCGGTAATCGCCCTGTTCAATTTCCAGATCCGAAAGAAACAAGCGCCTGTCGCCCGAGAATGCAAGTTCGAGCATTGCAAAGCGGTCTTCTGGCGAAGCGTTCAGCTGCTTGTCCCAGCGGTCGGGACTCGGCATAAACCAGACTTCATCACAGAAACCACGGTCCAGGCAAGTTCTCGCCACACGCATATGGTCTTTATGGACCGGATCAAACGCACCACCCAAAACAGCAACATTCTTCATTACACAACTCACAGGCAATTACAAATTAATAGACGAACACGGAGAATCCAAGATTCATCTGCCAGCGCCCGCCCGAAACATCCTTATCAAGGAACGGATCATAATGTTCAAGCACCCAGTGATAGCCAATATCGAGCGTCAGGAACGTCCTTGAAAAAACAACCCAGAAAGTACCAAAGCCGGCACTCCATTCATTCCAAGCAATGTCGCCATTTTCGCTCAAAGCGCTCACTCTGGAATACGACCCCGTCAAGTAAAATTCGCTTAAAAGATGCGCACCGACATCGACACTAAAGTCAGAAGATTTCACTTCACTTTTCTTGTCATCGCTATTCTTTTCTTCGTAGCTCGAAAAGCCGTAACCCAAGCGAACAAAGGCAAGTCCTGGCATCCAGGCCCCAATCATCGGCTTGATCTGGCAAACGCCAATACCGTGACCATCACCAACACCAGCCCCAGAGCCGATCCCAAAAGAACCGCCCAAAAAGAGCGGCCATTGCATACTCGGCCCAGTTCCAGCAGAGCTTTGCCCTAGCGGATTGGAAATCGTAGGCGTATTCGCGGCCGGGACTCTCTGTGCAAAAGAAGATGTCACACCCAACAGCACAGCCACTGCAACAAGCAAGAAACGATTCAAGAAAATATTCTTCATATTAGAAAACCAGGATCAAGGCAAAAGCAACACCCATAACCGCATTAAAAAGAGCATCGTACTTCGAAATCAGATAGTTCTTTTTAGAAAGCGTCCTGTCGTGCAAAAGCTCAATCAACATTTTATCGGAAAGAAACAAAGTCAATAGCAACTTGATCACGAGCAAGGCCACAAGCCAGACCACAATATCCGAAAGGTAGATCAGAACGGAATAGCCAATAGACAGCACACTGGACAATAGAAGATTGGACCTTCTCAAATCTGCGTCTGTAGCAGCATTGTCCTTAGCCAGCCTCAAAAACTCGCCTGCCTTTTCGGAGACGGTTTTAAAGCTTGCACAAAATTCGGAAATGTTATAGCCCATCATGACAATAGATGCGATGAGCGCAATTTTCACAACGTAATCAGACATAAATTTACTTTCCTGAATTCAAAATTCGCACATAACTTGCATAACGCGCTTCGGAGATCTTTCCCGATTCAACAGCGGCGCGCACGGCGCAACCCGGCTCTTTAAGATGCTTGCAGTTGCTAAACTTGCACGTAAAATGATCATCTTCAAAAAATCCCGGGAAAATCTTCGCGAGCGTTTCGGGTTCCATGTCCATAAGGCCGATGCTACGGATCCCCGGAGTGTCGATCACGTAACCGCCACCCGGAAAATCAAACAAGCTCGAAGAAGTCGTCGTATGCCGGCCCTTGCCGTCGCGTTCGCGGACATCTCCCGTGCGCAGTTCAGCATGGGGCACAAGCTCATTGATAAGCGTAGACTTTCCGACACCGCTCATGCCGCTAAAGACAGAGGACTTTCCGACGAGTTCATTGCGCAAGACTTCAAGACCATCCCCGCTCTTAACGCTCACGGGAATCACCTTGTCCACGATTTTCATGAAGTCGCGGATATCGCTTGAAAGGTCCGCTTCGCCGTTCGGCAGCAAGTCCATCTTGGTGAGCACGAGCACAAACGGCAAGTCGTTCAAGTTTGCAGCAAGCAAAAAGCGGTCCATGAATCCGTAGTTGAATTCCGGCTGCGTCACGCTTGCGACAATCACGACCTGGTCGATGTTTGCAGCAAGCGTCTGCTGCTTGTAGAAACTGTCACGCGGCCCCGGGCGCTTGAGTTCGCTCTTTCGCGGGAGCACACGCACAACGCAATACTTCTGCGATCCGACACCGTCGCCTTCGTCATCGCCATCGTTCACAAGCCCAAGCAAAACGCGGTCGCCCACGGCCGGGAATTCCCCGAGCGTCTTGGACGTCGTCGCACGGTACATGGCGGTGACTGTAGACGGTAGGAAGCCGGAAGTAGGAAGATCGTCATGGCGGACCGGATCCGCCATCTCTTGCAACCTTGATTCCGGCTCTGGGGCCGGAATGACGTTTGAACGGACTTCGTCTAAGCGCACTTCGCAGGTGCGGCGGTGGACTTCGAGCACTAAGCCTTCGACGCAGTTTTCTTCGCCGATGTTTTCGACCGGATTCTTGATGCGCTTGATTTTCGCCTTTTTAAATTCGCGGCTGAAACGCTCCTTGATCGGTCGTTCATCAACGACACCCGATTCCAATTCACGCATCACGTCGATACGGCGGCTTCTGTGTTCGCGCCTTGACGTGCGGACACTCTTCAATGGAGCTTCATTTTCGTCGGAATCAAAATCGTTATTTCGCATCTTTCTTCAATTTAGAAAGTTTTTCGACTTCGAGTTCCCGCGCTTCTTCCAATTCCTCTTCAGTCACAGGGCGGCCACGGCGAATCGATTCCATCAAGAAATGAATCGCCTTCAGGCGGCCATTGCACTTTTCGATGCAATTGTCGTAAAAACCTTTCGTTTTCCAGTCACTTTCGGGAATATGCTCCGAGGCATACAGAAAATGTTCAACGCAAATAGAAAGCTGTTCAGCTTCCTTCCTCAAATCTTCCAGATTACTCTTCGTAAAAAAAGGCATGGTGTAAAGATAGTTAATCAGTAGACGGTAGGAAGTTAGAAGTAGGAAGAAGAAAGATATCGGCAAGGGATGGAACTAACAGATATACTTTTTCGCATATTTAGGGCAATTTTAAAGACAAGACTCTTTTCGCAAACGCATTATTTGTCTATTATTCAGTCGTAATCGAAGGGAAAATCAATGATTTCCACATTCAGCATGCTCGTTAAAATGACCCGTCCGGTAAATATCGTGATTGCAGCAATCACGCTTGTTGTAGGCTACATGCTCCTACGGCATTACCCAGACATTCCGGTTCTGATTTTGCAGATGCTCGGGTTTGCAACAGCCATCGGCTTTGCCAACATCCAAAACGACATCCTTGATTTCGAAAGCGACAAGCTGAACCGTCCAGAACGCCCTCTCGTAACAGGCAAGGTCTCCGTAAAAACCGCTCGCAGAGCTTGCTACGCTCTTGCCGTCATTATGCTTCTCTGCGGAATTGGCGACAGCATCTTCCAGAACATACGGTTCATCGAAATCGTCAAAGATCCAGCGCTCGCACAGGAATTCGGATGGATGGGAACAGTCATTTTATCGTTCCCGGTGTGGTTTTTCGCATTGCTCGGCGCACTCCTCATCGCCTACAACCGCAAGCTCAAGCGCTCCCCCATATTCAAGAACATAACCGTCGCATTCCTTTGCACAACGCCCCTGCTTTACGCCGTGCAGCATTTCTTCAATTTTTCACTGAGCGCAAACCCGGAAGAATACATGTGGGCCATCATCCCCGCCATTCCGTTTGCATTCCTGCTGACCATAGCACGGGAAATCTACAAGGATCTCGAAGACACGACAGGAGACCTCAAAGCAGGCATCATGACGTTCCCGCTCGTCGCCGGAGACAAAGTCGCCAGACGGCTTGCCGCAGACATCATCATATTCACGTGGATATCGCTCCCGGTTCCCGTGTTCTTCCTGGACAAGCTCTTTGGGCACAATTATCCGCCCGTTTTCCTTGCCATAACGCTGGTGACACTTACCCCATGCTTTGTCGTCGCCATCTTGAGCGCCCACCGCAAGAATTACCGTCGGGCACAATCCGTTACAAAGATTGCAATGTTCCTTGGGCTTATTGCACTGATGGTTTGCATTCTGCTCCCGTCCTAACTTTACATTTTACGTAAAGTTTTACATTTTACGTTTTACAATTTCCGTAATACATCTGAAAAAAACCACAATTTTTGCCATTGGCACATATTTTGCTAATCCGCGGCGTCCGCTTCCCCGCTTGCACCCGTTTGGGTGAGCTAAGGCCCTCAAGGCAAGGGAGGCTTCACTTCAAAGAGGCGTTATGCTCGAAGAATTGCATGAAGAATGCGGCGTCATCGGTATTTATAACGGTGACAATGTCGCCCGCAATGTAGCCATGGGACTATACGCATTACAGCACCGCGGCCAGGAAAGTGCCGGGTTCGCTGTTTCTGACGGAGACAAAGTCCGAGTCCGCAAGTCCATGGGTCTGGTTTCCACCCTTTTAAGAGATTACAACATCGACGAACTGCAAGGTTTTGCAGGCATTGGCCATGTGCGTTACAGCACGACTGGCGCCTCAACTCTCGCGAACGCTCAGCCGATTTTGATCAGCTGCAAGTGGGGACAAATCGCAGTCGCCCACAACGGGAACATCACAAACGCCCCCGAACTCCGCGCCGAGATGGAAGCCGACGGCCACATTTTCCAGACCACATCCGATTCTGAAATTCTCCTGCACGAAATCGCCCGCACCAAGGCGGACACTCTAGGCGAAGCCATCAAGATCGCCATTACTAAATTTACCGGCAGCTTCTGCCTCGTATTCTTAAGCAAAGACACGATGTACGTCGCCCGCGACGGCTACGGTTTTAGACCACTCTCGATTGCCCGCATGGGGAAATCCTGGTGCGTCGCTAGCGAAACCTGCGCATTCGACTTGCTCGGAGCGAACTACGTTCGCGATATTCAGCCCGGCGAATTCTTGACCATCACTAAGAATGGTCTCCATTCCGAACGCTTTACGCAAAAAGATCGCCTCGCCCACTGCATTTTCGAATACATCTACTTCAGCCGCCCGGACTCAAAGATTTTCGAGCAGAGCTGCGACAAGATTCGCCGCAAGATGGGCAAGCAACTCGCCAAGGAATGCCCGGTCGATGCCGACATCGTCATTTCCGTGCCGGATAGCGCGACCACAGCAGCGCTCGGCTACGCACAGGCAAGCGGCATCCGCTTTGAAATCGGGCTTTTAAGAAACCACTACGTGGGCCGTACATTCATTGACCCGACGCAAAACGTGCGCGAACAAAAGGTCCGCTTAAAGTTCAACCCGATCGAAGGTGTGCTTAAGAACAAGCGCGTTTGCGTTGTCGAAGACTCCATCGTCCGCGGCACAACGCTTCGCATTCTCTCCAGAATGTTGCGCGATGCGGGCGCCCTCGAAGTGCACATCCGCATTGCATCGCCTCCGGTTGCGCACCCGTGCTTCTTCGGGATGGACTTCCCGAGCCAAGGTGAACTCGCCGCAAGCTCCATGACTCCCGATGAAATCGCCAAAATGCTCGGCGTCGAAAGCCTCGGCTACCTGAGCGTCGAAGGCATGAAAAACTGCACCGGCGAAGGCGAGAACTACTGCGCCGCCTGCTTTGACAACTGCTACCCCGACTACATCGGCGCCCATGCCGAAAAGACGAGATGCGGGTAGACAAAAGTTTAAGCACCAAGCATTACTAAAAAAAGAAATCCCCGAAGACAAAGCGTTTTCGGGGGATTTTTTTTGAGAAAGCCCTTATTGGAACCATACGCTCCGTGAACCATCAGAACACTGTAATTTTCGATAGACTCCATTGGCTTGGGGACAGCCCAACAAGTAATAATAAAGAGCAACAAAAACAAAGATGCTTTTTTCATACAAAGCTATTCTCCATAATAAATTACTATTGACTGATTCGTAATCATCCGCTTCATTATTTAATCTTGTTAAAATCAATTCCTTAGATAAATAGTTTCACCCTTTTCATTAACAAATTTTGCATTTTCAATTTCTACACCACCCAACCATCGAATCGGCAGACAGTTCAATCCGTCATCAGTGGAAAGTTCACACAAATTATTTCCTAGTTCCAACATATTACCCCAAAAAGGACCTATGGCAGCATTTATCTCCAACAACCCCTGATCTTCATTATCCACAATTAAATGTCCAATTTGATCCGTATGAGCTATTGTCCGTAAACAATAAATCTTATTTTCTAACGCTCTCACATCATCGCATTCCCTAATCCATTCTAAATCCCGATTCAAACGCTTATAAACAATCATTTTTGCGACAGTGTCCAAAACAGCATACTGACAATATTCATCACCATATTCAGATGTCTGTAAAGCATTATCTAAAGTTTTTCCGTTTACAGATGCAGTCCCCAAAATAATAAACTTGCCATCAACCCATTCATGTATACGCCTTGCATCAATTTTTTTACTACATCCTTCAAATTCAGGCTTCAATTTCAATTCATGTGGTTTCTCTCCTATTTTCCATAATTTAATGGAATTGGGCAAACCACTTCCCCAAACTACAGAATCCGTTAATTGCCCATAGAACCAACTAGACGAATGTAACTCAGACACAGAATCACACCACCGAGGACCATCTTCCTGAACACGATAATTATAAACGCATAAACGAGGGTTTCCAGCATCTTCATCGTCATAGCGCCCTCCATTCCAAGTCTCTTTCGATTCTAGCCAAAAACGATAATCGCCAACCATCACCAACGAGTCATCAACAAAACCGATAACCTTAGCATTGCGACGTGTTTCTTCCCATTTAAACGTCACATCATCCGAACACCCCCACATGCATACGCATGCAAAGGCAACCACCAACACAGCGAGCATTTTTCTTAATCCAAACTTGTTCATTTTATTTTCCATAAGAGGTTCTCCTATGTTTAAAATTTTCCAATATAAATTT
>NZ_JBGUHR010000110.1:0-2608 GCF_045112255.1 Fibrobacter sp.
GCACTATACCGACGATAATCCAAGCCAAGGCGAACCCGGCCAATCCAGACAGAAACATCATAGGACTCCTCCCCAGTTAATTGGATACCACTTGGCGACTTCGTCCTTATTGCAAAGGTAGTCGTCGCCAGACTCGTCATCCCAGCACTGTTCGTGCTTGTTCCATACGGCGAACTGGTGGCCTTGGAAGCTTGGATAGATGGCGACTGGCTCGTCGTTCTCAGGAACCTCGTCCTTGGTGACGTGCCAACCGCTGCCTTCGCAGCCTTCCTTGCAGTTCTTCGGCAGCATATTGCTATTCACATAGGCAAAGTGCGTGAACTTCGTGCCAGCAAGCGGCAAGACCGCACACTGTTGCCCACTAAGACGGAACCCGCCTTCGGTATAGACCCCAGTGTAGAGAGTTTCTGGCTCATCTTCGGTAACCAGAAACAGTAGGATATGTTCACGAGGCGTTTCCTTGCCCACCTCGTACCAGTTCATTTCAGCTTGACATCTTAGAGACATTGGGAACTTCCTTCATCAGCTCAATCGTCTTGCCATATCCGATATACGAACGAACCATGTAGAAGATCCCGACAGCCACCGCCACGATTTCTAGCACACCTAGAATCGGCATTACAATGTACCCTTCGGCGAACTCTACAATCGTGTAAATCAATGACACGGCGATTGCGAGTGCTTCCAACGAAATTACTTCAAAACAGTGGAAACGACGCATCTCCAGGTTTTCTTCCTTCAAGGAAAGGTTGGATACATGTACCGCAGACAACAGAAGGATCAAGCTGACCACTTGAAGCACAGTCATGTAGAATTGGACTTGAGTCATAGATACTCTCCTTTAGAAGAACTGGCCTACGGCAATCAGGTTGATGTTGAACCACGGAATGTCCTTTTCGCATTTCACCAAGCGGATTTCGAAGCGAGGCTCGAAGAAGTTTTCGCTCGATGTCTGACGAAGCTTCAGTCCGGCATAAAGTTCACCGTCGGTGTCGCGATATGCGTGACACTTGTCGAAAATCTTGTAGCCGTCCTCGCCGAGAGTCTTCCCGTCCCACTTGAGTTCGTGCAAGGCGATCAGCCGCTCGACAATCTGCTCGATGTCTTCACGAAGATAGCCAGCCTTCACTTCGAGGTCGTCCTCGTCACATTCCTGGAACCATGTCAGGCCAAGCTTCTTGCAAGTCTCGGCGGCATTGTCGAACTCGAACGCATCCAAGGAATCCTTGACGGTGTCATGCCACTTGTTCCAGTCGATCTTGTAGTTGTGGACATCGTCTTCGGTGATGTTAGGTTCACTTTGAGGAACCTTTCCTACACCGTCCGGATCGACATAATCGATAGCTTGCTGGATAATTTCGCCGAACGTATCGACATATTCTTCCATCAGCATGCTACCAATGACCGGAAGGCCGCCACGAGAGCCATCCTCTGGATGCACCGGAAATGTGGCGCTACAACCGAAGCTGTAGTCGATATTGAAGACAAACTGGCGTTCCTTGCCATACAGAGTCAACGAATCTTCCGTATGGGACATCGTAACGTCTCGGTCTACAATCAACGAGTTGAACAGATCCAGAACATGGCTGTACACGGCAGTCGTGTTCTGCAGTTCTTTAGGGAGTTTGATATTCATTGTCTACCTCAATCAAAAATGGTTTTTTCGTCTACGTCGTCTGGGCGGCGATACACGGTCGTATCAAGGTCAGCGCCTTCCCACTTGGCCCCGAACATATTCTGGAACTCTATCGTCCAGTAATGTTCCGAGAATCCCCAACCAAGCCATTCGATGATTGGCCGTTCCCACTGGGAAAACGAGAACATGTAGAACGTCATCTTCGTGCGTCGCTGGACGTAGAAGCGGAACACGATGAACAGAAGCATAACTGGAAAGATTGTCACCAGATGGGCGAACCGGAACGGATCCCAGATATGGTCTACGGAGAAACAGTCGAAAACAATGTTGATCAGCATGAGTACCAAAGACGTAAGCAGAAGCACGATACAAGCACCGCCAACGATGAAGAACATCTTGAGGAATATCGGCGCTGTCTCGACGCAATGCAAGTACATATCAATCGGATGGAACTCGACCATATTACTTTCTCCCAAAGACAGCCTTGAAGGCGTCGTAGTTGTCGGTCGGCTTGCCCTTCGGACAGAAGATGGCGAACTCGATAGCCTTGAACTGCTTGAGGTAATCAGGTACGACGTCGGCATAAGCCTTGGCGACGACTTCTGGCTTGTTGCGGAAAGCGCCGCAGCCGAATGCGCCGAGGATAACGACGTCCGCACCGTTGGCAGCAGCGACGTTGAGGATCTGGCGAGCGCGGCTCACGTGAAGCTTGTAGAGTTCGTCGTCGGAAATGTCCGGCGCGGGTTCACGTTCTTGGTTGTACTGGGAGACGTTCTTCTCGCGAAGGTTAGGCGCTGCACAAGTGATCACGTCGAGGTAGACTGGCTCGTCGAGGAAGTCGTAGTCGTCAGTCTTCAACACGGGGACGTTCGGCGTGTAGATGATGTCATCGTTGTGCAGAGGGCCCACACTCGTCTTGTGGTAGTCGTAGAAGCGCTTGACGGCTTCCGGAGTAGTGAGGCACTTGTAGAG
>NZ_JBGUHR010000111.1:0-1604 GCF_045112255.1 Fibrobacter sp.
CTATATCGTTTTGAGAGCGAGTAAAGAAGAAACTATGAAGCGTGCTATCGAACGCTCAAAGTTAGACAGAGAAACAAATATGGAATTAGTGGAAACAATGTGGGAACAATTTTCCAATTTAGGAATCTATGAATCAAATGTTATAGATACAACTACACACTCACTTAAAGATACTGTCTCCGCAGTAAAAGAAAAAGTCGCAAGCGGTACGGCGCTACTATCTTAAATAATCACAGTTTGTTTAAGAGATAAGATACAATCAACCAAGCCGAAGGGAGGTGCGCTGCTATGCTGAGAGAATATTCATGGGACATGACCGGATACAATTCCAAATCTGTTCCCAGTACGCCCGACGGCGGCATTACAAGATATATGGCAGAGCGCATCTTCCAACTGGAACCGGAGCCGCCAACGGTAGAGAACATCAATGATTACATTCTCTCTGCCCTCCGTGAAAAGGATTTGAAGTATTTTTCGTTTTTCCTGCACCACTATGAGCAGCAGCTCAACAAGCGCATCCGATCATTCCTCTGCACGGATGGAAGCGATCAGTATGACCCGGAGCGTTTTTTGGATATAAAACTGTCCTGCCGGGAAGCTATGCTCCAAAAACTGCCGGACTATGTCCCTGAAAAGGGTGCTAAATATGCCACCTACATTTATCCCTTCATACGGGATGCTATGCTACGTTTCCGAATGGGCGAAGAACAATGGTCGGTATCCTCGCTGACCAGCTACAAGATGCTCCGTACAATGGCATGGCTTTACCACAACACGAAAGATGCCGCTGATGAATTTGCAAAGAAATATGACTGCGATCTTGCGCTGGCAGAGGAATATCTGAAAGTTGTCCGTGGTATTCGCAATCAGCAGCCCTTCTTTGTGACCGCACAGGACGAGGACGGCGAGGAAACAGGCGAGGATGTGACCCGTGACGATAGCTGGAACTATGCGGACATTCTATGGGATGGTATACAGGCTGAAAAGGTGCGGAAAGCATTTGATAAGCTGAACTATCGGGAACAGACATTGCTTGAAAAACGGCTTGCCATCTGCATGACCTGCGGGCGTGTGGGTTCTTGGAAAGACCGCCCCACCTTTGAAGAACTGGCTGTCATGTTTGAAGGCAGCTCCGCCAGCGGTGCGGAACGAGCCTACCGGAAAGCAGCAGAACATCTGACACTGCTGCTGGTGGAAAACGGCGGTGTTCATGCAGTCCGGCTGAAACAGAAATCCAAAACCAAGCGAAAAAAGAAAATCGCCACCGCAGTCTACGAATATCAGGCAGACTGCGATGGCGAATGGGGAGAAATTGTATTCGATTTTGAAAACGGCACAGGGTCGATTGTCCGGCTTGCCGATTGGGATACCATGATTTTCAATGTGTTTGCACAACAGGCAATCCGGTATCTCTTGAATTGTGAAAATGAAAAGTTGCCAAAAGAAACGATGTTCGCTTTTGAAATGTGTGAATAAAGGCGAGTAAAGTTTACCTCCATAAGAAGAAAAAAGCTCGAAAAAAAGCAATTCCCCCATGAAAACAGGAATTGCTTTTTTATGTAGACTTGAGACAGTTATACTGAAGATTTGAACATAGGCTTACA
>NZ_JBGUHR010000112.1:0-3542 GCF_045112255.1 Fibrobacter sp.
GCCGAGCGTCTGGCTGTAGCTGCCATCGGTTGTGAACTTGATGTTTTGCTTGGCGTTACCGACGGAGACCTGTGCAAAGTAGGTGCCACGAGCTTCGAGACCTTTGCTCAAATCATAAGTGCCGGAACCCTGCAAAGTCTTCTTGAAGACCTGGTTGCCGAGCGAGTTGTAAATCTTTACCTGGACAGGCGATGTGCTGCTCTGGGAGTAAGAAAGCATGCCGTTGTTGATGCTGATGTAGCCGACGGAATTCTTGTATGTCGGGTGGATGCCTATGTCTTCGTCTTCGTGGATGGTGAATTTGCCCTTGTCGTCGGTTGTGGCGGTCTTGCCTTCTTTGAGCAAGTTGACCGAGACCCCTTTTAGGGCCTTGCCTTCATCGTCGGAAACTGTTCCTGTGATTGTGTATGCCGATGCAAATCCGCAGAACGCCAAAAGACTTGCAGCCGTGAAAAGCTTAGGTGATTTGAAACTCATGTTGACTCCTTTTACCAAAAACTCCTAATGTGCACACCTCTATATAAATGAATCTAATTTCGAATGTAATTAAAATTACACGTCGAGACTTTATGCCTGTTGACGAATTGTCTATAAAGATATTTTTACCAAAAAAACGGCTTCCTTTGTGGGAAGCCGCTTTTGGTAGAGAGTTGATTTATGAAACTTTATTAGAACTGTTCGAAGAACTTGTGAACTTCTTCGGGGACCCAGGTTTCCTGCCAGCCGGCACCGACACTCATGCTGCCGTTGTCGTGTGCGGTCCACTGGTGTCCACCCGGCCAGCTGCACCACTTGACCGGGAAGCGTTCGTCGACGGTCGTGAAGTCGTAGCAGACGTGTCCGGTATTGCCGTTGTTTTCCTTGGGCTTTTCGGCGCTTGCATCGGTGAACTTGCCGTTAGCATCGGCCTTGCCGTTACGCTTGAGGATTCGCGGGAGGGCGCTGTTCTTGGCGCGGTCGTAGTTGCACATACCGTCGTTCTTGCCGTGTACGGCCATCCAGGCGATCGGCAGATCCTTTGCATCATAGCGGCCCGGATTTGCAGATGCTGCAGGCAGCCAAATGTTATAGTCGGCAGTGGCGTAGACCGCTACAGCGCGGAGTCTTTCCTGCATGTCCTGGGCGAGTGAGTTCGTGAACATGGCGCCAAAGCTGAAGCCTGTTGCAAACACGCGAGTCGTGTCAACGCAGTAGTTGTCGAACATCGTTGTGATCATTTCGTCAACGAACTGGTGGTCTTCCTTGCCGTTCCATGTACCGTTGTCGTTACCCTGCGGAGCGACGAAGATGTAGTCGCCGTTCTTGTCCAGATTCTGCTGGCCATAGTACGGAGTCGGATGGTCATAGTCCGGACTGTGGTGCACGAAGTCTTCGGCCTTAGAACCCATGCAGTGGTTTGCGATGAGGAGCTTGTGGGCCTTGGTATTGTCGTAGTTCTTCGGCAAGGTGATGAAGAATGTGCGATTCTTGCCGCCGACGTTAATGGAGAATTGTTCGCCATTTTCGACTTTTCTGTTGGACTTTAAGGTCGTATTCTTGCCGCAGCCAGCGCTCTTGCGCGGTTCATTCTTCAAGGCGTAACCGAATTTGAACGTCGGTTCAGGAGGAACCGTCTTCGTGAGCTTCACGTTGAGGGTCGTATCAAGCGTATTGAGGGCGATGGTGAGTGTGTCGTAGCCATCGAGGACAAAGCGGAGCGCTTCGCCTTCGGCAGCGTCCTTCATGAGCGCACTGTTGCTTGCCTGGGCGCCGAGCGTCTGGCTGTAGTTACCATCGGTTGTGAACTTGATGCTTTGCTTGGCGTTACCAACAGTGACCTGTGCAAAGTATGTGCCGCGGGCTTCGAGACCTTTGCTCAAGTCATAAGTGCCGGATCCCTGCAAGGTCTTCTTGAAGACCTGGTTGCCGAGCGAGTTGTAAATCTTTACCTGGACAGGTGATGTGCTGCTCTGGGAGTAGGAAAGTATGCCGTTGTTGATGCTGATATAGCCGACGGAGTTCTTGTATGCCGGGTGGATGCCCACGTCTTCGTCTTCATGGATGGTGAATTTGCCCTTGTCGTCGGTTGTGGCGGTCTTGCCTTCCTTGAGCAAGCTTACATTGACGTCCTTGAGGGCCTTGCCCTGATCGTCAGAAACGGTTCCTGTGATTGTGTATGCCGACGCGATTCCGCAGAACGCCAAAAGACTTGCTGCCGTGAAAAGCTTAGGTGATTTGAATTTCATGTTTACTCCTTTTACCAAGACTCCTAATGTGCACACACCTCTATATATGCGAATCTAATTTCGAATGGGGTTGAAATTACGCGGCGAGACCTTATGTCTGTTGATGAATTGTCTATAAAATTCTTTTTACATAAAAAACGGCTTCCTTTGGGGAAGCCGCTTTTGGTAGAGAGCTGATTTATGAAACTTGATTAGAACTGGCCGAAGAATTTGTGGACTTCTTCAGGAACCCAAGTGTTCTGCCAGTTGCCGTTGTCGTAGGCGGTCCACTGGTGCTGACCATTCCAGCTGCAGAACTTGACCGGGAAGCGTTCGTCGACGGTTGTGAAGTCATAGCAGAGGTGTCCGCTGCCACCGACTTCCTTCGGCTTTTCTGCGCTGGCGTCGGTGAAGTTGCCATCTGCATCGGCCTTGCCGTTGTTCTTGAGGATGCGCTTCAGTGCACTGTCACGTGCGCGGCTGTACTGGCAGGTGCCGTCATTCTTGCCGTGCACTGCCATCCAGGCGATGGGCAAGCCCTTGTTCTGCGGCAAGTAGATGTTGTAGTCGGCGGTTGCATAGACAGCGACTGCGCGCAGGCGGTCTTGCATATCCTGGGCCATGGAGTTCGTGACCATGGCGCCGAAGCTGAAGCCCGTCATGAACACGCGGCTGGTGTCAATGCAGTAGTTTTCTTCGAGAGTCGTAAGCAACTGGTTGATGAACTTGTGGTCCTTGTCGCTAGATACGCTCCACGGCATACCGTCGGTATCGCCACGCGGAGAAACGAAGATATAGTTGCCTTCGGTATCGAGTTTCTGCTGGCCGTAGTACGGACTCGGATGGTCCTGGTCCGCATAGTGGTGGACGAAGTCTTCGGCGTTAGAGCCCATGCAGTGCATGGCGAAGAGCAACTTGTAAGGTTTCTTGTTGTCGTAGTTCTTCGGTAGCGTGATGAAGTATTCGCGGTTTTCGCTACCGACTTTCATTTCGAAGCGGTCGCCGTTTTCGACGCTCTTGGTCTTCTGCAGCTTTGACGTCGTGCCGCAGCCCTTACTCGGGGTCGGCTTGTTGCCGAGGGCATAGCCGAATTTGAATGTCGGTTCGGGAGGAACCGTCTTCGTAAGCTTCACGTTGAGAATCGTGTCAAGCGTGTTGAGGGCGATGGTGAGCGTGTCGTAATCTGTGGCGACAAACTGGATAGCTTCATCCTTTTGTGCGTCCTTCATGAGGGCGCTGTTGCTTGCCTGGGCGCCGAGCGTCTGGCTGTAGCTGCCATCGGTTGTGAACTTGATGTTTTGCTTGGCGTTACCGACGGAGACCTGTGCAAAGTAGGTG
>NZ_JBGUHR010000113.1:0-15378 GCF_045112255.1 Fibrobacter sp.
TTGGGGGAGCGCTTGTTGTCCGTCATGCACATGACGACTCTGTCTTTTTCCACAAAACGCGCAACGTTATCGATGTGACCATCCGTGTGGTCGCCATGCAATCCGTGCGGGAGTACGAGCAATTCCTTGAGTCCAAAAGCCTTACAGAGGGCCTTCACGACTTTTTTCAAATCCTTCTCGTCATTACGGTTCTTGCCGACGAGGCAATCTTCAGTCGTGATGCCGAGACCGTCGCCGTTGACTTCAATAGCGCCGCCTTCGAAGATGAACGGAACGCTTTCATTGAGCGGGAGTTTTTGCTTTTCGGCAATCTTCTGCGGGATGGCATTGTCGAGTCCCCATGGCGGGAACTTGGCGCCCCAGGCATTAAACTGCGTTTCCGTGACGACTTTCTTGTCGCCCTTCTTCATAAAGAACGGACCGTAGTCGCGAATCCAGATGTCGTTTGTCTTAATGACGATGAAGTTTACCGGGAACGGGCGATTGGCAAGAGCCGCCTTTTCTTCGTCAGTCAAGAAGTTCTTGGCGGGGAGCAACAAATTCACCGGCTGGAATTCCGTGATGTTACGGATAAGTTCTACATAGAACTTGCGGATGTTGATGCCGCGTTCACCATACCAGTTCGTCTTGTTGTGCGGGAAAGCAAGCCACGTGGCACTCTGCTTTTCCCATTCCGCCGGATAACGTACTTTTGCAATACTCATACTTTCGTCTCTCGTCTGTAGCCGCGAAGCGGCGTTCTTTCGTCTAAATTATTCTGCCCAAATCTTCAAAATGTCCTTGTACAAGTCCACGCGCCTGTCGCGGAAATGCGGCCACCAACGGCGATTTTCTTCGGTTTCGGCAAGGTCGAGTTCGACATAGCTTGCACCCAGGAATTCCGGATCGCACTTTTGCAAGATGTATCCGTCCGGTGCCGCGACAAAGCTTGTGCCCCAGAACGTGAGGTGACCTTCGACGCCCGAGCGGTTTGCTGCAATGACGAACGTGCGGTTTGCAATCGCGTGTCCGCGCATGACCGTCATCCAGCTGTCCTGCTGGCGCGGGTAAATTTCCTTGGGTTCAGAATCCATCCAGCCAATAGCGGTCGGGTAGATGAGCACGTCGGCGCCCTTGAGGCTCATGATGCGGGCTGCTTCGGGGAACCACTGGTCCCAGCAAATAAGCACACCAAGAGTTCCTGCGCTAGTCTTGATTGGCTCAAAACCGGTGTCACCTGGAATAAAGTAATACTTTTCGTAGAAGGCGGGATCATCGGGAATGTGGCTCTTGCGGTAAAGCCCTGCGATGCTTCCGTCGCGTTCAAAGACGAAGGCCGAGTTGTGGTAAATACCACGGGCGCGCTTTTCGAAGAACGGGAACACGACAACGGCGTTCAGTTCCTTTGCAATTGCTTGCCATTCGGCGATAATCGGGTGATCCTTTTCAATCGCCAAGTCGAAAAAGTCAGCGTTTTCTTCGAACGGGAAGTACGGAGTGTGGAAAAGTTCGGGGAGGACGAGCAAGTCGATATCCTTGCCCTTGAGCTTGAGTGCTTCGTCCTTGTACCACTTGTTATTGGAATCGAAATCCCCGGTCCATTTGCCTTGCAACGTGTATACTTTAATCTTCTTCATGTGCAATAATTTAGCAAAAACGAGCCATAACTTCAATTTTTTGTAAGAACATTGTTTTGTTTGCGTAAAATCACATAGGGGGAGCTTTTGCTTGTTGTAAGTTTTCTATATTAACCCTTGAATTTTTATAACCCTTGATTTTTTAATAAAAGGATAAATAATGTCTCTTAAACTCATTTCTCGTGGTGCAGCCGCTGTTCTTTTGACGGCTGGCATTGCCTCTGCTCAGTTGATGAATTCGAAAAGTCTCGACGTCATCCGCGTCGAAAAGACGGGTATTTCTGCTGGTAAGATCGATAGCCTTGCAACGATGCTTGGCCAACAGCAGGCTCCGGGCCAGAAGTTGACCGACGAAATGATGACTCAACTTCGCTATGCAGTTGTAGATAATCTTGTGGGTCAGGAACTCATCAAGCTCGAAGCTAAGAAGATGGGTATCAAGGTGTCTGCCGGTAAGGTCGATAGCTTGACCAACCTCTTCAAGAAGCAGTTCCCGAGCGAAGATGCTTTCCAGAAGGAACTCAAGAAGTCCAACACAACGATGGCTCAGTTCAAGTCCAAGATTGAAGACCAGCTCAAGAGTGAACAGATTCTCGAAAAGAAGGTTCCGTATCCGAAGGATCCGACCGAAGAAGATCTCAAGGCTTTCTGGCAGCTCAATCAGTCCAAGGTTGCAATCAACGATACCATTAGCGGTGCTCGCATCTTCATCTCTACCAAGGGCAAGAGCGCTCAGGAAATCAGCGATGCCAAGGACATGTTGAAGGGTCTTGCAGCCCAGGTTCGTTCCAAGAAGGCTACGTTTGCTCAGCTCGCCGCTATGTATAGCGACGATAAGGAAGCCAAGAAGACGGGCGGTATCATGAACAAGTTTGTTGCCAAGTCCAAGAGCGCCGCTTTTGCTAAGGCTGTTGGCAAGATCAAGGTCGGTGAAATCTCTGAAGTCATTACGGAAAATGACGGCGTGTCTATTTTCATGCTTACCGAAAAGAATGACGGCAAGTTTGATAGCTACAAGCACCAGATCGACTACATCTTGCGTGTACAGCGCGAACAGGAACGCCAGGCTAAGCTCAAGGCTTATCTCGACGAACTTGGCAAGACTTACAAGGTCCAGTACCTCGACAAGAAGTACGAACCGCCTCAGGCAATCGGCGCTGCTAAGTAATAGCACGGATTGTTTGTACGTGTCATTCTGAGCGAAGCGTAGCGAAGTCGAAGAATCCAGAAATTTTTTGGATCCTTCGATTTTGATTCTACGGTTCTGCACTCAGGATGACACTTCTTTTTTAATTAGCTGATATATAGAGGTTTATATGGCATTCAACACTACTCACACCGGGCTTATCGAGTTGCGCAGCCGCATCGATAAACTCTGGGGGTATCTTTGACTTAGAGGCAAAGACCGAAGAACTCTACGTCCTTGAAAAGGATTCTGGCGACCCGAACCTGTGGAACGATCAGGAAAAGGCGCAGGCGATGATGAAAAAGATTGGGAACCTCAAGGGGCTTATTGATTCCTGGAAAGAAGTTTCCCAGACGTGCGACGACCTTGCCGAGCTTTATGAAATGAGCAAGGACGAGGAATCTGCCGATCTCACGGCAACGCTCGAATCCGACATTGCAGACCTCAAGTCCAGAGTCGAAGCGATGGAATTCAAGAAGATGCTGAACGGTCCGGACGATGCTTGCGCATGCCTTATGTCTATTCATCCGGGGGCAGGCGGTACGGAGTCCCAGGACTGGGCGCTCATGCTTTTCCGCATGTACACGCATTTCTTTGAACGCGAAAAGATGGACTTCAAGGTCGTTGATTTCCAGGAAGCGGAAGACGCAGGCCTCAAGAGTGCAACGATTGAAGTCACTTGCGAAAACGCTTACGGCTTGCTCCGTTCGGAAATCGGTGTTCACCGCCTGGTGCGCATCAGCCCGTTCGATGCGAATGCCCGCCGCCATACGAGCTTTACCGCCGTTTATCTGTACCCCGAACATGAGGATGTCGAATTCGATCTCGACATGTCCGAAGTGCGCGTTGACACGTACCGCAGTAGCGGTGCTGGCGGTCAGTACATCAACAAGACGGATTCCGCAGTGCGTATGACCCACTTGCCGACAGGCATTATGGCGAGTTGCCAGACGGAACGTAGCCAGATCCAGAATCGCGAAACCTGCTATAAGATGCTCAAGACCATGGTCGCAGAACACTACCGCTTGGAGGAAGAAGCGAAGCGTGATGCCCGCATGGCCGAGAAGAAGAAGGTTGAATGGGGTAGCCAGATTCGCAGCTACGTGTTGCAGCCGTACCAGCTTGTGAAGGACCTCCGCACTGGCGTTGAAACGTCTGATACCGCAGGCGTTCTCGATGGAAAAATCAAGCCGTTCATCGACGCATACTTGCTGAGCACAAGCGAAGCGAATAAGCAGTAGGAAGTAGACGGTAGGAAGTAGACGGTAGACAAATGCGTAGGGCGAGTGAAGCAGGATTGCTTGCATGCCTATTTCCGAGCCTAGCTTTTGGTTGAGTAAAGCGAAAGCACAATGTTAGAAGTGGCGGGCTTTGCCCGCCATTTTTCTGAGACAAAAAAAAGAGAAGCTCTGTTAAGCTTCCCTTTTTTGCTTTATGCAATCAAAGATTACATTGCACCGCGTTCGAGCTTGATCGTGAAGTTCGTGATATCGCAAACTTCGCTCGGACCCCAGTACTGGATCGGACCCGGGTAGGTGTAGGATTCAGTCTTAGCCCATTCGTCGCGGCGAGCGGCGAAGTACTTGAACGGAGCGCTCATCGGGCCTTCGAGTTCAACGAGAGCCTTGCGGATAACCGGCTTGTCGGCACCGTGACGGCGTTCGATGTTCATCATCATGGTGATCGGAAGGCCGCCAGCGACCCAGTTTTCGATACCCTTGGTGACGTTGCGGACAGAGCTCATGTAGCCGTTCATGCCGTTGAGGGCGAGAACAGATGCTGCAAAGCCGAGGCTGTAGCAGTAGTCAGCGTCGAAGTTGGACGGAGCTGCGCAACGGCCTTCGTAACCGAAGAAGTGGTTGAGAGCAGAGAACTTGCCCTTGAAGTCACCACGGTTCTTGAGTTCCTTCTTGACCATTTCGATGATGAGCTTTTCAGTTTCGATGAGGGAAACCTGAACGTTGCCATGGCTGTCGCGTTCGAGCATGAGCTGGGCCTGGATGCCAGCCGGGAGGCTCTTGAGGACTTCAGCGGATTCAGCGCTGACCCATGCGCAGAGCTTTTCGACCTTAGCAGCCGTGTCGAGACCTTCGACTTCAGCTTCGTGGTGGGCGAGGGCTTCAGAAAGTTCAGAGATAAGGACGCCAACGTCCGGGATGAATTCGAGGAGGCCTTCCGGAATGAGGGCGACACCGAAGTTCTTGCCCTGAGCTGCACGAGCGTAAACAACGTCAGCAACCTGCTTGATCACGTCCTTGAGCTTCATCTGCTTTGCCTTGACTTCTTCAGAGATAAGGCAGATGTTCGGGTGGGTCTGGAGAGCGGCTTCGAGAGCGATATGGGAAGCAGAGCGGCCCATGAGCTTGATGAAGTGCCAGTACTTCTGAGCGGAGTTTGCATCGCGCATGATGTTGCCGATGAGTTCAGAGTAGGTCTTCACAGCGGTGTCGAAACCGAAAGAGGTTTCGATGAATTCGTTCTTCAAGTCACCATCGATGGTCTTCGGGCAACCGCAAACGCAGGTCTTGACGCCCTTGGACTGGAAGTATTCACCGAGAACAGCAGCGTTCGTGTTGGAGTCGTCACCACCGATGATAACGATAGCGTCGAGGTCGAGCTTGTTAGCAACAGCGATGCACTTGTTGAACTGTTCTTCAGTTTCGAGCTTGGTACGGCCAGACTGGATCATGTCGAAGCCACCGGCGTTGCGGTAGGCGTCCATCTTGGCGTCGTCAATTTCAATGTACTTGCCGTTTTCGAGACCGGAGGGGCCGCCGAGGAAACCGAAAAGGACGGAATCCTTGGAAACGGACTTGATGCCGTCGTAGATACCGGCGATAACGTTATGTCCACCCGGAGCCTGGCCACCAGAGAGAACCACGCCCATGCGGAGAGCCTTGCCAGCCTTGGCTTCGGCTGCTTCGAACTGAACAACCGGAAGACCATAGGTGTTCGGGAAGAGTTCCTTGATCTTGGCCTGGTCGCTAACGGATTCCGTAGCTGCACCCTTGTTAATCTTCACGCTGAGGGCGCCGTTCTTGAGGGACACCGGGAGCTTCGGCTGATAGGCCTGACGGGCCTTGGTCAGTACAGAGAGATTTTCGGACATTGTTTATTCCTTTTGTTAATCCCGCAAAAAAAACGGGTTTTGGTTAAAAATTCCGGCGTAAATATAGAAAATTAGACGAGAGACTAGAGACGAAAGACGAAAGAAAACGAGCCTTTCTGAGTCCTGGAACAAGTCCGGGATAAACTCCGGCCGCACGGTCGATGTCAAAGAATCAACAGTAATTTCTTTACGAAATTTGATAAAAGTCAAATTTTTGTATTTTTTTTTTTAACTTTTTATTCCAAAATAGAGTAAATTTTTCTATATATGCGGTTCGTAAGAAAAAAGTAATGAATGTCGTGCGGCGAGCATTGCTTGATTCGTAAAAAAGAAGGTGAGTGTATGAATGTTTTAATCTGGGGATCCGATACGATTTTGGGCCATGGGCTTTTGTCCATGCTCAAGGACATCAAGGATGGTGTGTTCAACGCTATCGGTAATATTGAAATAGGGGAGATCTTTGCCTGCGATGCTGAATCCGACAAAGATGTTATCGACGAAGCTTGTGCCAATGCCGACTTCGTATTCAATTTATCCTATGGATTTAAATCGGACAAGCTCATTGAAGGTTTGAACGTTCATAACAATACTTGCCCGGTGCTTTTGGGCCATTCTGTAGGCGACAAGAGCCTTTTCCGCGAATATGCCCAAAATAACAATGTGCCGATTCTTGAGTGGGCGCCGAATTACGACATGGAACTCTTGAGCATCGAGGCTCAGGTTTACGACATGCTTGGCGCATTACAGTGCGCGTAGGTTAGACGAAAGACTATAGACGACAAATGCGTAAGGCGAATGAAGCGGGCCGCTTGCGGGACCATTTCTGAGCCTTGCATTTGGGACTTGAACGAAGTGAAAGTCCAAAGATAATTTTAGGCGGCCTAAAAGGTCGCCTTTTTGTATCGTATGCAATTATTAGTTTTTTTATAAAATAGCTTGATACATATGTTCAAGCATTGATAATAAGCGGGATAAGTGGATGTATAATTTAAGGATAATGATAGCTCGTCGCGAGAATGGAGGCGTCGGCCAAGGATGGGGTGGGTGCAGGGAGGGGGCCGTGCGGCCTTCGCAACTCTGAGCTGGGGCCCCGCCCGCATGACGTTCTTTTTGCGTTTAAAAGGGGCTTTGTCCAGTAAATTTTTTATTCCAACATTAATTCATTTGGAATGGCTCCCTCCATGCAGAGGAGCCTTCTTTTTAATCCGATGCCAAGCGCATAGCCGCTCAGGCGACCGCGGCTGTCTATTACGCGGTGGCAGGGGATGACGACTTGAATCGGATTCCTGTGCAGAACATTCCCGACGGCACGGACTGCTTGCGGATGGTCAATTGTTTTGGCAATTTGTTTGTACGTACAAGTTGTGCCATAAGGAATTTGACGTGTGACTTCGAGGACTTTTTTCTGAAAGTCGGTGCCGTAAATTTTTATGGGAATAGAAAACTCGCAGATCTTGCCTGCGAGGTACAAATTAAGTTCGTTCACGGCCTTGCGGTAGGCGTTGCGAACACGATTGTTTAATTGCAATTCCGAGTCGGTGCTCGCATAGGCGCAAGCCTGCACGTTGCTCGGAGTCGCTTTTACTTCGTCTGAAGTTTCCCGAAATTTTAGACCACAAAGTTTTGATCCTTCAAAAATAAAGGTCCATTCGCCCCAGACGTTCCTGTGACTTATCTTTGTGAATTTCGGGTCATCAAACTTCATACCATGCGGATCTTCTCCTAGCGCAATGGATATTCCTTGAAATCCTTGACGCCGAATTCTTCCTTGAGGTAGTCCCAGCGCACGAGGCGGTTCTTCCAGTAGTACTTGCGGTACAGACGGCGAGCCACGCGGCTAGTGATTTCGTACGGAATCGTGTGGTGTTCTTCGGCGACGCTTTCCATCGAAATGCGGAAGTCGAGTTCGCCATTCACGACGTCAACGGTTTCGCCAACTTGTACGTCAGGGATGTGGCTTACATCGACCATCGTGGCATCCATGCAGACGCGTCCGAGAATCGGGCAGAGCTGTCCGCGAATGAAGACAAAGCCCTTGTTGTATTCGCCGCGGAGGTAGCCGTCGCCGTAACCAATGGCGATGGTCGCGATGCGCGTGAGCTGTTGGGCTGCCCAGTAACCGCCGTAGCTGACGGTTTCGCCGGGCTTCACGTCGTGCACGTGGCGGATGGTGGACTTGATTTTCATGACCGGCTTGATCGGCAACGTGGACGGGACTGCTCCCATGCAGTTGTAGCCGTAAAGCGTGAGACCCGGGCGCACCATGTCGAAATGGCTTTCGGGGTGCGTGAGTGTGCCTGCTGAGCTGGAGCAATGGCAGATGGCCGGGCGGAGTCCGTCGGCATCGAGCACATCGACGAGTCGCGTGAAACGCTGGATCTGAATTTCTGTTTTCGGGTTGCCCGGCATGTCGGCTGTAGCAAGATGCGTGAACATGCCTTCGAACTTGAGATGCTTGAGGGTGAGGGCTGCGCGGATGTTGTTGAAGTCTTCGGCATCAAAGCCGTAGCGGTTCATGCCCGTGTCGATGGCGAGGTGCGCCTTGCATTCCGTGCCTGTTTCACCGAGGAACTGGTCAAAAGCAACTGCGGTGCGGAGGTCTGTGATGGCTGCGGTCAGCTGGTATTCGACAAAGTACGCAAAGTCAGAGGGGGTGCAGGGGCCGAGCACGAGAATCGGCAAGTCCATGCCGTACTGGCGAAGCAGCATGCCTTCGCTGATGTGGGCAACACCGAGGTAGTCGGCACCGCCAGCCTTGGCGGCGAATGAGCAGGCGAGGCTGCCGTGGCCGTAGGAGTCGGCCTTGACAGGAAGCAAAATCTTCGTGGAAGCCGGAATCTGGCTTCTGATAAATTGAATGTTGTTGCAGAGAGCGTCTAGGTTGATTTCAATCCAGTTCGGGCGAGCAATCTTATTTAAGTCAGGAGGAGTAGCTAAAAGTTTCATGATAATGGAAATATAGGTAAGTCTTTTGAAAATGGGCTTGAGTTCAGTAAAAAAGCGCAAATATAGGGGGTGTTTTGCAAATTCTATTCTAATATGGAATAAATTACACTGGTCTAAGTTTTGTAAAAAACGCAGGCAGGGGAAAGATCTAAAATCAAGTGCAATCCCAATAACTACGGGCTAAGCCTTATTTTATCTAAGTTTACAATGTTTCGTATGAAATTTTCTTTACTGTTTTTGAGTGGTTTTTGCTTTTTTTTTATTGGTACTTTATGGGTGTGGTAAGGATGTGGGTTACAACTTGCTTTCAAATAAATGAATAAAAAAAGTAAGAGGTTGTACAAAGTAAATAAAAATTATTTTGTAATTAATTTTTCTGAAATTACTTAAACGATTTTTGAACATTCGAGTTTGGATTCGTAAGAAATTACGAAGTAGATTCGTGTGACTGTATCGCGTGGAACTTCGCAATAAAGGCTTGTTCGGGAAGCCTTATTCCGAAGTGTTGCCATTCGGCAAATTGATGCTCCGCTCACGGAGTAGTTGGTTTGCTGATACCTAAAAAAACAAAAACATCCAATTTCCTGCAAAAGGGAGGATAAAATCATGAAAACGACAAAACAAACACAAGATGCGTTCATCGCATCCTTGATGCCAGATTCCGACAAGAAGATGGTGCGCATTTCTGGTGCATCGCTGATTGTCGCGTTGGCGCTTGGTTTCTGGGCGTCTACGTATGAAAGCATTATCGATGAGGTCATGTTCGATCCACCGGAAAAAGATCAAATAGGGGTTTCTGTCAAAATGGATCCAATAGAGAAAAAGCCTGATCCACCTAAGAAACCTAAAGTACAGGAAGAAATCACGCGTAGAAAGCCGGGTGGTGGAGGTAAGCCTAAAGGAGATGGTGATCCTAGAGCGCCTATTAACCGTGGTGTTCTCGAAAGGCTTACAGCCATGACAAATACGGCGTCGGCGCAAGCATACGACCTTGCGAACAAGACGTTTGCGAAAGATATCGAGAAAACTCTTAAAGTTCTGAATGGCTTACAGGTGACCGGTAAGACAAGCCTTGCTGAAAAACGTCGTGGTAAAGCAGATGTTGGTTTCAACCCAGGTAGCATTACAGGCTCCGGGGGTGGAATTGGCGACATGCTTAGCGGCTTGCTTGGCGGTCCTGCTGGCACTATCAAGACTCAGGCAAAAATGAAAAACATGCCGATTCCAAAGATGAATGAAATCGAAATGGGTTCTACAGGTGCATCCCGTTCGGCTTCTGAAATCATGAAGGTTGTCAAGCAGCGTACACCTGGACTCCGTCACATTTACAATACGCATTTGAAGAAAAAGCCGGGGTTCCAGGGCAAGGTCACATTGAAGTTCACGATTGCGCCGGGTGGCGAGATCATAAGCATTGCTGTGGCTAATTCGACGACTGGTTTCACTGAATTCGATAATGCCGTCAAGTCTGCTGTTAGCAAGTGGACTTTCAATAAAATCAAGTCGGGAAATACGACAGTGACGATTCCGTTTACCTTTACGGAGTAATGGAATGAGAATTGGAGTAGAATAAAGACAGATAGATTTTTAAATTTAAGTCGGCGATTTTGTCGCCGACTTTCGGTGATTTTAATTTATGGGGTAAAGAATGAAAGATCCTCGCATTACGCAACTTGCAGAAAATTTGATCAATAATGCCATTGCACTCAAGGCGGGCGAAAACATTTTAATCGAAACGACCGACACGCCGGACGAACTCTCGACAGAACTCATCAAGGCTGTTGCGAAAGTTGGCGGTAACGCCTTTGTCCACAATTACAATAGCCGTGTGCGTCGGGAGGTTATTCGCAGCGCTTCTGAAGACCAGATGAAACTCTCTGCGGATCTTGCGATGAACGAGATGAAGCAGATGCAGGCATACCTCTCTATCCGCGCGATGAACAACGCGATGGAAAACTGCGATATCGATGACAAGAAGATGCTTGCCTATAGAACCATCACGCAGGACTTGCTCAATTACCGCGTGAACAACACTCGCTGGTGTGTGCTGCGCTGGCCGAACCCGTCCATGGCTCAGGGCGCAAAGATGAGTACGGAAGCTTTCGAAGACTTTTACTTCAAGGCTTGCCTTGCCGATTATCCGAAGATGCATCGCGCCGCCCAGGCGTTGGTCGATCTCATGAACAAGACGGACAAGGTGCGTCTCGTGGCGCAGGATACGGACATCACGTTTAGCATCAAGGACATTCCGGCTGTGCCGTGCTGCGGCAACATGAACATTCCCGATGGCGAAGTCTATACGGCGCCGGTGCAGGGGAGTATCGAAGGCGTCATCCATTACAACACGCCGACGCTTTACGAAGGTAAGCAATTTAGCAACATCCGCCTCGTCTTCAAGCAGGGTAAGATTGTCGAAGCGACTTGCGAAACGGGCGACAACAAGAGCCTGAATGCGATTTTCGATACGGACGAGGGCGCTCGCTACGTGGGCGAGTTTGCGATTGGATTCAACCCGTTTGTGCTTTCTCCGATGTGCGACATTCTGTTTGATGAAAAGATTGCGGGTTCCATCCACTTTACGCCGGGCATGTGCTACGAAGACGCCCCGAACGGGAACAAGTCTGCCATTCATTGGGACCTGGTGCTGATCATGCGTCCGGAATACGGTGGCGGTGAAATCTGGTTCGACGACAAGCTCATCCGCAAGGACGGCCTTTTTGTGGTCGATGAACTTAAGTGCTTGAATCCAGAGAATCTTGTTTAATTATATTTTTCTCACACAATTCAAACCTTTTTGTTACAAGGAAGCTGTATGAACTTTAAAAAGATGTTTGGTATCGCTCTTGCCTGCTTCGGTGTTGCTTTTGCACAGGGCACTTCTCAATCCATGAGCGAACAGGAATTGCAGAAGCAGGAAGAACAGGCTGCCGCTTCTGAAGATTTGACGGCCCCGGTTCCGTTTGTCGCTCCGGAAATTCCGACGGATTCAAAAAAATCTTCTTTCAATAGAATATTACACGGCAAGTCCTATAATAGAAACAGCAATATGGCGGCCGCTAACAATACGGACCTTTTGCTTTCTTACCCGAACTTGTTCGCAAACCGCAAGTTCTTCTACATTGAGCCGACGAACAAACTCGGAATTCTCTCCCTTGGCTCGTTCTTTACGGCATTCGATATTTCCAAGGCTACTCATGCTCTAGATGATGACTCCCAAAAAGAAGTCGGTCGCCTTACGCTCGGTTATGCGGCTCCTGGATTTGGCTTCTATTTCAGAGCAGGTCTTGGATCTTCCTGGTTTGAAAACGATGCTGTTGAACGCGATACAACCTATGGTGGCGATGACTGGGCAGCTGCGATTGCAAAAAGTTTCTTGGGCATGAATGTGGCTGCTAGCGCTGATTGGGTTACCCATAAGCAGAAAATTCATGAAGAACCGTCTGCAAAGGGTTCTTCAGAGACAAAAGATCGTTTTGACAGCCTCACTTTGAATCTCAGCTTGACAAACGCTCCGACTGCAAAGAACTTCACCTGGGTTCTTGGTGCTAGGTTTATAAGCTTCAACAGCGAAACGAAAGTGGATGATGAAGTTGTTAAAGATAATGATGGCTTAGATTCTTTCTGGGAAATTGATCCGTATATTCGTGGTGGTCTTGCTGTGCTTGAAAATGAAAATGCAAGAGTCCTTTTCGGAGCGGCGGCTATATTCTCTTACAGGCATTATGATGAGCCTAAGGATGCGTTCTCCCTTGTTTCGATCATTCAGCCGAGCATGCTTGGTGAAGTTTTTGTAGGTGAATCGAAGAATTTCATGTTCTATGGCGAAGTTGGTTATGACTGGGTTGCTTTCCGCTATTATAATGAAAAGGAACCTAATGATTTGTCAGTGTTGGGCTATAACATGAATACTGTGAATGCCTCTATCGGGTTCCGCTATCAGTACAAGGATTTCCTTGCTGCTGAATTTAGCATAGGCGAAAAGCTCTTTACGGGTATTGGCAACTTCTTTACAGAAGATGGCACGTTCGTCGATTTCAGCGCGATGATCCGCTTCTAATAGCTAATTGCGACGACTGTTTGCAAAGAACGCCTCCCATTCGGGAGGCGTTCTTGTATAATGGCGATCCCGGCACTGAGGCCGGGATGACTGTGCAAAAAAAAGAGCCTAGCAAAAGCTAGACTCTTTTTTAAATGCGTGAATCGCGAATTAGAGGCGTTCTGCGATCTGGACGGCGTTGAGAGCAGCACCCTTGCGGATCTGGTCGCCAACAATCCAGATGTTCATGCCATTGTCGCAAGCGAGGTCCTTGCGGATACGGCCAACGTAGACGTCGTCAGTGCCCATGAGGTCGAGCGGCATCGGGTAGACGTTGTTTGCCGGATCGTCGCAGAGCTGGAGGCCTTCGCCGTTCTTGATGGCGTTGCGGACTTCTTCGACAGAGAGTGCGCGTTCCGTTTCGAAGCTGATGGCTTCGGAGTGGCAGCGGAGTGCAGAAACGCGGACGCAGGTAGCAGCGCAGCGGACGTCGCTGTGCATGATCTTCTGCGTTTCGTTGAACATCTTCATTTCTTCCTTTGTGTAGCCGTTGTCGGTGAACACGTCGATGTGCGGAATGAGGTTGTAAGCGAGCTGGTGTGCGAACTTCTTCACGGTGACCGGCTTGCCTTCAACGATTTCCTGGTACTGCTGCTTGAGTTCTGCCATGCCCGTTGCACCGGCACCGCTTGCGCTCTGGTAAGAGGAAACGTGAATGGTCTTGATCTTGCTCAAGTCGTTGATCGGCTTGAGAGCGACAACCATCATGATGGTCGTGCAGTTCGGGTTAGCGATGATGCCCTTGTGGAGCTTGATGTCTTCCGGGTTCACTTCTGGGACAACGAGCGGGACGTTCGGATCCATGCGGAAGAAGCTCGTGTTGTCGACGACGACTGCGCCTGCGTCAACAGCGATAGGAGCGAATTCCTTGGAAACGCTTGCGCCTGCAGAAGAGAGCACGAGGTCTACATTCTTGAAAGCGTCCTTGCAAGTCAGTTCGACTTTGAGCTTTTCGCCCTTGAATTCATATTCGCGGCCGACGCTGCGTTCGGAAGCGAGAAGCTTCAAGTTCTGAAGCGGGAAGTTACGTTGTTCAAGAATCTTGAGGAGTTCCTGACCTACTGCGCCCGTGGCGCCCATGATCGCTACGTTACGAATCATAGATTTAACCTTTGTTTTTTCTTATTGTTGAGGTTGATTGTTCGTTTTTAAATTTTGAATGATCTTGTTAAACTTGTCGATATGTCTTTTTGCAATTACAATCAGGTCGCGAGCTTGTGTGTATTTCTTCATTGCCTCGCTAGGATCTTCCAGAAGGCAATAAGAATACAGCGTGTGCGATGCGCTACGGATTGTTTCCGATGCTTGGACCAGTTCCGAATGGGCTTCTCGCGCTTCCATTGGATGGAATATGCCGATGGTCTTGCGGTTCAGCGATGTGGCCTTGTTGTTGATGGCGAGTGCCTGCTGGCTTCTTTTTTCGCGTTCCATTTCGCCTGCGCTTGGTTCCATTGCTTCAAATGAATCAATGGAATGCATGATCTCGAACATCTTGTCGATCACGGATTCTGCTTTGTTTGAATACGTGTCAAGACGATCCATCACTTCAGGAGCTAGTTCGACATCTTCAATACCTGCGTCTACAGATTCTGTACTGTTCTGAGAAACAGTTTTTTGCTTTTCCTGATTTTTGGCTTCGCTGTTTGCGTTGTCAAAAGACGAAATGTAGTCTTCGTATTTTTTGTTGTATGTGACCAGTTCTGTCGGTGAATAAGAAGAGGTGAGGACCAGAGTCGGACGTTCAAAGCAAGCCGTTCCGATACTGCCAGTCAGCATACATAAAGAAAGGAAGAGGAACGATGCCTTTGTGGACCATTCTTCACTTTGCACAAGACAATGAATGCTGAAAAGAAAAAGCAAAAAGAACGACAGTAAAATACCACCTTCGACATTCTGGACGATGATAGTATTCTTTACGAAATAGAATAGACAGTCTATTACAATCGTGAGAGTTGAAAGGATCGCTCCGACGACTTTCGTGTTACGCCCAGGAGTCGTTGCCGTTGCGAATAGCGTTACAAACGATATTCCAAGTGGCAGCGCATAGATGAGCGTTATTTCTGCAATTCCCTGATTCATTCACAAAGTTTAGAGTTAGAACGGAAGATCGACGTCTTCTTCTGCCATGCCTGCGTCATAGGCCGGAGCGCTATTCTGCTGCATGCCGTTGAAGCTGTTGGACTGGTAGCTGTTGGCCTGGCTGAAGCCGCCTGCACCCGGAGCGCCGCCCTGGCCGCGCGGAGTGAGGAGCTGGAACGTGTCCATGTTGATTTCGGTTACATAGCGCTTCTGACCGCTGGTCTGGTCCGTCCAGCTGCGGTTGGTGAGGGATCCTTCAACATAGAGGCTCATGCCTTTGCGAATGCCAAGCTGTTCAACGATATCTGCGATTTTGCCCCAGCCAATGATGTTGTGCCAGTCGGTC
>NZ_JBGUHR010000114.1:0-48564 GCF_045112255.1 Fibrobacter sp.
TTTTAGAGCGGGAAAAGGGACTCGGACCCTCGACCCCGACCTTGGCAAGGTCGTGCTCTACCAACTGAGCTATTCCCGCGAGGGTGACCCAATTATAGAAATAAAAATTCCAATTGTAAAGGGTATAAGGTGAAAAAAAATGTTTTTTTTGAGATACGAAAAAGCCCCGCAAAAGCGGGGCTCAAACTCATAATCAACTCAATAATTACAATTTCATATCGCTCAGACGAGTGCTTTCAACCCTATCGAATTCCAGCTGGATTTCTGCAGAAGGTTCCTTGGTCAAGAGGCTCACGACGACGATCGTCACGAAGGAAAGGATAAAGCCCGGCACAAGTTCGTAAATCTGGAAGATTTCGGCGGAGAAGCCAGAGAGGTAGAATTTCCAGATAAACGTCGTAAGGCCGCCCACGAGCATACCGCTGACGGCGCCAGCGAGAGTCGTGCGCTTCCAGAAGAGAGCGAGCAACATGATCGGACCAAACGTTGCACCGAAACCGCCCCAGGCAAAGCTCACGAGGCTCATCACCACGTCAAGGAAGCTCTTGCCATGCTTCACGCCGTCGGCACTCGGAGCGCCCTGCATAGCGACAAGCACTGCGATAAGCGTAATCACCACGACCACGCCACGGCTCACCCACATCACTTCCTTGTTGCTTGCGTTCTTGCGGAAGAGGTGCTTGTAAAGGTCGTTACTGAAAGCGGATGCAGACACGAGGAGCTGGGAGTCGGAGGTACTCATAATGGCAGCGAGAATGGCGGCCATGAGGATGGCGGCAATTGCCGGATGGCAAAGAGCCTGGCAGAGAATCATGAAAATGCGTTCTGGGTCATCAACGGTGATGCCGTGAGCCGTCACGTAATAGCGTCCAAGGAGAGCAATCATCACGACTGCGGCAAGGCAGATAATCACCCAAGTCATGGCGATACGGCGAGAATCCTTGATTTCTTCGGCGTTCTTGATGGACATGAAGCGCACGAGGATGTGCGGCATGCCAAAGTAGCCAAGACCCCACGAGAGGCTAGAAATGAGCGCAATAAGGCCAATGGACTTACCCGTCGTTGCGTTCGTGAAAAGGCTCATCAAGTACGGATTCTGGGCGTTCACAGCATCCATCGTCGAAGCAAAACCGCCCGAGCCGCTCATGATCATCACAGGAATCACGAGGACTGCGATAAGCATCATCGAAGCCTGGATAAAGTCCGTCCAGCACACCGCAAAGAAGCCGCCCATGAACGTGTAGCTCACCACCACGACAGCACCGAGGATAAGGCCCGTCGTGTAGCTCATGCCGAAAATCGTGCTGAAAAGCTTTGCGCAAGCGACAAAGCCAGAGACCGTGTAGAACAGGAAGAACGCGAGAATGAAAATCGAGGCTATCACGCGGATGATGCCCTTATTGTCGCGGAAACGGTTCGAGAAAAAGTCCGGGAGTGTAATCGAGTCGCCGCAGAAATGGCTGTACTTGCGGAGCCTGCGACCGACGATTTTCCAGTTGAAGTACGTACCGATTACAAGGCCGATACCGATCCAAGCTTCGGAAAAACCGCTCACGAACACGGCGCCCGGGAGGCCCATCAGCATCCAGCCGCTCATGTCAGACGCCTGGGCGGACATGGCGACCACCCACTTGTTCATGCCGCGGTTACCGAGGTAATAGGCGTTCAGGCTGTTCGCCTTGCGAGAGAAATACGCTCCGATGCCAAGCATCATCAGCAGATAAAGGATAAAGACGACAATCGTCATAAGACCTCCGAAATGTTTTTCTAAAAGTTAAAAATTTTCTTCTATAAATAGAAGATGTCCGTAAAAACAAGGCTTGACTGGATTCCTCCGCCTCTTGGTCGTCGGAATGACGAACTATAATTCGCGAAGTTGGCGGTTATAGACAATGCGCTTGCCTTTTACACCATCGGTTGCGCAAACATGGTCTACGGGAGGCTTGAGCAAGTTCGCCACAAGATGCGCGGCAACGGTTTCTGCATGCACCGGGCGGAAATGCGCCGGAACCCATTCCGGGTGCGCCCCGAAAAGCTTTTGCATCAGCTCTTCGCCAAAGCGCTTGTCCTTGTGCTTCCCGAGGAGGAGCGATGGACGCACGAACGTAAGGCTATCGAAACCCATCATCGTAAGACCTTCTTCGAGTTGTCCCTTCAGGCGGTTATAGAAGAACGGCGAATGCGGATTTGCCCCCATCGCGCTAACGCACAGAAAATGTTTGACGCCCTGACGCTTTGCAAGTGCCGCAAGCGTGAGCGGCAAACGCAAATCGACTTTTTCCTGGGCGGGCTTACTCCCCGCCTGCTTGAGCGTCGTCCCCAGGCAGCAAATCACAGCGTCGCAACCGGTCAAGTTATTGCAAACGCTAGACGCCCATTGCTCTTCGGGCCTTGCACTCAAAAGAGCATCAAAATCCACCGCCTCAAAATTGAACTTCGATACGCCATTAAAAATGCCCAGCGCATTCAAGTCTGGGACCGAACGCACCGGGCAATAAGCAGATTCCACGTCATCTAAACGGGAAAGCAACTGAGCGACGCTCTTCCCGACAAGTCCTGTTGAACCAAGAAGAGCGACTTTCATTAGACACCTTCGTTGACTTCGTCTCTCGGACGCATCCAGCCCACTTCATCACCGCGAACCGGGAGCGCCGTCACAACTCCAGCCTCGTCAACGATTACGGCAATACCCGAAAGGTAATTGACCCAATGATTGGTCTCTTCGTAAATTTTCAAGTCAATCGTTCTCTTGGAAACGAGAATGATAAGCGGAGCCACCAGCATGTCATGGCTAATAAGGACGCTAACACGCTTCCAGTTCGGCATGTTCGCCACAACGACTTCGTTCACAAACTGGTTTCCGCGCTGGAAGAAGTCGTGGAAATAAGCAGGAATGGTCGCAGCAACAATTTCGTTCGTGTACGGAACACCATAAGCATACTGGGCGATATATCTCGGGTTTCCACCACGCTTAGAAACAAGCGCATCCAGTGTATCCGAAGGAACTGTCAGGAAGTAGCTGCCATAAATGCCTTCGTCCCAAGTAACCACTTCCACATCCGTTTCGCCACGGCCAGTAGCAATATTCTCGGCCGTTGCACGAGTGCGCACAAAGTCCGTCGAAGCATAATAGAAAGCTTCGTCGCCAGCAAGCTTCGTTCCGAGAGTCTGGGCCATCTGGATACCGATCGGAGTCAACGGGGAATTCTTACCCGTATTGTTCTTGGAACGCTTGGAATGGCGAAGCACAAACGCAATCTTACTCGTCTTAGGCACAGCCTTGTAGATATCACCAGCATCGTAGAAGCCATCAGCATCCGGAGCCAACGCAAGTGTGCCCGGAGTCGTTTCAAAAGTATAGAATTCCGTGCCTGGCGGAATGGCGCCATCACTTGAAGAAGTCACCGTAGAAGAATTGGCATCCGACGAACTTGCCGGAGCGCCAGAATCTGCAACCGAGGAACTGGAAACGGGGTTCAAAATATTTTCGCTCGAAGAAGACTGGGTATCGCCAGGCTGACTTTGCGGCTGATCGGCACTAGACGATGAAACAGCCCCCATATTCGGAGCAAGGGGGATCGTGCTAGACGTATCGTCACCGCAACCGGCAAACATGCAAAGCCCGACAAAAAGGGCACTCACAACATACTTAGCGGAAATATTTTTCATTTTCAAAAATCCTTATATACTAACATTGAAATTTAGATTATTCCCCAAAATTTCCTCGTAAAAATTTCCTAAACACGGCAAAACTATGTATATTTAGATCATCACTTTTATCAGAGGCTGGATGTTATCTAGTAAATATTGGTTCATTGTTTAGTGCCTTGGAAGACGAATGTTTTCAAGGCGGTCTTCCAAGGTGATTGTGCCGATTCACACAAAAATTTTGGAGATAAACAATGAAAAAATACAATATCCGCACGGAACAACCGCGCGACTTTAAAATCGTCGAAAATCTCACCCGAGAAGCATTCTGGAACGTTTACCGTCCCGGTTGCGTGGAGCATTTTGTCCTCCACCATTACAGGAACGACCCAGGCTTTATCCCGGAACTCTCGCTCGTCATGGAAGTTGACGGACAAATTATCGGACACGTAATGTACGCGTGGTCGAAAATCGATGTCGACGACGGACGCAAAATCCGCATGATGACCTTCGGGCCCATCAGCATCCACCCCGACTACAAGCGACAAGGATACGGTAAGGCGCTCCTCGACTATTCCATGGAACTCGCCCGCAAGATGGGCGCAGGTTGCCTGCTCATCGTTGGAAACATCGGATTCTACGGCAAGAGCGGTTTCGTCCCCGCTTACACCAAAGGTATCCGCTACGCCGACGACCCGAACAGCGACGCGCCATACTTCTTGTGCAAGGAACTCGACGAAGGGTTCTTGAACGGAGTGACCGGTTCGTACAAAGACCCCGAGGGCTACTTCGTGACCGAACAAATGCCCGAAGAATTCGAGAAGTACGAAGCAAATTTTCCGCATAAAGAAAAGCTAGTACTCCCCGGACAATTGTAATCAAGCGCTTTCCCCGCAATAACGAGATGCGCGGCGACGCAATCGGAACGTTCCGCAACACCCCGGGAATGCACGGAAAATAGCAACGGCAGCTCGCGCAAGAGGCGGGCTGTTTTTCTTGTTAAAAAATTACACTTCCTGAAAAGGCTTACAACAGTGGTTTACAGAATTAACGTATTGCAAATCTCGTAAAAATTTCTAAACTTTCCTTGGATTGAATAATCAACACCAGGCAGGTTAGATTTATGGCTAAAACCAAGAATGCAAGTGATATTACCGTGCTCGGTACCGATGCGGAAGCTTTCCGCAAGGCATTTACCGACCACATCCACCACACGCTCGCCCGCAGCAACTACACGGTGACGGACCACGAAAAGTTCCTCGCTGTGGCTTACGCCGTGCGTGACCGTCTTGTTGACCGTTGGATCAAGACGCAGAACACCTATTACGAAAAAGACGTCAAGCGCGTCTATTACCTCTCTCTCGAATTTTTGATTGGCCGTACGCTCGGCAACTCCGTGTTGAACCTCGACGTCGAAAGCGCCGTGACGGAAGCTCTTGACGAAATCGGCATGACGCTCGAAGAACTCCGCGAACAGGAAGTGGACGCAGGTCTCGGCAACGGCGGTCTCGGCCGCTTGGCAGCTTGCTTCCTCGACTCCATGGCTACGCTCGAACTCCCGGCAACCGGTATGGGCATCCGTTACGAATACGGTATGTTCAGCCAGAAGATCGTGAACGGCGAACAGGAAGAACAGCCGGATAACTGGCTGCGCCTCCCGAACCCATGGGAAATCGCCCGCCCGGCTAACGCTATCAAGGTGCCGTTCTACGGCTACGTGGTCAGCTGGATGGACGAAAACGGCCGTCTCCGCAACCGTTGGGAAACGAAGGACTACGTGATGGCCCTCCCGTACGATACGCCGATCCCGGGTTACAAGAACAACACTGTGAACAACCTCCGCCTCTGGAGTGCCAAGTCCGCCGACGACTTCGGCCTTAGCTACTTCAACAACGGTGACTACATCGCCGCTGTGCAGGACATGGAACTTTCCGAAACGATTTCCAAGGTCTTGTACCCGAACGACGCTTCCATGAACGGTAAGGAACTGCGCCTCAAGCAGCAGTACTTCCTCTGCTCTGCTTCTTTGCAGGACATCATCAAGCGCTTCAAGAAGCTCCACAACAACGACTGGAAGCTCTTCCCGGAAAAGGTCGCCATCCAGTTGAACGATACGCACCCGGCAATCTCCATCGCCGAAATGATGCGCATCCTCCTCGACATCGAAAACCTCGAATGGGACGAAGCTTGGGACATCGTAACGCACACGTTCGCTTATACGAACCACACGCTCATGCCGGAAGCTCTTGAAAAGTGGCCGGTAAGCTTGTTCGAAAAGCTCTTGCCGCGTCACCTCCAGATCATTTACGAAATCAACGCTCGCTTCCTCCGCATGGTTTCCATGAAGTGGCCTGGCGACAACGCTCGTCTCGCCCGCATGAGCCTTATCGAAGAAGGCGGCTGCAAGATGGTCCGCATGGCATACCTCTCCATCGTGGGTTCGTTTGCTGTGAACGGCGTGGCAGCTCTCCACTCCGACCTCCTCAAGACGACGCTCTTCAAGGACTTCTACGAACTGTGGCCTGAAAAGTTCAACAACAAGACGAACGGCGTGACGCCGCGTCGCTGGGTCCGCAAGGCTAACCCGGCTATGTCCGAACTCATCACTTCTAAGATTGGCGAATCCTGGGTCAAGGATTTGGACGATTTGAAGAAGCTCGAAAAGTTCGCCAAGGACGCCCAATTCCAGAAGGACTTCATGGCGGTCAAGAAGCAGAACAAGGAACGCCTCGCCAAGTACCTCAAGGCAACGCAGAATGTCGATGTTGACACGAACACGTTCTTCGACGTGCAGGTCAAGCGTATTCACGAATACAAGCGCCAGCTCTTGAACATCCTCCATGCCATTCACCTTTACATCCAAGTGAAGGACGGCAAGGAAATCATGCCGCGCACCATCATGATTGGTGGTAAGTCCGCTCCGGGTTACTGGATGGCCAAGCAGATTATCCGTCTTGCCAACGCAGTGGCTTCTATCATTGACGCTGATCCGGATTGCAAGGGCAAACTCAAGATGGTGTTCCTCGAGAACTACCGCGTGTCCTTCGCCGAAAAGATCATCCCGGCTGCAGACCTTTCCGAACAGATTTCTACCGCCGGTACCGAAGCTTCGGGTACGGGTAACATGAAGTTTGCTTTGAACGGCGCACTCACGATTGGTACGCTCGACGGCGCTAACGTCGAAATGAAGGAAGAAGTCGGTGACGACAACATCTTCATCTTCGGTCTCACCGTTGAAGAAGTGACGGACCTCCTCGCTAAGGGTTACCGTCCTCGCGACTTCTACGAAAAGGACGACGATCTCCGCCGCGTGATTGACCTCATCGCTTCTGGCTTCTTCAGCCCGGATCATCCGGAAACCTTCAAGCACATTGCAGAAAAGCTCTTGTCGCATGACCCGTACATGCTCTGCGCAGACTTCCGCAGCTATGTGGATATGCAGAAGAAGGTTGCCGATGCTTACCAGGACAAGAAGCACTGGGCAGAAATGGCAATCCTCAACGTCGCTCGTATGGGCAAGTTCAGTTCTGACCGTACGATCAAGCAGTACGCCGAAGAAATCTGGAACGCCAAGCCGTGCAGCATTAAGCTGTAAGACTAGACGAAAGATCGGCCTGCGGTCCTACAGACGAAAGACGAAAGTAGACGCAGGTTAGAAAGTTATTATAAGAGAGTCCGCGATGAATGTCGCGGACTTTTTTTATTGAATAGTTGCGAGCTTGACGGCGTTCGCGGCGCTTTGCGCGGCTCGCCTACCCCATTCAGAACAGGCGCCCGCCATCAGCTTCAGAAAGAACTTGTGCTCGTTTTCAAGCGAATCCGAAATGTGAACGACCTCGCCATTCTCGTTATGCGGAGCAAGACTCACCGAGTAATCGCTCGCCGGTGAGCCTTCGGCTTTTGCAAATTCCACAGAGATTGTCCGCACATCGATATCGCTATTGCGGTCTACAATAAAGTTGAGTTCAGCGCCTGCATGCGCGCCCTTTACAATGCTTATTTGCATTTGCGCACGGTCATCGTTTTTTGAAATCGTGAACTGCTCCACTTTCAAGTCATCATAGCAAAACATCGAAAGGCAAAGGCTCAAGTCATGCACAAGCAAATCCAACGCCACGTTCACATCGCGGCATCGCGCCGAATACTTGTGTTCGCGACGGAATTCCAGACGGAACGAAGAATTCGCACATTCCCTCATACGAGCCGCATCTCGAAAACTGCGCGCGGCATTTTCAACAGCGCCAAGTTCCGCCATAAAATGTTTGCGGAAATTCAAGAATACCGAATTAAAGCATTCCGACTGCGCTACAAATAAAATCACATTATTTCGGATTGCCAAATCCACCAGTTCTTGCGCTTGATCACCAGACGTGGCTAGCGGTTTTTCTACAAATACGGAGACCCCATGTTCCAAACAAAGTTTCGCATACTGGTAATGCGTTGTAGCCGGAGACGCAATCACGGCAAAATCAATCTTTTTATTTGAAACAAATTCATCAGCAAGCGATGTGCGCAGATTCCCAGCGCTATCTAAATCTTCCAAGTCAAAAATCTTTAAAAACTGTACGCCGGAATATTCAAAGAACTTGCGATGGCGTTCACCCATCGTGCCGTTACCAAATAAAACAGCCTTGTATTTTCTATTCATGAATTATATTAAACCGAAAAATTTATTCATTCGACTCTGAGTACTTTATACTCTTTTCCATATACATTCGTTTGTCCGCAGTTTCCATAGCCTGCATAAAGCTGAGTGATGGCGACGGGATTTCGCAAGAACCGAACGAAACGCAAATAGGCTTACCCTTCAAAAGCAAAGCCCGTGACATTTCATTCATGTTATCAATATATTTTTTGCACTCTTCTTGCGTCGTATTCGGGAGCACAAGGAAAAACTCGTCCCCGCCCACTCGGAACATCACCGCATTTTCAGGAAGCGCCACGCGGAATAGCGACGCAGTCAAGCGAATCAGCTCATCACCGATAACGTGTCCATACGTATCGTTTGCTTGCTTTAGACCATCGCAATCCGCAGAAATCAAGCACATCGGGCACATTTCCGGCTTAATGGGATTTACAATCCATTCCTCAAAATAATTTCGGTTGTATAAACCCGTGAGCATATCAGTATGGGCATACTTTTCAAGTTTCTTTTCAAGTAGAACCTTTTCTGTGACATTGTTGATAAGGCCGACAATGCCAATGATATTACCATCATCATCGCGAACAGGATTCTTGATAAGCTCCAAATATTCAGTCACGCCATCTTGATTGATTTCGATAACATAACTCGTACCCTTGCCAGTACGAATAATTTCACGATCCTGTTCCATCGCGAGTTTTGCATTCTCTTTATCCTTGCGAATTTCCAGATCTGTCTTGCCAGCAATGTCCCATGAAGGATCGTCTGCACCTTGCAAATGCCGCCAATAATGTGTTGAAAAAACGTAACGGCATTCAGTATCCTTGAAAAAAATATTCGACGGAATTTCCTTCAAGATCTTCTTGAAGAGGTCATAATCAATCTTCATCAATTCCATAGAATACTCCTTCTCCACCGAAACACCATACAACCATACTTTTTAATTTAGCATTCACTTTGGTCTATTGCAACTGGTCCCGCTAAAGATTTATATTTGAAAATGGAATATTCAAGAGTTCAAGACCCGCTATAGAGGTTTATATGGAAATAAAGAAGACAAACGCTGCACGTATTTTGGACAGACAAAAAATTTCATACGAACTCATCCCGTACAAGGTTGATGAAAACGATCTTGGAGCACAGCACGTGGCCGACAGCCTCGGCGAAGACATCAACCAGGTTTTCAAGACAATTCTCGTACACGGAGATAAAATCGGATACCTGATTTGCGTAGTGCCAGGTAATCTCGAAGTTGACCTGAAGGGAGCCGCCAAGGTGAGCGGCAACAAGAAAATCGATACCGTTCCGCTCAAGGATTTAACCCCACTGACAGGCTATATTCGTGGCGGCTGCAGCCCGCTCGGACTCAAAAAGAACTTTCCGATTTTCATTCACGAGACAGCAATGCAGTTCCCGTACATTTACGTGAGCGCTGGCGAACGCGGTCTGCAGTTGAAAGTGGCGCCAGCGGACTTGATCAAGGCAACGCGAGCAACAGTCGGCGTAATAGCCCGTGTTCACCCGGAAGATCCGGACGCAAAGTAATTAACAACAAAGGATGGTTTGGTTTTATGGTTTGTGAGTTCAAAAATATCCGTTCGGGCATTGCCGCAATTGGGTGTGCCGTATCAATGGTTTGGTTGGCAGCATGCTCTGGGGACAAAATCTGCGAGCCACCCATTCTCGATTCGAGCAGCTCTGAAATTGCCGCGAGTTCATCCTCCTCGTCCGTCATTCTGAGTGGCGATAGCCACAAAGAATCCAGTAACTCTCAGAATTCCTCAAGCAGTTTGGCAGTTCAATCTTCTAGCAGCATAGAAGGCGGATCGTCGCCCGCCTTGACGAGTTCTTCATCATCCTCGACTCTTTCTACGATTTCGTCATCCTCGGAGCGAAGCGGAGGGGATCCATCCAGCAGCAGTTCCTCACGTCAATCCGGGCTTGATCCGGAATCTTCCAGCAGTTCACCGTACCTCTGGAACGACGAATTCGACGGCGACGATATCGACCCTACCAAATGGACTTTCGACATCGGCACAGGCGCAAGCGGCTGGGGCAACAACGAATGGGAATACTACACTGATCGCAAAGAGAACGCCTACGTCAAGGACGGCGTCTTGCATATCCGCGCCCAGAAAGAAAATTACGAAGGGCAAAAGTACACCTCCGCACGCATGCTCACCAAAGGCAAGTTTGCTTTCAAGTACGGCACCGTAGAAGCGCGCATCGCACTCCCGACCGGCAAGGGAATCTGGCCTGCATTCTGGATGCTCGGAGAAAACTTCGACACGGTCGGATGGCCCGCCTGCGGCGAAATTGACATCATCGAAGCCGTCAACAGCGAAAACAAAATCTACGGTACAAACCACTGGGCAAACGGCGCTGAATACGCCACCTACGGCAACAACACCGGCAACTACCGCGACAAAAAATATGAACTCGACATCACGCAGTTTCACACGTACAAATTCACGTGGGATGAAAAGTACATCCGCATGTTCGTCGATGATTTCATGTACCACGAAATTTTAATCGAAGACAACACGGGCGACACTGAAGAATTCCACAAGCCGTTTTTCTTCTTGCTGAACGTCGCCGTGGCAGGCAACTGGCCCGGCTTTGAAGTGGACGATTCGCAGTTCCCGAACGAAATGCTCGTGGATTACATTAGAGTAGGAAGTTGGAAGTAGACAGTAGGCAGTTAGCAGCTACTGCAAATCTACGCACTCTACTTCGTGCGGTGCATTTTTGCATTCATTCTTGATGCAATACGCGTAGCGGTAGCCGTCGTGCAAATCGATCTCCTGGAATGAATATTCCGGGCGATTGCCATCGTGAAACAGCGAAACATTTTCATTCTCGTCCACGTGCAATGCAAACATATCCGGCATAAGCGACAAGCCGCAGCCCGTCACTTTCATATAACATTCCTTGAGCGTCCACAGCCTGTAAAACGCCTCGGACTGCGCTTCGAGCGTTTCGAAATGTTTGATCCACGCAGATTCCTCGGGCTTGAAAAAACGCTCGGCAAGCTTGCCCCGGTCGCCCTTGATCATTTCAACATCACAGCCGACTTCGAATGGCGAGATCACGCACATCACGCGCTCGCCCGAATGCGACAAGTTAAAATGTACTTCCGGGAAATCCACCAAATATGGCTTGCCATTTTCGCCATATGCAATACGATCGTCAGCGCCGAGAAGCCCTGCATCGCGACATGCCTTCTGGAGCAAAAGCCCAACGCCAAGCGACTGCATTTTGCCTTTAGGGAACTTAAACGACATTGCCTTTTTTTGGCGATATTCGGGAACTTGCCCCAAAAAACGCTCAAAAACGGACGTTTCTTTCAACGCAGAAATATCGGCAATATAAACACGGATCGTTTCAATCACAAAAAAAATATAAAAAACTGACTTTCCGACATTTATTTATATAGTTTAAAAAAAGCACAATTAAGCAAGGAGAATTTTATGGCAAAATACAAGTGCGAAGCCTGTGGCTACATCTATGACCCCGCTGTAGGCGATCCGGACAACGGCATTACGCCGGGCACAGCTTTTGAAGACCTTCCAGACGATTGGACATGCCCCATTTGCGGCGTCGGCAAGGACATGTTCGTTAAGGAAGAATAAAATCCGCTAAGTTTTCGCCGGGTTCAAGCACCCGGCATTTTTTATCGGCTACGGCGGCGATCATTTGCGCTTGCTTCGTAATACGCCTTTTTGTCATCATACATGCGCTTATCGATGATTTCCAGAATTTCATCAAGGCCATTCTGTTTCAAATCAAAGATTCCCACGCCAATCGAAGCCGAAATCTTGTATTTCTTGATGCGTTTCTTGTTGAAGTCCGTCATCTTTTGCTTGATTTTATCGCGATAAGAAGCCGCAACCTGTTCATTGTCCGTATTTATAACAACAACAAATTCGTCACCAGCATAGCGAACCGCAGTGCCGTGCGATTCCAATGTTTCACGCAAAATTTCAGCCATCGTGAACAAAGCATCATCACCCTGGGAATGGCCTAAATTATCGTTGATGCTCTTAAAGCCATTCATATCTATCATCATCATTGCAATTTTGTTACTGCGCTTCAAGGTTCCCGAAATACGGTCCAAATAATAGCGATTAAACAGTCTAGTTAATTTATCGATAAAGATGTTTTCATTTTGCAACGCAAGCATAAGGCTTGTAAAGCCAACGGCAATACCAACCCACACTGTCGATATTCCATAGAAAAAGTTTTGCAAGCATACACAAATGAATATAGGCCACACAAATTGCAATACCGGGAAAAATTTGACACCACCGCTACGTGCTCGACCAATCAAGTAAATAATGACGCCATCTATCATGAAAGCAACTTCCATCAAGTTATTCACCATAAACAAAGGACCGCGAGAATACACGTTAGCCTCGCTAATCCTAAAAACAACAGGATAGAAGAAATTGGCGATCAACAAAGCAAAAACAAGACCGGAAATGGTTGTCATGAGGATGCACTGGAAGCGCGACACATTTCCATAAATATGACGGGAGACAAGCATCACCCAAAGCGGGCCGATCACTAAATTCGCAAAGAACAAAACAAAATTCGAGACATAGCTGAGCGCCCTAAACAATTCACCAGGATGATTATCCACAGCAAAGGATGCGGCATCAGCAACGCACGCGCAAACAATAAGCAACATGATTCCGAGAAGCAGCCGATCCTCTTTATTTTTCTTTTGCAGTTTCCAAGCGCCACTCCAAATAGCACCAAGAATCAAAAAGAGACCCAACATATCGGCAATATAAATTTCAACCAAATGGACTTCTTGCATAAGTTACCCAGCAAAGAGAAGATATCATTCAAGTTATAATAATTTCACAGTACTCTCAAGGAGTAAAATGCATTTTTTACGATATATATGGCATAGATGCAAAAAGTTGACAAAAAACGTAGGCTCAAAGGAAGCCTACGTCTGCGAACTACATTCGACTGTTAAATTAGCGAACTACTTTTCTGTCGTCTGCGGTCATGTCGATGAATGCCTGGACGCTCATCTGGCCCTTGTCGCCATCCTTACGCTTACGGACAGAAACGAGACCTTCAGCAGCTTCCTTCTCGCCTACGATGAGGAGGTACGGAACCTTCTGGAGTTCGCACTGGCGGATCTTGTAACCCAACTTTTCGTTGGATTCGTCGATTTCAGTACGTACGCCGGCAGCCACGAGTTCATCCTGTACCTTCTTGGCGTAGTCCACGAACTTTTCAGAAATCGGGAGTACGCGAGCCTGCACCGGAGCAAGCCACAGCGGGAAGTCGCCCATGAATTCTTCGATCAAGATGCCGAGGAAGCGTTCGATGGAACCGACAGCAGCACGGTGCAACATCACCGGAATGTGCTTCTGGTTGTCCTTACCGACATATTCGGCACCGAGGCGCTGCGGCAAGTTGAAGTCCACCTGAATCGTACCGCACTGCCAATCACGACCGAGGGAATCCTTCAGCGTGAATTCGAGCTTCGGGCCATAGAAGGCACCTTCACCCGGGTTGAGCACGTAGTCAAGACCAGCGAGCTTCGTAGCTTCGGCGAGAGCGGCTTCAGCCTTGTCCCAGATTTCGTCAGAACCCACGCGCTTTGCCGGGCGGGTAGAGAACTTCACCTTCACATCGTCGAATCCGAAGTCGTGGTAGATTTCCTTGACCAAGTGGCAGAAGTCAGCCACTTCGCTTGCAATCTGGTCTTCGGTGCAGAAGATATGAGCGTCGTCCTGCACAAAGCCACGCACACGCATAAGGCCGTGCATCGTACCGGCAGGTTCGTAACGGTGGCACTTACCAAATTCGGCAAGGCGCATCGGAAGGTCACGCCAGCTGCGGAGCTGAGAATTGAAAATCAAAATGTGGCACGGGCAGTTCATCGGCTTCACAGCCATTTCGACATCGCCAGCCATCGTCTTGAACATGTTTTCGTTGTACTTGTCAGCGTGTCCGGACTTGAGCCAAAGAACCTTGTTCACAATTTCCGGAGTGATCACTTCGAGGTAGCCACGATGGTCGATCTTGCCACGGATGTAATCCTTGAGGGCGTTCACCATCTTGGTGCCCTTCGGGTGCCAGAACACCATGCCAGGAGAATGGTCTTCGATGTGGTAGAGGTCCATTTCCTTGCCGATCTTGCGGTGGTCGCGCTTGGCGGCTTCTTCGAGCAACTTCACGTAAGTTTCGAGACCTTCCTTGTCTGCAAAGCAGGTTCCGTAAACACGAGTGAGCTGGTCGCTCTTCTGGTCGCCGTGCCAGTAAGCACCGGAAATCGAGAGCACCTTGAAAGCCTTGAGCTTGCCCGTAGAAGGCACGTGAGGACCGGCACAGAGGTCTTCCCAGTTCTTGCCCGGTTCGCCCGTTACATAGAAACTCAACTTGCCATCCGAACCTTCACGAGCGAGAGCACGTTCAGCGTTATCGTGCTTGTACTTGTCGCCTTCCGTGCGAGCGAGACCTTCTTCGGCAGAAACTTCGCAACGAGTGAACGGACGGTCTTCCTTGATGATTTCCTTCATCCGCTTTTCGATCTTCGGGAAGTCTTCTTCCTTGAGCGGAGTCGGTGTCATCAAATCGTAGTAGAAACCCTTGTCAATAGCCGGACCGTAAGCGAGCTTTGTGCCCGGAAACAAGTCGCAGATAGCTTCGGCGAGCACGTGGCTACAGCTGTGGCGGAGGAGCATCAATGCATCCGGATCGTCGTTGCTCGGTGTGATGATGCGGATGGAACCGCTTTCGGTGAGCGGACGGGTGAGGTCCAATACCTTTTCGCCGAGTTTAACGCCAAGAGCCTTGCGTGCGAGGCCTTCAGAAATGCTCTTTGCGATTTCGAGGCCGGTGGTGCCCGATGCTACGGAACGTACGGAGCCATCGGGGAAGGTCAATTCGATTTGTGACATAAATAATCCTTTTTATGGGCGGTTCTCGCCCGGTTCCCCAGAAATACGACATCTGGCGGTGCGCGGAAATTTAGCTAAAGGCGAGCGTTGCGGCAACCAAGCTTGCTTGGTTTGACATAACCGAGCCGCGCTAAATGCACACGAAGTGTGCCAAGTAGAAAAAGACTATAAGAGTGGCTAGTGGTAGTGGTTAGGGAATGTGAGCAATTTTTGCACTAAAAACGTCATTGCGAGCAAAGCGAAGCAATCCATACAAAAAGGAGGGGAAAGCCTTCCCCTGAGTCGCACGGCGTTGCTCCCCCCCCCCTTCGCCTAGGGGCTTAGCCCCTAAAACCTCATATTTAAAGTTACGATTATAATTTGCTTCAAAAGAATTTATTGAGTATTTAGTCCGCTTGATTACTTTTTCCCAAATTGCATTTGGAACATAAAGTTTGCTAATTATCTCTTTTTAGTACTTGATAACGCAAACGAAGAGAAGGATCCCTTCCAAGACATTTCATATTCACACGATCAACACTGTCATTTTTGTTAACCTCAATATTTTTATCATTTGCATACTTTACAAATTCTTTTATTGCAGTTATCCAAGAATGGAATCTTCGGTTATATGGAGATTGAGATATTTTAGATGGCGGAAATGCTAAATCTTTTCTAACAGGCTGTTTTCCCTTGAATTGCCAGATATTCAATATATTTTCAAATAATTCTTCATCTGTGTAATTAATGATATTTCCAGATTTTAATCCCGCTTTTTCCAAAGCGTTGTTCCAACTTCCAAATCGTCTTGTATTTGTAGAAACATCATATAAACCATTTATTGAATACGTTTTCTGAGTTAAGGCAATTCCTCCCACTACTTTGGAAACACGTGTTATATCGCTTAATAAGTCTTCATCCGATTTAGGTGAGTTTTTAGGATTTTCATATTCAAAATAAGCTTTGGGGCTATCAGAGCGAACGGTAGTCTTCGTTTCGTGATTTTGAGAACTTTCTAATACATTGTCATTCTTATTTTTCATCACTGTTCACTCCTTGATTTACAGATAAATAATATAGTAAAGAGATGCTTAATAGTATGTTGAATGCCTTACGCCTTATACCGCGCTCTTTTCTCCGCGACGCAAAGTCCCGTTTGTTTAGAGCGTTTCCTAAACTTCATTTTAGGGACGAGAGTCATCTGGATACCCATAGCGTTCAATACTTTGAAAATGGTTTCAAAACGCGGATGGGCTTTTTCGTCTAAAGCCTTATAAAGGCTTTCCCTACCAAGGCCTGTTTTTTCGGCAATCTGCGACATGCCCTTGCTTCTAGCGATGTGTCCAATGGCACGTAGAAACAGCGCAGGATCATCAGATTCGCTGACCATATTCAAATATTCGGCGACGATTTCTTCGCTGTCGAGGTATTCGGCAATATCTAAAACTGTAGTTTCATTTTTTTTCATTTTGCATTCCTCGCCAAATTGCTTTAGCCTTTTCTATATCACGATCCTGCGTTGATTTATCACCACCAATAAGAAGAATAACGATTGATTCTCCATTTCTCGCAAAATATAGTCTATAACCAGGTCCATAATCAATCCGCATTTCTGATACCCCATCACCGACGGATTTGTAATCCCCGAAATTACCTCCTTCGACTTGAGTCAAACGAAAGAGTATCCGAGCTTTAGCCCGAATATCCCGTAATTTACTCATCCATTTCTTAAATGTAGGAGTCTGATTTATCGTAATCATACACCCTAAATGTATCTAATCGGATACAAACTGTCAAGGGGTATATAGGCATATGCAGAACTTTCCATAAATCGGAGATTTCTTGACGTTTTTTGCTTGACCGTGATATTGCAGAAATGTATGGTATAGAAATAAAGGCGCTGAATCAAGCAGTGAAAAGAAATCCTGAACGTTCCCCAGATCTGTTTCAACTGTCCTCGGATGAATATCAGAACGTAAAGAGATCTTTATGGTCACAATTTGTGACCATAGAAAATGCGGAGGATCAACGCGGGCGACACACCAAACATCTCCCTTGCGCATTTAATGAGCAAGGTGTCGCGATGCTTTTAAAACCAAGATTGAAACAAGACTTATTGAACATGAGCTAGCTCAGTAATCCAACACATCACTCTCTCTTGACCGTCGTTGTAACCTCCAGCGTATCGACTTCGCTGTACGGAGTCTTGTAAACCAATTTCCAAGTAAAAGAGCTATCCTTCAAAGACAAAACGTCCATTGCATAAAAATGAGATTCTGGAGGTGCTGGCATGTTCGTGTATTTAGAATTTCCACAATAAGTTGGATAATTGCCGCAATAACATGTATAGTGCGGAAACGAACGCATCACAGGACAAGAAATAGAAACAGAATGTATTGTCGACACCGTTTTGAGATTCAAGCTTAAAGAATCCTTGCGTTCGCTTTTTTCTTCTGGATTTGCAATTTTTGTGGAGTCTTTTTTCTTTCCCGGTTCATAGAAAGTAACGCCACTAGGTAAATCAATGGCAGTTAACTCGTAAGGAGACGAGTATGTTTTTGAATGCGAACAAGGGAATGTTCTCTTTACCGAAGCAAATTGTTTTCTAAAATAAGCAGTGTCAAATTCCGCATATATAGGACGAGGGATATAACTCGTTTTCTTAAACAGGCCAAAATTTAGATTTATGTAAGCAGTATCTTGATACGTATTTGTGTCCGGTCTATATTTCCGCAAAAGCGGATAACGCGGATTACCTTTATATATATCGTCAGGACACAACTCCGCATGGCAGTGAAATTCATCCCCATTTATCTCGCAGTTAGAGGCTCGCCATACAGAAATTTCGCCTTTGTGATCTTTAATGCGATAATACACCAAAGCATTTTCAGGAATGCGATTGCTATAGTACAGAAAGAACAGCGTTCCTGCAACCAAAACAAGCAAAATAGGTAAAGCAATTTTCAAAACGAGCTTAAACTTCATATGGCATAACATACAAAAGTCAAACAACAAGCGCAAGCAACTTCACAAATTCATTCGCCATTTCACAAAAAAACAGCACTTGTTTTTCTCAAACTATAATTGTATATTGCATACAGCACCAGAAACGGTGATGTTAATAGATCGCAATCCGCGCAAGCGGGGCGATCTTTTTTCGTCTTAAGGAGAGGAAAATGAACAAAATCAAACTTGTAGGAATCCACACAGAAGGGGCCTTGCGCTTGTGGTACGGACCCGAAACGAAAATAGGGGTATTTGCGTCGAGAGATTTTGACGTGAACGATTACCGCTTGGAACAATGGGCTACAGAAATGGGGCGACGCCATCAATGCATTGTAGGCACATTCCATTCCGATGCAGAGCGTCGCATTTTGGATATTGCACTTGCAAACGGAGCGTTTGCCGTCTGGATTCGCGGATGCGCCCTCCCCCGCATTTATCATGGCGAAGTAGAAAAAGCGATGAGAAACGACCATTTGCTGACGCTTTCATGTTTTCACAGGCGACACCACAATGAAGCGACCGCACGTTATTGCATACAGTTGGCATCATTATGTACCAAAAAGCACACGTTCTTTTTAAACGAGAACGATTCGCTGCTAGAATCTGTTTATCGCAAGGTCGCCAGGTTTCCCAACACGCAACTTTTCAGCAAATAAAAAACTACTTATCCCAACGGCGATAAACATTCGCAAGAATTGCGCCGGAAATGTTATGCCATACGGAGAAAATGGCTCCAGGAACAGTCGCCATCGCAAGCGAAGAAAACGCCGTTGCCGCAAGGCTTGTAGCAAGCCCAGAATTCTGCATGCCAATTTCGATGGAAAGCGCCTTCGTTTTAGGCGTAGAGAACTTGAGCATTTTGCCGAGGCCAAAGCCACAGCCGTAACCAAGTAAATTGTGAAGAATCACCACCGCAAACACGATGGCGCCCGTGGAGAGAATCTTCGCTGCATTGTGCGAAACGACCGCTGCGACAATCATCGCAATTGCAATCACGGAAACAAGCGGCAAAACTTTAATCGCCCGCGCAGTCCATCTGCCAAAGAACTTGTTGATAACAAAGCCAAGCGCGATCGGCACAAGCACAACCTTCACGATGGAAAGGAACATTGCCATCACATCGACGTTCACCGTCGTTCGGAGCAGCAAGTATGTAATCGCAGGAGTCAGCACAGGCGCAAGGAGCGTATTCACGCTCGTCATCCCGACAGAAAGCGCGACATCGCCCTTCGAGAGATAAGTGATGACGTTACTCGCAGTGCCTCCCGGGCAAGTGCCAACGAGAACCACGCCAGCCATTAAAGCGGCATCTAGTCCAAAAATCTTTGAAAGCAAAAAGGCGAGTACAGGCATCACCACAAACTGCGATGTGCAACCGATGATGACTTCCTTGGGTCGCAAGAACACTAGCGCAAAATCGCTCAACTTGAGCGTAAGCCCCATGCCAAACATCACGACCATCAAAAGGTAATTCACCCACGAGAGCTGGATCCAAAGTGTCGTACTCGGAGCAAATAAAGAGAGCGCCGCAATCGCAAGCACCACCACCGCCATCCACTTGCCGATAAATTCACTGATTTTTTCAAGAATACGCATCGCTAAACGTCCTAGCCAAAGCAAAAGTTTCGGGCATTCAAAGAGCAGCCCCAATGAATATAGAATATTTACAATTTTCACTAGAAAAATTGACATCGTTATTTTGAAAAATCAAGTATATTAATAAGGTGAATAGCATACTCCAATTATTGTCAAAACACAGAAGTGGCATAATGGGCTTTGCCATATTATGGATTATGCTGTTTCATTTGCCCGTTCCTACTGATTTTGCGTTTCTAGATTTTTTTAAGGCGCTAGGTTACGGCGGGGTCGATATTTTTCTATTCCTATCGGGATTTGGGTTGTATTTTTCCATGTCCCGAAAAAACTTTTCATTAAAGAAATACTACAAGAGCCGTTTCTTTCGAATCATTCCTGAATTCTGGCTTATCATTTGCATTGTCTTCTTGACACAGATGAATTTCAGCCTTAAAAGTTTCATCTTTCTGTTTTGCAGAGCGACAACATTGAGCTATTGGATGAAGCTGCAAGAAGAACTATGGTTTATCCCTTGTATCATTTTCTTATACATCATCTTTCCCGTTTATTTTAAGTTATTTAAAAAATACGGAACAAAAGTTTCTTTGTACTTCGTGTGCGCAGGCTTATCTCTTATTTTAATTTACGCTCTAACTTGCATATACTATTACGACAATAAAAATTTCGGAGGATTCATTATATTCACATACGCAAGGATCCCGATATTTTTCATAGGTGCTTATTTTGGGCACTTGGCAAAGGACGGGAGCAATATCGCCTTAAGCAAAAAACTAAAAACAATTGGACTCGTCTCTGCAATCATCGCCCTAATCATTTTACAATGTTTTATGATTTATTTTCCAAGAGAATTACACACCTGTTCTCTGGCGTATTTGCCTTACATCATCATCACCCCTACCCTGTGCATCATCCTTGCCAACTTTTTTGAGAAATGGAAAGTTCTCGACAAAATATTTACCGTCATGGGGCTTTTATCTTTGGAACTATACTTGTGTCACGTATATATCTACAAGCTTTTCTTTGTCTTTATAGACTACCTGGATAAAGATTCTTCAAACATTCTCATCATGCTTATTTCATTTATGGCGGCGTACACACTATTTTTCATCAACAGAAAAATTTTCACAAGAAGAACAAACATTAGAATCAGGCCGTAGCTATGGCGTACCGCCAATCGATTTTAAAGCTTTTATTACATTTAAAATATGAAATCGATAAAAGTACTTTTTCTTGCAACTGCAGCTTGCTTTTTTGCAAACGCATGTACCGTATCAGCCCCAGAAGACAACTGCAAAGAAGCCTCCTACGACAACATACTGTGTTATGAATATTCTGTTGACGATTGCGGGAATATCATTTGCGCACCACCGTCATCATCAGATTCAAAAAAATTTTCATCTAGCAGCACTGTTAAAAGTTCTTCCAGCGAAAAAACAAAATCGTCTAGTAGTGTAGCTAGTTCTTCATCTGTCAAAAGCAAAAGCATCTACGAAGCGGTCCAAGAATCCGGCAAGTACACCACGCGCGATTCCGTAGCTGCATACTTGTGCAAATTTGACAAGTTGCCGACAAACTACGTTACACAGGACGAAGGCAAATCTCTTTACGAATCAAAAACAGGCAAGTCTTTCGAAAAGTGGAATTTCAACCCGTGGACAACTATCGGCATGATGATTGGCGGTGACAAGTTCGGAAACAGCGAAGGTCTTTTGCCCAAGGGAACATATCACGAAGCCGATGTCGATTACTCGGCCAAAAATCGCGGCACCAAGCGTCTCGTTTATCAAAGCGATTGCGTCATTTACTATACCGCCGACCATTACGAATCCTTTAGCCAGCTAGAAATCAAATAAATTTTCACACTGAACCCTACCCCATTTTTGAGGAGGTCTTATGAAATTCAAAAAAATTTTGTGCAGCGCAGCATTCGCGATTTCTGCGACCACTGCACTTGCGGCACAGAACGTCATCGAGGTTGACGACACGCAACCGGGCATCAAAATCAACACAGATAATATGATGGGGGCCGATCTTGCCATCTGGAATCCGCCCACGCGCTATTACGACATGGCGCGCGCCCTCGCCACAGGCGGTTACTCGATTTTCCGTTTCCCGAACGGGAGCCTGAGCAATGACTACCACTGGAACGGAGCCGGCAAATACGACAGCACGGGACTCTGGATCCCAAGCGACACAAGCTGGGCACCGGGATTCCTCGGCGAAACGATTTACCGAGGCACGACAAAAGACAACTACGGATTCATCCGTCGCAGCCACCTTGCCGATGGCGACAAGAGCACTATGTGGTGGGGAGAAATACTCAACCCGAACGATCCGCCTTGGGTTGTCATTGAATTCCCCGAAAAGAAAGACCTCGATTCCATCATCATCGACTGGGGAAATCTCCGCCCGAAGTCTTTTGAACTTTCGTACTGGACCGAAGACTACGCCGAATACCCGGGAGTTCACCAGAATCTTGAAAACAAGCTAAAAAGATTGGGAACCGTCAAGGTTACGAGCAATCAGACTAAGTACAAGTTTGCAACAACTCGCGCACGTTATGTAGCAATCCGCTTCAAGACAACCGACTTGCCATCTAAAGGTGTGCAAATTCGAGAAATGAAACTCTATAGCGGCTCCGATGATTTACTCGCCGGAAACGATTACAAGTTCTTCGCGATGTCCACGCGCAATGGCGACAAGCCGCGCACCGACTGGACCAACATCAAGTGGCATTTCGAAGAATTCATGACCTACATCAAAAAATTCCCGGAAGGAAGACAGAACGCCGTTATCTGCGTCAACGCAGGTACAGGCACCGTCAAGGAAGCCGCCGCTTGGGTCCACTACGCCAACAAAGTCAAAAAGTACAACATCAAGCAATGGCAAATTGGCAACGAGCTTGACGGCGAATGGGAAGAATCCGGTCCACTTTCGGCAAGGCAATACGCCGCTCGTTTTATCGAGTACGCCCGCGCGATGAAGGCCGTTGACCCGAGCATCATTTTGCACGGTCCTCTCCTCAGTACGCACAAAATGCAACAGAAAGGCGCCGGTCTCATGGATGGTAAATACTGGATGGCCGAATTTTTGCGCATCGTCGGCGAAGCCGAAAAGGCCGACGGCAAACGCTATCTCGACGTCGTTGACTTGCATACATATCCGTACTGGGCACCCGAAAATCTGAACGCCGCAGACATGCTCAAGGCAAGCCTTGACGTCGGCCACAACGCCGATACGCTGAAAGCCTGGATGAACAAGTATCTCGAGGGCAAGCGTCGCGTATTCCTCTCGGAATTCAGCACGTCCGTGCAAGGGAGCCAAATCTGGATGGACTACCCGCAAGCCGCCGGCATGGCAAACATTTTCGCACAATACCTCGTCCGCTTTGGCGACCGATTCCAGGCGCTCCCGTGGGACGCCTTCGGCAACGTCTTTGAAGGCCCTGACCATACATGGGGAACCATCAGCATGACCGCCCTCGTCAAGGAAGGTTCCTGGAACCTCTGGGGAAGCCTTGAACCCACCGCCGAATACTACGGAGTCTATATGGCGTATATGCGCTTCCTCGATCCGGGATTAGATTATGCCGTCGTTCCCGTCAAAAGCACAACCGAATCTGTCGTACCATACGCCGTTTGCCACCTCGGAGATCAAGATCGCTGTCACGTTTTGCTTGTGAACCTCACAGACACCAAGCAAATTGTGCAGGTTGACCGTAAGAGTGAAAAAAAGAAGCCGGGCAACTATCGCACCGAAGTTGACGTATTCGGAGCAGAACAGTTCAAGTGGATTGGCGACCAAAAAGACGCTTATCCGTACCCGAAAATGGGACCAAGCGGTCGTTTGCTCGAAGGCAAGAACCGCGATATCGAAATTCCGCCATTCGGAACTGTCGTTGTCCGCATGAACGCATTCAACCATACGAAACCCACTAGCCCAACGATTATCGCAGCAGCACTCGAAAAGAAAGTAATGACCGTTGGCGATACGCTCGATCTCTTTGTGACCGCCACGGAAACATCTTCAATACCGCTCGCCGGAGCCAACATCCAAATCAAGAAGTGGGACAATAAAGGAACACTTACCGTCCGTGCTACACCTGATGACGGCAAATGGAATTCTTCCATCGAAAGTTTCCACATTCAAGTTCCTGTCACAAACAAAGTGTCTATCGGCAAGAAGGAAATCAAACTCACCGTCTCGAATGGACCGAATTCGAATGGACTGAAATGGCCGGACACGCTCAACATTCCGTTCCGCGTCCGTGGCGCTTACCGCACTACAAGCGTCATGCAAAACTTCGACAACGGTCTAGATAACGTCTCGTGGTTCCCAGTCGTCAATGGCGACAACGCCACCTCCATGGATGCCAAAATCTATAACGGGAATCCGCCTCTCGGCGGCTACATCCGCCACGACTTCATCGTCGAGCAACCACCTAATCTAGGCTGGCCGAACTACTCCGGCGCATACTACAACGTTCCCGAAGAAGTCAAGAAATCCGTCGGCATCGTTTTCGATTACGCCACAACGCACAACAATCCGCAAGGCTATATTGAACTGCAAATCATGTCGAGCCAAGTCGAAGACTACGACGAATTCATGGTCCGCCTCAAGAACACTCGCGGCAACTGGGTTCGCGACACGCTCATCTGGGAAAACATGAAGCAGGAAGGCTGGGGCAAGACGATTCCGCAACTCGACCCGACCAAAATCAAGAACTTCGCGTTCCGCGCACGTCACAGCGGCAAGGGCTACATCAGCCTCGACAATATCTACCTGCTCGGCGAAGACGGCAAGGAAGTCCCGATGCCCAAAGGGCTACGGAGACTCAGGTAAGTATCCGCAATTCGAGACGTGTAAGGTGATGCCGGTTCAAGGCCGGCATGACATTAAAAATGCCGTCCTCGCAATAAGCAGGGGCGGCGATTTTCATTTGAAAGCTTAATGGATCCCCTCCCTAACGGTCGAGGATGACCTTACGCGAGTTCGTTCACGTGCTGAAGCACGAGCTTTTGAGCAGCTCCATTGTACAAGACAGCATCATAGTTTTCGCCATTCTTGCCCACGCGCGATTCCGTCACAATGCCATTCTGAGCGCCCGATTCCGTCGGTTCAAAGAAAATCTTGCCAAGTGCAGTTTTCTTCTCTTCAAGCATATTCTGAGCCACGAACCAGTCGCGAATTGTCTTGAAATAAATCTTTTCAACGTTGGAATTCTGCGGGAGCAAATCGTTCAAGCGCCTTGCAATTTCGCTTACCGGCACAGGAGATTCATCGCTCGGATAATTCTTAAGCTGGTCCTCAGTTACATGGAATTTTTCTTTGCCCGTGCGACCCGATTCACCAGATTCCGCACGTTCCTTGCGTCTAGCCAAGCGTTCGTTCGCCTGAGCAACGCACTTATCAACGTTGTTCAAAATAAATTTCTGGGCATCGACATTGCACTTCGTGTAAATCGAATGGTGTCCACGAATATCCGCTTCGACCTTTGCAAAGCCAAGCTCTTCACCACGCGGAGTCGGCAAATTCAAGTCCTTGCCCTTATCGTTTTCTTCCTTCAAAAGAATGCCTTCTCTCGAAAGGACCTCGGCAACGTCAGCATACACAAGCGGCATCATTCCACTTTCATGCGGAATCAAGAAATTCAAACGGCGTACAACACCAGAAACAGAAATCGGTTCTTCGGACACTTCATATTTAGACAACATTTCTGGAGTAAGAACAAGTTCCTGGGTTGCCAGTTCGCGCACCTGACGTGGTTTTAAAACTCTTTGCGGTTTTGGAGCAGCCACCTTTTCACGACGTTCCATTACCGGCATCACTTTTTGCTTTAAATAATCGGCCACATAAGTAAGGCACTTGCTAATACGATCCTGCTTGCAGACATCAGTTTCCGGGAGCATTTCCTCAGTCAGAGGATTCACTCCGCAAGAAAGCTTTCGGAGGTACATTTCGGCACGTTCAAGAATCTTAATTTCAGCTGGCATTTTAAATAATCCCTCATGAATCTTTTCGGACATACCCCAATATACATCTTTTATAGACAAAAAAAGCCGGCACAGTATTTAACCGCACCAGCTTTACGCCTATACACCAATTTTTATTTAAATTTTAGCCGTAAACGAAGCCAAGAACAATAGCGATCAACGAAAAAATTACGACTTGCCTAAGAACAACGATGTCTTCTTTTTGCATTTAGCTACCTCTCTGTTTTTTATGTCCCTAAAATAGATTTAAAAAAAGGTAACCGAGCAGATGTAAGAAAAACATCATTTTTGCTCTATGCCAGCGTGACATTCATCATATTGTCAATTCGTCAATAAAACTTACAAAAAGCTTTATTCTCGCCGAATGTAAATAATCTATTTCATAATAGAGGTTCACGCATGTTAAACATTGACGAAATTGGCGATTATAGAGATTTGCTAAAAAATTTTTTCGTGCAGAAAAAATTGGAATTTCCTCTTTTCTCTTATAAAATGATGGGGCAAAAACTCGGCCTAGAAACAAGCCAAGTTTTCCGAGTTCTCAACAAGGAATCACATTTACCAGCACAGAGCATTCCGCTTTCGAAAAAGTTACTGGGTCTCAAAGGACGCGATGGCGAACTTTTTGAAATTCTGGTAGCCGCATCACGAACAAAATCTAAAGCCAAAAAAGACAAGCTTTACAAGATGGCCCTCGCGCTGCAAGACGTCAGCCTCCGCAAATTAAATTCCAATGAAATCTTATTTCTCAGCCGCTGGTGGATTCCCGTTGTCCGCTCAATTATCGAAATCAATGGCGGCAAAGCAGATGTCCGTACGCTCGTCAAGCAAATCACGCCCGCCGTTTCCGAAGACCAGGTGAAAGAAGCCATCCGCGTCTTGAGGGAACTCAAAATGATAACGCCGCTCGCCTCCGAGCGCTACGCCGTTTCGACAGTCAATTTTACATCGGCAGGAGCAACCAAGGTCACCGCCATTCGCAGTTACCAGAATCAACTGCTCACACTTGCGCAAAACGCGCTCGTCAACATTCCGCCAAGCGAACGTAACATTTCATCAGTCCTCGCCTGCGTCGATGACGAATGTCTAGAAGATCTCGTCGAGATGACTTGCGAATTTCGCAGACAGGTGCAAAAGCGCGTTGCCGAAGTTACAGCACCCAAGAAGGTCATGCAGTTCGTCTTCTCGCTGTACCCCGTTGCGGACATTTCAGAAAAAGAAAACGCGAGGATAGCATGAAAAAGTTTTTAGCTCTTCTATCCTGCATTTTGCTATTCGCCTGTTCCTCGGATAAGGATTTTGCAGGCGCAAGCACCGTTGAAACAGAAAACGCTTGCATCATCAACGTCGTAAACGTCGATTCAAAACCGGCCGCCAACGTTATAGCAAGGATCCGTCCGCTTTGGTACGTCGAAGGAGTTTCTAAAGATTCATCCGTCATGCCAAACAACGTTCGAGATGCAATCCTGGAAGTCACCGCCGATTCTCTCGGCAACATTGTCATGGATTCCATCAGATTCGATAAAGGCTACATCGAAATCATCGACGGCAACGCAGGCGTTTTCCAGAGAGTCGCATCAAGCGACTTAAGAAAGAACAAATTAACAACCCTGAAGATGGAACAACTCGGCTCCGTTTCTGGCAAGGCGGAACTTTCCGAAGGAGCAGACTACGCCTGGATCCAAATTTACGGCACCGATAGAATAGCAAAGACGAATAAAGAGGGCGAATTCACGCTCGATTCACTTCCGCCCGCAAGCTATCAAATTCGAGCGATTTCGCCTAACGAGCAAGCCACCATTGGCGAAGCCTCCATTACAATTTCCGCCGGAGAAAAGAGCGATATCCAAACGCTCGCAAAGCCGACTCTTGAAAACGAGCAGTTGGAGCAATGGGCACACGCCCGCACCATTCCGCTCGACTCGACCGTTTCTGATTGGATGAAGCCCATTGCAGAATCCACCGTTGTCTTTGTGCGATTAAACGAAACGAACTTCGACTTTAGCGAAGCGATGGAAAACGGCTATGACATCCGATTTACCGACCAAAGCGGGAACCGCCTCGCATTCAGGCGAGCGTTCTGGAACAGCACAACGCAAGACGCCCCGCAATCTGCCGAATTCCAAATTCGCATCAATGGAACTTCTAGCGTCGAAAGCATCGAAATGTACTGGGGCAAGACCGCCGCGCTCGACGCAAGCGCAAGCAGCAACATTTGGGCAGGCCTCCCCGACTCGCTCGTGAAAGCCATCCATTCCGTCAAGCTCATCGATTTCGAAAAACAAAAACTCGAAACAGCATTTGATTACAGCGACGGCGCTCGTGAATGGTATTTCTTGCCGCAAGATTCCAACGTCACGACAACACCCTCAAGCGAAAACGCAAGCGACGCTTTCGAATTTAACGAAGATCGCAACGGCTACGTATTCCACTGGAAGAGTTCCTCCAAGACAAGAGGCAAATGGTCCATGATCGGAACGCGCATCAACCGCATTCCAGCAAGCCTTGAAGGCATCGATTCCATCGCATTCTACGCCAAAGGCAAAGGCGAGCTCGGCTTTGCGATTGAAGTTCTCGAAGAGCCAACCGGCAAAACAAAATACGTTGACAATCTCGATTCCACCTGGAAACGCTTTAGCTTCACGCCAAGCGATTTTGTCGAAGGCGACGGCGAATACGGCAACAAAGGCTGGGACTTTGTAAAAGCCCGCGTCACAACATTCACCATCTGGATTGTAGATGACAGCGAAATGTGGATTGACGACGTTATTTTATACGGAGTAAACCGCGATAATTTCAACTAGGGACCGTGCGCGTCCCTAAATGTCCTTACCGCTTTTGGCAAGGAACGCAAGCAACACAAAGCATCCCGCAACCACACCAATCAAAGGCAAGTCCGAAAGTTCTCGCAGCACCATGCGCAAAAGGCGCACCATCTGCGAACTCGCAAAAGCATACCCCACGCTGCACAGCACAACGAACAACGCGAAACGCCCGATGAACGGGATGCTTTTCGTAATGCGCTTGAAATAGTTGTTGATGCAGGCGCCATAGAGCATCAAAAGCGTTGCAATTAGCCCGACCGAAATCGAATTCAGGTGCGCTCTCAGAAAATTGGCAAACTGGTGGATGTAAGGTTGCATAACTTCAATATAGTCAAAGTAAATCGTTCAGCAGTTCATCAAGCTGGCGTTCCACATGCATTTTATCGCCATCGTTCATGATCGTGCGAATCCGCTTGCCTGGGAAAAGTTCTGGAACACAGGCCCCACGCTGGTTTTCAATGCGGCGTCTGGCATCGCATTCACTGAGACCGCGCTCTACCAAGCGTTCCAAGCGCACATTTTCAGGAGCATCGACAATCCAGATTTCATCGAGCATTTTCACAAGTTCTGGATCTCGTGAAAAAAGCGCAGCCTCCACGAACCGGCAACTGCCCGCGGCACTCGTCAACGGCACGGCATTTTCACTAGAAACGCCCGAGCCATTCTCAGCATTTTCGTCAAGAAACTCAGCAACAGCGCGGTCCAAGTACGGGTAGACAATCTGCTCCAGCTTCACGCGGGCACCCGCATCTGCAAAAACGCGGTCCGCAATCAGCGCGCTATTCACGCCCGCAGGCGTCAAGCATTCCTCACCAAAGAACGAAGCCATTTCAGCGCGCAACCCCGCCGAATCGCGGTAAAGTTCATGAATTTTGCGATCGGCATCAAGCACCTGGAAATTACGCGTACGCAGCAAGCGCCCTATAAAGGACTTGCCCGCACCAATAGAACCCGTAATTCCAATCTTTAGCATAACGCCACTACTCCGCGTCCGTTAAAATCAACGACCGAGCGAAATCAGACACAAGCCAATCACCACGCCCAGCATCGCAAAAAACTTCATCTTGCTCTTGCGTTCCTTGAATATAAGAATTCCCGCCAAGAAGCTGATGAACACACTCGAACGACGCAGCACTGTAATGATAGAAATCAACGCATCCGAATCGCTCACCGCCAAAAAATAGCAACGGTCAGCCACAATCAACAGCGCCGCCACCGCCAAAAACGACCAGCGGAACTGAAACGGAGTCGTCTTCTTGCGCGTCGGGTACCACGTAAACATCGTCGTCAGGAACTGCACCACGCACATGTAAATACTGAACCACACCTGCACCGTCAACGGCTCGAAATTCATGCGCTGCAAAATAAGCTTGTCGTAAATGCCGCTGCATGCTGCAAGAATCGTTCCAAGGAGCATTGCCACGACCCAGCCGTTGCTAAAGAAATGCCCCATCTCCTTACGTCCCGCAAGCGAAAGCCCGATGTACGAACAAACGCAAACCACAATACCGACCCACTGCATCACCTGCGGGCGTTCGCCCAAGAACCCGACCGCGATCATGATTGTAAACAAAGGAGCAAGTGCACGAATCGTCGTCGAAATGCTGAGCGGCATATGCGCAATCGCACTGTACGTAAAGAGCCAGCTCCCGCCGACAATCACCGATTTAACCATCAAGAACAGGTGATCGTGCAAAGTAAGCGGTTCGCAGTGTCCCGACAAAAGCACGGGTAGCATAAACAAAGCGTAAAATACACTGCAAAGTAACAGAACCGGCCGAACCGCGTTATCCTGAACCGATTTCTTCTTGGCCAAATCATAAAAGCCGAGAAAAACAGCCGAAGCAAAAGCCAATATTAACCATGACATAACGCGCCAAATTTAAAAAATACCGCCCATTCTTCAAAGAGTTTGCTATAATTTAATAAGCAACCAATCATAAAGGGGACTCAAAAATGAGCATTAAAACAAAAGCAGCTTCACTCATTGAAGAATTCAAGGCTTTCGCCTTCAAGGGAAACATCGTTGACATGGCCATCGGTATCATCATCGGTGCCGCATTCGGAAAAATCGTCAATTCGTTCGTCAGCGACGTCATAATGCCGACCGTTACCGCCATCATCGCCAAGTGCGGTGGCCAGAACGCAGGCGAAGGCATCAAGACCCTCGTCTACACAACCTCCGAAGGCATCGCCATTCCTTACGGCACCTTCATCGGTGAAGTCCTGAACTTCCTGATTGTCGCTTTCGCCGTATTCCTCCTGATGAAGAAATTCCTCGGCTTCATGCAGAACATGCGCAAGAAAAAAGAAGCAGAAGCCGCAGCAGCTCAGGCAGCACCTCCGGCACCGAGCGCCGAAGAAAAGCTCCTCACCGAAATTCGCGACCTCTTGAAGAACAAGTAATATAAAGGGGGACAAAAAAGCCCCGAAGCAAAAAACGCGCAATCCCTTGCGCGTTTTTTTATTGTCATGCCCACTTAAATCTTCAATTCAATCATCGAGTCCGCTTTAAACGGCAGATCTTCTGCCTGCGGCGTCGCAATCACGACCTGGCATTCCTTCTCGCGAATAAGAGCCGCAACCGCATCACGACGGTTCACATCCAGCTCGGCGAAAATATCGTCTAACAATAAAATCGGTTTTGTCAAGTAGCGCGACGCCACATCGACCGCCGCAAACCGCATCGCGACCGCCGCCGAGCGGCATTGCCCTTGCGACCCGACAGAACGCATCTCGTAGCCCGACGCACACAGCGCCAAGTCATCACGATGCGGCCCAGCCATCGTCATTCCCTGCAAGCGTTCCACAAATTCCAGATCCGCAAGCTTTCGCGCAAACGCATTCCGCAGCATTTCCTCGCTCACGGCATCCGAGCTGTCCGCAGCATCCCCGGCGGCATTTCCATCAGCATTCACAGAGCTTGAACATTCCGCGCACTCCCCGCGAACCTCATTCGTCGCGCCCGCCGGAATCTCGTCCATCATCTCGTCCGAAAGCGGGTCTGCCGCATCTAGCGCATCAAGCGTTTTTAAAATCGAACTCTTGTAAGCGCAAGTGATCTCATCCACCCCGCCCGAAAGCTTGCGATAGTACCGCGTGATAATTTCCGAGACCTCTTTCGAAAGCGCAATTCGCGCCGCCCAGAGCTTTGCGCCAAGTTCTATCAGCTGTTGCGTCAGCACACGGAACAAGTCCTCACCGCCAACCGCAGCGCCATTCTGCTTGAATTCCTTGAGCCATTTATTGCGCTGCTGCAGCACGCGCTTGTAGCGGCGCAGCACCAAAGCATTCGCCGCCGAGCGGTAACAGAGAATTTCATCGAGCCAATGCCTGCGCACTTCCGGCCCGCCACGCAAAAGTTCAATGTCCGAAGGCTGCATAATCACAGCCGGACACGTCCCGAAAAACGCTGTCGGAGACTTAAGCGTTTCACCGTTTTCGCGCACCTCGCTCCCGCGAGAAAACACACGAAGCGCTCGCATTCGCTCGCGCCCTTCGTCTTCAAATTCACCTCGAAGAATCAGCTCGTTCTGCTTCCATGTAATCAGCTCGCGCAAGTCACGCGACCTAAACGAGAATCCCTGCGCAAGCAGGTGGATCGATTCCAGAATCGTCGTCTTGCCGCAGCCATTCGGCCCGCAAATTACGTTTATGCCAGCATCGAAGTTGCAGTCCATAGATTCTAGACTGCGCACCTTCGAAATGAACATTTTGGAAATCAAGGAATGTATCCCCGCAAACCAAGATTAAACGGAGTCCAAAGCCCCGCTCGTGATTCATAGAGGAACGCGTAGTTCACCTCGATCGGGAACTTCTTGCGACCAACGCGGATTTCAAACTTGTAGCCTGCACCAATCATCCAGTCCAGATCATCCATACCCAGGCGGAGCGTTCCATTCGGGATCACTTCGCATTCAAAGCCCACGCGTCCCGTCCAGACATGAAGCTGCGGGTCAAATGCCAAAAGCGTATCAGCCACCTGATAATCCAAAGCCTCAAGCCAGGCGTAGACAGGCTTGCCCATAATGTTAGAGCGGTAACCAAGCCCAATCTGCAACACCTTCGGGCGTACGCCCTCAGTCGATGCAAGCGAATTGTCCTTGCTCGGGTTCTTCGACCATTTTGCAGACAAGTTCTCACTAAAGCTCAAATTGCGGATCACGACAGAAGAAGACCATTTATCATTCCACTGGCGGAACCAGCTCAAGTTGATCGTCACCGGGCTGCGGAACGATTCTTCAATGCCTTCGTAATACTGAGCAATGTCCAAATTATCATAGCTCATCGAGAACGAAAGACCAAACGCATCACGTCGCGTGGCGCGGAAGGCAAAACCGAGATAGAACATCGAGAAGAACGGCTCGGCCGAACCCATCGTCTGGTCATCATCGTCGATCACCTTAAAATCGGTATCTCCACGGTAAAGCATCGCAAAGCCAACGCCCATGCGCTTTCCGACCTTACCTTCAATGCCCAAGGCGCCACCCAGACGGTCCAAGTCACGCCTTTCAATATTCATCGTAATGCCGATATTTTCGCGAAAGCCAAGCAAGGCCGGATTCCAGTACGCAGCAGGCATCGTCGCCGTATCCGCCGTACCCGTGTTACCACGCCCCAGTTCACGGACACCGGCGCCCATGCGTTCCACAAAACCATCAAAACCGCCAAGTTCAGACTTTTTCGTAAATCCAAGCGCCATTGCCGAAGTTGCAAAAGCTCCAACAGACAAGACCGCAACGACAAGATTCTTAAACTTGATCATCTGAAGTTACCTCCCAGCGTCATTGCCTTGCCCCAGCCAATATGGCCATGATTGTCCTTTACCCTGATATAGTAAACGCCCATCGTGCAGTCTTTACCATGATCATCACGACCGTCCCAGAAATCTTCTTTCGGGTTCGTGCTTCGAGACGCATCGGCATCGCGAACAGCGTCCTTTACAATCGTACGCACCTTGCGCATATCGTAACTGAACACTTCAATCGTAATCTTCGACTCCTTGCCTACTTTATATGAAACCAGCGATTCATCACCAGGAACAATCACGGACGGGACCATTCGAATAGATCCCAAGTTATTGTCAAGTTTTGCGCGATTCAAAATAACAGTCCAGGTCGCTCCAGAATCCGCAGACACAGAGACACCGTTTCCATCCGTCGCAATAGCAAGCCCCATGCGGTCTTTCGAAAGCGGGAACGTGCACATAGACCCGATAACAGCCTTACGGTCCGTAGCACCGGTTTCATAACCATAAAGCCACTGGAGCTTATCATCATCGTCTTTTTCCCAAGCCCTGATTCCCAAAGAATCCAGTTTCATATAACCGCTAATGGCACCGCCAATGTTACGGACCAGCACAAAAGCGGTCTTTCCCAAAAACGCAACACTGCTTACCGTGTAATCGGCTTCATCGTAAATATCCTTTTTCTGGACCTTACCTGCGGTATCCAGGAAATTCACCTTGGAAAAGTCTTTCGCCTTTTCGCCATACAGCTGCCAGAGTCCGCCTACGACATCATCGCTGTTCTTTTTCTTGTAGCTGGTCTCAGCAACAATCTGGAGCGACTTTCCGCCCATCCAAAGGCCCGTGACACGGGAATCCTTCAGCTTTTCCGAAACATTCTTAAGCCCACTCGATGACTTCACCCAGATGCCCTTCGCAGTTGCAAGCCAAAGTTCATTGGTCTCCGGATGCAGGCGAACATCAAAAATTTCAGGATTATTTTCTAAATCGAGCTTTGCATTTTTCTTAAGAGCTTCAAGCGTTTTGGATTTCAGATTTAGGACAAACGTCGTATCTTTTGCGCCGTTTTTTCCAGACATATCGTGAACCATGACGCCCAAAGCGCCACGAGCGACCCAAAGGCGTTTAGCCGTAGAATCGTAAGCAAAGCCACTTGGCGTATACAGCATCGGTTCGCTTTCCAAAGTATCCGCATCCAGCATGAACTCAATCGGATTTTCATTGATACTCTTCAAATCCGGGACCGAAAAGAATCCAAGCGGCTGCAAATAGCGATCGTTCTTGTCCATTCCAAACATCGGAAGCACAAGGCCCAGCTTAGCGCCAACATAAGCTGCAGGGACTCTCCTACGTTCGGCACGTTCATCATTGCCATACATAATCCCATCGTGGACCGCCGTAAGAGTATCCGAAATCTGCTCCATCGCAGTAGATTCTAGCGATACAGTTCCCTTGCCCGAGACCTTGAATTTCAACAACGTAATTCCGCTATATCCACCATTTCGGGAAACCGCCCACAACGCCCCGTTTTCACCAGTCGGCGCAACAGCAAATACATTGTTGCTGAACAGCGTTTCCGCAGCAAAAGCATTCCCGCACAAAGTCCCACACACAAGGAGACCTGCGACAAAAGCGGCTTTCATCATGCCTAGTTTCACGAGCTACCTCATATCGATTTCGTCAACGCCAGCAACAGGCTTGTACTTGAAATCTTCGTTAGAAATTTTCTTGACCACTTTCAAATCTATAATGCCATACCAAGTAGCATTCCCGGCCGGGTCCTCAGTGTAGAGCCGCACCGGAGAATAATCCTTCTTTGAAAGCCACACTTCCATCTTGGTAAACTGCCCGGCATACTTTGCCGGATCCAGCTTTAGAATCCAAAGCTTTTGCCCTGCAAATTCACCTTCCCCCATTTCGAGGGCCTTGCAGTTCAGATACTTGAACAAAAGCTCCGACGGATGCAGCGAACTCGACAAGTCTTCCACGGCCTTAATGAGGACCTGCTTCTGTTCCACATTCCACTGCCAAAGGCTCTCGCCATCGCTATAAAACTTGATCCCCAGCAGGTCAAGCTTAAAACGGTCACCTTCAGCAACCAGAAGGCTACCCGACTGCGTTCTGATATCAGGAGAATCCGCCTGGAAGACCTGCGCCCTGAAATTGAGGCTCCAAGCCTTGCCCGATTTAAACCAATCCTTAGATTTTGCCAAGACCTGGTCTGCAGTCAACGCAAAAACACCTTGCACAAGCGCAAGCAACACAAAAAATAAAACACGGGAGGAAAACTTCATATCCACCTTCATTAAAGACTCTATCAAATTTACAAAACTGTAGTGATTAAGACTTAACATATTCGTATTTTTGGGGTTCCAGGAACAAAACATTGGTCTCACAGCAAAGATATTTCTATCTTTTGCTCGTAAAAATCAAATAAATCTTTTTTGGAAGGATTGTATGCGTAAAATCATTTTGCCGATTGCCCTTGCAGCTACCAGTTTTGCAGCGGCCGCTGACATCGAAATCCACGGGAATGTCGATTTTGACTTCGCGAGCTACTTCGACAAGGACTTTGACCCCACAAACGCCGCCAACCAGGACATCGATTTGTACGTGAAGGCAAATCTCGACGAAAATGTTTCTGTGACCGTTTACACAAACACAAAGAGCAATGTAACGAATGCAGACCAGGCTGCAGAAATCCGCCACGGACTCGCCCGTTCGACTGCCATCAACAGCGCAGACGACCGCTACACCGCTTTTAACTTTGACGGCGTAGAACTCCGCTGGACTCCGTTCCAGGATGTAAGCTTGGTCTTTGGCGACTTGACCTACAACGCAGGTGCATTCAACTATTACTTCTGGCGCGATCCGAGCCGCTATGCCGCCATCGCCCGCAACCATACCGTTCGCGGTATCGGCGTTGAAGTCGGCAACGAGAAGTTTGGCGACGGTAAAGTTTACATCGGCGCAACCGAAGAAAGCAAGAGCGCTATCGCCGTGTTCGCAACTTACGGTCTCAAGCTTTTGAACCGTCCGGACGAACACCTGACCATCACCCCCAGCGTGGACTGGGTTTTCGGTTCTGAAATCGGCCGTGGCTACACCTACTTCTTCGGCACGGAACTTGACTATTCCAAGAGCCTCGAAGTCTTCAACTACAGCGTCTATGCCGCTTACGGTTTGCACCCGTACAAGGGCAAGGCCGTCCACTCCTTCCTCGTTGAACCGAGCTTAAATTACGACTTCTTCAACTTGGGTCTCAACTACTTCTACGCAATCGTCAACAAGGAAGACGACTACAAGGCCGCCGACCAGATTTTCACGGACGACCAGATGCTCTTCGCTGTTGAACCAAGCTTCAACATCACAAAGAAGTTCTCCCTTGGCGTAAGCTTCGAATACCACGATCCTGATTCTCAAATCAAGGATGACGAATTCGAATTTCTCGGCATGAACTTCTACCTCTACCCGACCATCAACACGAATCTCGTATTCTGGTTCGGATATAACTTTAGCGAAGACAAGAATCCAGTCGTCGGCAAGTCCAAATTCGCCCTCGGCATGAGCGCCCACGCAGAATTCTAATCAGTGGTTAGTCAATAGTTATTAGATCCCCGACACACCGTCGGGGATTTTTTTCATCCTCCATTTTCGTCATCCTCCGTTAGGAGGATCCATACAGTCCCGAAAGCCTTTGCATTTTCTCGCAAGGCAAGGCTTTACTGGACCTTTCGCCCCTAGCGGGTCTCAAGGTGACGAGATGTAAACGCGGGTCTCAAGGTGACGGCCAAACGGCACAAAAAAAGACCCGCCGCGCATCTGCGGCGAGCCTCAAACAGTCTTTAAATTCCGTTACGAATTAGTGACCAAGGTACTTACGGCCAATGCCGAAGTTGTCCTTGTATTCGATGTAGTCCGGAACAAAGCTACCCGGGAAGGAGAAGCTGATATTCACAGAGCACTGGAATTCGTTCATCAACTTGCCCTTGCCCTTGAACTTCTTCTGCTTCTTTTCAATCTTTTCGTCGCCCTTCTTGCCTACGAGCACTTCAGCTTCGCACCAGCCCGTATTGCCCTTGGCAAAGACTTCCTTGCCTTCGGTAGAGACGAGCTTGATCTGGGACGGATCGAGTTCAGTGTTGTTACCCGTAGATGCCCAGAACTGGAGTTCGCCAGAAAGGGAGGTCTTGGTCATCTTGATGGTCGGCATGGCCATCACGTAGCCCCACTTGTCCACGCGCTGCTTGCCGCTCAAGTCCGGAACGTTTTCGCCGAAGATGAGGAAGTAACCGCGTGTGGCCTTGCGGCTCTTGTTCAATGCAGCCTGAATGTCCTGGTTCGTCGGAGCCATTTCAGCCATGCGGAGGAGCAAGTATTCCTTCACGACCGGATCGTCTTCACCAGTAGCTTCGCTCAAGTTGCGGGCGACATAGAGTTTTTCCGTTTCTTCACGGATGCTCTTGATGGCAGATTCTGCAACGTGGCGAGTCTTTGCGACAGATTCGGCAGAGTCGATCTTTGCAAAAGCGTTGATGATCGTTGCGTAGTCCACACCTTCCTGTGCAGCCTGGCGCTTGCCGATATCACCGAGCGTCTTCACGTATTCTTCGACGGTCGCGTCTTCCTTGACCTTACCGATATTGGAGGCTGCCTTTTCAAAGTAGTTGCTGATGAGTTCACTGCCCAAGTCCTTCTTGGATTCCATATCGCCCGCGCGCACGAGAGCGAGGGTGAAGTTGTCAAAGAATTCATCGGACATCTTGCCCTTCTTCTTTGCCTCAAGATAAGAGTTGATAGCATTGCGGTAACGGCCTTCCTTAAGGTGTTCGTCGCCGCGCTTTTCGTTCGTACCCTTACAGCCTGTCATCGCAAAAGCGACAGCAGCAGCCATAGCAGCAATGAAAATCTTCTTCATTTTGTATCCTTCAGATGAAGTTTTATTAGAAAATATTGAAAAGGACTCTTTATCAGGTTAAAAAATAAAATACACCCTTTCAGTTGAAATTTAAATAAATAAATTTATACATACTTACTTTTGTAGGTAAATTTTTATTTGGAGTGCACAAAAACCAATGAATATACTCGTCGTAACTCCAGAAGCGGGAAATTGGAAGGTCCCAAGCCCTCTCGCAACTGCAGTGAACTGCATGACAGCCGCATTTGCCAATGCCGGCTCCAATGTCATTACCTGTTCACCGTTCTATAAAGACCATATTGTAGATCCCGACAAGTATCATTGCGTTTACAAAGGCGTCGAAGCACTGCAGAACAAGCCGTTCGAAGTCTGGCGTTCCGACGAAGACCCGCTCCACACTTATATATATAATGAGGAATATTTCGGCAGGCCCTACGTCTATGGACCGCCGCACTCGCTCCCCTACAGCGACAACCACCTGAGATTTGCTATGTTCGCCTCCGCCGCGCTCACATACAGCGCACAAAGCGGCATCGAGTTCCAGGCGATTCTCGGACACGAATGGGGCGGAGCCCTTGTCGGCGCCCTCTGCCATACGGTCTATCAGGAAACATTCCACAACATCCCGTTTTTCTTCAACGTCCATAACATCACCTACGACTTCCATGTGCAGCCGAGCGAAATCGAAAAGATCGGCCTCCCGCGCAAGGACTTCAACATGGACGGCTATGAATTCTGGGGCAAGGTGAGCCTCCTCAAGGCAGGCATCCTGTACGCAAACAAGGTGCTGTTCCCGTCGTCGGGCTACCGCGACGCCATGCTCAACACGAACCTCCCGGGCGGGCTCAGCGGATTCTTGAACCGCAACAGCGACAAGCTCCTCGGGATCCAGTTCGGCGTAAACTACAAGTTCTGGGACTTCAACGACACGGCCAAGCTCCCGATCAAGGAAGCCAAGCGCGGCGCAAAGGCAAGCCTCGGGCGCCAGTTCGACATGGACCTCTCGAACAAGCTGATCATTTACAGCCACATGGACATGGAATCGGGCAACGCCTCCGAAACGCTTGCCACAATCCTTTCGGACATCGCCAAGCAGAACGCGCTCATCATCGTAGGCATGTCGCCAGAACATCCCGAATGGAACTACTACCAGGAAGTTTCGCACCAGTACAGCAACTTCGTCCGCATCCTCCAGTTCGATTCCGAAGAAGCGAACAACAGAGAAAAATTGCGCGACACGCTTGCTGCATCTGACATTTTGTTCGCAGCCAACCTCCAGGAGCCGTCCGCCTCGATCATCCTCAAGGCGATGGCCGCAGGTACGCTCCCACTCACGGGCAGGAACGTCGGCATCGCAAGCATGCTCACCGACTACACGCTCGAAACCGCCGGCGAGGCAAATGCATTCCTTGTCGATGACGCAAACGCACCGCACCAGATGCTGCGCCGCATCAAGGACGCGATCAACGTATACAATACGGAAGTCGCCGATTGGGACAAATGCGTAGTGAACGCCTACAGCGGCTTCCATTACGAATGGGCAAAGACAATTTCAAAATATTTACTAACTTTGGGTGAGCTGGGGCTTTAGCTCAATCGGTTAGAGCGTCGGACTCATAACCCGTTGGTTCCCGGTTCAAGTCCGGGAGGCCCCACTAATAGCGCTATCTCACAAAGGTAGCGCTATTTTTTGTGCGTAAAAAACAGAACAAGTTTAATTCAGAATAACAAGCGGAACCCATCTAAAGTAGAACGACTGTACAAAGTCCGACTGTTCTATGGACACCATCGGCCGGTGATCGCCGCGAACGATAAACCTGTATTCAGGGTGCTTTTCAGCAAGCCGAGCAATCATCCGCAACGTATTCTCTTGCAACGTGAAGTAAGTGCAGTCCACATCGGAAAGCGAAAAGATCTTGCAGAAATAGGACTTCTCGAACATGCCAGACCATTCATACAGCGGATGCGCATCCAAGGTCGTCCAATAAACAAACTTAGGCGTGGGTTCGCTGAGGAGAGAATCTATATATACAATCATCGCCGAATCGCAAATTCCAACGAAGCCGTTTCGGCAGCTCGGAAGCCCTAGCGCCTCGAACTGCTCCTTGAAGAGCATCTTGTCAAAACCGAATTTCGAATAGTTTTCTCCACGAGCATAGAACTCGCTATCGTAGCCGTGAACATACCACGTCTGCAAATGATGCTCTTTAAACTTGAACGGCAGAGGCTCCTCCCGAATCTTCCCGCGCAGAGCGCCAAAGTCTTCCCATTCCGACCCCTGCGTATGCGAAGCATTGCGCGGATAAAGCCCCAAGAAGCGGGCATGCGAATACGCAAACGGCGAAAGCAAAGCCCTCGTCTGGTCCAGCGATTTTTTCACGCCATAGCTTTCCACAAGAATCATGACCGTCGGCTTTGAAAAATCATCGACAACAGATCTTTCTTTTTCCCAAACCGGATACGCACTCCTAATATCGTCATTCAAAATCGTATTGTGCCGCGAAACTCCAGGCATGCAAAACTGATGGAACCACTTATATACCGTAAAATCAAGAATCGGCTGCTGCGGCTTCAAAAAATTCAGGCCGGCATTCAAAAGCAACACAGAGACAACAATAGCAAAGCCCGCCCGATGTGAAAGCTCCACCCTACGCGCACCCCACAGAACCTTTCGCGCAAAAAGGAGTTCAAGCGAAACAACGAGCGGAGGCACAACAATAAAAAGCAGCGCACCCCACCAGAAAAATTTCGCAAGCCCCCACGCATCCGGGAGCGTCAACAGCACCGAAGAGTAGAAGAAATTTTCAGCATCGGCCACAACAAATAAAATTGCAAACAGAGTATACACCGGGAGCAAGAATCGGCACCGCCGAGGAACCACAGACGCAACAAGAATCATCAGCGCATAAAAGACCAAAGTCGCATACGAGCAAACCGAATGAGCGACAACGGCCCACACAGCCGCAGGCGCCAAAAAAGCCAGCTTATAAAAAAGATTAAAACGCGGCAAAAGCAAGAGGACCATCAAAAACAGGACATCTGCCGACAAAATCCCATGCAACTGCGGAGAATCATAAACCCTGCTCGCCACATACGCAAAAAACGCAGCCACAAGCGCAGGCAAGACAAAATACAGAATGTTTAATTTTCTCCGCAACATATCACCCGCTCCACATGATAAAATAAACTACATAAAATAAAGCCGATGAAATATGAAAATTTTTATTCAACCTGTATTTCTCGCTCCAAATTATCTTATTTTTTAAACAGAAACATCATTATGGAGTACTATGGAAAAGCAAGGATTTTCCATTATTGAATTGATGGTCGCCCTCGTAGTCATGGGCGTCCTCGCGGCGGTCGCAGTCCCGAAACTTTTCGGCATGATCGACAAGTCCAAAGCCGCAGAAATCAGCCTCGCCGCAGGCACTTACATAAAGCTACAGGACATCTATTCTTTCGAACATCACAAAGGCGGCAGCTGGCAAGCCATCGGGTATAAATCCCCCGCCGGGAACTCCACAGGCAAGGCCCGCACATCCGTTTTTGAATACGACGCCTCCCAGAGCACATACAACTGGACCGCAGAATCCATCGTCAACTTAAACGAGTGCCCCAAAGGAAAAAAATGGTTTGTCAACTACAAGCTAGAGACAAACAACCACGCCATTTACTGGGCTTCATCCGACGACGTGACAAACTGCAGCGGAGCGTTGACTCCAAAATTCAGCAACTTAAGCACAACCGCCACAGCCATCACATCCGCAGGCGGGATGGAATAATCAAAGTTCATACAAGGACATGGGCTAAGTCCGTTACACACACATATCCCTGAATGTTATTAGCTTGACATTGGGCATTTCAGACACCAATTGAATGAATTTCTTGGTGAATCCGCTCTTACTAAAGAAGATAAAATGTTTTTCTCCTCCACCCAAGAGTTCAGCCCTGCCAAACAATTCGTTCATTACATCAATATCGACTAATTTATTTGTCCATTTACATTCGCAAAAAAGTTGCTGATTATCGGCAAAGCCCAAAATATCAATTTCTTCTTCCCTTTTTTTTCGAGGGTTGTTACCCCACCATCGCCCCATGTTTTCCGGCAAAAAAGGCAATACCGCCAGCCCCTTTTCCGTGTAAAGGTACTGTAGGCAGATTTCCTCGAAGACATGTCCCATGTATTCGCCAATTTTGTCCTCTACAAATTTTTTATAAACCAAGTCCCCGACACCGCGATTTATGTTTGTTTGGTAATGCCATACAAACGTAAACCAAAACCTGTACATTGTATCACTTATGACATAAATCGTTTTTCTGCTACTTTTTTCTGTAGCGGGAATTTCGCGCCGCACAATGCCTAGCTCCATAAGCGAAGACAATACATTGCTTGCCGCGCTAGTTTCAAGCCCAACCTTGGTAGCGATCTCGTTCAAACGGCTTGCCCCCTGGGCAATAGCGGTTATTACAGCGTTATAGGTGGCCGGAGTTCGCATTTCCTGTTTCAATAAATTCAGGGGTTCTTCAAATAAACGACCTCCCGGCCTAAAGAAAATGTCTATTAAATTTTCATTCAAGTCCTTTTTGGAGTTTATATGCGTGTAGTACTCGGGAACACCCCATAACGCGCCATATAGAATCGCCTGTTGCTCAGGAGTAAAGTCAGCACACAAAGCCCTGCTTTCGAAAAAATCAAATGGCTGAATTTTTAGTTGCGATGTTTTACGGCCATAGAGAGGACTTTTGTACCCAAGTACCTGATTTTCCATAAAACTCATGGAAGACCCACAAAGGACAAGCATCAATTTTGACTTTTTCCACGCATAATCAATATGTTTCTGCAACAAAGAAGGAATAGACGGGTCCGCTTTTGCCAAATAGGGGTACTCATCTATTACAAAGACTAGTCTTTCATTCTGACATAAAGTGTCTATGTACGCAAAGACCTTTTCAAAACTATCAAAAGTTGAATTCGGCCCCCCGGAATATTCCAAGACTGTTTGGGATAGCTGCGACAAGTTTTCTGATACAGACGCTTCGATCCCCATAAAAAAGATAGCTTTTCTACCTTCGCAAAACTCGTTCAGGAGCATGGTCTTTCCGACCCGCCTGCGTCCATAGACAACAGCAAACTCAAACTTTCCCGATTCAAAGAGGGTATTTAACGCATTGAGTTCTTTTTTTCTTCCAAGGAACATAATTTACTCACTCTTGATTTACTAAATCGTAAATTAGCAAATTAAGCATACACTGTCAACAAGACGTTCTCTAAAACACCATTTATGGAGAACTTTAAAATTCCCACTTTGAATCAAAGCCGAGAATTCGTTCGCATTGGACGTTTTTTATCATATTCATCTGCGAAAGACGATTCTCGGTGAATTTATCATCACACGGAACAGTTAGCGGAGTCTCGCGAATATCCTCTACACATTTCTTGATTTCAGGCGTGAGAATTGCACGAGCCGGAGCGACGTAATCGCTACCGATTACAGGGCCACGCTTGGACAAGTATGCGTCAAAATCAGGCTTTGATCCATCTGCGCGCGTTCCAAAATCGAAGCCATCTTCGGCAAGAGGAACAAAAGCCATATTAAAGTCGAAACAAGGGTTCAGTGTGATACGTTCAAAGGTCTCGTTATTTACCAAGAAGCCGAAATTTCCAAAGTGCCTATCAGAATTCAGCGTAATGCAATCCGCCACAACCATTCGACGGAATTCGTCTTCGCAATTAAATTCGCGATAAATTTCAAGCAGCTTCGGAAGAGTCAACCGCTCTTTGTAAAACAGCGCTATCGGTCGATAACCAAATTCCTGGCTTGTGAAAATTTTGCAATCAGAAACAACACGACCATCGTATTTTCTCAAATCGTATTTTACCGAACTACAAATTTTTTCAAAAACCTGGCTTGCAAGAACTTCGCCATACGGTTCAAGCCCAGCATTCCTGGCTCCTGAACTTCCCGTTTTTACAAGATGGATTCCGTCTTTCTCGTTCAACCAACATTTATCGTAAGCTCCGTCAGTTGTGAGTTCAGGAGATGTTGTAGACATCTGGATTCCAAACAAACCGTTTCCATCAAACGACAGCTTCGAAATTACTTCATCAAATCGATTCTCATATAGATTGACATCTTTCCAAGAAACATTTTCTCGTTCGCTTTTTACCCAAAGCGTGTCAGTCAATGAAAGACAATGAGTCAGAGCGATAAAACCGCTCTTTGTTTTACCCCCACATAATTCCAATATTTTATTCACGTGGCTGCGGTGTTTTGCAGCACTTCTATCAGCCACCCATGAGTCAATATTTTCGCACCAGAATGGTAGGAGTGAAAACGTTTTTACGATTTTGCAAAATTCAAGTTCACCTTCACCTTCGATGATGAAGTCGCAAAGGCGAGTTTCCCTATTCATAAGAGTGTAGATTAAATTTTGCATATCCTTATATGATATAGAATATTTCGGGAAAGAAGTCAACTCAGCTTGTTTTTCAGCTTATTAAACTTGGTTAGGTCTACAATATCATCCCGATAAACACAGTTTTTTATTCTTCATCCATAAACTTTCATATTGCTAGATAATATAACTTTTATTATATTTTCTAGCAATATGAAAAAAGCTCTTGAAAATGCTCAAAAACTACTTGAATTCGCCCCGAAAGTGGGTGGAGTACTTTCGCTATCGGAGCTAAGCTCCCTTTTTAACATATCTAGTCAACAAATGCTTTGGATTAAAATCAAGCAATTTGAAGAGGCAGATTTGCTAAAGCGCTATTCTCGTGGCATTTATGTAACCCAGAACTTCGATCCTATGATTCTTTCGGCAAAAGTTCGCACGGATTCATATGTTTCTTTCGGTTCGGCTTTAGCGTTTTATAAGTTAATCGGCACAGAAAGCCCATTTTTAGTCAGTTGCGTCGTCACATCAAAGGCCAGTGAATATAAAGGTGATGTAAATATCTCGTACGCCAAAATATCAAAGAACATGTTCTTCGGGACGAAGATTCTTGAAAATGGAGTACGGATCGCAACTACAGAAAAGGCGGTCCTTGACACGCTCTATTTTTATCAGCACAAAAAAACATTTTACTTTAATGTTTTTCAAGACATTAATTTTTCAACATTATCAAAAGAAATCATGGATTCGTATTTGGAACATTACGCCAATCCAAGATTCAAAGCATTTGTAAGGAACACCGTTTATGGAGAACTTTAAAAGCACCGAAGCCCTATTGTCGTGGATTGTTGATTTTTTCGCTCAAAAATTTGGCAATTCCGCAATTTTGAAAGGAGGCATGTCGCTTCGTTTAATGCACAGCCCTCGATACACAAACGATGTCGATTACATTTTTATTCCCTTCGATTCAAAAAAAGACGCGAAAACGCTTGTCGAAGAAGCGCTTTCGCTAGTTGAAGGACTAAAGTACAATACAACAATGAACTCAAAAGCGTTGCGCATAATTGTGGATTATGCTGGACAACAAGCTCAAATCGAGATTAATGTTGAAATGGAGTGCCCATCCATACCGATGTCATCATCGTTGCTAAGCACACCTTATGGCTACCCGGCACGCATAATTCGCGTAATGGAACCTGGGGTTGCGTTCGCGCATAAAATCGCCGCCTGGAATGAACGAGAATTGATGAGAGATCTTTATGATGTCTATCAGTACGAATCTCTGTTCAGAACAGCCCCCAATATGGAAATTTTGTACAAGCGATTAAAAAGCGCTCGCTCGTATAAAAATGTCGTGGCGGCAAAAAATATTGGCGCCCTCGTCGAAAAAATGCGCAAATGTGCCGAGAACTTGACGGAAAGCTCTTTTTCAGAACTTGTTCCGTTACTGGATGCTGTCGAACTCGCTGGGCTATCTTTCAGGATGAGACCATCCATATTAGCGCTTTGTGATAAGATGACAAAGCAGTCACTCTAATAGCACCGATGTTGGTGAAGTACGGAATCAAAGCCGAGAATTTTTTTGCAATTCCAATACTTTTTCTTTGGGCAGGTGCGAATACTTTACAATTTCTTCGATAGGCACGTTGTCGGCAAGCATAGCACCCGGAGCGACGTAACCGATCAACTCCCAGGAACCGACCTTGTTCGCTTCAGATGCATAAGCATCCTGCAACTTCACGTAGGTTGCTGAGAGAGGCGCTTAAAACAGCGTTCTTCTTTTTGCTTTGCAAAAAAATCTCAGGATTTGACAACTGCTTGACAAATTTGCAAAATCGCTTGTCAAACTGTTTAAAAAGTTGTCAAACTATCGATTTTTGTTGCTAAAAATTATATATTATTTGTCAACAAACAACTGGAGAAGCCCAAATGCAAGAAAAGGACCTCGTGTCGTTAGTCAAGCAGATTCAATCCAATCGTTGCGAAACGCAATATCTCGAGCTTAAGGCAGCCCATGAAGGCTGCCCCAAGCGTTTGTACGACTCTTTATCTTCTTTTTCGAATCAAGATGAAGGCGGAACGATCATCTTTGGTGTTGACGAAAAGCTGAATTACGACATTGTAGGAGTTTATGATGCTCAGGATATTCAAAAAAAAGTGAATGAGCAGTGCAAGGAGATGGAACCATGCGTCCGGCCCCTTTTCACGGTTTGCACCATCGATGGCAAAAAGGTCGTTTCCGCAGAAATTCCTGGTGTAGAAATCGTTCACCGCCCCGTGTTCTATAAAGGAATTGGACGAATCAAGGGTTCATTCGTTAGAGTCGGTGATTCTGACGAACCGATGAGCGAATACGAAGTTTATAGTTATGAAGCTTACCGTAAGCACATTCGTGATGATGCTAGGCCAATTTCGGAAGCTCCCGTTCAATCGTTAAACCAGTCCGATCTTGACGGATATATCCAGCAGTGCAAAAAAGAACGTAAAAATCTGGCTGTAAATGTAAGCAACGCCGAAATCCTAGAATTGATGGGTGTTTTTCATTCGGGAATACCGACAGTAGCAGGAATACTCGCTTTTTCAAAATACCCTCAGGGATATCTTCCTCAATTCTGCATAACTGCAGTCCGAATTCCTGGCAACGAAATGGGGGAACTTGGAACTTTTGGAGAACGTTTTATCGACAATGCAAGAATAACTGGAACAATCCCGCAAATGCTGGAAGATGCGATTTCTTTTGTTCAAAAAAATAGTCGTCACAAAACGATTATAGACAAAGAAGGAAGGCGGATCGACAAAGAAGAATACCCCATCGTAGCTGTTCGCGAAATCATCTTAAATGCACTTGTTCATCGGGATTACAGCATCTATTCCGAAAATGTTCCCGTTCGCATTGAAATGTACGATAACAGGCTCCAGGTCATAAACAGTGGCGGGCTCTATGGAAAAAACACATTGAACAATCTAGGCAAGGTTCGCCCTGATACGCGAAATGCGGTCCTTGCAAATATTCTTGAAATTTTGAAGGTTACGGAAAACCGTTATTCGGGAATACCGACAGTACAAAAAGAGATGCAGGATGCAGGACTTCTCCCCCCGGAGTTTTCTGTACGACATGGGGAGTTTTACGCAATCCTTTATAATTCCGTGAATGAACAGGAATATTCCGGCAAACCAAGCGATATCCTAGCGTTCTGTTCGGTTCCAAGAAGCCGTGCGGAATTGCAGGCGTTTACGGGCAAGTCGCGTTTCTACACGATGAGCCACATAGTTCAGCCGCTAATAAATAGCGGTTCTCTAAAGTTGACGCTTCCCGAGAAACCGCAGAGCAGCAAGCAACGATATGTAAAAGTCTGATGTAACCTACGTGAAGTTGCAGGATGCATATGTTGGCGAAAGCAACCAGATTGGTTCTTGGACATTGATTGGCTACACTGGCCCGGGTACCAAAGTTGATGGTCAAACAGATTCTACCACGACGACCAACTTCAACTATGGTGGTGAAGCCTATAAGGGTGCTGTTCCGGAAGGTGCAGCATCCCTCACTCCGAACTTCACGGCTCTTTCTCACTAATAGGAGAGATTGTTTAACTTAAAAAGAGAACTTCAATCGGGGTTCTCTTTTTTTGCAACCTAGCAACATTTAAAAAAGCCAACTCATTCAAGAGATGGCTTCACACATAAAATTAGTCAAATTACGATTATTTTGCCGCCTTAGCCGCCATCGTCTTCTGCAGTTCCAATACTTTTTCTTTGGGCAGATGCGAATACTTTACGATTTCTTCAATAGGCACGTTGTCGGCAAGCATATCAAGCGCCGTCGCAGTACGCTCGCCATCACGCCCTTGTTCAGCCCCCTTTTCGAAGCTTTCATCAATAGCGTCACTA
>NZ_JBGUHR010000115.1:0-24138 GCF_045112255.1 Fibrobacter sp.
TGACGGACAACAAGCGCTCCCCCAACTACGCAATTTTGACCGAAGCCAAGCAATTCATCGAAAGCTGGCTCAAGGAACATTACGAAACCGCCAAGGTCGATACGCTCCCGCTCCCGCCGCAACGTGTGCTCGATGACGGACAAATTCTCCCGGCATCGTACATGAACTACATCTACGTGAACGGTGGACTCATCTTCCCGAAATACAAATGTCCAAACGATGCGAAAGCCAAGAAGTATTTCGAGAGCGTGTACCCAGATCGCAAGGTGATTGGCATTGATTGCCGCACCGTGATCGAAGAAGGCGGCAGCCTCCACTGCATGAGCAAGCACGAAAGCGAGTAGGAACGGATCCGTCAATTAAACACTAGAAGTGAAAAAAGTAGGCAGTCGACAGCCTACTTTTTTTGTTTTCACGACATGTTTTTGCTAGTTTATTTATATGCTCTTTTCTTTTGACGCACGAATATATTTTGCTCGCATGTTGCCTGTTATTCTCTTTATGTTTTGCTTAGGATTTGCAGAAACAGCTGAGAATGACGTTTGCGATTTTGACGATTCCCTCGCCGTCCTGTTAACCAGAAGCGTCCAATCTCATACCAGCCATAGCGAAGTTCTCGATTACATCCTGCAAAACAGTCTCTCCGTAAACCATGCGGAATGTAAGGATGAATACAAAGTCCAAGCCATTTCGGCAAAAGTGAAGGGCCTGTTCAACACAAGCAAAACAGCCAAGAATGTTAAAGTAGACGATATCGTCTACACAAAATACGAGCATTTTTCGGGCAAAGAAGAGGAGGGCAAAACTCTTTCTGACGAAGACAATGCGGCGTTCAACATCGTCTTGGATTACATCATCGCCAAATACGACAAGCATTTCGCAAACGTCAAGCGCAACATGCTCACGGTGGCCCTTAGTAGGAAAAATTCCGTTTACGGATTCGATTCCAAACTAGACGCGTTGCTCGACGAACTGCAAATATCCAGAATATCGATGATTGAAGGCATATCAAGTTCCGCGCTCCGGTGGCAATGCGAACGCTCGTGGGCCGGATTATGGATTCAAGATGATATTCCTTCTTTAAAAAAGTACAACGAGAACAACTATGAATGGCTACAAACAACTTCTCGGAATTTCATAAAACAATACCCGGAAAGTCCATACACGCCCGTTTTACAAGCCCTAATTAACGACACGTTAATGCAGTCTCTTGTAAACAACGAAGAAAAACTCGACATCCAGCTTTATGAAGAAGACAATAGGCATCTAGCATTCGGGCTTGGATTTTTAATCGGGAAACCGTTGTTGGGTGATGGTCTAGAAGCCGAAAAAGCAACATTTTCTGCCGGTATAGCACAAGGTCGATTGCAGATTATGCGTTTCGTAGCGCAAGTGCAATGCGACATGTATTTCAACAGTAAAGCGTCAGCCGTCGGGCTAAACGGGCTTTTTGGATACAACCTCGAATTTGGCGATTACGGATTGGATTTGCTAACAGGAATCGGCATACAACAGTTTTTGGAAGATAAAGATTCCACCGTTTACAAAGCCTATTCATTCGGTTTGCAGGGCTACAAGAGAATCTTTTTTACGGGATTAGGTGCAATCACTCCCCAGGTTCAATGGACTTTGAAAACATTCAAATACAAATCTCCCGAAACAGGCCGCAGGAGACGAGTCTATATCAACCAGTTCTATATAGGCGCAATCCTTGATATCGTTGTACCATTTTCTGAAATACATTAATAGAGAACTAAGAATATGCACCGATTGAGTTTCATTTTTCTCCTGATTCTATCGACTTGCAGCCTGATTTGCAATGCCGAAGAAATTGACGCCTGTGAATTTGACCAATACGTCCTTGGAATGTTCAATGAAATTGCTGTTTCGGACAATTCCTCAAGGCATCTGGAATTGCTGGATTTCATCGCCGAACATGGACACAAGACGAATGCAGAAATCTGTGCCAATAAAGGGCAACGCGAGAAACTGATCCGAATCGCCTATACTCTTTATGACGAAAAAAAAAGCGACAACGAATTTAAAAACGTTTATCCAAAATACGCTTTTTTCGCAGGTCAAGAAGAAGAAGGCCGAATCGCAACAAACGAAGACAATGCGATGTACAACCTGCTTTTGGACTACATGATCGCAAAATACGACAACCAGTATGCTTTTCAGAAAAAAGAAATGCTGAAAAAAAATCCAGACGGTTCAAAGATTCTCGCATCCAGTATCGCCCAGAAACTCTTTACTGCCGAAAGGCTCATGAATATTGCTACCAGTTTGGCCAAAAGTACGTCCGAACTGGCTTTGGACCTGTCTACATCTTGGGCGGAGCTATGGTTCCAGGACGAAAGCCCGCTAGGACACCACGAAAAATTTGATTACGACTACTCATGGATATTGAACACTCGCGACAAGTTCTTGCAAAAATACCCCAACAGCCGTTACAAGACTGCCATTATGGCAATCATGAACGACAACATTTCTAACCGATTTACTCAATACGACAGGGACGACAGCTACTTCAGTTTCGGCTTTGGATTTTCTTTAGGGAAATCCTTAAAAAGTTCCTCGTTAAAGAAAGTCAACGAATCCTTTACAGCGGGGTTTCCTGAAGGACGTTTGCAAATTCACAATTTCGTTATCCAATTCCAGAACGACCTTTTCGTTGCTAAAAAGGCGTCTCCCAGTTTTGACTTATTCTTGGGATACTCTTTTGATTTCTACAAATTCAGGGCCGATATCATGGGCGGCATTGGATTAACATCGTTCAGCTTTGATAATGATACGACAAACAACATGTCGTTCTTTGGAAGCGCTCAGATCGTCAAAAAGCTCCCTGTGGGCGATATACTCTATCTTTCTCCCAAATTTCAATGGATTGTAAAGGGAGTCCGTTTTGACGATCCGTTTTCCAATCGCAAACGCTGGGGTTTAATCAACCATTTTCTATTCGGACTAATTTTCGAAGCCCAAATGCCGTTGTCAAAGTTGAACACCAAGGACAGCGGCAAAAATCACGACCTTATCCGAAGAACAAGCATCCGAATATAGAAGAAAGCGCTACTAAAAAATCCTTCCTACTTCCTACCGCCTACCGTCTACTATTCTTCGCCTTCGCGATAGCTTCCTTCGCTAGTTTATCCACAAGTTCATTCCACTTGACGCCAGTATGGGCGGCGACCTTTTCGAACTGCACTCGGTTGAGATAAGGTTTTGCTGCCGCCACATACATCTTCGCGATATTGCTTTTGGCTTGCCATTCACCTTTTGCCCAGCGGGCAATGCCTTCATAGTCATGGCAAATGATGCCCTTCATGTCGTGCGCATCTAGCCATTTCATCGCCTGGAACGAGGCCATCACTTCCCCATCGATATTGCGGCTCTCGGCATCGAATGCCGTAATTCCCGAGCCACGGGCAAGTTCCTTGTCGTCTTCAGTTACAACAAACGCCCAGCCGGCAGGGCCAAATCCCGGCGAAAACGAACCATCGACAAAAACACGGATCCCATCGGGCGCAGGAGCCTCCATTCCGTCGAGCCAAGCCTCTGCTTCTTCGCGGGAACCGAAGGATTTGAACAAAACACCTTTAACCCCATGCGTGAGCTTAAGGCATTCATCCCACGTGGTTACAATTTTCTTTTCATTTTCGCTTTTTACGGCATAGAACTTCTGTTTAGGCATGGCGCAAATTTATATATTTTTGTCGGATTTAAATTAGGAGTTCAATTGTTTTCTTCACGGTACTTCGCCGATAGCAAGAAATATTTTGCCATGCGCTTACTTTGCAAGCCATTACTGTATCGATGGTTTGCGTATAAGGCGCGGAAAACAAGGAGTTCCAAGACTTTTTCATTCCCCAAATGCCTGCAAGACCATGAAAAGACAGTGTTCTTCATGCCCGAGGAGAAAGAAATCGCAAAGATCATCCTGAACGAACTTCCCGAAGAAAGCCTAAAAAAAATCCTGTTCATCGCACATGGCGATCTAGAGATTCTTTTTTCAAAGAAATCAGCTCAAGTATCTTACTACACAGACAAGGGATGCAGATACGGCGAAACGAATTTTGAAAAACTTGAATACCAAGTCAAAACATACGCCCCAGTCGCTTGCGTCTATCCAGGCCCTTACAAGCCACAATTTTTATACCTAGCCCTGATCAGCGGCGCTACTTGTCGAGTCGGTTTTGAATGCGTCAAGGAGTACCCATTCTTAAACGTGAGTCTCCACCAGCTTAAAACGATTTCACCAGCCAAGATGATCGCTCGCTATTTTATAAAGGGTAAAAAAGGCTAGCCATGCAAAAGATGTTTTCGACAATCATCACTGAAAATGGCGGCTATGCAGACTTGCACATGCACACCAAGCTCTCCGACGGGACTCTCTCCGTTGATGAGTTGCTCATGCTCTGCAAGCGCAAGGGACTTCGTTGCATATCCATCACGGACCACGACAATCTCGATAGCTACAAGCTCGCCGAAGAACCGGCCAAGGAAATCGGTCTCGAAATCATCCCGGGAATTGAAATTTCAGCCGTTTGGCAAGGCAAGGACATCCATATTCTCGGATACTTCTGTGACCCGACGAACCTCGCCTTGAACATGGAACTCGAAGATTTCGCAAAGCAGCGCATCGCCCGCGTCAAGGCGATCATCAAGAAGCTGAACGCGCTCGGCATCGGCATCACGTTCGAGAAAGTGCATTCATACTGCAAGGGTAAAATCATCGGTCGCCCGCATATCGCGATGTCGCTCGTCGATGAAGAATACATTTCGAACTTTTCCGAAGCGTTTACGAAATACCTTGGAGATGGCTGCATTGCTTTTGTAGAAAAGAAGGGGCTTAACCCGCAAGAAACAATTCGCTTGATTGAAAATGCAGGCGGCATTGCCGTCCTTGCGCACCCGTACAAGTCCGGCCTCAGCGACCAGTTCATCGAAAACATGGTGGAATGGGGCATACAGGGCATGGAAGTCTACAGCCCGGCACAAAAGGGCGCTGTTGGCCGCAAGTACAAGGAAATGGCGCAAAAGTTCGGGCTTGTGGGAACAGGCGGTTCCGACTTTCACACCGAAAGTGGAACCTACCCCCCTGGTTGCATGAAAATGCCATATACCGTTGTCCAGGCACTCCGAGAAAGGCGCGAAAAATCTCGTGCAGAATGGTTCTAATGAATCGTGGAATTCTTCTAATTGCAGTTTTGTCTACGCTTGTCTCAAGCGTTTTTGCTGACGTTATTCACGCCAAGCGCTATACGCTCCCGACACCGCAAGACTCCGTTTTTGAAACACCGAACTCTCCCGACCCTGCTCCGCGTGAAACCGACGCAGGACGTTGGATCATTCCGCTGCGGGAAGTCATGCAGCGCACATACGATGTCTCCGGTCAAAAATCCGAATGGGTGCTTGGCACGTCCATCCTCGGAAGTCCAGAACTTCCTGCCAAAGCTCTCGGCATCGGGAATCTCAGCAAGCGCTATCCGAGCAAGCTCGCAGGCATTTACACCACGCGTTTAAGCTTCGACGCATCCACACTCGCGCTCAATGGCGAAAATGGAATTCTCTTTGAAGAACGACACGGCATCCCGGTCGACACGCCCATTACAGACGTGAACTGGGAACGTGGAGCATTTGAAGGCAACGCTTTGCGCCTCGAATTTCGCCGTCTCATTACGGACTCCGTGACGCTAGACCTTGGTGTGGCAAGCCATTCCGACTTGCTCTCCAAGCCTTACGAATACCAACCCGTAACACATTCGCCATTCTTTGCCCTGGGTCGCGACTCCACAGAAATTCCATTTGGCGGTCGCAATATCGCAATGAACAGCATGCACTTCCAGCCAATTATCACATGGCGATTCGGCTACGGCAAGGCATTTTTTAAGATAAACTATTTAAGTATTGATAACGCGGACAACACCTCCCACAAAGTTCTGCTGGATACGCTCGACCCGACAGTTCGCGATTTCCAGACCGATCCGTATAAAATCAAAATCGAGACGCGCACGTATGGCGGTGGCGTCGAATTCTATCCTGCAAAAAACTTGACGCTTGGTACAGAACTACATTACGGCAATCACGAAATGGATTTACGTAATCTATCGAAAATACGGAAAGGCGTCGATACCGTTTTCAACGAATTAAAACGCCCTGTAGTGACTTATAGTTATTACGATACAACAAAGAGCCGTAACTACGAGACTGTTCTTGGCAATTTTGAAGCGCGCTACAACATGTTCCTGAATCCAAGACTCCGCTTTGAGTATGAATTTTTAAATACCGAAGAATCAGGCCACGATAAGGAAACGCATAAATACTATCAGGACAGGGAAATCGGATACGCCGAGGTCTCGGATACGCTTTTCGGGAAGGCTTTATTCCGCATACAGGCTGGAATGCAGCGCAACAGTTCTGTCCTGGATTCTGTCGAATTAGCGCCGGCTTTTTCTCTCGATGGTACGTACTTACTCCCCTATCACCTGATGGCAACGGCATCGTACCGCCACGACAACAAGTTTCCCGACGTCAACCAACTCAAGCTTGTTGAAACCGGCCGAGTCGCATTCCCTAACGAGAACCTCAAACGCGAAGTTCGCGACCGCGCGACAGCCAATCTCGTATGGCAAAAACGCGATGTCTTTTACGGACTTGGCCTGCGCTATGAACATGCCAACAACCTGATCAAGCCCAAATGGGCCGTAAATCGCGGCATTGATACGACATACACCTACGACGAACTGTACGATACGACTTACGCAAACGTGGTTGACTCCATTCCATCGGCTTTCCGCTATGAGAACCTGGACCACGCCCATACGCTTGACTGGATCATGCAAGTCGGTTTCCGTCTCGCCAACTGGAAATTTTACCTGGAACGCGGTCAAAAAATCACGCGAACAAAGCTGATCGATACCCCGTCGCTCTACTACAAGGGCAGCATCCACTGGCAAAACAGATTTGTCAAAGACAGGCTTGGCGTAAGCGTCCGTGTTGATTTTCAGTGGTTTAATGATCGCTACGACTGCACGATCAACAAGAATGGTGAACCTGAGCTATTCAAGCTAAAGCATTATCTTGCTATGGATTTCGAAGCCCGCATGCAGATTCTTACATTTGAACTCTACAACCGCATCGAGAATTTCAACCACAGCATTTACATGCCGGAATCAGGATACACCCCCGAAGGGCTGCGCTTTGCCTACGGCATCGTCTGGACGTTCGGGAATTAGGAATGCGGAATTCGGAGTTAGGAATTAAACCGACTGGATTCCGAGCAGTACGAGATACGCGACGTACAAGCTCAAGAAGAGCGCTCCACCGATTCTTCCAAAGCCACTTACCCGCTTACCATTCTTTTTCTTGACAGGAATGCAAATCAAGAAAAGCAAAAGCGTCAGTGCCGACATGATCGGCACATCACGGCTCATCACTGCTGGATCGGCAGCCTTGATCGGAGCAATGACAGAAGCAAGCCCAACAACAACAAGCGTGTTAAAAATATTGGAACCAATAATGTTACCAACTGCAAGGTCATTCTCGCCACGGCGAGCCGCCGCAATAGAACTTGCAAGTTCCGGAAGCGAAGTTCCGACGGCAACAATCGTAAGGCCAATCAGCAAGTCACTAACACCAAGCGCATGCGCCATATAAACAGCGCCCCACACCAGCATACGCGAACTTACAATCAAAAGAACAAGTCCCACAAGCAAGTACAAAACAGCCTTGCCAATCGACACGCCTTCAGCAGGAATTTCTTCAAATTCTGAAACTTCGGAAACGCCGCCAGACTTTCGACGCTTGCGCTTTGCCTTCAATTCACTTAAAATATTAAAGCCCATAATTGCCACAAAAGCAACGAGCAACACGGCTCCATCAATTAAGGAAACATTCCCGTCCACAAGCAACAGGACGGTCAACGCCGTCATGGCAATCAGAACGGGAATATCCCGCGACATAGCCTGCTTTTGGACGACAACCGGAGCGATAAGCGCCGTCACGCCAAGAATAAGCGCGATGTTTGCAATGTTTGAACCATAAGCGTTGCCCAAGGCTAGCTGCGGTGTATCGTTCATTGCAGACAAAATGGAAACAACCATTTCAGGAGCGGAAGTTCCAAATCCCACGATCACCATCCCGATAAGGAAGGTGCTCATACCAAAAAATCGGGCTACGCCGACAGCCCCATCTACAAAACGGTCTGCACTCCAGACCAGGAGAAAAAGGCCAACGACGATAGCCACAATTGATAGAATCATGTTATACTAGAAAGCGTAGAAAGTAGCACCGATGGAGAACGATTTATAGGACAGATTGTTGATTGCCCATTCGTTATAGTCATCATACTGATTGGTAAGGCCCCAATTGAATCGGGCATCGAAACCAACATAACGGTTCGCACGGATGCCAAAGCCAAGAACAATCGACCAGTCCACAATCTGACGGCAGTCATTATCCATCATGTCATCCTTGCGATTGATTTTGTTGTTCTTCGGATCTCTCGAATACTTAAACTTAAACTTGTCCGCAACAGCAAAAGAAGGCTGGACACCCACATCAAAGAACAGATTTGACGTAGCACTCTTCAAAGAAAGAAGCATCGGAACAGCAATGCGATACTGACTGAAGGAGAATCGATATTCGCCAAAAGTTTCCTTATATGTTTCATTGAATGAATTGCTCACCTTGTCGTGTTCGAAGAGGACGCCTGTTTTGAACGCCATGTTGTATTCGTCCAACGGGACAAGGGCAAAAGCGCCAACATTCCAAGCCAAGCCGGAATAACGGTCATAATCATAGCGGCCATTATCGCCCGAGAGGAATCCGGCTCCAATAAACGCCTGGACGCCAAACGTAAATTTCAACGGGTGACGCCCGCGAAGCTGGTCCATGTCAATTGTATCCGCGCTCGGAACTTCGGAAACGTAAACCGTCTTTACAAAGCCTCCGCTCGTTTCGACATCAGACGGAGAATAAACCGGCTGATAGACAAACTTCTTTGCTGTCTTCTGGGCAACAGGCTTTGCCGCATTTTCACCACGAACAGCAGTCGGTTCCGAAAAAAGATTTTCCGGAGCAAGTTCTTTTTCGACCTCCGCAAACTTATCTTGCGGAGCCGCTTGAGCAGCAGGAGCAACTTCTGCCACAGGAACATTCTGTTCAGGGGCCGCCACAGGAGCGGTAGGCACAGCCGTTTCTGCGGGAGCCACTTCCTGAGCCATCGCTGCAGAAACCGCAAGAGCTGTCAAAATTCCAGTGTACTTCAGATTCATATTAATCCTCCAATAGAAATCTTGTAATATTATAGTATTTTTGTATTCAAAAAACCAATACAAAATACAAGCGTCTCATCCATAAAATACTAGATTACGCTATATGAAAACAAATATTGTCTCTACTGCTACGGGCAAAGCCAATGCATACGCCCTATTTTTCGTCAAAAAATCCATCCAATTTTCCAACATCCTTTCGGAAGAAGCCGAAAAGCAAGTCGAATCCGTGTTAAACGGCATGAATGATGGCCCGTTTGAGGATTTAGAGTTCCTGGAAATTGACAACCAGCCCACAATCTTTGTGGATGCGGCCAAGGAACGAGGTCTTTCGTCACTGGACCACCTGCGTATGGCAGCATACCGCCTCGCCAAGAAAGCAAGCAAGCGCCAGATTCCGGTCGTTTCCATCATGCTTGCCGATGCCGCTCCAGAACAGTTCAAGAGCATTTTGCATGGACTCCACTACGCTGACTACAAGTTCGACGCCTACAAAAGCAAGCAGAAAGACGCCTTCCAGGTCACGTTCGAACTCGTTGCCGGCGAACATACCGCAGAATTCAAGAAGATTGCAGAAGTTGTCGCTATCGAAAACAAAGCGATCGTCCTCACCAAGAATTTGATCAACACGAGCGCATCCGACCTCACACCTGCTGAATTTGTCGAAAACGCAAACACGATTGCAAAGTTCACTCCGGGGCTTTCGATCAAGGTTCGCAACATGAAGCAGCTCGAAAAGGAAGGCTTCATGGGACATGTGACTGTCGGCAAGGGCAGCTCGCACGAACCGTACATGATTACGCTTAGCTATGACGGAAGCAAGAGCGCTCGTGGGGCTAAAGCTGCTGGTAAAAACGCAAATAAAAATGTGCGCACATCCGCAGACCATTTGGTCTTTGTCGGCAAGGGCCTCACGTTTGATACGGGCGGTCTCTGCCTCAAGCCGCCTAAATCCATGCCCGAGATGATTAGCGATATGAGCGGAGCCGCTACCGTACTTGCCGCGATCCAGGCTATCGCAACATTGGAACTCCCGATCAAGGTGAGTGCAGTCTGCTGCCTCGCCGAAAACGCCATCGGAAACAAATCCGTATTGCCGGGCGACATCTTTACCGCCAAGAACGGAAAGACGGTCATGGTCGATAACACCGATGCCGAAGGACGCCTAGTGCTCAGCGACGGTCTTGCCGAAGCAGGCCTCATCGGAGCCACGCACATCGTTGATTTGGCGACACTCACAGGTGCCATGGTACGCGCACTCGGCTACGCTGTTGCCGGATTCTTCTGCAATGACGACGCACTCGCCTTGAACGTCATCAACTGCGGCGAAGCCTGCTGCGAAAAGTTCTGGAGCATGCCGCTCGAAGAAGAATACGCCGACGCCCTGAAGGATCACTTTGCAGACCTCAAGAACACCGGAAGCGACGCGGGCGCCATTGCCGCCGCCCTCTTCTTGCAAGAGTTTGTTCCTGAAAACACCGCCTGGGCACACTGGGATATCGCAGGCACAGCATTTGTAAGCAAGAGCTGGAAGTACACCGATTTCGGCGCAACAGGCTTTGGAGTGCAGACGCTCATCGAGCTTGCAAGACGTATGTCTAGCGCAAGCGACGAAAGCGAAGACACAGCAAACGAAGATGCTGACGGAGAATACGCTACGGTCGAAGTGTAGACGTCAGGGATAGCCGCCAAAAGCGCAGTTTCAGCAAGCGTTATCGCTTTAAACGCAAAAACGGCCGAACAGAAATGTTCGGCCGTTTTTAATCTTTAAAATTGCACAAAAAGCATTACCATTTCATTATCGGTCGAATATCAAGACCTAAAACCATCTGGCCATAGTTTTCAGAACGAGGATCTTCTTCATCAAGAACAATACGAACCACAAATCTCTGGTTAGATTTGCCCGAAAAACCTTCTACGCCGGTATATTTATAAGGTGTATTTTTCCTTTCATCATTATCATATGTTGTTGAATTTTGAAGAGTGTAGTCGCTGCTTTGATTTCCTGCAGCACCATATGTCATTACTTCAAATCTCTGTGGCAATTTTCCAAGATTTGCAATATCATTTCCGCTATTCAACCATGCAATAGAAACATCAAATCCGTCAACATCCTGATAGCTAATTCCAGAACCATATACAAGATCACCAATACTAAAATAAAGCCTAATTTCTTTTTTTCCAGACAAATTAGAAATATCTCCATGCGGAGCCACAAGACTCGTATACGTTTTCATCAATGTATTTACATCACCAATAAAATAATATGAGTGATGTAAATTATATCTATCCGTTTGGTTAAACGAGAGCTTGTTATAATTAATCATACCAGAACTATTCGCATTTTGTATTACAGCTTTCACAACTTCCGGATGCCACTTGTAAAATTCGTTGTAGGACAGCATGTTTGAAATCATGCCCGCAGTGATACCAGCAGCAGCTTCTGTGCCGTCATAATACGGGTAATATTCATAAAGTTGATTACTTGACGAGACGTACCTTCTATAGTAATCGTTTGTATAGAAGTTTGAATAATTTTCTATTTCTGGTTTATGGTACGTTTCGTAACTACCGCTATACATTGGAAAATTTTTTGCTGAATAGCTAGCTGTTTTTTTTGTTATAGGATCAAGAGCGCCAACTGTAATGGCATTTACAGCAAAAGCTTTTGCAGAAAGATTTCCCGCAGTATTACCAGCTCCGACAATTTCAACAGTGCGATTATTGTAAATGTAATTGTCAAGATCTTTAGCTTTTGTAGAATAACTAGATTTAGCAGCACCGCCATACGCATGGAGACCCATATAGATCTGAGGTCCATTAGTGGTAGCTGCAGGATTTGAAGGCTGACCCTTAACTGCATAAACAGCAGAAAGATCCGAAAAATAATGCACTAGCCTATACATTCTAGAAGCACGCATTTCGTATCCAGGCATCGTATTAAAATCATCCATTGACGCGTTATCAGCAAGAATAAAGGGCGCATACGTGTCTACATTAGGATTTAATCTAACAGGAACAGCGTCTTCGTCTAAATATACGCCAACATTCGTTTTTGAAAAATAATTCCCACTTAAATAGCCCTCTACTTGATTAAGGGGGGAATATGTAATTTGCAAATTTTTATTAAAGCTAGCAGCAGCAGTGACGTATCCGTATGCATTATACGAAAATTCGCCTGCATCAAAACCGCTCAAATAGCTTCTTGTAGGGCCAGCGGTTACAAAACCATAATCAGGAGAAAAACGGGGTTTTTCGTGAGATATTATTTTGATATATTCGTTATTCACTTTTGTCTGATAACTAGACCAATCTAACGGCCCCGTTCTAAGAGCCAACGATTCACCACAGCCCGAAGTTTTTTTATAACAGTTCGTAAAATTATATCCATCGGGACTAAATTTTCCAGCAATGGCCTTTGCGCCACTCTTAATCCCTGAAGCTTGCTTAGCCAGCGCCTTGGTCTCCAACGAAGAACTAACTTTCTGAGCATCGTTCTTCTTAACTTTGGAATAGTCTACATTCTTGTAGACCATCGGGGAATTCATTTTACTACCTTTACGACCCAAAAGGTCATAATTTACGTTAGCAGCATTTGCAGCCACACAACTTGCGGCCAACAAAACCAAATATCTTTTTTTCATTTTAACTTCCTTTGTTAAGTATTAAAGGTAAAATAAAATATAATTAGTTTACTTTACATTTGTAATTTCGTACAAGTACATATCTAAAAATTTTTCTGACAAATATATTACAATTAAATTTATTCACACAAAAGATTGCAACAGCAAACAAAATCAAAATTTATCAACAGATTAATATTCATTTTGTAATATTTTTATATTTTATCTAAAAAAAACATAGACTACATAAGCAAAAAGTATTTTCAAGTGTTCAAACGTCATTCGATAAAATCGAAATCTATACGACAAAACGGCCGAACAGAAATGTTCGGCCGTTTATAGATAAAATTACAAAAGTATTTTAATTACTTAGCTCTGGAAAGGTTGAAGCCCAAAACGACCTCACCATGACGATTACCAGTAGCCTGATCCGAATGCAACACGATACGGAACTTCAAATATTGATAATATTCCGTTGTAAAATCAACTTTTTCAAAAGAGTTATACGAACTTAAAGAACGTCCCAATTCTTTATCCCAAGTATACATATTATCAGCATTATTACTTCCATAAACATACAAGTCAAAGTCCTGAGGAATCTGGCCGCCAAGATTTGCAATGTCATCACCATGATTCAACCAAGCAATAGCTGCTTTAAGATGGCTCCATGCAGGTCCCACAGTTGGTAAAATAAACCATATTTCATTTCTATCATTGTAAACACGAGATTTTAACTGTTCAATATTACCATTCCAAAAACGGGAATGAACATCATAATAAGCGTTTGTTCCATCATACTTAAACGACAAAGCTTTGTAAGAAGGAACCGTATTCGTCACAGCATCACCAGAATTACTTATCAAACGGCCCTCTGTTGAAAGAAGCAAAGCCTTCACAACTTCAGGATGCCAACGATAAAATTGATTCGACGCCAACAAATTGGACACCATGCCAGCCGTATACGCTGCAGCATACTCAGTCCCATCATAATACGGATAATAATAATATTTAGCATCAGGATTCGTATTGGAATAATAAGCTCTGCCTAGATCACTTGTAACAAAATGAGAAAAATTATAAATTTCAGGCTTCTCAGTACCTCTATCATGAGTCACATTTGACGAATAATTCGCAATTTCAATAGAACCCTGATTAGGATTAAAAGACCCATTATTCGGATTAAAGCCCGCACTAGGATTAAATCTAACAGCACCTACAGTAATTGCGTTGGCAGCATGAGCCTTTTGATTCAAATACCCCGTATTTGAATTATCTAAACCATAGTTACCAGCCGGAACAAATTCAATCGTTCGATTATCATAAATAAAGTTATCCAATTCTCGTGCAGGAGTATCATAAGTTCTTGTTTTACGGAAGTTATTGTTACGTACTCCTATATATACCTGAGGTGTTTGGCCTGCAGGATTAATCGGCTGTGTAGATCCGACAAAAACAACAGAATGATTTTTTTCAACTCCATCGGATACATATGCAGATGCTTTTCTTATAAGACTATATGTTCTGGAATCTCTCGTTTCATATTCAGGGCTATAGTTATCAAATTGATCACCGTAACTATAACGGACATAATCAACTGTTTCTGGATTATAATCGAGTCTTCGTGGGATTGCATTTGCGCCCATATATACGCCAACATCATCACCACCAAATGCAATTTGAGCTACTCCAGCATCTGAAAGATCATTTCTCAAACCATTAAAATCTACAAAATAATCTGTATTTACATCTCTGCTTGTTAAATAAAAATGAAAACTATGATTTTCCGAATTATACCAAGCACCAGAACTAGTATATGAAGGACGTACAGTAAGTGACGTTTCAACGTTTATAAAGACTTCATTTGAGGCTTCTACATAACCGTATTTATCGTAAAAACACGGCATATATTCAACATTCGGACAAGCATTCAGATTGCCTTTAGAGTTAAAGCTACGCAAATAATAAGGTCTATGATAATAACTATATCTAGAATCAAAAAAACCTTCAATAGCAGAAACTCCATCCGCCATCCCGGTCTTCGCCAAGGCTTTATTTCCCAAAGAAGAACCTACTTTCTGGGCTTCGTTCTTCTTGACTTTAGAATAGTCTACATTCTTGTAGACCATCGGGGAATTCATTTTACTGCCTTTACGGCCTAAAAGGTCGTAATTTACGTTAGCAGCATTTGCAGCCACACATCCTGCAGCCAACAATGCTAAATATTCTTTTTTCATTTTAACATCCTTTGTTAAGATTAAATGCAAAATAAAATATAATTAGTTTACTTCATATTTAAAGTTATAAATAAAATTTATACAAAAATATTTCTGTTATTTATATTACAAATACATTTATCAACACAAAATATTATAACAAACTATAGATTAAAATTATTATTAACAGATTAACATTTATTTTGTAGTAATTTAATTTTTCTTAAAAAGAATATATTATACGCAAAAAGTATTTTTAGTATTCAAACGTCATTATTTTTGTCACAGCAATCAAATTCCCAATTTTCGTCATTTTAGGTCAAAAAAGCGCTATAACAGGCATCCAAAGTCCTAAAAGCACCTGTTTTTTCTATCTTTGGGATGTATGAAAAACGTTGATACTATTGCCGTTTTGGACTTTGGTGGGCAGTACGCTCACTTGATTGCCAACCGTGTACGCCGTCTTGGCGTGTTTACCGAAATCCACTCCCCCACCGCCCCGGTTTCTGAACTCGAAGGCGTGAAGGGCATCATTTACAGTGGTGGTCCATCCAGCGTTTATGCTGCAGACGCACCGGAATACAATCCTGAAATTTTGAACCTCCCGGTGCCGAAGCTCGGCATCTGCTACGGTCACCAGCTAATCGCCCAACAGTTGGGCGGTCACGTGGAACCGGGCAAGGTCAAAGAATACGGCATTGCAGACCTTATCGTGGGCGACGAAAAGTGCCCGCTCTTGAAGGGTCTCCCGAAGGCATCTCCGATGTGGATGAGCCACGGCGACCAGGTCACCAAGCTCCCCGAAGGCTACAAGATTGTGGCCAGCACCAAGGACTGCGAAATCGCCGCCGTCGCCTTCGACAGCGACAAACCCGAACGCCAAATTTTCGGCATCCAGTTCCACCCCGAAGTCACGCACAGCAAGTTCGGCATGAAGTTGCTCGAAAACTTCGTCGACTTTACGGGTGCCAAGAAGACTTGGAACATGAAGAGCTACTTGCCGCTCATCACGCAGCGCATCAAGGACCAGGTCAAGGACCGCAAGGTGTTCTTGCTCGTGTCTGGCGGTGTGGACTCCACCGTTGCATTCGTGCTTTTGAACCGCGTACTCGGACCGGAAAAGGTTCTCGGCTTGCATGTGGACAACGGCATGATGCGCCTCGGCGAATCCCAGAAGATTATGGACTTCCTCACGAAGGAAGGTATGAACAACCTCAAGATCCGCGACGCTAGCGAACACTTCCTTGCAAAGCTGAAGGGCGTAACCGCTCCAGAAACCAAGCGCGGCATCATCGGTAAGGAATTCTTGACGGTCAAGGACGAGGAAATGGCTAAGCTCAACCTCGATCCGAACGAATGGATGATGGCTCAAGGCACCATCTACCCCGACACCATTGAAAGCGGCGGCACCAAGAACGCCGACAAGATTAAGACGCACCACAACCGCGTGCAAGAAGTTCTGGACCTCATGGAAAAGGGCCTTGTGCTCGAACCGCTCGCTGACTTGTACAAGGACGAAGTCCGTGCCCTCGGCGAAGAACTCGGCATTCCGCACAACCTCGTGTGGCGTCACCCGTTCCCGGGCCCGGGCCTCGGTGTTCGTTTGCTCTGCAGCGAAGGCAAACTCACGAACGATATGGTGAAGTTCAAAGACGTGAAGGACACCGCTGGTCAGTCCCTCGCCGACTACCTCAAGGCAAACAACATTGCTGGTCGTATGCTCCCAATCAAGAGCGTTGGTGTGCAGGGCGATGGCCGTACTTACGCACAGCCGTTCCTCATCACGACTCCGGGCTTAAGCTGGAAGGATTGCGAAAAGTTCTCTACCGAACTTGCCAACCGCTTCAAGGCTATCAACCGCGTGATTTACCAGATCGGTAGCGTCGCTGACGAAGATCCGAAACTTGTCGAACAGTTTGCCACCCGCGAAAACTTCGATACGCTCCGCAAGTTCGACAACATCTGCACCGAATTCTTGCAGGCAAACGACTTGTACGAAAAGATTTGGCAGATGCCGGTCGTGCTCGTTCCGCTCCGCACGGCTAACAAGCCTTGCATCGTGATGCGCCCAGTGAACTCCACCGAAGCCATGACGGCAAACTTCGCCGAAATCGACCAGGGAATGCTCGCCGGTCTCTGGCGCAAGTTCGAAGCCGAAGGCGCAGGCAGCCTGTGGTACGACGTGACGCACAAGCCGCCCGGAACCATTGAGTGGGAATAAGTGTAGCGCAGTCGCAATGGGAGTAAGTGTCGCTGTCACCCTGGAGTCCTGTCAAGGGCGATAGGGTCCATGGATTCTATCGCGCTTCGCGCTCCAGAATGACATTGAAGAAAATCCGAATGAGACCAACTCATTCGGATTTTTCTTTTACTTTTTTCGCTTTATCCTAAAGAGCGTTTCTATTTGCAAGGAGTCTTCGACGCCGTACATATCAGAGTAGTGCGCCATCCACTTGACCGTCGTATCCTTTTGCGGGAATTTAGTCGTATCTCCATGAGCATGGATTTTGGACTTATACCCCACCAAATCTCGCGGATACTTGACATAGTATACGCCGTTGCACTCCAAAACGGAAACTATCGTATTACCATCTGAAGACACAATCGATGTATCAATCGATGGAGTTCCATCTTTACCATCAAAGGTAATCATTTTCCCAGAAGAACGCGAAACATAAGCCCAATTGGGTAAGCCCTTACCTTCAATCCGATAATAATCAAGGAAAGTCCTGGAATCTCCAATTAACCGTTCATCCGAATAACTAGCCGTTTCAACCACAACAGTATCAAAGGAGTCTATCAACTTCTGAGGATCGAACGGGGGAATTTCATAGTATGGCGGAATGTAATTCGTCTGTCGATGCTTCCCGTAATTGATATACGTTGTATCGCCAACTTTAACTTCTACTTTTTTATGTTCAATAGACTTTTCATTGACAACACTCTTGCCCGACTTTGCAATAGCATCAACAACTTTGTGGCAGCTGTATTTTTTTCTCACGGTACATTCAAAATACCCATTCCAGATATCGCAAGAAATATGGTCTGTCGTTTCCGTTATGGTATCTAGCTTGTCTTTACCCGAATAATACACAAAGCTATAAGCCTTTGCATTGACATAAGTCGTATCGCAAACAACGCCTTCGGGGCAAAGTTTTGGAGCGCGAACAGAATCAGACTTTTCGCCACATGCAAAGAATAAGCAAGAGAGTCCAGCCAATGTGGCAAGTTTCAGCGGTAATTTAATCATCCTAGCCTTAGTAAATTTTATTCACAATCCAGGCAGGTCCATTCAACGACACCGTCGCCATTGCCGTCAAAGCGTTCGCGAGTGTACTTTTCGATGTCGATGAGAAATCCGATTTCACCAGCATTCTCGGTGCAGCATCCATCGCAATCGCTGTCGGAGCACATATCGTAAACGACGGCATCAATCGTGGAGCCGTTCATACGGAGTCTAAAGGTCTTAAGCTTATACTTTTTCCAGTCCTTTTCGTGAACGGCAATGATGTTGTGCTGGCTCACCCACTCTTCGGTCATTTGACCTTCAACGCCAGCAAAATAGCCGGCCCAAGTGCAGCCGTTATACTCGATGCATTCTTCGCTACCCGGTTCCGGCCAGGAGGTGTACCATGTGAGATTCGCCTGATGCCATACCGTGTCAGCGCTCGGCGCACTTGACGAAGATTGTGCCGCACTATCCGTGCTGCTACTAGAAGGCGATACCGCCCCGGAACTAGTCCGGGGTGACAAAGAGTCCGGTATGACAATGCTGGACGAAGACGATTCTGCGACAACAGAACCGGACGAAGACTCCGCAACAGTCACGCTAGACGAGGATTCCGCGACATTCCACACAATGGGAGCATTTTCATCGCTACAAGCAACGATTGAAAAGACTCCCGCAATCGCGAAAAGAGCTATACGATTCATCAGTGCACATCCATTTTAGAGAACAGGTTCAACACAACGACACCCGACACAATCAGGATCAAGCCAATATAAGCTCCAATATCTGGCACCTGCTTAAACGCTACAATTCCGATTACAGTAATAAAAGCAACCCCGAGTGCAGACCATATCGCATAAGCCACAGCAATCGGGATCGCTTTTAAACACACGCTCAAGAAATATAGCGCAGCGATATAGCAAATGAGCGAAGCTACCGTCGGGACAAGGCGCGTGAACTGTTCCGAGAATTTCAGAAGCGTCGTTCCTGCAGTTTCACAGACTATCGCAAGCAAGAGCATCAAGTAATACATAAATTAAATCCATTTACCACAAGTTAAATCCAAGTGAAAGGCCAAATTCCTGGTGAACAGCTCCATATTTAGGAGAATATTCGCCACCATTGCTTACCGTGCTGCTTTCGGCCGTACCAAACATAATCTTGTACTTAAAGCGCAAAATCCATGCCGTTGAGATAGCCCCTATACGCGAGGGATTCGTAGCAAAGAATCGGAAATCTACATTCGATCCAACAATCCACTGCGGTCCAATAGAATATTCGCCAAATTTCGCATTTTCCATTGAAGGCATGTAAGTTGCGCCGACACCCACAAACGGTTCCACGCGCAAATAATGAGAATCGTAAGCCGTAAAGCCAACGGTTACACCATACGTCTCATCAACGGTATCATTGTCATCATCATCATAAAAACGATCCAGCTTGCTGTTGGTCTCTTTATATCTAACAATCATGCCAAATTGCAAGAACGCCGAAAGCGAAATCCGTTTGACCCGGAATTCAATTTCAGCCTGGAATGGTGTGCCCATTTCCGTTTCAGTTGCATCAGAAATTTCACCACACAAAAATCCAAGCCAAGAACCCAGATATATTCCAAATCCGCTAGTATAGTACTTGTGCGCAATAGGATCTCTGCGGAACTCTCTCTGTTTATCCATGTAGTTCTGGACAAAAGGAACGACCTGATCTTTCAAATACTGAGCATGAACAGTATGCGAATATTTGCGGATATAGCTCTTTGCATGATTCAGGAAGTCTTCTGCGGCCATCGTATCGGCGATAACCCTATATGCAAACCCGCTACCGTCATTGAACCTGTAAGTACGCAAGCCAACAATGAGTTCTGCGTAAATAAGCGTTGTAAAAAGCTCCTTGTTTTCCTCTTTGGCATTGGAGTTTTGAACAACATTCACCATAGAATCGACAACAGTCTTGTTGAACGGACTGAACGCACGATAAAGATAGAGATGAAGAGGGTCGTCTTCAGGATTGACGCGAACTTTCTGCTTTGGATGATAAGAGGTATCAAGCACAATGCGGCGTGTATTGGCGTAAATTTCAATACCATCATCGTATTCGCCCATTTCCATAAGCGCGAGATACTCTTCAAAATCCCATAAGGGCGCTCCCTCGTCAAGATTCGCCTTAAGGTATTCTATAGCCTGCCTTGACCGTTCGTAATCCTGCTGTTCAAGCGATGTCTTTAACGCATCACGAGCACGGGAGAAGAGTTCTTTTTTAGATGGATTTGCAAACGCTCCACCAAAAGCAAGCAACAGTGAAATTGCAACTAGAATTTTTTTCATAATGATTTACCAGAAATAAACGCCTAAGCCAATGGCAAAAAATGCATCCAAGCCAGAGCCTCGCACAAGAGGTTCTCCATCACTCAAATCGAGATAGGACAGCCCGACCTTGCCAACGATCGAGAACGACACCAGTTTTGAATTTGAAAGGAACAGGTACGCCGTGCCAAACTTAAAATCGACATTTGCCCCAATCGTAATCGCAGAACCCATATCCCAATGTTCAAACGATTCATTAGGGGAAAGACCGTAGTCGCTATCTTTGGGGAAATAATACGGATTTACAACTGTGCCATTAAACATGCTGCCCGCAAAACCTAAATACGGGCGAACTTTCAGATACCGGCTATCATAAGCGACAAAGCCAAAAGAAAAACCAAAGTTTATAAGACCTTCATGACCCGAATTGATCATTTCAAAAGAAACGGAAACACGACGAATCTGTAGGTAAAGTTCAAAATTAATCGGATAGCTTTCGGGTTTTACAAGATCCTCACGATAGTAGTTTCCAAAGCCAAATCCCAATCCAGGACTTAAATAAAGATTTAAGCCAAAGCCGCCCGTGTATAATTTATTTTCAATGACAGATTCCTTTTTCTCTGCACGATCCGTATAATACAAATCGCTCACGTCCATTCTATTCAGGGGATCAAGAATACTCTTTTTCACCCATGAAGCATCAGGATGGTCTGGGAAATTATCAACAAATTCTTTCGCGTAATTTCTGACAGAAGCATTGTCAGAGTCATCCTTATATGCAAAATGAAGATTCATCAAAAGCTTCAATTCGCTTTTTTCAGCTTCGCTCAAATCAGACCTGTTTACATTGGATTCAATGTCCTGATAATCATGGTTTGATATCTTGTGCTTTTCAAGATAATCTTTTGTATAAACCATGAGGCCATCATTTTCAGCACGTTGGGCATTTACGGTTTTATCGAATTCATATGCAGACTTATAATGATGGACAAGCATTTTAAGCAAAGCCCGGTACATTTTAAGATCTTTGTAAAAACATAATTTTTCGGTATCGTGCAAAGGTATTATCGAATGAGTTTGCATACCTTCGAGTTGCGCGACCTTCAAGGAAACCGTAGCAGTATCCTTATTCCTGATTGCATCAAGCAAGTCTTCACGGGCCCTATAAACAGGCTCCATTTCAGAACTACTTTGCCCCATGAGGGATTGTTCAAAATCATTAGAAGACGACGCTTCTACTTTAGACGAGTCAATACTTGCATCAGATTTATTTTCACCCATCAACGAGCGTTCAAAATCACTCATTCCAAAGGATTTGTCGCTTGTGGCATATGCAGATACAGAAAGAACAAGAGATGCAGCCAAAATCAATTTTTTCATTTTGCACCCCATTCTTCGACATTAAAGTAATCCACCAATGCAACTTTGCAAATTCTTGACATTGTCATCATACCATTCGAATAAATAAAATTAATAGTCTTTACATTTTTAATGTAAACCATATTAGCTCCCAGCGAGCGCGCTTTTTCAACCAGCAGCTCAGCGGTATTTTCAACAGAACAATCTGCAGAAGGTTCTGTTTGCATAGTTCCCAAATAGGTGCTATTTTCAGGAACAACAGGGATTTCAGTGGCATCGACAATGCGAACCAAATCTTCTTTAGAAAGCGGTTTCGGATTTACCGGGTTTCCAACAAGAGTGTGCGGAGTGGAGCTGCATGCCGAGAAAACAAGCAAGGCAGCAATAGCAAATAAACTTTCAACAAATTTCATAATTAGTCCTTTAGGCAGCGAATGGCGTAACCATCGGAGATATGTTCTCTTTGTATTCTGACTTGAGGATCATCTTGATTGAACAACACGGCATAAGCATTTGAAGAACTGGTAAATGTCGATGTCCAAAACGGAGCAAAAGTATCCGCTAACGAATACCGGTCCCTAGAATAAGAGGCGTCAGAATCGTAGTAGCCCGACGGATAAATGGAAAAACTATAGGAGTCTTTCGATATACCGTCATTTGCCTGAAGCGCAAGACCCGCATTTTCATAGCCGCCAACTTTTTTAATCAAAATGTCCCAATCATCTTTAGAGGGTACGTGGAAGCCATTCGGACAAAGATCATCTGGAGACAAGTCCGCATTCATTACATTTCTCCAAGTATACAAGCAGCCTCTGCTCCCAGACGTCATAAAGCAAATACCGTTGTAATCTTCATAACTAGAATACCCGTATTCCAAGTTCTCGGCAAACCATTCCTGATTTCCGATTTTCACTGTACGATATGTAATCCCATCACGGTGATCTACAACAGAGCCTTTCTCCACTAGGATATCAGATCCCTTTTCGGCTACCGGAGTATACTTAGGAACAGCATCAGTCTCCTCCTTGGAGGCATCCCTAAGGTATATCCACATTTTATCGGAGCAAACGAAAAGCTTATCTGAACTAAACGCCCGTACGGCAAAAACAATCCCTTCCGTTTTTTCATCACAATCAGGCAAATCACCCCTATAATCGCATTTATAAGAGGGAATACGGCTCGTAGAGTATGGAGGAGGATTGACGCCACTATCAGTATGGCATCCAATCAACACAGAACAAACGATAGGAATAAAATGTTGTACTTTCATAATTTTATCTTATATCAATTTTAATAAAATATAGCATATCCCCCAAAACATCCAACACTCGCTTATTCTATATATACAAAAAAAGAACCCGCAAACGGATTCTTTTTAGACGAGAGACGAGAGACGAAAGACGAGGGATAAATCAATTATACAATGCGCGAAGCGCCATTATAATTCTTTCGTCTCTAGTCTGTAGGTCCACAGGACCGTTCTTTCGTCTAACCTTAGCAGCCGAGCTTTTCGAAGAGGTAAGCTTCGAGCTTGTCGATAGCGACGAGTTCCTGCTTCATGGAGTCGCGTTCGCGAACAGTCACGTAGCCGAGCTTTGCCGGATCGGATTCGCCCTCGCCAACAGTGTCGAAGTCGACGGTCACGCAGAACGGCGTGCCGAGTTCGTCCTGACGGCGGTAGCGCTTACCGATGGACTGAGTTTCGTCGTATTCGACGTTCCAGCGGTTGAGGAGCTTCTGGTAAAGTTCTTCGGCCTTTTCCTTGACCTTGCCCTTCTTCACGAGCGGGAGAACGGCGACCTTGACCGGAGCTACCTTCGGGTCGAAGTGGAGCACGGTACGTTCGTCGTTTTCGAGCTTTTCGACTTCGTAAGCGTTGCAGAGAAGCACGAGGAGCAGACGTTCCACACCGAGAGACGGTTCGACAACGTACGGGATGTAGCGCTTGTTCTGGACCGGGTCGATGTATTCCTGCTTGACCTTGGATTCGTTCTGGTGCTGCGTGAGGTCGTAGTTCGTACGAGAAGCGATACCCCAGAGTTCGCCCCAACCGAACGGGAATTCGTATTCGACGTCGGTGGTGCCGTTGGAGTAGTGAGAAAGTTCTTCCTTGGCATGTTCGCGGAGGCGGAGCTTTTC
>NZ_JBGUHR010000116.1:0-24619 GCF_045112255.1 Fibrobacter sp.
GCCGTCCATCTGAGCAGCACCAGTCACCATGTTCTTCACATAGTCAGCATGCCCCGGGCAGTCGACGTGTGCGTAGTGACGGTTAGCGGTGGTGTATTCGACGTGAGAAGTATTGATCGTGATACCACGAGCCTTTTCTTCCGGAGCGTTGTCGATTTCATCGAAACGCTTTGCAGCGGCGAGACCCTTAGCTGCGAGAGTCGTGCAGATTGCTGCAGTAAGAGTGGTTTTACCGTGGTCAACGTGACCGATGGTGCCGATGTTGCAATGCGGCTTACTTCTGTCAAAATGTTCTTTTGCCATTATTCTATCTCCATTTTAGTGAGAGCCCAGATCGGGAGTCGGACCCGAGACCTCTTCCTTACCAAGGAAGTGCTCTACCACTGAGCTACCTGGGCATAAGCCCTACGATGCCTTAGACACCGTAGGGCTGATTGTCGTGGGCCGTCGTGGTTTCGAACCACGGTAGGCGTAAGCCAACGGATTTACAGTCCGTCCCCTTTAACCACTCGGGCAACGACCCATTATGCAAGCCAAAGATAGGAATCGAACCTACGACCGGCTGATTACAAATCAGCTGCTCTACCAGCTGAGCTACTTTGGCACTCTTTTGTTTCAGTTCACTTGAAGAACTAAAGCGTGGCAAATTTAATAAGATTTACCGTACCTTGTCAACAAGAATTGCGTTTTTTCTTAAAAAAAAATGAATTTTTTCAAAATACACGTAAACAAATTAGAGTAAAGAGTGTTGGTTGACTGTTGATAGATTTTTAAGTGAAAAAATGAGCACTATTTTTAGTAGTTTTTAGTCATTAGTTATTGGTCATTAGTTATATTTTGTCTAGTTATTAGTAGTTAGTCATTAGTTATTAGAAGAGTCTATATCAAAATGCTTTAACAACTATTGACCAACGACCATTGACTATTGACTAACGACTAGCGACCAATGACTAACGACTAGCGATCAATGACCAAATTCTAATTAACTACTTTATACAACCGAACTTATACCCACCCCTATATAATTACACATGGAAAACAACTTTTCTTTCAAGACCCGCATTCAAGTCCGCTACGCAGAAACTGACGCCATGGGCGTCGTGCACCACGCCACCTACCCTATCTGGTTTGAACAGGCCCGCGTAGACTATTTCCGCGCTGTAGGCGCTCCCTACGACGAAGTTGAACGCGAAGGGTTTGCAAGCCCGGTTCTCGAACTCAACGTGCAGTACAAGCGCCCGTGCCGTTTTGGCGACTTTGTCGATGTCGAAACAAAACTCGTCCATGACGGTCGCTGCAAGTACAAATTTCTCTACCAAGTGACCTTGAACGGCGAAATCTGCACGACCGGCTATTCAGTACACGTATTCACGAAAGGCGGAGTCCCGACGCGCGAAAAGCCTGAATGCATCAAGAAAGTCGAAGACAAAATCTTTAGCGACTAATTTTTATATAGTATAACCATGGACGCACCCTTAGCAGAACGCCTACGCCCGCAAAACCTCGACGAGTTTCTTGGGCAGAACAAGATTCTCGGGCAGCAGAGTTTGCTTCGCAAGAGTCTTGAAAACGACTCGATCCCCAGCATGATTTTCTGGGGACCTCCGGGATGCGGAAAGACGAGCCTCGCCCACGTCATCAAGCAGCACACCAAGAAGCGCTTTGTCGCGCTTTCGGCAGTCGCAAGCGGCGTGAAGGAAGTCAAGGAAGTTCTCGCGGATGCCCGCCAGATGAAGCATGCGTTCATGGACACGATACTTTTCATCGACGAAATCCATCGCTTCAACAAGGGGCAACAAGACGCGCTCCTCGGCGCTGTAGAAGACGGCACGGTGACGCTCATCGGCGCAACTACGGAGAATCCGGGTTTCGAGGTGAATGGGGCTTTGCTCAGCCGTTGCCAGCTGATCCTTTTTGCGCCTCTCAGCAAGGAAGACTTGCGCACTTTGATTTTTAGTGCGCTCCGTGACCATCCACGCGGTTTACAGCTCAAGGATGTCGAAGTCGAAGACGCGGTTGTCGATAAACTCATCGCGCAGTCCGAAGGCGATGCACGCTTTTTGCTGAACCAGCTCGAATGGATCGGCAAGAACCTCGGCGACAACAAGATTATCGACGAGAAACTGCTCGAAGAATTCCAGTACAAGAAGCCCCTGCGTTACGATAAGAGCGGCGAAGAGCATTACAACTTGATTTCGGCGTTGCACAAGTCCGTGCGCGGTTCCGACCCGGACGCAGCCCTTTACTGGCTCCACAGAATGTTGCAGGGCGGCGAAGACCCGCGATTCATTTTGCGCCGTCTGATGCGTATGAGCATGGAAGATGTAGGCCTCGCAGACCCGAACGCTCTTTTGCTTGCGACAAGCGCCCGCGAAGCATACGACTTCATGGGAATCCCGGAAGGCTTGATTGCACTCGACGAGCTTGCAATTTACTTGGCGCTTGCGCCCAAGAGCAATAGCGTTGAACTTGCAGGAATGAAGGCAGATTCCATCGTGAAGCAGACGGGCACGCTCCCCGTGCCACGTGCCTACCGCAATTCCGTCACCCGCGTCGGAAAACAGCTCGGCTACGGGAACGGTTACGAGTACGATCACGACAGCCCGGGCGGATATTCTGCACAGGAGCACCTGCCCACGCAACTTGTCGGGACGACGATTTACGAGCCCAAGCCGTACGGACGCGAAAAGGCTCTCGGTGAAAAACTCGCGCAGTTGAAGCAACTGAAAAAGGAGCGCAACGAGCGCGAAGGGAAGTAAGGGAGAAGCCCTCCCGGAACCCCGGAACTTGTCCGGGGCAAGCTCAGTCCGGGATGATAAGAGGCGGGCATGACAAGAATCGCTGAGACTCTTGCGAGAGTCGCGGGCGATACACAAAACTTGGAGGGAAGGAAATGGACTTTACTAAAATCAAGAAATACCCGAGTCAAATCTCAACGGCGTTCAAGCGGTTTCCGCTCGCAGTGACGTTTTCCATTTTTACGACCATCGCATTCATCTACTTTTACGAAAACAGCCATTCGCCAACTCATAGCGAATTAACTTATTGGTTATTCATCTACCCGATCGCGGCCACGATGATTGCCCTCACGATTTCGCTGGTCCAGGAATCCCGAAAAAAATTCAGCGTCATCCCCCATATCATCGCCGAAGCCGTATGGTTAGCCATTTCCATCGCACTAGTCTTTTACCATTTTTCAACCGACAACTATACCGAACACACTTACGTCTTGGCAACATGGTTACTTATCTATACAACCGTTTTCTTGAGCCTGTTCGTCGCCCCATTCTTTAAGCAGAAAGATGAAAACGGATTTTGGATCTTCTTAATGAAGAACGCCAAAGCCGCTGTCAACGCAATCGCCATTTCTGTAGTCCTGATCCTTGCCATTAATTGGCTCCTATTCGGATTCTTCAACCTGTTCGACATCAAAGTCTCAGACAAACCTTATGCCTACTCGGCGATTATCGGTTTATGTACCATATTCCCCATCTTGTTTTTCTCCGGCATACCCTCCATTGACGACTGCCTGCAAGAAACGCCCGAGTTGAACAAATTCCAGACCAGCACGAACAAGTTTTTATTCTTGCCGGTGCTTTCGCTCTACATCATCCTTCTTTATGCCTACATCGCAAAGATCATCATCCAGTGGGAAATGCCCAAAGGAATGGTTTCCTATCTCGTTTCGGCTTCCATGTTGCTCATGCTTCTGCGGGTCACGCTGACGCTCCCCGAGCGGATCAATCCCAAGCCTTCCTTCGAAAAGAAACTCCTGAAAATTCTCCCCGCCGCCTGCATCCCCCTCGTCATCCTGATGTCCGTCGGCATCATGCGCAGAATCTCTGATTATGGAATTTCAGAAGACCGCTATTACATTGCAGCCGTCAACATCTTCTATTACATCATTATCGCCATTTTGCTCATAGACAAAATCAAGTGCAAATCCAGGTACATCGCCATCGTTTTTTGCAGCATGTTCCTCATTCTCACGAACGGCCCCCTGAGCGCCATTAACGTCACGCACCACGTCTGGATGGAGAGCGTCAAGACCGCACTCGCCGAAGAAGGCTATAACAAATTTCCGCTAAACCTCGAAGACTCCAAAGAGTTTATCGGTCAATTAAAGGCCAAGAATACTCCCCAAACGGAAATAATCCTCTCGCGAATAAAATTACTCAAAGTAAACAACAAGGACCTCGCCCAATACATTGACATCGACGACGACATTGGCCTTTATGCTAGCAACAATAAGAGCGAACGCGTTTCCATCCTCAAAGCATATATTCGTGAACCCAAAGACAACTATCTCGACATTCCTCAAAACGTATCCAAAGTCTCTTACTTTTACAAGACCTTCCGTCAAGAGGATTACGAATTCCGCAACGACACACTCTTTTTCCAGCTCAAGCCCCAAAAGCTCGACAAGACTTTCAAGTTTTTTGTAACAAAAGAAATTTTGGAGCAAAAAAGAGTGCAATACCTAGAAACCGAAGGGGCTAAAATCGGAGTTGAAAAATTGGATGTCAATATCATAAAAGACGACAAAAAAGAGAGCTACTTCAACATCCACGGATTCCTTTTCTTGGAGTAAATTATGGTTTTAACAGCAATCAAAAAATACCCGAACCAAATTTCGATGGCGTTCAAGCGGTTTCCGCTCGCATCGGCGATGGCGTTTTTCACGTTTATCGCGCTTGTCACCAACACAGAATTTGCCCGAATCGGCAACAACCATTTCACGCGGCTTTTTTTATGGCTCGCCATCTACCCCATCGCAGCATTGCTTATTGCCCTTGCGACATCGCTCGTTCAGGAATCCCGAAAGAGCAGAAGCTTTCGCCCACAAGCCATCGCGGGCGGCGCATGGTTCTTGCTTTCCATTGCACTTGTTGCATGCTCATCAATTGACGACGATCCCTTTTACTTTGGATGCACCATCACCCTTATTTACTTAATTGCCACCTTTGCAGTTTTTTTCGGACCGTTCTGGAAACAGCCCAACGAAAACGGTTTCTGGAACTTTTTGCAAAAGAACATCAAGTCAGCAATAATCGCCGTTCTCGTCTCGGCCATTTTGCTCGGCGCCCTTGAAGGTTTCGTCTTTGGTTTCGCGGAGCTGTTTGACTCCGACCCCGGCGAAATGATTTACTTTTACATTTTCTATTTCTGCGCCAGCGTTATCGCCCCTATACTTTACTTTTCCGGCGTCCCGTCCATTGACGAATGTCTCGAAGAAAAGCCCGCCCTGAACAAGTTCGCCTCTAGCACCATCCGGTTCCTTTTCATTCCGGTGCTTGCCATCGGCATCCTCCTCTTTTATGCCTACATCGTCAAGTTCATCGTCTTGTGGGACATGCCCGACGAAGGAACCGCATCCGCATTCGTCTCAGGATTTATCATTTATCTACTTGCGCTCATCACCGCCATGCACCCGATGCGACTTTCGACCGAGCAGACCACCGAAAAGAAACTCCTGAAAATCTTCCCCGCCGCCTGCATCCCGCTCATTATCTTGATGTCCATCGACGTCATGCACATATTCATCCAGGAAAGCCTCTCGCCAGAAATCATCTGGGTCATCACCATCAACATTTACTTCTATATCATCATTGCCATCCTGCTGAAAGAAAAAATCCAGCGCAAGTCAAGGTACATCGCCATCGTCTTCTGCGCACTGTTCTTCGTCACTACCATCAGCCCGCTAAACGCACACAACATCGCTGATTTGGCAGGAATGAAAATAATCGAAAACGAGCCAGCCCAACAAAGCAGCACCGTGACAAAGCCGGCCGAAAAAGACACGACCGAGAAATTCGATTCCTTCGAAGCGGACATATCGCATTCTGAAATCATTTCGTTCATCATTCCCGAAGGCGCCAAAGAAGTTGCCATCTTGGACCATTATTTTGACAAAAGCGAATTTGAGTACCGGGGCGACACGATTACCTTCCGAATTACGCTCTCGGAAGATGACGAAAATGATGCGGATTCAAGTGCCGCGAAACCAAGTACGGCAGATTCCGCAAAAACCAAAAGCAACGTTTACAGTTTCTTCACGACAAAGCAGGAACTAAACGATTCGCTCGAATCCATCGCCACAGATCACGCCGCTATCGGAATCAAAGAACTGCATACGAGCCAATGGTCCGAAAAAGGACGCTCGCTCCGCATCAAGGGACTGCTGTTTACAGAGTAAACCTAGTTGTTGGTCATTAGTCAATAGTCATTAGTTGTTGAAACAGTCATCCTCGACCAACGGGAGGGGATCCATACAGCTCGAATCGATTTTTAGCCTTGACCACATTTATGCATATAACTATATTTACGCATAAATAAGAGATACGCGGTTTAAAGCAATTATAAAATGGCTGCAAAAACCGCACTGCAAAAAAAGGATTCTTTATGGAATACAAAATTAAGGATATCAACCTTGCGATTGAAGGCCGCAAGGAACTCGACCTCGCCGAAACTGAAATGCCGGGCCTCATGGCTCTCCGCAAGGAATATGCAGGCAAGAAGCCGCTCGCAGGCGCCCGCATCATGGGTAGCCTCCACATGACGGTGCAGACCGCCATCCTCATCGAAACACTCGTGGACCTCGGCGCAGACGTGCGCTGGGTCTCCTGCAACATTTTCAGTACGCAGGACAACGCCGCAGCCGCCGTCGTGGTTGGCAAGAACGGCAGCATCAGCAACCCGCAGGGTGTGCCTGTTTTCGCCTGGAAGGGTGAATCCTTGGAAGAATACTGGGAAAACACCGCCCGCGCACTCGTTTGGCCGGACGGCAAGACCGCCGACCTCATCGTCGATGACGGTGGCGATGCTACCATGCTCGTGACCTGCGGCGCCGAATTCGAAGACGCCGGCAAGGTGCCTGAATTCAACCCGGAAACCGACAGCGAAGAATGGGGCGTTTTCCTCGCCACCTGCCGCAAGATTTTTGAAAAGGACCCGAAGCAGTGGACCCGCGCCCGCGAAGCATTGAAGGGTGTTTCCGAAGAAACCACTACCGGCGTGCATCGCTTGTACCAGATGGCACAGGCCAAGCGCCTCAAGTTCCCGGCCATCAACGTGAACGATTCCGTGACCAAGTCCAAGTTCGACAACCTCTACGGCTGCCGCCACTCCCTCATCGACGGTATCAACCGCGCCACCGACGTGATGATGGCAGGCAAGATTGCAGTCGTGTGCGGCTACGGCGACGTGGGTAAGGGCTGCGCTCAGTCCCTCCGCGGCCAGGGCGCCCGCGTGATCATCACCGAAATCGACCCGATTTGCGCACTCCAGGCCGTGATGGAAGGCTACGAAGTCAAGACCCTCGACGAAGTGGTTGGCTACGCAGACATCTTCGTGACCACCACCGGTAACACCGGCATCATCTCCGCCGCCCAGATGGAAAAGATGAAGAACCGCGCCATCGTCGGTAACATCGGTCACTTCGACAACGAAATTGACATGGCCGGCCTCAAGAAGATTCCGGGCATCAAGCGCAACGAAATCAAGCCGCAGTACGACGAATGGATTTTCGCCGACGGCCACAGCATCCTCGTGCTCGCCGAAGGCCGCCTCCTCAACCTCGGCTGCGCTACCGGTCACCCGAGCTTCGTGATGAGCGCAAGCTTCACGAACCAGACCATCGCTCAGATTGACCTCTGGCTCAATGCTCAGGGCAAGCAGACTGTCGCTGGCATCAAGTACGAAAGCGGTGTCGTGTACACGCTCCCGAAAATTCTCGACGAAAAGGTCGCACGCCTCCACCTCGAAAAGCTCGGCGTTCACCTCACCCGCCTCACGCAGGCTCAGGCCGACTACATCGGCGTGCCGGTCGAAGGTCCGTACAAGGCTGATCATTATCGTTACTAGTCGAGAGTGGTGTCATGCCGGACTTTTTGTCACCCCGGACTTGTTCCGGGGCGGCATCGCCATTTCAAAGTGCACACGAAATGTGCGGCACTTTATACAAAACGGGACTCCATAAGGAGTCCTATTTTTTATGCTTATTACCTGTTCCACCCGGAATGCCCATCGCCGTAGACGACACCACCACCATCATCATAACCGCCAAGCGACGAAGTGCTTTTCACGCCCAACCAACCGCGCATACGCTTGATACGTGCAGAAGAAGATTGGGTCGGAGCAGCTTTATCTGCCGGAGTTTGTTTTTCGTTTATGGAATCAGCCATGTAAAGAAAGATAGAACTTTTATGGAGAGATAGAACAATAAATTTTATTTCTTCTTCCCAGCTCTTTGCGCCTCAATAGCTTTTTTAATCTGCTCGCTATCTTCCAGGTGCTTTTGAGAAATCTCGTCTTTATGCTTGTAGTAGATTTTTTTCCAGAGTTCTTTTAGATGCCAGCGGGCGCGTTTGTCTTCAAGAATGTAACCTGGACGCACACCTTCGTCAAGTCCCTGCACAATCAGGTCCATCGCATCGTCATAGCGGTCCTGGTCATAGCGCAGGTCAGCAAGGAAATAATAGTTGTAAATATCCTTGCGGTTCTTTTCAAGCGCCATAGTCAAGTACTTGTCGGCAAGCTTCTCGTCCGGCCACGACAGGAGCAACGGTACATAAGGCAATACAAAGTGCGCACGACCAAGAATCTGCCAGTCTTCAGCCGCAGTCGCAACATCGCGAACCTTGCCAGCAACGCCCTCCTTCAGCGAAGAAAGCACATTGCGTTCCGATCCCCACATCGAAAGGGTCGAGGCATAAACGTGCGCGATCTCCTTGTTCTTCGGGAATTTCTCGTAGGCGCTTGCACTTGCCTGCATCAGCGTATCCAAATGGAGCTGGCGCTTCTTCTCATCGAACTGCACAAACCTGAAGCAAAAGTACAGCGTCTTGACATAGCCTTCGGTTGCAGATTCCAAAACAGAGGAATCGCTCATCGCCTTGCGGTAGGCTTCCTTCATGATTTTTGCATTCTTTGCATCGGCCTTGTCGCCGTTTGCGCGCAAAGCTCGTGCCGCATAGCAGGAATCCGCTATACGCAAATCTTCGTTTGCACCTGCAAAACTGATTGCAAGCAAAAGCGAAAACGAAATCGCAAAAACAATGTTGTGCGTAATTCTCATGAATACGCTTAGACTTTCCAGTTCTGGAGCAACTTGTTCACAGTGGCAATGCGAGTCTTTTCTTCATCGGTGCCATGGAATGTTTTGAACAAAAGATTGCGGTATTCCATCAATGCTGTGCGGATAATGACTTTTTCTTCTTTTTTAAGCATGGCGATAAATTGTTTAAAGGATTACTTGCTGCGTTTGCCCTTGCCGGAGAAATAGTCCTGCTGGCGCGTGATTCCGAGAACGGCATGCCACAGGGTCCCGTTGGGGTTGATTTTCTTGCGTTCGCTGACGGCATATTCGATAGGCACGTGCGAGAAGACATTGTTCATGCTGCCAACGACCATGTCCGTCTTACCGGCCATGCCTGCATGCACGGCAGCTTCGGCGAGCTGGAAACAGAAAATGGCGTCAGTGCCCTTGGCAGGGATGCTACGCACCATGTAGCTCGGGTCAAAATACTTGATGTTGATTTCCTTGCCGACTTTGTCGAAATGTTCCTTGATTTTGCGTGCGAGGAATTCACCGATATCGTTCTTCAGGATGTTGCCGCTTGCGTCCCTGCGTTCTTCCTGGTTCTTGAAAAGCTCCTGTCCAGCGCCTTCGGCAACGGCAATCACAGCATGCGTCTTGCCGTTTGCGTAACGACTTTCGAGAGCCTTGAAGAGTCCGTCGAGCGTAAAGGGAACTTCGGGAACAAGGCAGATGTTCACGACGGTCGTTGCAAGCGATGCGTATGCAGCGATAAAGCCGGAGTCACGCCCCATGAGCTTCACAAGGCCAAGGCCATTGTAGGCACCGTTAGCTTCGATGTGTGCGCTTGTAATTACGTCAGTCGCGCTGAGCACAGCGGTTTCAAAACCGAACGTCCTGTCGATCAGGTTCAAGTCGTTGTCGATCGTCTTCGGGATGCCGATAATCGAGATGGGCTGCTTACGCTTCTTGACTTCTTCAGCAATAGCATGTGCGCCACGGAGCGTACCGTCACCACCGATGCAGAACAGCACGTTGATGTTGAGTCGCATGAGCGTATCGACCATCACCGCCGGATCCTGCATTCCGCGAGAGCTTCCAAGAATCGTGCCGCCATCTTCCTGAATGGCATCGACCACATCCGGGTCAAGCACTATAGGAGAGTAGCCGTAACTCGGGTTCAATCCGCGGTAGCCGTACGGGATGCCGAAGATGTTCCTCACACCGTAGTCAAACCAGAGCACCTGTACAAGACCCTTAATGACATTGTTAAGACCAGGACAGAGGCCACCGCAGGTCACGATGCCTGCACGCGTCCAAGCCGGGTCATGGAAAATGGTTTGGCGAGGGCCGGCCGCTTCAAGAGACGGAACCGGAATGCCCTTGGCAAGATATTCAGAGATGAGCTTGACGTCAGTAGTAAGGCTGACCTTGTCATTTTCGGAAACGAAAGGAACACCGTTCATCGGGGACTTTAAAGTGCCCTTACCAACAGTTTCGATAGAAAGATCATAATCCGACGGATTCTTAATGATATCGTCCTGAGTCATACCGCGCCTCTTTGAATTTTTAGGTAGCCGCTACTTGAACGGCACACCTCAAAAATACATAATGAAACCTTAAATGGACAAGCTCGGGAAGTGTATTTTTGTGCGCAGACCGGGATTCGCGTTTTCCAATTCTATGCTCATATTACATAAATTGCACAATTTCTTTACCATCGAAAGGCCAATGCCCGTACCGCTCGTCTGCCTGGTCATTTCATTTTCGACCCTGTAGAATTCCTGGAAGACTTTCTTCATTTCGCTTGGCGGAATGCCCGGACCGTAGTCGCGCACGGCAAGGTACATGTCGGTACCCTTGATGCGCAGTTCCACGTTGATCATCTTGTAGTCCGCATTCTTGGAGAACTTGAGCGAGTTATCGACAAGGTTCATCAAGATCTGCATGATAGCGTCGCGATCGATCATGAGGCTTATGTTGTCGGCATCCGTATCCGAAGAAACCGTAAGCTCGAATCCCTGCTTTTCAACATTCTTGCTGTAAGTCGAAACGAAATCGTCGAGAACCTGCTTTGGCTTGTCCATGCGGAGCTGCACGTTCCAGCGGTTGCCATCGAGCTTCGAGAGGTTCAGCACATTCTGGATGAGCCTGGAAAGGCGGTCCGCCTCGCTGGCGATTTGTCCGTAATACTTCTGCTTCTTCTCTTCGCTTGCGACCCAGGAGTTCTGCAACAGTTCTGCATACATCTTGATTGCCGTGAGCGGAGTCTTGAGTTCATGCGTAATGGCAGAGACAAAGTCCTGGCGCTTTGCGGCAAGCTTCACGCGGCTCTGCGTCACATGGTAAATCGAAATGAGACCAATCGCAAGCACCGCAAGCATCAGAAAACCGATGAACACGACAAATTCACCGCCGGGAGCGCGCTGCGTGGTGTACATCTTGAACGTGATCTCAGAAAGCGGAGCCTGCAACGATTCCGAAAGGAGTTCCGTCGTGATGTTGTTGCGTTCACCGAAAGCGACAAACGGCTTGTTCTTGTGGATAAACGCGAGGACAAGCGGATCCTGCTGATTGCCCTTGGTAACGCCCTTGTACTTTTCAATCTCGTTTTTTACCAAGTTCGTGAGGTAAGCACGGGCATCGACAATAAAGCCCTGGATGAACACATCCGTGCCGCGTCTGACTGTACGATGGAAGATAATGTAGTTCGAGTCAACGATCGCCTGGAAGAAATCAATTTCCGCTTCCATCGAGTGCGTCGTTTCCGTATTGATCAGGCGTACCAGAAGACCGGTCGTGTCAAGCTTAGTCGATTCGACGCCAAAGGCAAAATCGCCTGTTTCAGTAATTTGTTCGACACGCGGCTTATTCACCTTCTTCTTTTTGCGCGAACTTGCAATATCGAGATCCTGTTTGTAAATCTGGTCGATGAGTCTGCTATCGTTCTTGCGAGTCGAATCAGCCTTTTTTTCGGAACTGCTCGAAGTCGCCACGACCGCAGACGAAGAAATAGCCGAAAAACCAGACGTATTGAGGATCAGGCTAATCTTGTTGCGAATGGCAAGGCGCTTGTCCCTATCCATCATAGGGATTCTTTCAAGGACGCCATCCGGGAGAACCGGCGTACTCAAGTTTCCGGCGGGGTCGAGCTGGAAATGCCCGACGAGCCCAACGTAATGGCTCCTCTGCGGAAATTCCGCAAGCTCGGACATCGTGATCTCTTCACCGCCAAACACAGGAACCGACCGGATGAATCGGTAGTCGGCATAAGATCGCCTGTCTTCGATGGCGAGGTCCGCCGTGATGTTCTTGTTCAAATTCTGGAGCACAGAAAACGCGTGTTCCTTGTAGCCAAAGAGCGACGACGTTTGCAGCTGTGCATAGGAATGGCTTAAAAGCATTATTACGGGAATCGCAATAATGATAAAAATCGCCACAAAAATGAGACGATCTTTGGAGGCAAGGATAAGGCTCCGAAGAGCCTTGTACTTGCTAGAGAGGTATGTAGAGAACTTGTTTATACTGTTTTCTCGCATTCTGGTGCCGAGCGCATCTGGTAACCTTCACCGCGGAAAGTGACGAGCAGCTTCGGGTGTGCCGGATCGTCTTCAATCTTCTTGCGGAGCTTGGTGATGTGAATATCAACCGTACGAGTATCCACGGATTCAGCGTTTTCGTAACCCCAGACCTTGCGGAGAAGTTCGGAACGCGGAATGGCATGGTCGCGATTGTTCCAGAGGTATTCAAGAATTTCAATTTCCTTGCGGGTGAACGCAAGTTCTTCCGTACCGCGAACGCCAGTGTATTCGCGGAAGTTCACGCGGAGATTGCCAGCAACAAGCTTGCCTTCGTTTTCCATCGTCTGGCGGCTACGGCGAAGCACGGCTTCGATACGTGCAAGGAGCATCGGCACGGAGAATGGCTTCGGGATGTAGTCGTCGGCGCCGAACTTGAGGCCGTTGATGATATCGTCATCGGAATTCTTTGCAGAAAGGATGATAATCGGGAGGCTCTTGTCCTTTTCGCGAATCTTGTCGCAAACGGTAAACCCGTCCATGCCCGGAAGCATGAGATCCAGGAGTACAAGTCCGTACTGTCCAGAAAGAGCTTCGGCAAGGCCGCTTTCGCCGTCAACAACGTGTTTAACGCGATAACCGTTGAGTTCGCAGAGATCTACGAGACCTTCGGCAATGGCAATTTCATCTTCGATGATGAGGATGTTTGTGCTGCTTGTATTTTGAGTCATTCTTGAATACCTACTCTCTTCTAACCAACTTTTTTATCTACAAAATTAAAGGGCAAAACCGCCACCGATTTCGAATGCAAAGTGACCAGCATCGATATCGTTATCGTATTCACCGCCGAGATAGCACTTCACGTTTGCATAGACAGAAAGCGGAATGAGAGGCGGCTTCACGCGCACACCGGCAAGCAGGTGGATGCCGACGCTCTTCTTGAGGCCTTCGTCCTTTGCGTAATCGACAACCTTCTTGGCAAGTTCCTTACCCATGTTTTCCTGGTCCGGATTCACGACCTGAAGATCGCCAGCGCTGCCATAAGCGTCGTCAAAAACTTTTTCCACAAAATCCTTGTTCAAGACGAACGTGTTCCAGTGGAAAGTAAGACCACCACCAACGTACGGATGGATCGGGATAAGCGGAAGGTCGAACGGATATGCTGCAGAAAGGTCAGCATTCATAGCGATGTACTTCGGAGTAGCCTTGGCAAACGGAGTACCGCCAAGTTCGATCTGCATCGGGATTTCCTTGTAATCGCTCAGCGGATCCAGAGGATTCTTGGCCCAGAGAGAGGCATTGTAAGAAGCAAACTGGATATTGAAGGTCGCTTCGATATCAATGAACGGGAGAACGTCAACCCATGCTTTAAAACCGAAACCCTGAAGACCTGTGAAGTCACCATGGCTGAACTTGAGATTTTCATTGCCCTTAATTGCCGTCTTTTCAACTTTCTTGAGGGATGTTCCAGACATCGGGGCATAGTGGCCGCCAATGCCGGCAATGGCGAATGACTGGGTGGCAAGCAAGGCTGCCGCTGCAAAGATGATTTTAAAATTCATGGACTTATTGCTCCTAGAAATGTTTTGACTTGAAACTAAATAATTATTTAGCAAAATGGAGTTTACATTTCAGAAAATGGTGCTTTTTTGCCTGTTTATGACCAAATTATTTAACCGCAGGCACAAAGATGAACTTCTTTTCGCCTTTTTTTACGGGGACGCTGCCAAAATTAAAGACCTTGACCGTACCAGCATCGCCTTCCGCCGTAACCGTCACTTCGTGCGAACCAGCTTCCACGGGGATTCTCGTCATCTGAAAGGAATTCGGCAAGAAGAGCGCAATGCGGAGATCCGCCTTTTCAAGCTGGCTCTGGGCGACATCTGTACCAATGCTTGTAAAGAAGTTAATTAGGGCATTATCCGTCTTCATGGCCTTCTTGGCGGCCTGGGCTGCGATAGTGCGGAGAACAACGCGGATGGCAGTGCGCGTCATGGTTGCGGCAAAATCATCCTTGAGGTTCATTTCGAGTTCCTTGTCCAGCGCCATCACTTTCTCAGGCCGGATTCCAGACCGATCGTCCACGGTGACATTAAAATGATTCACCTTGCTCCTGAAAGAATGCGCCTCAGGGAGAGACATGCTGATGTGGAACGTCTGACCATTGCCCGCACCAGCGACAGGCGGAGCGCCTAAGGTAACACTTTCCAGCTTGCCGGTCTTCCCGTCCTTGTACGTAAGGTTTAAAACTCCCCCGCTAACATAAGTACCGGACATGTAAAGTTCATTAAGAATGGGGCCATGCCCCGCATAACCCACAACAATGATTTCCTGCCCGAGATCGCGAGCAGCAGTCGCTTTAGGTGTTTCAGTAATGTCGTCAAGCTTGAGCGTCCTGATATCGTCTTCACGGTCTGAGCGCCTCAGGCTTTCAATGATAAACTCACGTGCTTCCTTCGGGAGGTTCAGTATGTTTTCGTTATAAGCCTTGACGGTCTTGTAATAAGCGATAGCCGCTTCATCCGGTTCGCCCGCCATTTCATAGACGATTGCCGTCAGGTAACGCAAAAATCCATTATCGTTCGTCTTGTCCTTATCTTTTTGGTAAAGTCCCAACATTGCTTTCTGTGCACGGTTCACTTCGACCATCGCCCCGTCAATATCCTTCTGGGCAAGGAAATTCATAATCTGCATTTCGTAAAGCACAAGCAACTCGAAAGGACGCGCCCTGTACGGGCGGACATTGTCGTTGGTGACGATGGCTGCCGCCTCATTCGAGATGGAACGGGTGTAAAGGTCATCGTAAACCTTTTCTGCCTTGGCAAAATTCAAAGAGCTTTCTTTATAGTTTCCGTTATAATGCTGCAGGACGCCTAAATCAAAGTAATAGAGAAATTCAGTGTTGTCGCCGTAAAGATCATCGCGCTGCTTCTGGAGTTCGGCAATCGCAGATTCACAGCCATTATGTTCAAATACCGGAGCAAGCGCTTCGTAACGGGTGATAGACTTATTCGCACACGCCGTAAAAAAAACTGTTGCAGCAAGTAGTAAAATAAATCGTTTCATATAGATAAATGTATATAAAAAATGCCCGCAGAAGCGAGCTTGGATAATTCGGAATTGGGAGTTCGGAATGAGGAATTGAAATAATCGCGGCGAAGCCGCCAAACTAAATAATTCCTACTTCATACTTCCTAATTCCGAATTGCACGAAGGACTAGAACTTCACGCTGCTCTTGGACATGAACTTCTTGATCTTCTTGTCGCCGATCCAAAGCTTGCGATGGCTCTGGATGTCCGTAAGTTCCATATCGACCTGGTAGTAAACCACCTGTTCGCCCCCTTCCTGGTCGATGATGGAGTTGATGGTGCCGGTGAGCATCAGGTCTGCACCGATTTCCATGCCAGCATCTTTCATGGTTTCTTCGGTGACATTACCCTGCTGGTCCGCAAGCTCATCGCGGAGGTCCGCACGTTCGTTGGAGTTCGCTACGAATTCAGCCTTGCCAGAATTGATAAGGGCGCGTTCGATATCCTTGATGAAAGTTTCAACACGGATATGTTCATGGCTCTTATTGCGGACCTTGCCAATAACTATGGTCGGAACGGAGCCTTTCTGTGCAGCAAACTGGCTGTACCAAGGACGGCCGAGGCAGTCGTTGATCATTTCGTCGGCGACCAGTCGGGAATCCGTATCATTCCAGCTACCGGAGAGATCAGTTACAGAATTAACATCGAGACGGGTGACTTTTTTGCCACCATCGGCGCAGCCGGAAAGGAAAGCAAGGCTTGCGCAAAGGGCTAAAATCCAAATTTTTGACATTTTTTTTCTCCTAGATTGGAAATGTTATGTTATAAACATACAAAAAAAACATAAAAAAAACTCCCCTTTGGGGGAGTTCTTTGAAATTTTTGATGAAAAACCGCTATTAGCGTTTTTTCTTCTTTTTGCCGACAGTTGCATCGAGATGAACTTCGGTCGTCTCTTCGCCCTTGACCTTCACGAGTTCTTCGGCGCTCTTGCGGTTGCTGCATTCAGCGCGGATCACGTGGTCGCCAGCGTCGAGGCTGCGGATGACGAGTTCGGCACCGTCGGTCTTATCAGCGAGATCGCCGTCAACGTAGATGCGGCAGCGCGGCGGATTCGTGGTCACCTTGACGCTACCCTTCGGAATCTTGGTGCTGAAGTCGAAGTTGTTGCGGCTGTCCTTGCCCGGCCAGATATTCACACGCTGATTCACGAGTTCAAAGCCCTGGTCGATGACGACGAGCGTCTGGCGGCCAGACTTGACTTCCTTATCCTTGATCGGGCTCTTGCCGAGAGGTTCACCGCCGAGGAACACGTCACTGTTAGGCGGTTCAGTAATGATGTTGACCGTTGCGGACTTGCCACGCGGAGGTGGATCATCATCGTCAGCGACGGCGGTCGTGAAGAGGAATGCCATCATCAAGGCAAAAATAAAAAGCTTTTTCATGGGTTGTACTCCTGATTTTGCTTGTAAAAAAAGTTAGTTCACACCTAGAATTTAATTCTTTTTTTACAGGACAAATGTTAAAGTGCCGTAAAATGTGCGTAAATATTCAGTCTATAATCGGTCGATATTAACTAACTTTATGATTATGAAAGCTCTTTACCAAAAAATTCGCAGTTTACAAGGGAAAAATTACGGCCTCTATAAATCTTTGGCAGACCGCTCATGGGATTTTGGAGACTTTGTGCTGGAATTCCTGCACGTGCAGGGGGACCCGTATGCACCGGCATCTCGCGTGATGATCAAGGCGAGCCTGCTTATGCTTGGATTCCCGAGCGAATGGGGCGGCTCGTTTGAACGACGCCTGGCACTGAGCGATTATCTTTACCGCAGGCTTTCATCACTTGTGCGCGAGAAGTACCCCGACAGGGATGCGGCGGTCGTTTTTGATACCGCTGGACCTGAAATGCTAGTGCGAAACGCGCTCTGGGTCGATAACGGCGAGTTGCGCGCTTGTCTGCAGGTGCGCTTGCCGGGCGACGGCCGCAAGATTCAGGCGGAGGCCGCTGCCGAGATTTTGACGATGGTACTCCCGGACCTGGTTTCGGCTGCGCTCTATAATTCGGGCGAATCGAAAAAGGACGGCGTGGAGCCAGAACTTATCGAGCATTACCGTGTGCTTGCCGAGCGCAAGGAAATCTTGTCGCAGCTCGAGGAACGTGGACTTTGTGCATTTGTGCCGGATGGCGCCGTGCTCCCCCGTGCATCGGGACTCAGCGAACTCCCGATGGAAGGAGCTGTACCGTTTGTGGCGCCAAAGGAAATGGCGGTGACGCTTGTCGCAAACGGTCGCGAAATCCGCGGTATGGGCATCCCGAAAGGCATTACCGTAATCTCAGGCGGGGCGTTCCACGGAAAGTCAACTTTGTTACAAGCGCTCACGAAAGCGGTTTACCCGCATATCCCAGGAGACGGCCGCGAGGGGATAGTCGTGAGCGAATCGGCGGTGCGCGTAGGTGTCGAAGACGGCCGCAGTGTGCGCGGCACGGACCTTTCGCAGTTTGTGCGTGACCTGCCAGGTGGAATCTCAACAAAGAACTTTACGACTGCCTGTGCTTCGGGCTCGACGAGCGAGGCCGCGAACTTGATGGAAGCGATGGAAGCGGGGAGCGATGTGTTCCTGATTGACGAAGACTCGTCTGCAGTGAACTTCCTCATTCGCGATGTGCGTGTGCGCAAGCTCTTAGGCGATGACCGCGAACCGCTTATCCCATTGACGGACCGCATCCGTGAAATCAAGGGGCGCAGCTTTATTCTGGTGGCAGGCGCCTGCGGAGACTTTTTGGACCTGGCAGACAACATCATCGTGATGGCGTCGTACAAAGCAGAATGCGCAAGAATCAATGGAAAGAACGTGGCGGCGGGACTTTCTGATGCTGGAAATGGCGCCGGTGATGTCGCAAAAGTCGTGCCGGGATTGCCTACATTTGTAGAACCGCAGTGCCGCGACTTTGCCGAATACGTGAAGCCGTTGCTCCCGTCACTGCGCCCTGCGTCTGCCGTGGAACGCCAGGTGAAAGTGAAAATCTCGGGTGATACGTTATTGCAAATCGGCTTCCTCGTTTCAGATACGTCCAAAGCGGGTGCGCTTGTGGATAAGCAACAGCGCTTTGGTGCAGGCTTTATGCTGTTGAACCTCTGCCAGAATGCTGCAAGCAATAACGATGCAAATGACGAATCTGCAAAATCCGCGACAATCATGGAACGCATCAATGCGCTCTGTGAAAAAATCAAGAATGTCGGGTTCCGCAACTTGCCGCAAGGCTTGAGTCGTGAAATGAGCCTCCCGCGCCCTATCGACATTGCATGTGTGCTCTATCGCTTGCGCGATAACGGAAGATAAATGTCCACACCTCTTGTTTTTTTTCAATTCTGTTTACGCCACAATTGTTTATTTTCTGAAAAGCAATCCCTTATATAAATAGGATTAACTTTTTGGGGCGAGAAATGAAAAATACAAGAGTTTTGCGGGTGCTTGGCAGCATTGCACTGGGTTATGCATTTTGCGGCAGTGCTTTTGCAATTACGGCAAACCCGAACATGAGTCTGGGCAAGAACCTCTATGTGGCGGGCGCTGTCAATTCCAACTGGAAACCTGAAGTCTATACCGACGGAAAGCTTGACTTTAACCAGGTTGCATCGGTGTCGGATTTTGCGTTGAACGTGGGCGAAGGCCCGACGAAGTTGTTCATCACGTGGGAGACTCGTGGCGACGAATCTTGGGCAAGCGAAGAATTTGTGCATGCAGCAAGCTGCCAGCATTCCTTTGCCGAAGGCGCGACTTTAAAAAACTTCAAGGTGATGACGTCTGCAAACACGACGAACGGCGTGGATGGCGACTGGGAGACAGTTGCCGAAGTGGGCGAAAGCGGGGTTACATCCCGCGGGCTTGCGATTGATTTTGCAGGTAAGTTCTGGTTCCGCATCGTAGCGGAATCTCCGGTGAAAAATCTCGAGGAAGTCGGTGCGTACGACATCAGCAATGGCGGAGACGATACGTGGTTCTTCATGGGCACGAGCATCAGCCAGATGGGCATGAAGCAGTTCACCGTCGATTCGAATTTTGCGCAGTTGATTCACGCGCGTTTCTCGGATTACTATCCGGCGATGCTTCGCGGTGGCATTGGCTGCGTCACAAGCCAGGGCGTTGTCGATGCGCTCAAGTATTATGCGGAATACGCAGGGAACGTGAAATTCTGGGCGATTGAAATGGGAACAAACGATGCCTGGGGCGGCAGCAATGCGAATGTCGAAACATTCACGAAGAACTTGCAGACGATTATCGATACGGCAAAAGCGCATGGCGTGACTCCGATTATCGCCCGCATGATTGCAACAAATCCCGAAATTGCAAAGTGGCAGGTGCATCAGGATTATCTCGACGCCATCGACAAACTCACATTAGATAACGAACTCCCGAAAGGCCCTGATTTCTACAGCTACTTTTTGGAACATCCCGAAGAACTTTCTACAAGCGATGGTGTGCACCCGGCAGAGCCTAAAGGCGGGCAATCAATGCACCGCTTGTGGGCAGAGGCGGTGGCGCCTTTGTACAAGGATGACCCGTGCGCCGGGAGACCGGATGTCATTGGCTGCGGAGGCACCCCACTTCTGAAAACGCGCCATGTGAATTTTGCAATGCCGCGTGTGAGCGTGAACGGGCGTGATATTTCAATTTCCGGATTGCACGAGAATGACCGCGTGACCATCATGGATGCGATGGGTCACGTTGTGTGGAATGGTTCGGCTGGAATTCCAAAAATACCCGCCGGGAATTACTTCGTGAATGTTCGCGGTGCAAATAGCAATTACTCAGCGAAAATTTCGATAAAATAGAAAGTTCTGTTAATTACGAGAGTCCGGCGAAAATCTGCCGGATTTTTTTGTTGCGTTTTATCCTTATTTTTTGCTAGATTATCACAAAATTTTATTGTGCTATTGTCAAAATAAAGTTGAAAACTTTATATTACAAATATGAGTTTAATGAGAGCCATCATATGTGTACTGCTGACGCTCAGCCTTGTGGGCTGCGCCGTTAGCAAGAATCCAAACCCCATGATTCGTTATGCGGCGAATACGGGTGCTACATTGGCAGGGCCAGGCTTTGCTGCGGTATGCATTGCAGGCTCGATCGATAACGAAGACCATACCGACAAGGATGCTGAACAGTTGGGGCTGATTGGACTTGCGGCGGCTGCCGGAGGGTTTGTCATTGGAGCTGTTATCGGAGGAACGGTTGGCTTTTTCAAGTGGATGGCCAACGGCTTTGAAGACGACGATATGGCAAGAGCAGAACCCTTGCCGGAAGAAATTCTACCGCCGGTGAAAAGTAATACGTACGGTGATAAGTTGTAGTACGATGTCATTCCCGTCCCGGAACAAGTCCGGGATGACAATCGGGAATCTCCTTAATGAGCCAAATGCAGTTTGCGGAGGACCTTTCCTAAGAGTTCGTTCAAGATGTCCTTGGCGTCTTTACTGCCGAGGTAGCGCTGGACAATGAGCGTGAGCGTAAAGAGCGCAATCCCTGCGGCGCAAGCGTAAACGACGAGCGTAACGAAACCTGTATTACGGACAAAATCACCTGAAATGTGGTCAAGACCGATGGCGGCTGCAATCATGATGCCAAATGCCACGAGTGCGCGAGCCATGTTGAGGAGTGCATCCTTCATGCCGTCGGTGCCGTTCTTTTTAGCCCACATGAAAATCATCGAAACAACTTGCAGTATGGCGCCTGTAGCGCCAATAATCGGGACGCTCTTAATGCCAAGCCCCACTTCGGGAGCGCCAAGCAAAATGTAGGCCGGGATGGTCGCCGCGAAAATGCCGGTATTCAAAAGCGTCGGAACCCACATGCGTTCGCAAGCGTAAAAGCTGCGGACGAGAACGGCTTGCAAGCAAAGCCCAAGGCTTACGGGCAAGTACCAGCGGAGAATTTCAGAAATCGCTTCGGTCGTTTCGCGATGGAATGCGCCTCGTTCAAAGAGAATGCGCACCGCCGGGAAGCTCAAAGCCCACACAGCGACGACTGCCGGAATCAAGATGCAGAACATGCGCGAGAGGCTCTTCCAGATTTTGCGGTTGAGTTGCGGAAAGTCGCCTTCCTTGACGAGACGCGCCATGTCGGGGTAGCTCGTGACCGAGACCGAGAATCCAAAGACGGCAACGAGCGTGTACATGACGCGGTAAGCGTAGTTGAGGCTCGAAATGCCGCTCGTGCCAAAGTTTGCACCAAAGCTACGGATGATAAATTCAAGGCCGAACATGGAACCCACGCCAAGCGACATCGGGAGCATCATCTTGAAATAGCGGATAATGTCCGGGTGCTTGGGTTCGCAAATCAATTCGTAATGGACGCCGCCGCGCTTGGCGCCAAAAATCTGGAGGGCAAAAAATCCGATGAATGCGCCGACCGGAACACCCCAGGCAAATCCGGCGAGACCGTAATCATTGCCGGTATATTTTGTAAGCGCAAGGCCTGCGGCACCGCCGCCCACAATCGCAATGTTGTAGATAAGGCCCGTGAGGGAGGGAATCAGGAACTGCTTGCGAGTATGCTGGACAGCAACGAGAATGCTACCGACGAAGATGAAGACCTGCCCCGGCAGGATAATGCGGCCATAGTAAGTAGCGCGTTCCAGAAGTTCCGGGGTCACGCCATCGACGGTCAACAGCGCGATGAGTTCCTTCATCCATATAAATGCAGGAATCACGAGAATCAGGAGTACAAGCCCAAACGTGTTAAGCACGTTGCTGAAGAACTTCCAGCCGCCACGCTCGTCACCAGCGACTTTATAGCCCGTAAAAATCGGGATAAATATGATGGAGAGGAATCCTGTGCTCACGACGTGATTCAGAATGTCCGGAATCATGAACGCAAGATCAAGGGCGTTTTTTTCGAGCGACACGCCGGCGGCGTGGGCAAGAAGCATTTCACGGAAAATCCCGAGAACACGGCTCAGGAGCATCGAAACGGCAACAATAATAGCGGCTTTATTCATGTCGGTTGTAAAATATAGAATGGTTAAATGTTATTTGCACTTGTCGCGTAAACTTTTTGTATATTTCATATCATGAAAAAGATATTAGTACTCATCACCTTCCTCGCTCTTGCAGCATTCGCTCAGAGCAACACCGCAGAACCGGAGAGAACTCTCCAGCGTCCAGTCTATAGTTTCCAAACAGTCGCATTCGGCTTTGGCTTTTGGAGCAACTATGAAGACGAAGTGAAAAATCCGAAAAAGGATTACGTAACAGCATTCCCACTCATCCGTTACGGTCACATCTGGGAAATGACAACGCACGGCGCAATTACGGCCATCAGCACATGGAACTTCGAATTCGGCAAGACCTGGGAAGTTCATGGCAACATGCTTGTAGGCGGTCGCTACTCCTTCCTTGATGAAATCGTTTCTCCGTTCATCGGCGCTGGCCTCGGTCTCGGTATGCAGCTCGACTCCCATTTTGAGAAATGGAACTTCGGTGAACGCTGGGCACTTGGTATGAGCCTCGGTGGTGAAGTGGGCGCTTCCATTTTCCACAACTCGGCGATTCAGCTTGAAGTCGGCTTTGGCTTCGACGTTATCGCATCCAAGGTGGACTTTGGCAAGAGCTACAAGAGCTGGAACCTGTTCTTCGGGATCAACTACTAATTTAGACGCAAAGTGCGCGAATGCGCACGAGTGTTAAGATATTGCGCGGCATCATGTCCGCGCGATTTTTTTATTTCAGCAAATTTTCTGGAACGCATTCGGCCATCGCTTCGTACGCCTTGGCGCTCGGATGCAAATGGTCGCCCGAGTCGAAGTTGTTGGCGAAACGCTTGGGATCGTCATGACCGCGAACCGCCTTATCAAAATCGACACAGCCATCGAAATCAGGTGCAGTGCGGAGCCATTCATTGAAAGCCGTGCGGATGATGTCGCGGTTCTCGTTGTAGGTGCGCCAGCCGTAAATCGGAAGAAGCGTACCGCTGTAAATTTTGAGGCCGATCTTGCGCGCATGCGTGATGTAAAGCGACCGCACACCGTTGATGAGGTCATCGGCAGTAGGCATGTCACTCCACGGACGGAACTTGTTGACTTCGACACCAACAGGATGAATAATGTCGTTAATGCCGTGTTGCACAATGACGCTACGGGCACCCGCGACGTTCATTTCAATCGGGAAACGCGTTGCCCCCTTGAGGCCGTAAGCGGCGTAAGTGATGCAGCTGTATTCGCGAAGGATACGGGTGCCGCTCACCGCACGACGGATGATGGAAACGTTATTGAAACCGTCACGAGCGCAACGTAGCGTGAGATAATCGGGCCAGTCCTGCGCCGTGATGGAATCGCCGAAGCAGACGAGTGCGAAGTTCTTTTCCTCAGTGAAGATGTCAATCGTATTGAGGAAGTAGATCCAGTTCGTTTTGCGCGTAAGGTCGTCGGGTAGTACCGCAGACTTTGCAAAATTGCCATAGCTGTACTTGCCGCCAGAAAGCGGACCCGTAATTGCCGTACCGGCGTTCATTTGTGTAAAATCCGCAAAATAGAGGCTGACATCGAACATTTCGCCTGCAACAATGTCGAACGGAATTTCATCGCTCAAGATTTCTTCGCCGGCGGGAATAGTTGCAGAAGACGCTCCGCCGAAAGTAATTGCGATTGGCGCGTAGGCAGCATTTGTGGATTGCGCGGTGGGTTGCACCGAGGATTGCGCAGACTTTGCGACGTACGCTTCGCTAATTTGTACAGACTCCGTCCCCGTGAGGTTTGAAAAATGGAACCGCAGCTTGCACCCTGAAAAACAAGCGCGGATAGGATAGCGGAGAGTCAAGTCTTTTGCGTAAGTCGCTTCTTTGCGGTCGGTGATGGAAGTGGCGTTGCCCCAGCAGGCGACCCATTTTGAAAATTTTTCTGGCATATCCCAAATTATAGTAAATAACGCTGAACGAAATTTATTATAAAAAAGTGACCCACCGGCGTTGAACTGAACCCAAAAAGTTGGACAGTTTAAAGTTAGGATAAAACAGTGTTATGAGTTCGGTATTG
>NZ_JBGUHR010000117.1:0-22820 GCF_045112255.1 Fibrobacter sp.
GCCGTATAAGCCTCGCTCTCGACAAGGCCGTCATATCTGGCGCAGTGGGACATCAATCGAGCGCTCGGATAGGCAGTCCGTTCCTTGCCAGCGCAATAGATAAAGAACCCCATCGAATAGATCTTGCCAGTGGCGACCGTCTTGACCACAATTCCTTTGTTCTGGAGGATCCGGATGGCGTCGATCAATCGGAACCCTTCTTCCAGCGAACCGCCGTCGCTGTCGATAAGCAGAATGACCTTCCCCACGTTATGTGAGAGCCTACCCAGCTTCTCGATGACCTCTGATACCACTTCCTCGTCTATATCGCCCACAAGTCGAACAATCGGTTCCGCCATATCCAGCCTCCTTACTAGGAGCTTATGCAAAAAGCCCAGACCGGAATGTCCAGTCTGGGCCCTTTCCAAAGGGGAACGCTAAATTCGCTCAAAAACGGCAATTAGTGGATGTCGTAGCCGCAGTGAGGGCAATTACCGTACGGAACGCCTTCTTCACCGCACCTTGGGCAAGTGGTGGTTTCCTCATGGCCGTTCCAGCCGTACTTTTCCTCGCCGACCTCGGTGATTTCGGACTCCTCGACCTTGAGGGAAGGATAGGGTTCTACCGATGTTGTCGTCACGACTTTTTCAGTAACCTTGAATATCTGCACGGCAGTAGCTTCCGCCATGCTCCAAGTGCCTCGGTCGATATCCAGAGCCAACGTATTGTGAAGGAACTCCATCAAGGTATCCTTGGACGACGAATAGCCATGCTTCACATCTTCCGGTCTCGTCGACCAGCCGTAGTCACTAGGAATTCCACGGCGAGCCATATTGCTGAACCAAAAATAGAGGTCGCCAGTGCCGCTTTCGTTGCCACTTGCTGGCAACATTGCATAATAGAACTCTCGTTCTATTTCATTTGTCGTAGGAGTCTTACTATTTTCCGACATCTTCGTCTCCTGATAGAAGTTTGCTCACAGCGAACACGAACTCGTTTTCGGCTTCGACAAGCTCGCCATCGTTCGTAATCATTGCGTTCCAAGGCTTTCGCGCCTCGAAGCAGTTGAACTGGCCGTCTTCGTCGGACTTGCGCTTTTCCCAAGTACTCGTGTCACCGTTGCGAGCGTTCGCACGTTCCCGGCGGATATCTTCGCTCGCAGTGACATAAATTACTTTCAAATTGAACATGTCCTTGAACTGGAGACAGTAGTCGTAGCCGTTCGGATCGATCGTGTAGAAGATGGTGTCGCCGTCGAGACGGTTCAGCATTTCCACCGTCGAGCAGTAGCGGAACCCAGTTTCTCCGATCTTCGTGTAGCCGAACATCGTCTCGCGCTTCATGAGGTCGTCGAACGCTTCCTTGGTGAGGAAGGTATGTTCTACGCCGTCGGTCTCGCCCGGTCGCATCGGCCTATCCGTATAGGACGGAACGGACACGATGTTGTACACGTCCTTGAAAACTTCCTTAGCGTGGCGGATGAGAGAATCCTTGCCAGCACCAGAACGTCCAATAACCAATATTAAATTTTTCATTTTGCTTCCTTTGTGTTACATCCAGTCGGTTTTGCCCATGATGGTGCTGGAGATTCGCACCGTAGTTTTTCTACTTGAGCCTTGCGGATTTCTTGACATCCAGTGCATAGCGTCGAGAACATATCCCACATTATAGCGACCCCAATAATCATAAGAACCCACCACCACCAATGATGCATTCCTTCTAAAGTTTCTCCGACCAAGTCGTTGCACTTGCAATATTCATCGAACTCCTCGTCGGTCTGCTCCTTGCCGACGGTTTTCTCGCGCTTGCACCAATAGCAGAGGCCGTCCTCATCATACCAGCCGCCATAGCCTTCATACTGGCCGTGACGGATCTGGAACGTACAGCCGCACTTCTTGCAGCATTCTAGGCGAAATCCCCACATGACTAATCCCAGTCGCCCGGCTGCGGCGTTCCAAGCCAAGCTCGCTTGCTCGGACTGTCTTTCACTGGTTCATAGCCGTCGAGTTCCGAGAACAGCACGGAGTTGTACCAGCCGTCCACGCCAGCAAGCTTTACGAGAGTATACCAGCTTTCCACTTGTACACGCTCGACTTCGTATTCGTTACCAGCAACAAGACCAGTCGGTTCATCACCAGCGCTCATCGGAGATTTGTCGGTAGTTGTACACACAACCTTTCTCGGCTGGGCATTCCAAATATCGAACTCGGTGAGTTTCGGATTGCAGATGCTAATTTCTTCGTTCATGTTTTACCTCATTAACGGCGATTTGGGTTTGGGTGGCCTGGTTTGACATTGGGCACACCGAGGCGGTGAGCCTTTTGGGAGACAGCGGATACGCTGATGTTGAACAGCTTCGCGATCTCGGTATAGGTCATTCCTTGCGCAATGTAGTTCAGCAGACGCTTTTCCTTGATGGTCGTCCAAGTATCTTGCCTAGACGTGTCGAACCCAGCCTTGTGCAAGGCTCGCTGGAACGTTTTGGGCGCAACTCGGTACTCCTTGGCGAGACCGCGCAAAGTACCCTCGCCGTTGCGATATCTGTCCACCATTTTGTCAAGAAGTTCTGGCGTGGCGTGTACCTTCGTAGGCGTACCGCTGTAGCCCAGGATCTTACGGATTACACCGATGTCGATGCGCTGGATTTCTGGGTATGCCGCCAAAGCCGCCTTCGCTTGCTTAGTCGTTCCACGGAACAGCGGCAGAATGGAAATGAATTTTTCTTCAGTCATCTTTGCCCTCGTGATAACCGATGTAAGGATTCTTGTCGGACGCGCCCTTTTCCGGACGCATCATTGTCTTGTTGACGATGCGCTTGACGTTCTCCATGCGGTCTCCGCGAACATAGGAGAGCAACGGAGCTTGCTGCGCCTCGCCAAAATGCTCTTGGATGTACAAGGCGCGTTCCTTCATCGTATGCTGCGTCATCTTGATGAAGTCGCCAGTGGAAATGACATAGTCCAGCGCCTCGCTGAAACGAGTCACATACAGCTCCATGCGGTTACGGATATCGAACAGTTCCTCTGGAATGACCAGCGGTTCGTCGTCGATGTAGGCGTAGTTGTGTTCGGCGTCGAGGTTCGCATGGAAGATGTTGAGATTAGGGTCGTAGGCTCGCCAAAAATACTTGTCGGTACACTTGTCGTAGTAGCCCAGCATCGTCAAGTAGGCGTCGCCCTTCATCTTCAGCTTGAATCCGCTAGGCCAAGTGATGACGAAGCCTTCGTGGTCAGCTGGAAGCGTCTTGCAGATTTCCGCGACCTTTTCAATGGACGAGAAATCGAACTTTTCTGGCATGTGGGTGCCGAACATTGCCGCGAAAGCGCTGCGCATGGATACCGAGCGAAGTTCTTCGCCAGTGCTGGTCTCGATCGCACCCAAGTACACCATTTCGTCCTTGGGATAACGGATAGGATGCTTGTCAAGGTGCCAGACGATTTCGAACAAGTGCGTCTGCGACTTGATTACCTTGTTGTAGGCGTCGTCGGCGATGGGACACTGGAGCTTCCTCATGTGGTCGTTTAGCCACATGCGGCCCCAGAGGGCTTGCGGAGAATGGAAGCTACAGCCAGTAGTCACGTTCCACTTGCCACCATACCAGAATACGATGCCGAGCGAGCCGTCGATCTTGTCGAACATCAGCGGAATTCCGTCCATGCCAAGGGGAAGGCCAGCCTTCTTGACAGCCTCCAGAGTCTTCTTGGCCAGTTCGTGTTCGCCGAACAGCTCATGGTAGTTGAAGAACTTGTGCCACGGACGGGCGACCACCTTGCCAGTCGCCGTCTCGAACACGATGCCACGCGCATTGAGCGTGACTTCGTCCCAGTCCGCATTGGCGGCGGTTGCCTCGGTGTACTTGAAGCATACCAAGCGACCGTCGTCACTGGTATCTGACATGAGACGACCAGCGTTGGCCGCCTCGTAAAAGCGCGACATGTGCGGAATTTGAATCATGACTTGAAATATAGTATATTTCGTCCAAACAATCAAGTTCGGTGCCATGTACAAGTGCTGCTTTCCAGGCTGTAATTACGAAACAGACAAGCGTTCGCTCATAGAATACCACCATATCCACCTCAGAGAGGCCGGAAACCGCCTCGGCAAGAAGGTGACTATTCCGTTGTGCCCTATCCACCACAACTTGATCTACCACGAGGACGCTACCGCTGGGCAGCATTCCGAAAAGCACCCGGAGTCAATGATAGTTAAGCTCGTCACGAACACGAGCCGTGGAAAGTGCGTCATTTTCGAGGACATGCAGGGCAACGAACACTCGGTCGACTTCGACACTACGCCCAGCAACACGATACTCTGCCTACACTGGGATCTGGTCAACGGAATAACCCACGACATGCCGGAGGAAGTGGACGAGGTGTCCTTGCGCCAAGTGGACGACTACGGCTTCTGCGACGACGGATGCAACGTCTACTACACCGAAGAATACGAGACAGTCGCCAAGGCGCTTCTCTCGAAGCACATCGCCGCCTATATGGAAAAGGCCAAGTCTGAATTCGACTCGGCCTTGGAAAAGGCTAGAAGTGACTGGAAAGCATTGAGGGCTCGCTGATTACCAACCGAGCCGATCGTCATCGCAAGATAAATCGGTTTTGTCACGCCATTTGATTTCGTCTGGTTCTCCAAGAGCCAGAATAGTTCCCTTGACATACGTCAGCGAGTACGATTCCTCATCAGCCGCAGACAAAGTTGAACGCCAAGGCCGTTCGGATATACAGACACGGTAGCGAGTAGTCTCTACTGGTGTAACGCCGTCATAGGACGTGATGTCAACTAGAATTTTGCCAGCACAACCAAACTTATTCGCCAATCGGTAGAACTGGAAGTCCTTCGTGTTATAGAACGAAAACAGAATCTCCTTCGGTTTGAAATCTATATCCTTGATGTAGTTACCAAGGTTGTCAATCGACCACGCCGAAGTTTTTTCTGAGATGAACTTCACGGAGAACTTATAGCTAACAAGGAGTCGAGTTGGACTCACCGGAATGCTCGGCAGCCTCGGTGCTGGTTCTTCATCTAGGACGGTCTTGCAACGAGCGCCTTCGGATTTTTCGTCGCTAAACCACAAGTTAAAATCTACATTTGTATTCATGCAAATGAAATTATATTAAAAGCCCCTCGGTTGAGGGGCTTGTCATTAGAAGCACGGCTTCGCGTCGGTAGGGCCGTAATCGGCTCCCAGAATCGGCGTCTTGCGAGGGCAAGCTGCAGCTTCCGGCGTAAAGTTGTGATGGCTGGGGATCGTGTCGAGAACGCCGTCGATGTAGTCCACTGGGGACTGGCCGTTGACGCTCATGCCACGAACCTTCGTGAGAATGTTGCAGACCTTCTGATCTTCCATATATCAATCCTTTTTATTGGTGATATATAGAGTTTATCTGTTCTTTCCCCAAACGTGTTCAAAGACGTAGCGGCGATCGGCACGAGACAACCCATTGTAGCGTCGTTCGGCTTCCGTAAACGGTCTCGACCTGTAATCCGGCCAGTGTTTCTGCATGAATGCCTTGGAATAGAAGTATGTCGGATTTTCCAAGAAATAACCGACAAGCGCGAACGGACTGCTTATTTCATACTGGTACTGGGCCTTGAGCAACGAGATCACCGCATTCCGATACTTGACCGCGTCGCCACAAGGAAGTCTGTACACGTATTTATAACGCTTCTTCAAGTAATCGATCATCGCTTGACGGTCGTTGCAATAATCGCCAGCGTCAAGACGGTCGATAACCTCTTGCTTGTTGGCTGGTACGTAGTCATCGTCGCCGTGGCCAGCCAAGCAACCATGCCCAGCGCCCAACGCGCAAGTGGCACACCTATCGCAACATGAAGAAAACATCATCATATAGCATATTCCTTCGAAGCGGACTTGCGGTTCTTCTGGATAAAACGGATCGCGTACATCAAGTCGCGTACGCCATAGGTGCAGTTGATGCATTCCTTGTTGCGGTGCGTCTTCATGATGGCATAGATGTTTCCGATATCGGCAAGCGTGATGACCTTGCGGCGCATGTACCAGTAGACCGGACGGAACTTGATCGAGTCGAAGTTCGTACGGTCGCCCTCGTCCTTGATCATGTTCAGACGCTTTCCGTAGATGAACGACTGCGGAAGACCGATCTCGATGACTTCGTCGAATCGTTCAGAACGCTTGATGATGGCATTGGCCAGCGTCTTCGGATTGTTCATCGTTGCGACCAAGGTAAACGTCTTCCTCGGATTGCCGTCCGCATCAACGCCACCGGGGCATTCCGTGTGGAGGAAGTCGAAGAAGAAGATAAGCTCTTGGCTCGTCTTGCCGCTTTTCTCGTCATCGGACATGTACTTGTCGAAGTCGTCAAGCATGATGTAGATGTGCGAGTTCGAAATTGCCGTTATGGCGTTCTGCAGATATTGACGGTAATCCCAGTTCAAACCTTCGTCAGGCAAGCAAGGGATAATCACGGCAGCGTCCTTGTTGTCCTTGACAATCTTGTTCATGATGAAGGACTTGCCAGTACCGGGAATTCCAACTAGCGCATACGAGCGAGAACAGCCCATCTTGTCGGCGTTCACGATTCGCTTTACAAGCTGTTCAGTCTTCTTGTCGAACACCTCATGACGAGTCTTGTATTCGAGTTCTTCTCGTTTGTACACACCGATACCGCCATGTCCAATATGGCAGAGGTACTTCGTGAAATCGACCATGGAGAACGGCAAGGCGCGACACCAGCTCATGTTGTTGCCAAAAAAGTCTTCTTTCTTACGATACAGACCATAGATCGGCAATGCGCCTGGGAAAATACGACGGATAGACAAGTCATAGCGGTCGTTGCTGGTATTCAAATACAAGAACACCAACATGTTGTATTCTTGGATTTCGGCGATAATGGCGAAGTGCGACGCAGTTCCATGGATAATGTAGCCATACTTGTCTTCCTCGATAATCGCCGTACGGTAAATCAGCTTGCAATGAATTGTATCCGTTTCTTCCTTATTGCGCTTGAACATGCGAGAATGAAGCTCGACTACAGACCCTACCGGATATGCTGCCATAGATATCAAGAACATGCCGCCCATAGGAACTTCATGGAAGATGTCGATGTAATATTCGCTCAGTCGGATCGGACAATCCTTGACATCCTTCAGCACAGACGCGATGGTATTGTAGCAATCCAGTTCGCTACTGCGTTCAATCTTTCCAGTGATGTCGTCGACCAGCGAATCCATCAGCGCTAGGTTGCGGATCATGTTGGACGCCTTGGTGAATACCGTATTGGGTGCAAGCAAGGACAATACCGTATCGGTCGTGTAGATGTACTCACGAGCAACACGCGGAATGACCGTATTATCGACAAGCGTCTTGATACCATACTGCTTCACGCGATCTTTCAAATTATCCAGAGCGAACATTTCGGTGAAAAATTCTTTCAGCGTCGGATGCGCAATCCAGATGGACGGAAGCTTGGCGATTTCGTCCTTCACCTTGCGGATTGCATCGGCGTCGGACTTCTTGTTGCCCTCTTCGGCAATTTCCGGCGACACTTCTTTCACCACTGTATCACCGGAGTCTTCGATGGGTTTCTTAGGCATCTTTGTTCTTCACCTTGAGATAAATTGCAACCAAGATTCGGATAACCATGAACGTGTAGACAACCGTCTTCACGCCCTTCACGAAGGACTTCCACTTGCTGGTCGCCTTCTTCTCGGCTTCCTTGATAAGGAGCAGTAAAAGCTGCTCGAACGCGCAAATCTTACTTATTGTCGAGAGTTTCATCTTCAACCTTCTCAAGTCGGTACTTCTGCTTGACATCCGGATACTTCTCGTGGTCGACTTCGGACAAGAACATATCCTTCGGACGAGCGTACGTGCCGTCCGTATGGTTAGTCTTGCCCTCGTTGCCGGAGCACTGATAGATAACAAGTTCCTCGCCAGTCTCGGAGTGCTTGGCCACGGTGATTACCTTGGCCGTAGTACCCTTGAAGTGACGCCATACGCTGCCTGGAGTGATCGTTCTGTCCATAATTAGTCCGGAATGTAGAGGTTAGTGTTAGCGTCCGTCATGATGTACTGGTCTTGGTTGCCCGGTCTTCCGAATCGGTTATTGAACACGTCCTTGCGGAACGTGGACGTGACCAAGTGGATACCGTGCTTGGACGGAAGACGGCAGTAAATCTTGGGAACATTGTCGCGCATGCCGCACTCGCCGACGATGAACTTTTCGAACAAGTCGGCGATAGCCTCGACGTCGTGGAAGCACGGATCGAGTTCATTGACCATGTCTGGGTCGATATCGACAATCCACTTCTTCGTTTCGGACGCTTCAGTACAGATCGTGCCGAGTGCGCTGCTGTAGAACTTCTGTGCAGACAACAGTGTAGGGAATCCGGCATTGGTGTTTCCAGTGCGGATCATCTTGCGCATGACGCGGTTCGCTTCGAGCTGCTGTCTCAAGCATTCAATCTGCGTCTGGATGTTGGCGTCAAGGGTGCTGCGCTGGTTCAATCGAATCATCGCACGAGCATTGTACTTCTCGCACATCTCGACCATATCCTTGAAGTCCTTCTCGAACTGGACGAACGAGTGGATATGGTAGTCACGGATGATGCGGTCTCTGTTGTTACCCTTGTCCTTGCCACGCTGCATGACTTGGACGAAGTAAACGTCACCTTCCATTTCAAAATGCATCAAGTTCTTGATGGCTTCGTAATTGTTGATCATTTAGACCTCCCTAATCAAATCGTCGGAGTCGATTTTCCATGACATGCCTTGTTCGTCCTTCAAGTGTGCAAGACGCCAAGCAATTTCCTTGTCCACGGTAGAATCTGGGGCGACAACCACTTTGTACACCTCTTCACCGACGATGGCTCCGTTGTTCAGAATATCTACGGAAACCTTTCTTACTTGTTTCTTCTTTTCTTCAGACATGCCACCAATATAGCAAATCCGTCGACTGCCGTCAACGGATAAACTTGGTTCATGGTATATTGTTACGCCGTAATCTACATCGACAAGCGGACTGGTGCCGTAGGTTCGTCGCCGGAGCTTTACTGCTCGTGGCCGCCAGAAGACCAAGTGAAACTGATCAACTGGTACGAATCCAGACACAAGTACGCTAGCGTTTCAGCAATCGTCGAACGAACCGAACTAGAGGATTAGATTCCCTCTTCTCGACGTACTTGATGAACTCGATAACGTAGTTGTCGACCTCAAGAGTCGAATAGTCGTCCTCACACAAGTCGGAGGTCGCAAACAGACGTGTGACTTCTTTCACCAGATTCTCGGAATACTCCAAGATATCGTCATACTTCCAACCGCCCTGCTTGATATTGAGCAAGAAGTCGCGTTCGTTAGAACGGTCGACGACGACCTTGTGCATCATGGCGATGTCACGAGCCGTGAACAGCAAGCGGACGCAGTGCATCATGTTCTTGGCGTCATAGCCTTGGCCATGCTCGATGGTCGTGTTGTACCTTTCTGGATTGCGCTTTGCGACCCATTCCTTGTACTCGGCGCGTTCCTTGAACTCCTTGGAGTAGGCATTGCGGTTGAACACCATGACACCGAGGACTGGCTTGCCCTTCGGAATGGAGTTCAGCTGGACATCGCCGCTAGTGACCTCGTTGCGGACGATACCGTACGCCCAGCGCCATTCGTGCTCGGTCTGACCCGGCACGTCACGCTCGGACTTAGGTTGTCCGTAAATCGCGAAGCCGTTGTCGATATGGTCGATGGCCGCAATGGAGTACCATTTCTGGTCTGAACCGTATTCGTCGTCCTTATGCGTCTGCAACCATTCCTTGACCTTGACCGCGCAGCCGTTCGGCATCGGAACGTAGCAGTAGTCGAGAACCTGTGGCGGTTCCTCCGGCTTCGGCTTGAAGACCTTCTTGTTCATTCCACGCGCACGAGAGATCTGTCCCTTCGCGTATTCGACGAAGGTCTTCTCGCAACGGCGAGTGACAAAGTCCATCTCCCTACGGATCTTGTAGAGGTATTCCTTGCCTTCGAGAATGCAGCGATCCGGAGAATACAGCATTTCGAGGGCTTGTGGATTAGCCCTAGACAGTTCCTTGAAGAACTTTGTAATTTCCCAGTAGACTTCGTCGTTCGTCTCGTCGGCGAACTGGTCTGTAATATTTTGTCTTACACGGTCTTCCCAAGGCATGATGTAGACACCACGGATGTCTTGGTCGGACGTAGGCGTGTTAAGACCGAATGAAGTAGAACCAGAAATGACCTTGATGATCAAGGTTCCGTTCATACGTACAAGTTGTTCAGTCTGTGTCATCAGTTACCTCATTTGCCACACCACCAGTTGGACTGGCAGCCTTCCGGAACTTCTCCGGGGCCTTCCCAGTACGGATTGCCTTCTTCGCCAGATCCAGCGAGCAAGGCGCATTCAACTGGCATATCCATAATTTCCATTTTCGGCTTTGTGTATAATTTCTTCGTCATTTCTTCCTCTTTGTTTTGTTAGGGTCTTCTCGATGGATACAGAGATACTTGCGGTTCGTCTTGTTGGTTCCATCTTTGTAGACCGAGGTATAACCGTTTATCGAATTGAAATTTTCCAAAATCTGCTCACCAGCCGATTTGCACTGCTCTTCGGTATGGAACTCGATGTGGTCAATCGCAATTCCGCCACCGCCTCCATGATGATAGCCACCAGTATTGAAAGCAAAGTACAAAACAAGAATCCATTCCATAATAAAAACCTCGCTCGCAAATATAGCAAGCGAGGTCAATTCCGTCAACTGGAACCGTTATTTCAAGCGGTCAAGGAACTCGTCGAGAGTGTCCGGCGTGTACACCTTGATGTTGTACCCAGCGGCCTTCAAGTCGTTGATTGCAGTCACCTTCTTGGGGCCAGCGTTGTCGCCAAGCAGAACGAGGGTCGTCTTCTTGGTGATGCCAGAGCAAATCTTTCCGCCGTTCTTCGCAACCATGTCCTTGAACACGTCGCGTTCCAACTTTTCGAACACACCAGTCATGATACAAGTCTCGCCTTCGAGCTTGTTCGAGACCGGGCCTTCGTCAGTGTAGTTCTGCGCGATGTTGTTCACGGCAAAGAAAAGAACCGTGTCCAGATGATGCCTTACATACAAGATGAACTTCGTAGCCAGTGCCGGAGAAAGTCCGACCTTCATGCACTGGAACGCGACATCCTTGCCATGTTCGGAGTCGACATTGTTGGCAGTAGCCACCAGACCGCCCATCGTGTTCACCACCTTGGCGAACAGCGGAGACGCCGTATGGCCGATGCCAGGAATACCGAAGCCTTCGATCAACTGGGCAAGGCTGTTGCCCTTCGTCTTCTCGATGGCGGCAAGCAGCTTCTTGGCCTTCTTCTCACGGCAGCCGCAGAAGTCGATGAAGTCCTTCTCGGTCACACGGTAGAAGTCGTCAATGCTACGGATGCGCTGCGACATGTACAAGTCCTCGATGATGCTCGGCCCGACGCCACGGATGTTCATGACGGTACGTTCAGCGAAGTTGCAGAGACGTTCCATCGCTTGGGCTTCGCAGTCAGTGTTCGGACAGATCCAAGACACAAGTTCCTCGCCATCTTGGTTGACCGCATGCTGGAGTTTTTCTCCGCAGTATGGGCAAACGTCAGGACGCTTGTAGAACTGCTTCCCAGTGATCAAGCGCTTCGAGTAGGCGATGCTGTCGTACGGAACCACGGTCTTGTTGGACTTGGTCAGCACTTCGTAGTCATCCTTCGACCGTCCGGTTTCCACACAGCGGACAAGTTCTGGGATGATTTCGCCAGCCTTGCGGATTACCACATGGCAGCCGACGAACAAGCCAAGATATTCGACCAGATCCCAGTTGTGCAACGTGCAGCGCTGAACCGTAGTCATCGCAAGCGAGACTGGCTCGAACACGGCGACTGGCGTGATTGCGCCAGAACGGCCAACGGACAGTTCGATTTCAAGAAGCTTCGTAGCTTTTTCTTCCGGCGGGAACTTGTACGCCTTGTAGTAGTTCGGAGCCTTGCCAGTTCTACCCATTACCTCATGCAGGGACTTGTCGTCAACCTTGATGACAATGCCGTCGATAGGATAAGGCAGCTCGGAACGCTTCGAACGCATTTCCTCGGCGACTCGGCGGAACTCCTCGATGCCGTCCTTGGCAACGTCGACCGTATGGTGCGGAGGAACCTCGAAGCCTTGGGACTCAAGCCATTCCACATCTTCGGTCTGCGTCTTGTTCTGGGAGCCGCGAGCGATGATGTAGGCGATGAACGAGAGCTTGCGAGCCTCGACTTCCTTCGGAATGGTCAGCTTCAGAGATCCAGCCGCTCCGTTACGCGGATTGGTCATGGCCTTCTTTCCGAGGTCTTCTTGCTGTTCGTTGTACGCATCGAAGTCGTCGTACTTCCAGAGGACTTCGCCACGCACTTCGCACACGCCGTCGGCACCGACCTTCTGGTGGACGCCTTGAATCTTCACGGCGTTCTGGATGACGGAGTCGCCGACATTGTTCTTGCCACGAGTGACAGCATCGTCGATCAATCTGTCCTTGTATTCAAGGGCAAGCGAAGCGCCGTCGAGCTTGTACTCAAGTTCGAACTTGCTTGCACCGTACTTCTTGTAAGTATCCTCGACCCATGCGCAAGCCTCCTCGATGCCGTTTGCGTTGGTGATAGACACCATCGGAACGACGTGGGTGACTTTCTTGAAGCCGTCCGACAAGTCTTCCGACGCATGCTGCGTGGGAGACTCCGGAAGGATCACGTCTGGGTTGTTCAGCTCGTACTCCTTGAGCTGACGGTACTTGGCGTCGTACGTCGCGTCGGAAATCGGCGATTCGCCGTTTGAATATGCGGCGGCGAACTTGTTCAGTTCGTCTACCAGTTCACAGTAGTCGCCGTAATTCATTTGTTTGCCTCTACGGGTGGCTTGCGGTTGGGCATGCTCATCACGTTCACGTAGAGCGGAACCCATTCTTGCGGAAGTTTGGACAAGTCCTTCTTGAAGTCGCCAGAAGAATGTTCGATGTACACCACGAGGAACAGCGGACGAGCGCCGTGCTTGGTCTTGCCCACATAGGTAAGCATGCGGTACGGCTGGTTCGGCTGGAGTTCGAGGACGTTATCGCCGAGCTTCGGATGCTTCATGAAGCGCTTGATGAGATAGTCGCCATAGTCCTTGTTGGCCTTATTGAGCTTGGCAAGGCACTCGCCACCACGTTTTTCGTCGATCACGAGCCACTTGTCGCTTTCGATGCCCGGTTCGTAGTGCTTGAGCTTCCACGGTTCTTCGGTCGTTGCGGCATACATGTGGCCGTCGAGGATGTTCACTTCGTTCCAGATGTTGTTCACTTCACGGAACTTGCGGAGCATGCGGCCATAGCGTTCAGCCTTCTCCTTATTGTCTTGGCACAGAAGCTTGTAGAGACGGTCGACAGACGGCAAGTTCTTGACACGCGGATTGACCTTCACGTCGCTATCCATGAGCTTCTTCAATGCTTCGCACTGGAGCTTGTCATTGGCAAGGAGTTCACGGATCTTGCCAGACTTGAACACGGCGGCTTCGCCGGGGTTCTTGGCCTTGTTGTCTTCTTCGGGACGCCATTCCTTCACATAGCGCAAGTAAGACAGCTGTTTTTCTGGGTTTTCTAGGTTGAGTCTCATTTGTCTACCTCTTTTTGGTTAATGAATTTAATATCGTTGATATGCGGATGACGGCCACAGCACTGCTTTTCAATGCAGAAGCATGCGGTCGGATTCATGTACTTGTACTGTTCGCAAGTCGGTACGAACAAGTTATCGCAGATCCACTTCCATTCGTCGTCCACGCTCGCCAGAAGGTGCTTGAGTTCCTTGGCGAAGTCACGGATTTCCTTCAAGGCGCGAGAGCAGAGACGCTTGTTCATGAAATTGATGAGCGTACGGACGTTGATCTTCCAGACCATCTTGGATTTCATGCCGATCGGAAGCTGGTTAGCCGCGTCTTCCTTCGGAATCCCCATGTCGGTCAACGCCTTGTATGTGGACGCGGCGCTGGCCATGCCGACCTGATAGATGGACTTGACGAGGTCGCTCTTCTCGACACTGGGCGGAGTATAATACTGGAAGTTTTCTGCATCCACATAGCGAGTGGACGACTGTACACGAGTAGGTGCGCCACCGATATGAGTGTATAGTTCACGCATCATTCGTGCGGAATAGTTGTCGATTACCAAGGTAATATCGGGAAACTCGATGACACGGCCATGGCCAGACGTTATACAAGAGATTGCACGTTTGCGGTTCTTTTCCGCATCGTCAATGGGTGCGTTCCAGCAGACACCAGCGCACTTGCCGATGAACTGCAGCGGATTGTGGGTAATGTTCAAAAGCTCGATTGACATATCGGTTCCTTAATAATGCTTGACAACGTACCAGATGGTCTTGTAGGCCACGTAGAACCAGTTGAGGATTCCGTGGAAAATAGCCCACAGTACGGAATGGTTGAATATCCACGACATGCACACGGCGATTGTAAGCCCCGCTATAGGGAAACGAAGCGTACAGCCCTTTGGACACTTGGGACATTCGGGGCACTCTGGCTTCTGCGAGGAGTCTTTTTCCTCTACGTTAGGGGGCGTGTTTCGTTCGTTCATAATGTTTTCCATGGATAAAACTGACTCCAATATAGCAAATTTCCGGTCAATTTGCAATTCAAATTTGCATTTATTACCTTTTCCACAACATCTTGTGGTGAAATAAGATAATTTCAACTACAAATCGACAGGGTATACACTTATGCCAAGAAAATCGAACAAGCTTGCACACGTCATAGGCAAGCCCTCCAACACCGAGTCCAAGAAGTTTGGACAGAATCTCGGTATTGCCAATCTCCTCATGCACTTCAACTTCGACGAGGCACGTGTAGCCGCATACCAGCACGAGCTCACCGAGGCTGGATGGCTTCCTCCAAATCTCACCGAGGCCAAGTTCAAGGAAAACATTGAACAGACCCACAAGTACATCACGACTCCGGTGTCCGAAGAAGGCACCGTGAAGCCGCCGAAGAATCCGAGGGAAAGACTCTCTCCGACGGACGAACCGGAAGAGACGGTCTTCGAGGAAGATCCGATGTTCGAATACACCGATGACGAACGCATCGGTGCAGAAACCCGCTACAAGCGCGAAATGAAGAAGACGGAAAGGGCATTGAGGCTCATCCGCGAAGAAGCATTTATCGGCAAGCAGAAGGTGAACCGCATGGCCGAGGCCGCAGCTGCCGTGAAGCCAGCCGAAATCAAGCTCAACCTCATCGACGCCAAGGTGAAGGGCACGAACTACTGCGTCATGCCTATCTCCGACGTGCATTTCGGCGAAGTGGTTCAGCCAGACGCCACATACTGCTACAACAAGTACAACCCGGAAATCGCCCAGAAGCGCCTCGTCAAGCTCTTCGAGGAAACCTACCGTCACGCCAAGGCAGAAGGCTGCGACAAGCTCCACATGCTCTTGCTCGGTGACTTAATATCCGGCGAAATCCACGACGAACTCCGCGAGACCAACGCCTTCACGGCTCCCAAGTGCGTGAGCGTACTCAACTCCATCTTGATCGGACTCATCCTCCAGTACGCGAAGCTCTTCAAGTCAGTGACCATTTCTTGCGTCGTGGGCAACCACTCTCGCACTGGCAAGAAGCTCCAGGCCCACAACCGCTCGATGGACAACTACGAGCACATCATCTACAGCACCATCAAGGATCGCTGCGAGGCAGAAGCCAAGAACATCACGGTCGAGTTCAACGACGAGGCCCCGTTCGCCGTCACCAATATCGGCAACCAAGTATGGATGCTCGAACACGGCGACCGCTACAAGGGTTCCACGGCTGCCGCTGGCGCAATCAACACCGTGCTCCGCAACATCGGTAACGACATCCGCCGCAACCACGCCGACGTGGCCATCATGGGTCACTGGCACACTGGAGCCTCTGGCGCTATCGACGCTCGTGAAGACGGTCGCATGACCAAGGTGTTCATCAACCCCAGCATGGTCGGCCCAGACAACTTCGCCGTGACCACGCTTCACGCCTTCTATCCGGCAGAGTCCAACGTTTTCATTACAGACGGCAACAAGATCACGTCGAAGATCGAAGTGGACTTGTCCGACATTCAAGGATAATATGTTTACAGTCGAAAACTATAACCCGTTCGTGTTCGCCGATGTCGAGACGATGCTCCACGCCAAGTTCGACAATGTCGCTGGCTTGGAGAACACCGTCGTTGTCCTCGGTTCTGGGATATCCAAGCTTACCCCGGAACAGTTCAGACAACAGCACATGGGAATGCGAGTGGTCGTGTACAACCTCGAACAGCTCTTCAAGGGCAGTCCGTGGCTGAACAACAAGGTGCTCGCTTGGCTCAGGGCCGCCGACGAAGTGTGGGACTACGATGTCGAGAACATCAACTTCCTCTACGCCAACGGCATCCGCGCAAGCTACGTCCCGATGGAATACGTGGAAGCACTGAAGTACACTTCCGTCTACAACGGACAGAAGGATATCGACGTGCTGTTCTACGGCGCTCCTACAGACCGTCGCTTGAAGATTCTCCAGAGCTGGATGGGAATGAGCCAGCACCATGCCGTGACGATGGTCGCCACTGGCATCAGCGGCAAGCTCCTTGAGCATTACATCCACCGTTCCAAGATCATCTTGAACTTGCATGCGTTCGACAACGCCTACAGACAAGAACAAGTCCGTATCTTTGTCCCTGTCATCAACGGATGCTGTGTCGTGTCTGAACAGAGTTCGCGCAACGAGTTCTCGACGGCGATCGTGGAATCCAGCACCAGACACCTCAACAGTACGCTCAAGACGTTACTAAAGTCCGGTGACTGGGAGAAGGTTGGAATGAATGCTCCAGACACCTACAAGATCCACTGCAGTAACCGCTTCCGAAGCGGACTGCGATAGACCGAAATAGATGAGACAAGGCCGCTGAACAAGCGGCCTTTCTGATAAACTGCGATTAAATTACCATTAAGGTTGACCATGTTTTTTCTCAAGCAACTAGGCTCCCTGCTCAACGCAGTCAAGGAAATCGATCCGGACGCAAATCCGTCCGTCATGATCAAGTTCAAGACCCCCAACGGCTCTGAAGCCAAGGCGGTCTACGTCCACAACAGCTTTGACGGCGAAGGCGACTCCCAAGGTTCCATCGTTCTGTACAACGGCGACGACAAGACCGAATTCGACTCTCTCCAGTACACCGTCGACGGCATCCAAGGTCTCTGCAACTCGCAGGGCGCACAGCCAGCCATTACCGAGGCGGTGAACAGCAACAAGGAGAAAACATCCATTACTGCGGTAGGAAAGCTGGAACTATATGTTGGCGATTTCTCTACCCAGTTCTTTGCCGAAGTATATTCCAAGGATGGATGGACGGAAGAATTAGCAATCGAACTCGCTTCGGAAATCGAAAAGCAGTTCAAGCCGGGTGAAATCGAAACGGAATATCTCTCGCCAATGGATAACATGAATGACAACCGTGGCGGATGCACATACCAGATCGTGATGAATATGAACATTTCTATCAGCTTGTCCGCACTAGACTCTCGTGTACAGGGTGCTATGTACAAGTTCCAGGGCATCCCAACGATCAAATACAACGACGAAGGCGAAAGCGATACCAATGCTCAGACAAACAACGACGTCGAGCGTCAAGTAGCAGACAACATCGACACTGCTATGATGGATCACTACGACATGATGAATGGAGACATCGGAGACATCTTCGAATCGTCCGTAAAGACTCTCTGCGGCAAGGCCGGAAAGCCAGCTCTAGCAGAAGCCGTCATTAAGTTGTTCAACGTGTACAAGCCAGTGATGGAAGCAGAAGGCGTTTCGGAACAGATCTTCGCCAACTACTTAGACAAGAAAGGCATCACCGAAGTAGATGCCGTAAGCCTTGAACGTATCCTCAATGACATGGTTTACGAGAAACGCATATCATCAGCCGAGGCTGACAAACTATGGCTTAAAGTTATGAATGGAGGTCAGCCCAAGTTGGAAGCTGTCGAAGCCAATCACCGCGTCATTCCGGAAGAAATTGCAAAGGCCGTGAACGCTGCACAAGCCGAAGACTACGGCTGGCGTCCAGAAACCGCCGAACGCGAATTTGAAGAAACCTGGGACTGGCTCGAAGACCATGCTGACACCGTGCTCAACGCATGGAACGCAAACAACGACCCAAGAGAAGTCGTCCGCGCCATAGAAAACGAAGAAGAACGTGGCGTATGGGCTGCTGAAGCAAGCATGATGGAAGCCGTTGAAGATATTCCGACCGACGTCAAACAGAAGATTGCCGACTTCGCAAACATGTACGGCATCCATCTCACCGAAATCGACGATGACGTCCGCAATAGCTACTACAGATATCATGAAAGCAAGGAACCGCCTAACGCCGACTACGGTTTGGACATCGGCGTGTTCGACGACAACTGGAAATTGACGCCTAAAGGACAACGTGCAATCCAGTACATGAAAGCAATGGGCTTCTCTCACGAGGTCGACTACAACAAGTATGGCGAACCGTATTTGCTGTTCAAATTCGACGCAAAGAAAGATCCGTTCCTAAGTGCCAAGTAACGAGGTAACGAATGGCTGCACCATCTAATCAGAGCACCGAGCAAGCATTACCGATCGAGTATCAAGATATAGTCACTGGACTGTTCTTGAATGCCTTGTTAAACAACAAGATTAACGATCATTCATACAACTATGGCGACCGATATGCCGACGACCGCAAAAAATTTCGCAAGCATCTTCATAGCGTGGATCTCAAGAACAATTTTGTCAAGGGAAATCCAGCAGCCAAGCTGATCGCGTCCGAATTTCGTCGAACATCGCATAACAGAGTTCGCTATATGGCGTATGCGTCGATCCAAAATGGTGCAGTCGTTACCAAACTTGTATCTACCGATTGCGCATATCCGCCGACACCGGATATGCCGTTTGAAATTCTAACAATGTTCAACTTATTCCACAGCCAATGTGGCGACCAAGTTCGAGAATTACTTAAAAGCCAGCCTAAATTGATAGATCATCCTACTTTAGGGCCGATATATCAGCAGCAAGCTAACGTCGGCAATACAGTTACCAAGCTAACGGATGAGCGAAAGGCGTTAACCCTAGAAATCAATCGACTCACCAAAAAGCTTAATCAAATGCTAGAGACGCCAAGTCAAGTAGACATTGAGGCGTTTAGAAACACACGTGCCACATACATTAAGTTGAACCAGCAGCTAGCGCAAGTTGAGGAACAAATCAACAAGCTAGTTCCTAGAGGCGTTGTCACAAAATACTCATTTGCCGACGAATCAAAAGATGTATCAGACACACTATCGCAATACACCGCATTACAGCAACAGTATTCCGATCTTCGAAACCAGAATCACGAAATCAATGAACGTCTTGTCACCTTACGAGAACAATTAAATACCGACAATCCGCCACTTAATGAAATATGCGATCTTGTAAAACAGCAAGAAACCATAGCGGCCAACATGAAATCATGTCACCAAAACCTCAAGTCGCTTAAAACACAGTTGTATGGTGCAACTGCTGCAACAGACCAGTTCGTCAAAGCGATTCACGAATGCGTAACTAACAACGAATTACGAGACGCAATACTTGACTTATATCACATGTGTCACCCTAACGAAATGATGTAATCAACAAAATAAGGCTTGCTCAATGAGCAAGCCTTTCTTTTATTTTTCGATAGGTTCGAGACCAGTCCCCTTGCAATATTTGCACACGTCACCGTTATCGTCATACCCGGTGCCGCCGCATGCCTTGCACAAGTCATCATCGTCATCAGGACGGTCATCTTCGTCAGTAGGAGAGAAGTCGTAGCCTTCGCGGTCGCGATCCCAAGTGTGGGACGGGAACTTGCGGAAGTCGTCCTCGTACGTAGCGGAATTCGGCTTGTAGTCCGGCCTTTCATAGCGCAAGATGATTTCCTTGATCAAGCGGTGACGCACGATGTCGTCGACGCCAAGCGTGACGTATCCGATGCGAGGAACGCCTTTCAAGAGATTCTGCGCATGCATGAAGCCAGACTCTACCTTTTCCGGCAAGTCCGTCTGGTTCGAGTCGCCGCAAATCACCATCTTGGAATCTCTGCCGAGACGTGTGAGCATCATCTTCATCTGAGCGATGGTCGTGTTCTGGAACTCGTCGCAGACAATGAAGCTCTTCGCAAGCGTAGAACCACGGATGTATGCCAACGGGCACACTTGAATCTTCGAATAGAAGTCGTTGTTGGAGAATGCTTCCTCTACGTTCTTCTTCGACTTCTTCTTGGAACGCTTTTCCTTGTCCGTAAGGACTGGCATCTTCTTGATGGCGTCCTCCGGCTTCTCTCGGCGTCCCTTGATGAGCGAAATCGCGTCGTACAAAGGTTGCATGTATGGGGCTATCTTCTCGTCGAGACCACCAGGCAAGAAACCAAGTTCCTCGCCACCAGTCACAACTGGGCGTGTCAAGACAAGACGTTCGTAAATTCCGTCGTCGAGGCCGGAAATACCGACCCACGTAGCGATGGCGGTCTTTCCAGTTCCGGAAGGGCCGTTCACGAAGATAATGTCATTGGAGTTGATAGCGTCGACTAGGCGTTGTTGGCCAGCAGTCTTGGTATAAATCGGTCTGTCGTGTCGATCACGAATGATCTCGGTGCCGCAAAAACTCATGTAGAATCCTTGTATGGGAAGCGGTGTTGCTTCTTAATATACGTTTATCGAATTTGAAATGCAAGAAATGCCGCTTCGTAAGCGGCATTTTACTTTATGTTTCATTTTTCGAACAGAACGTCGTACATTTGCTGTACTGCTTCCATCATCGGTGTCTTGGGTTGCTCTCCAAGCCATCGGTTGAAATCGTCCACGGCCTCGTTCTGGCTGTTCCAGCCGTCATAAATGCCCTTTCCGAAGTCCTTGATGCCGTTCCAAGCGGACTTGATGCCAGAACCGACTGCATTGCCGAGCTTGCACATAGTACCGCATTCCGAACCGCCTTGCTGCGGAGCTTGCGTCGTCTGTGTTGGAGCTGGCTTCGGAGCCGCAGCAGCCTTTACATCCTTGCCCGGTCTAGGAACAATGTAATCAGGCGGAAGATTCTTACATGCGGCAAGCTTTTTGTACTGGTCTGGAGTGAGCTTGTACGTGACGTTCTTGTTGAACTGCACCGTTGAATAGTCCTTGACGACCGGAGCCTCCACGACTTCGCGGTTAGGCGCTGCGTCGACATCGACTGCGGTCAGCGGAGACATGGCCAGAGCGCCAGCGAGCGCAAAATCCTTCACGCCTTCCGTCTGCGCGTCCTTGTGCTTGTAATACTCCATCTGCTGCAAGTGCTTATCTGCGGCAGTCTTGGACTTGTGAGACGACAAAATCTTGCCAGTCTTGTGCGAAACGATCGTCCAAGGAGCGTCTTCGCCCTCGGAATTCTTGTGACCCTTCTTATACACTACCATAAGCGTCAGTCCTCATGTGATCTTCGCCGTCCATGATGTTGCCCCATGCGACAGCCCACTTGAAATTTTCGGATTTGAGATAACGTTCCCAGATACTGCGTCCATGCTTGATGATGCACTTCTCGATGAACGGGAAAAACTTGTTTTCGACCTCGTCCGGAGACACGTCAACGGCTTGCTCGGCCAGTTCTGCAGCTTCCATAGCGGAGAACGAAGACTCGAACAAGTTCTTTGTGTTCACGCCGAAGGTGCTTTCGGTAAGGAAATATGCATCGTAGACGCCCTTTGCGAGATTACGGTAGCCCATGTTGGCAACGCTCTCAAGGACGGCGACAAACTGCATCGCCTTGTTGACAGATTCGGCCAGAGCGACGTCGGCCTTCGTCTTCCGTTTCAACGAGTCAAGGTATTCGCCGCGCTTCAATGCAGTCTTGAACTCCGGCGAAGAAATCAGTCTGTGAAACAGCTGTGTTCCGTGAATGCGTAGGAACGTAGTGAGCTTATTCGTGACATTCATGAATTCGCCATAGTCCTTGTTGAAGTCGCGCTTGTCGATTTCGAGAAGCGCTTCATCGAACTTCGTAATGCCGTTCTGGTCTGGAAACTCGACCTTCGCCGGATCCTTCATGAGGCGTTCCTTCGCCGTGTCGGCGAACGTACGCATCTTGTCCGCATAGCCCTTGGCCTTCGCCTTGATGTCGCTGAAGTCAATACCTTCGTTGATGACGTAGCACTTCGTAATGGCCTTCAGAGGTTCCACGTAGTCTGGTGAAACCTTGCTCATCTTGACCATCGACTCGATGAAAACCTGGTGCTTCTCGGACATGCTAGACCCCTTGATTTTCTGCGAGTTGCGCCTTGCGTTCTGCTCGCTTGCTGTCGATCTTGGCGACGGCACCCTTCATGCCCTCTTCGAGAGACATGCCTCCATCAAGGAACCAGCGCTTGAATTGCTCAGACGACAGCGGCTTGGCCTCGTGGAATTCCAAGAACGCATTGGCGGCCTTCATCCAAGTAGCCCATGCGACTGCACGAGACGGCGAACGAGTATAGGACATCAGGTCATAAAGTTCTCGGTCATTGTCCACCATCACATCGACGATGTCCGTAATCTTGTTCGGATCCGGTCGGTTTCCGTCACCAAAACGCTGGTTCAAGAATGTGAATGACTGCTGCGTAGGCTGCGTGACGCCTTCGCAAAGAGTGTAAAGTTTCTGAAGCGACTCACAGAGAGGAGTGCCCTTGCCAGCGATTTTTTCGATTGTTTTGAGCATATAAGACCCGATTTACCTTTAATTTGAGTTTATAATTTTTCTTTCTAAATTTAACCCCATGGCCAAGAGATTAAAGAAATCCGATCTGA
>NZ_JBGUHR010000118.1:0-32770 GCF_045112255.1 Fibrobacter sp.
CGTCGGCCAAGGATGGGGAGGGTGCAGGGAGGGGCCCGTGCGGCCTTCGCAACTCCGAGCTGGGGCCCCGCCCGCATGACGTACATTCTTAAGCTACATCATAAATATTTGGATTTAAAACCTTTCTAAAAGGTTTTGATTTCTTTTCATAAACTCATCATACGAAAAGCTTTCAAATAGTTATATTTCAAGTTAAGGTTTAGGTTGCGAGAATGTCCTACGTAGGTTTAATAGAAATTAACGTCATCTGTATAGTAGTACTTCTTATTACACTACTACAGTTTAAGGATAGTATCCTCAGGCACCTCGAAGAACGCATTCTCGGCTTTACCATCATCGACACCATCATTTACATCGTGCTGAGTACAGTCACGAAAATGCTGTACTCGGTCCACGTGCAAAGCGATCTTTATTCAAGCAACCAGAAAATCTGCGTTATTTACGCCGTCATGTATGCATTAAGCTTGAGTTCGTCGCTCCTACTTGCCCAGCTGTGGTTTTCCTTTATATTCCTCCGCATACGCAAGAGCATCTATTCTTACAAGCACTTGTTTCCGCTGTTTTCGACACCAAGCATCATCGGCATATTCATCTGCATCGGCATCAGTATTTACGGATTTACAAACGACTGCCATACGACGTCGCTCCAGTTCAGAAGGCTTATGCCGTTCCTTATCGGGCTGAACTTCATCTACATTATCGCGACCATGGTTCTTGGCATCCAGCATGCCATCGTGCAAAAAAATTCAACCAACCGAAAAGAAGCGTTCTATCTCTCATTTATAGCCCTTGTACCGAGCAGCGCATGCATCCTTCAGTGCTTCATCCCGGACATTCCGCTCACCGACCCGATTTTCGCGCTCACGCTCCTGCACGTCTACGTCACGCTGTTGAAGTACAGAATCACTTCGGATCCGCTGACGAACGTCAACAACAGGATCAGACTGATAGACTATCTCCAGTACATCACGCAACATCAGGATCCAAGCAAGCGACTGTTCTTCCTGGTTATGGAAGTAGACTACTTTAAGGCTATTGTACGCAACTTTGGTTACGAAATGTCCGACCGCGTGATCGCGGACCTGGCTTCATTTTTCAAGCGCCAATGCCGAGGGCAAAACGCATTCCTGGCCAGAACGGGTGAAAACCAGTTTGTGATCGTCATGGAACGCGATGAAGTTTCTGAAATTGAATCGTTCTGCCAAAAGCTTGTACGCGATTGCGACCGCGACAGCATGCAGTCCGACATCATGACAGCCTGGAAAATCTCTTTCAGCCTCCACTACGCTGAAATTTCGAACATTTCCACAAGCAATATTTCCCAGTTCTTCGCAGAAGCCAAAAAGAACTGCTACAAGCCCGAAACTCCGGCACCGAAGGATTAATTCGGAAGTAGGAATTAGGAAGCAGGAATTTATTTCAGAAGAGTTAATTCCGCATTCCGAACTCCGAATTCCTAATTATCCAATCACGGGATTCTCACGAATCTGGTGTTCGCGAGGACGAGTTCAAGCAGAATGAGGAGTGCACCGACCAGAAGCCACGGGTAGAACTTTTCGGCATAGCGGGCGTAAGCAATCGTCTCAATTTCCGTCTTTTCAAGCTCATCGATTTCAGAGTAAATCTTTTCGAGTTCGGCCTTGTTTTCGGCACGGTAGAAGCGTCCACCCGTCTTTGAAGCAATCGCCTTGAGTACGCCTTCGTCAATGCCTTCCTCAGGCGTGATGTCGCGTTCGCCCCAGGAGATTTCACCCGTCCACGGGTTCTGCTGGAACGAAAGAATCTTGCCAGACTTTTTGCCAACGCCGACAGTATAGACCTTCACGCCCAGGGACTTTGCCACTTCGGCGGCGCGCACCGGCGGGACGACACTCGCGTTATCGCGGCCATCGGTCAAGAGAATCACGACGCGGGACTTGGCATCGGACATCTTGAGCCTTGCAAGGGCGTTCATCAAGCCGTCTCCAATGGCGGTCCTGTTGTTCACAAGCGTATCGCGGGCAAGATCGTCGCTTGCCTTCAAGATTTCAAGCAGGGAGCCATAATCCATCGTGAGCGGGCACTGCGTAAACGAGCGGGCGCCAAAAGCCGAAAGGCCAATGCGGTCGCTATGGCGCTTGCCAATGAATTCGGCAATCACGTCCTGAGCATAGCCCAGGCGGCTGAATTTCCAGTATTCGCCGCGCTTCAAGAATTTTTCAGCATTCATCGTACCAAGCTTTGCCTGTTCGGTGCGGGTGAGCATGTCAAGCGTACCCATCGAACCCGAGACGTCGAGCGCAAGCATGATATCGACGCCATCGGTCGAAGTGTATTCGACTTCCATGGCATTCTGCGGACGGGCAAGCGCCACCACAAAGCAAACAAGAGCTGCCAAACGGAGAGCCGGGACGATATGCCTAAACTTTACACGACGGCTCGGCACGGCCTTCTTTGCAAGCGCAAGCGCCGGGAACTTGATCGTGCTCTTGCGACGCTGCTGGCGGTAAACATAAAGCGCAATCAACAGCGGGACGAACAACAACAGCCAAAAGGCTTCGGGATTTTGAAAATGAAGGGTTCCAATATCCATTTCAGCTCCAAAATAACGAAAACGGTAAATTACACGCAAGAATATACAATTTAGCGAATGCAGAAAACCGCATTTCAATAAAAAATAAATGTTAAAAGGCAAGAGCTTAGTTACTTGTTACTAGTTAGTAGTTACTAGTTAGTAGTTAATAGTTAGTAGTTAATAGAGATTGCGATATAAACATTTCTAGTAACTAGTAACTCTTAACTTCAAACTCACAGAAGCATGAGTCCGTCAACACCGAGAACCGTGAGGCACGAAACCGCAGCGACGGTCACGAGGCCACCGCCGAGGAGCGAAGCGACCACTGCGGTCAAAAGAGCACAGGCGCCCGTCAAACGGCTATCCGTCGCAAAGAAGATGGCAGGCACGGTCATCGCGCTGAGCACGGTATAGGGCACATAAGCGAGGAACGAACTCCAGAACACGCTCTTGAGCTTCTTGCGCAGCAAAATGAACGGGACCGCACGCAAGAATAACGTCACGCCAGCCATCACGAACAGGTAAATCAGGTAAGTCTGCATGTCGATATTCATTTGGTCACCTCGTCATCGGAATTGACGTTTGCCATCGGGAAGAACCACGCCGCAACAAAGGACGCCACGAGCGCACAAATGATAATCGCAAAACCGACAGACACGCCGCTCAGCGGCGGGAAGAACTTGAACGCACAGCTGAGCGCAACCGCAATCACGACGGCAAAAACCGTCGGGCCATGCACCTTCATCTGCGGCACGACAATTGCGACAAACATGCCGTAAAGAGCAACGCCAAGGGCGTTCGTCACTATCGCCGGGAGAATTTCACCACAGATCGCACCGACCATCGTCCCAAGCGACCAGCCAATGTAAGGGAGCGTCGAAAGCCCAAGGAAATATATCGGCGTCACGCGCTTCTGCGACATAGCGACCGCAAAAATCTCGTCCGTGATGCCAGTCGCAAGCAAAAGGCGCTTCACCGTACCAAAATCGGGCGAAACCTTCTGGGACAGGGAAATTGCCATCAGCGAATAGCGGAGGTTAATAAAGAACGTCGCAAGCGCCATCTCGATAAACGTGCCGGCGGCATCAGCCATAATCTGGAGTCCAGCAAACTGACCTGCCGAGGTCAAGTTCGTCATGGATATAAGCGTCACAAGCGGCCACGAAAAGATCTTCGAGCCTGCAATACCAAAAGAGAACGAGACGGCAAAGTAGCCAAGCCCAATCGGGGAACCGTCTTTTAAGCCCTTCAAATAACTCATGAGCGCAAAGATAGCATTTTTAAGAGACTTTTGGCGAGTTTATGCAAATATTTAAATACATGCAAAAATTGTAGGGAGTACGAAGTTACACAAGACACCAGGCAAAAGGCGCAGTTTACCACATAAAAAAAGCCCGCAGCGTTAAGCCACGGGTCAAACATTCCGAAATGTTCAACAACTAGTTTTCGCCGTTGCGCATTTCCATCGTTTCACGGTCCATCGTGTGCTGCAAGTATTCCTTGAAGTCACGGTCGATGTTCACACCGTCAAAGTCGATGTCGTCGTTTTCCAACACGAACACGGCGCTCGGGTTATCGAGCCAGCCCACAATGTCCACGTCTTCCAACTTCATGGACTTGTCGCCAGCCTTCTGGGCGACGTATTCAACCTTGGACTTCGGAACCCAGCCCTGACCGCAGCTACCCTTCACGAGGACTTCGGTATCAGCTTCCTTCAAGACCGTCAGTTCGTCGTTAAAGCCAGCCGTGCAGACAACGGAGCCACCATCTTTTTCTTTGGTGAGTTCCACATCGCCCAGCTTGGACTTAACCTTCTTGGCTGCAAAAGAAGAAGCAACCAGCAAAGCGAAGGCGACAAACATAATTTTTTTCATCATTTTCATAGCGAATCCTCAAAACAAGGGAAATATTCAACAATGCTATACGAATATACCTTTTATTTTGCCAATCCGTTGCATTTTCTTTTAAATTTTTACGCAATGAAGAAGATTTTTTCAATTACCGCCATCATCCTCGTTCTAACTGCTGTTTTTGCGTATTTCCACGTAAATCAACGGTTGAGCGCCGTTTCACTCAACGAAAATACCGTCATTTTGGAGATTCCCAAAGGCAGTTCCCCTACAAAAGTTTTACAAATTTTACAAGCGAAAGGGATCTGGAAAGACGATTTTGCATTCACTTTATGGTGCAAATTGAATAAGCCAGCCCTCAAAGCGGGTTTTTACGAGGTTCCCGCCCACCAGACGCTCGATGAACTAGCCGAGCTGTTCGAAAGCGGCAAAAATGCGGTCCGAAAGGTGACCATCCCCGAAGGTCGAGCCTCCTGGGAAATCCCGGCCTATCTCCAGAAGAGCTTCCCGGACCTCGACACGGCCCGTTGGAACAAACTAGTCCAGGACCCGAAGTTCGCCCGATCGCTCGGCATCGAAGGGAACTCTCTCGAAGGCTATCTGCTGCCGGACACCTACCCGTTCGCCATCAACTCCGACGAAGAATCCATACTGCGACAGATGGTCGCCGCAAACTTCAAGGTTCGCGACGAGATGAAAGCACGTAAAAGTCCCATGTGGGATAAGCTCAAGAACTGGCACCGCGTGTTGACGCTTGCAAGCGTGGTCGAAGAAGAAACAGGCATCCCAGACGAGCGCCCGCTCATTGCAGGAGTATTCCACAACAGACTGGACATCGGCATGCCGCTCGGGGCAGACCCGACAGTGCGGTTCATCTTCAAAAACTTGACAGGCCCTATCTACAAGAGTCAGTTGAACAGCGACAGCCCTTACAACACCCGCAAGTTCCCAGGACTCATGCCTGGACCTATTTCAAATCCAGGCCGCAAGGCGATCGAAGCGACGCTCTTCCCGGCAAAGACCGAAGCGCTTTACTTTGTTGCAAAAGACGATGGTTCGCACACGCATTTCTTCAGCACGAACCTCGCCGACCACAACAAGTACAAGGATGTCGCCGCCAAGAACCGCGGCGAGAAGAAGTAGCGGCGGAGCCGCAGTAGGCGGTAGGAAGTAGACAGTTGGAAGTTGAGATTGTCATCCTCGCATAAGCGAGGATCCATACAGTTCCAACCACGTTTATAAAATGTATGGATTCTCCTTCGGAGAATGACATCATGACGGCTCTAGACCCTATTACCTAAAACAGATTATAGTCGCCGATACGGATAAAATATCTGTAGTTTTTGAAATCCTTCACATCGCCAAAGGTCTCCGTATCGACAATGCGGTTCAGTCCAGCGTAAATCGTAAACGACCGATATTTATAGCGGAGAGCAGGCTCAAACACAAACTTATTTGAATTCAGACGGGCGGTTGACTTGTCCTCGAAATCGTGTATATACGCAAACGAAAGCCAAGCGCCAAATCCATGACGCTGAACGCCGCCATTCACGCGGATCATCGCATACCCATGCGTCGAAAGCTCCGGGTCAAGCCAATCTTCAGACCATGGCGTTGGCGTCACATGCAAGCGATAGCGATCTTCCATTGCCGTATTGCCAAAGTTTTGAGGGAACTTAAAGCGTCCCCCATCGCGGAACGCAGAAAGCCCAACAGCAGCCCCGACCGTCACCGAGGAATTTTGCGTCGGCGCATAGGAAAAACGCCCATCCAAAGCGTACGTTCCATAGATTGGCCCCCTCTGATGGAAACCGTAACCAATCAAGTTTAAGCCCAGATACGCATTCGCAGCGAATCCCTTTGACGCAAACCAGTCGTCGTCTTCACCGTTCAACAAAGAATAGCGAACGCTCTGCGTTACAGGACTCGTCTCGTAGTTGGAACTCGAATTCTGAAAAACATCGTCATCGTCAAAAAAGTCCATTTCAGGCAACGCAAGCGGAGACAGTTCAAACTCGCGGTTCCCAAACAAGAACTTCAACTCGATAGACTGCATTTTATCAAACGCATATCTTGCCGACAAGAAGAGATCATTGCGCGTTTCGTACTCAAAACGATTTTCTTCGTAAACATTGTCGTTTTCAAAAGCCTTTAAAATACGAAGCTTCATCAAGTCATAGCCAAAACTGAATTTCCAGCGATAACTGATCAAGTTCGAAAGTTCAAGGCGCGGCCTAAAGCCATAAGACGAAGTCCCGTAAAAGCCAGCAAGTTTCAGATTTATTTCCATCTGGTTCACGTAATTGAGGGTCACCTCGCCATAGGCGTTCGCCCCATTAACATTGGAGCCAAAACCGCCTGCGGCCACATCCAGCGTCGGATGAACCCCTACATCAATCAAAAGACAGCCATCAGACTGCATGCTGAACGAGATGGTATCATAAGGAGCTTTAGACGCGATAGAATAAGCAAAATTGACCGGGGCTGTAAAGCCAGTATCCTTGGGATTCCAGTAAGACAGGACCGATGAATGATGTTCTGCAGAAAGGCTATCAAACATCGGATTAAATTCAAACCACGCTTCGGATTTTTGCTTTTCGCCATATTCCCTGCGACCATCGACTGTAGGAATAATATCGCGCAAGCTACGCTCCACCGCCGAGAATCCCACCTGAATCATGGACTTGCGAGATGTATCGCGAATAGAATGGGTCCTTATAAAGATGCCTTGGTCCACAAGCATCGACAAAACATTTTTCTTGATAGTGCGCGTTTCCGCATTTCCATCAACATCAAAGCGAACAGGGTCAGCGACAACAATCAGCGAAGCCTCTTGCTGATTCTTTGTTTGCGGAAGAGCCAAGTACGGACAGAGTTCTCCAGATTTTTCATGCCCAGAAAGCGGCAGTGAACTTACAATATCTGCATACGATGGATTTTCCACAACGCTATCGCACGTGAGAAGCGTAAAGGGAATACGGTAAGTCCCATGCTGGCGGTAAAGGGATTCTTCAAAACGGAGGCGAGAAAGCGAACGTTCAATGGAGGCGGTATCAGGGACAAGTGCATGCATGCTCCGATAAACATGCCCAGCCGTATCGGCATAGAACGAAAATCTCTGACGGAGCGAAGGAACGCCATCCAATGAGACCGGGAGCTTAAACGCGTCATGTTCCGTCTTTGCATGGATCGCATTAACCCCTAAATAATCTGCAATGTACGAATCGAGCATCAAGCGCTGGATATCGTCAATCGAGACGCCAAGCGACCACAAAGCTCCCATCCAGGCGCCCCACGATGTAGCCACGATGGAATCGACAGGGATCTTGTATTCTTCCAATGCATACAGGACACCCAGATGAAACCACGGGGAGCGCTCGCCACCACCCAGGTAAAGCACAGTCTTAGTCTTCTTGGCCTGGAGTGAATCAGGCACCAGCTGCATGGCGCTCAAAAGCGTTTCATCAGCAGAATGCTCCGCCTGCACAGGCGCCACATAAACGGAGGCAACAAACGCCACCGTCACAAGAAGTGATTTTTTAAGCCAGCCGAGCGGGATTGGAAACATACCTACCTGCCTCTTCGGCAGTCACATAGCCAGAGCGAACAAATTCAGCCAAGCAATCGTCCATCAGGAGCATTCCTTCGGATGAAGAGGACGCCATAACAGACGGAAGCTTGAATTGTTCGCCACTGCGAATGTGAGCAGCCACGTTTTGCGTGTTAAAAAGGATTTCCCAGGCCGAAACGGCGCCACCGTTTTCAGCAGCCGAGGGCAAAAGTCTCTGCACGACAACAGCCTTGAGAGCTGCAGCAAGCATTGTACGGACAAGGTCTCGATTTTCAGGAGTGGCAGCAGAAAGGAGAGCGTCAATAACACCAACGGTGTTACCAGCCGTCACGTTCATGACCACCAAGGCGCCCGATTCCGCGGCACGTAAAACGGAAATCAACGAGGAGCCGTCAAAATCGCCAAGCCAGAAAAGATCCGTTCCACTGCGAAGGCCCTGCTCCAGCTTTTCGGAAGTCGAACCAACCGTGTTCACGAGCTTTAAGCTTTCGCCCGTTTTCACAGACAGCTCATGACCTTCATCCAGATCGCAGAACCGCAAAATGCTAGAACTGCACAAAGCCGAGACATAAGACACCGCAGAGACCGTCTTCCCGGAGCAGGCTGGCCCTGCAAAAATCACGAGACCGGAACTGAGACCAAGCAAGCTATCGAGAGCAGTAGGTGCGCCAAGCGCCGTAAATTCCGGGCATTCAGCCATAAGCGGGCGGAAAATCGCCGCATTGCCATGCGCTTCACGGAAGTACTTCACGCGCCACTTGGAGTTCACCCAAGGGCCACCGACAAAAGTACCAGACTCGCCATCAAGCGCGCCTAAAAATTCAAGCAAGGAGCCAAACGGAAGTGCAGAAGATTCCGGAACTGCACAGACGCGGCCTGCAAAGCGGACCGCCGAAGGAGCGCCCTCGGTTACAATCAATTCGCTCGCCCCGATGTTCAAGGCGTATTCCAAAAGAGATTCAATTTCTGATGCCATGATGAACCTCGCTAAACCTTGCGGTAAGACGCAAAACGGCGGCTGTCGTTTGCACGTTTCCAGGCTTCAACGCCTTCGATGTAACCGGACTCGACGCACATCTGCAAAGAATCGTCGAGCGTAATACCTTGATCTTTCTGGTTGCCAATCGCAGAGAGGATCTGCGACACATCGCATTTGCGGATCATGCCCGCGATTGTCGATGTCACCTTCATCGCTTCGGTTGCGAGCACAAGACCCTGGTTTTCCCGCGCCGGAATCAAATGCTGCACGATAACGCCCTTGAGCTGGTCGGCAAGCGAACACGCAAAGGCGGCTCGGTTCTCGCTCGGCACGGACATGAGGAGGCGCGAAAGGAGAGCGTTGATATTGTTGCCGCTCGCGACGGCAAACACGAGAGCACCCGCGTTTGACGCCTGCATGAGCAGGGAAAGTTCTTCCATCGTTTCGAGATGGTCAAAGAGAATCACGTCGGCGCCGGTGCGGATGGCAAGTTCGATGCCAGCGGTACCGGTGCGCACATGCAAGCCGACCTCGCGCTGGGCGATGGATCCGTTCGGATTCTGGAGCAATCGTTCAATCGGCTTTTCGACCGTCTGGATGAACACCTGGCGGTTCGCGGCAATGCACTCGGCAAAGGCGGTCATCGTCGTGGAGCGGCCGCTCGACGACGGCCCTGCAATGAGCACAAGCCCGCTATTGAGCGTCGCAAACTGCATGCTGAATTCGGGCAAGTAAAGGTTCTCAAGCGCGACCGACTCCATCGGAATAATGCGGATGGAGATGCTCGGCGTAACATCGTTCCACGTCACGGAAATGCGAGCGCGGCCAACACCAGGGAGGCCCATCGTTTTACTGAAATTGCGGCCAACCACAATCTTGTAGCCGTCCGCAAAGCCTTCGGCAGCTTCGGCCAGGCGGTCCATCAAGTGCGTCTTTTCGAGCGCCTTTTCGGATGCGATAAAAAGCATACCCGACTGGCGCATGGTAATCTGGCGGTCGGCGTAAAGGTAGACATCCGTGACATTAAACTTGCGGGCATAGGCGATGATTTTTGCAAGCGGCGTAAGCGGGTGCAAGACATCGGGAGCTTCGACGGCATCGCCTTCGCCGGTGGCAACGGCAAACTGTGCCGGGAGTTCTCCGGTCGCCGTTTCTTCGGCGGGCGTTTCGCTTTCAACCGGAACCTGCACACTCGCCATACTCGTGGTTTCGAGACCTTCGACCTTTTCGATGACGACCGTCGAAGAAGAGGCTTCGCCGTAAAGGCTACTGTTGCCTTCAATCTTTATGGCAGGCTCTTCCGCCGGCTGCGGAGCAGGTGCGGGCTGCACAGGGGCGGCATGATGTACCGGGGACGATGCGGGACGCACCGGCGTTGAAGCAGAATGCGCAGAAGCAGATGAAATTGCTGCGGAATGCGCAGGAGCAGCGGCAGACGGAGACGCCGCGGGCCTTTCAACAGTTTTTTCCATCGGCTTTTCAGCGGGCTTTGCATTTTTCGCTTCAAGGTTCTTCACAAAAGCAAGAACCTTATCGTACATGGACTGTTTCAAGATTCCCGCACGAACAAGAACCTGACCGATATCCATCGAGTCGGAGATTTCGCCCCAGTGGGCCTTGACCTGGTCCTCGGACACAACCTTGTTGTGCACAAGAACCTTTGCCATGTACTGATTTCTCATAAGAAATCCCTCCGGCTAAACCACCAACTTGCGATGGCCAAAAATACGCCGATATAACCGAGTGCATAGACGCTGTTCCAGAACACATACATGTCCGGGAGCGCTACCCCATGTACCACATAGTTCGTCACGTTAAAGCGATAAAGTCCAGGGAACACGGCGTGAATCACGACCGCCGCTTTTTCAAGAATGGCAGAAGAAGCGCCTTGCAGTTCGCCCATGCGGCTTGCGAACTTGACCTGTTCCAAGAGCTGGTCGCTCAAGTGGCCCGCAAAATAAACGCCAAGCGTAAAGAGCGCCGAAAGCACCGTGCTACTGAAGCTGCTAAACAAAAGCGCCACAGCAATCACGACCGCCATCTCGCAAAAGATGAGGTAAATTGCCGTCAGGAGGCTCACCGTCGGGGTAGAACTTGTAATCCACAGAATCGCATAGTAGATTCCCGTAAGGAGCACGAGATGCACCGCGACAACCGCCAAAAGCCCAAAGTACTTGCCCACGATAAACGCGGCACGGCTAATGGGTTTTGAAAGAAGCGTGAGCACCGTGCGCCTCTGGATTTCCTTTTGCACAAGGCTAATGCCCACAAAGATGGAAATCAGAAGGCCCGAAAGGCTCATCACGGAAAGCGTCGTGGACTTGATGACGTAAGCGCGGTCAAACACCGACCACTCGCCAAGCACAATGCTAAAAAGCGTAAGCGCAATCGCCAAAAAGCCGATATTATAAAGAATCTTGTCGCGAATGGATTCGCGGAACGTATTGAGGGCAATAATGCCAATATGCTTAAGCGTCTGCACGGGCAATTTCCTCCGTCAAAATATCTTCAAGACTCGGACGCTTGTGGTCCATCTTTTCTACGGCAATCCCGTTCGAGAGGCAAAAACCGAGCAAACGGTCGCGAGCGACATCGTCGGCGCAGATGTATTCTTGCGGGTGACCCGTTGCAGAAACGCCTCGTGGCAAATCAGCACCGAGAATCGCTTCGCGTGTGCGGATGTGGTATTCGACGCCGCAGGATTCCGTGATGTCATCGACAGTTCCTTCGCGGACAATCTTGCCATCGACAATCATCGCCACACGGTGGCTGATGCTTTCCACGTCGCTCAGCAAATGGCTCGAATAGAAAATCGTCACGCCATCGCGGTTGAGCTGCTGGATGGCCTCACGCACGTCGCGGCGCCCCATCGGATCAAGGCCGCTCATCGGTTCGTCAAGAATCAAGAGCTTCGGCTTGCCAAGAATCGCCTGGGCAATACCTACGCGCTGCATCATGCCCTTGGAATACGAACGCAAGCGGCGGTCGATCCAGTCCTTGTTCGCATGCAAAAGTTCAAGCGCCCAGCCAATGCGGGATTCGAGTTCGGCCCCCTTGAGGCCCACGAGCTTCCCGTAAAAGCGCAAAAGTTCACGGCCCGAGAGGTAATCGTAAAAATACGGCTGTTCCGGAGAATAACCGATAAACTCACGACTTTTCACATCGCGCGGGCTGATGCCATTCACGAGCACCTTGCCCGAATCAAAATTCAAAAGCCCTGTTAAAACCTTGATCGTGGTGGACTTGCCCGCCCCGTTAGGCCCAATAAATCCATACACCTTGCCCGCCTCGACATTGAAGCTCACGTCCTTGAGCGCAAGCTTTGGCTTCATCGTAAAGCCACTGCGATACGTCTTGTGCAGGTGTTCAATTTCAATCATCAAATCACTCATACACGCAATCACTTGTTAGAATTTTCGTCGGAATCGCTAGATGCGCCTTCACGAGAGTCGTCATCGTCAGAATCGCCGAGGCCAGCTGCCTTGTAGGATTCCTCGATTTCACGACGGCGACGGTCCGCCTTCTCCTTCTTGTTGATGAAAAAGTAAATGACAGCACCGACCAAATACACAATAATGCCCGAGTAGAAAATCGGGTTGATAGACCTGCCCTCAAGACCGGGGAAAACGTTCAAAATAATCTCGTGGCCAAAAAGCGAAAGCAGCACCAAGATAAAACCGAGCGCCCTCAGCACATGAGTGACAATCACAATTTTTTGCATCGTAAACCTCTAAACGATGCCGTACAACCCGCACGGCATTCACATTTTGAATATATGTATTTATAGATAAAAAAGGCGAGCAAAATTGCGAATATCGCGTGATTTTAAGCAAAATACACGCAAAAAAGGCCTTGCAGCGATTAGACCGCAAGACCCTTTTGTTATGATTGAGCTAAGAGGATTGTATTTTAGCGCTATTTCGCCTTGACGCAACGGACAGAGGCAGCGATGGTCTTATTGTAATGTTCGTACGTTACTTTGTCCTGTACACGGACCATCACGGCGCGGGAATCATCAAATTCATCGGCAGTCCAGAAGCTTGCGCTCACATTTTCGTCGGCAAACTTGCCATCGTAATAGCGGAAGCCATCCTTGCCAATGTTGAGAGCCTTGAAATCAGCTTTTTCGAAGTCAGACTGTTTCGGGAGTTCCCAACCTGTGGGGCATGCTTCCTTGGCGGATTTCCAGTCATAGAGGCGGCCATACTTTTTGCAGTTGTCGAGGTTATTGCCGTAGCAGTAGCTGGAATCAAAATTCAGGAGGTTTGCGTTTTCGGCCATCCACACGCGGTCACCCGTTTCGACGGTGGAATAGGTCTGGCCTTGGCATTTGAGCGTCTTGGCGGATTCATCGTAATGGCAGTTTTCGACTTTTTCGCATGCAGTAAATGCAATCGCGGTGATAAAAAGAGCCAATACGGCAACGAACTTGAACTTCATATGTTCAATCTCCTTAAGATTGTTTTGGGCACCTCCATTTCTAGAAGCTGCCATTAATGAATTTTTCAAGAGCTCTTTTTTTTCGGGCACAAATGTAGCTGGAATTAGCCGTTTTGACTAATACTTTCTTTCGATTAGATTCATAATTATTTTTTATAGATCAAGGCTTTTTTATAAGAACAAGATTTTTTTCAATTGCTACATAAAAAGGCGACCCCGGCATTGTAGCCGGGGTAACAAGTGTAATGATTTTGCATCTGAAAGGTTATAAAAGCGAGCTTTTTAGCCTTTCACGTGGATAGCGGCGGCGAATTCTTTCAGGAGAGCCGGATCGTTGACTTTTTCCCAGAGGGTGCCGGTGACGATAATCTGGGCGCCGGCGGCAACGCGGACGGCAGCGGTCTGCGGGTCCTTGATGCCACCACCTGTGATAATCGTCATCTCAGTTGCCTTGCGGGTGTAGGCAATGTGCTCGACCGGCACAGGTTCTTCTGCACCGCTACCGGCTTCGAGGTAAACGTAACGCATGCCCATGAGTTCTGCGGCGATAGAGTTCACCATGCTGAGCTTTGGCTTGTTGGCCGGCACCGGCATCGTGTTGCTGATGTACTCGACCGTTGTGCGCTTGCCGCTGTTGATGAGCTGGTACGCCGTCGGGATCGCTTCCATGTTGAGCGCACGTACGAGCGCACCACCGCGCACCTGTTCATCGATGAGGTAGTTCGGATTGCGACCGCTCACGAGCGTCATGAAAAGCATGGCGTCAAAGCCAGGAACAACCTGCGAAGCTCCACCCGGGAAAAGAATCACCGGCAAATCGACCGTAGCCTTGAGGGCCGCGACCTGTTTCGGAAGCGTGAAATTGCCGAGGTAAGAACCGCCGACCAAAAGCAAGTCCGCACCATTTTCCGCAGCCATCGAGCCAGCCTTGACAAAGGCGGCCTCGTCCGAAGTATCCGGATCCAAAAGCACAGCAAACAATGCCCCACGCTTCTCGATTTCTGCATTCAAACGGAGTTCAGTCTTACCTGGTTTCATAACAATTCCTTTTTACGCATAATGCGCTAGATAGAGTAAAGATACAATATTTCCACAAGGAGATTCTTGGTCAAGCCAAAGTAACATCGCAAATCAAGATTTCACCGGATCCTTCAAGCTTTCGCCCTCAGGATGACTAGGCGCACAAGTACGACAAAGAAAAAGAAGGCGGGCCGCAGCCCGTCTCCTATCCCTCTTTCCTCCTTATATGTACCCAAGCACTATTAGAGGGATTAATTCTTGATACAGCGGACAAACAAAGACCTGTATTCCCCTGAATACCCTAAAACAAAATCAACAAAAACAAAAGACGGAACATTCTCAGGGCCACCTGGACGCGTCCTATACATCTCGGTATTCACAGGAATCGCAATATAATTGCTTGTCACAATTTCCATCACCTGTTCGGCATCACCATCGTTTTTTGGCCTTACAACATTGTACAAACCCAAACCCAACGGTTCTTCAATCGACGGCGTCGCCGTCAAGTAATCACCTTCATCAACCGTTATATTCCATAGACGATCAACATTCTGAAGCAAGGTTTCCCAATCATCAAACGTAGGAATCCGCCACCCTTCCGGGCATACGCCTTGCACAACCGTAGCACTATCAAAAAGTAGCGTTCGATAATCAAGAATGCGCTCATCCCTAGACATACTTCTTTCACACCATTCTTCAACACTCAACGAATACGGAACATCTTCCCCAGTGGAGTAAAATTCTATGCACCTTTCGACAGAAGCAAAACTGCTTTTAAAAATTTTATCAACCATTCCTGTCGCAACTTCCCAATCATACAGACGACCATATACATCGCAGTAAAATTCGTCATCATCAAAACAAGATGTCTTTTCTAATTCAACACCGTTATATTTCAAGTTTTCCGCCATCCACGTCTGGGTCCCATTTTCAAAATTAATAGTGACCGTTTTGTAAATGTTTCCATCTCGAGAATCCGTTACCGTTCCAAATTCATGATCAACAACTTTATTTGATATATGCCAATTTTCTGAACGGCACACGATACGATACCCACGCTCATTAGCATCAACAACAGCCCCCTCCCGCGACGCGGTACATCTGCCAACACCAAGAACCGCAGACAAAACACCCGCAAAGTACTTTTCCCGCAACAACATCGATTGATACTCCATAGCCACCCGTTCACCAGCCCGGTCAAAGAAAGCTCTCGGAATGCTCAGCATCTTTTTCAAGAATTCCACATGACGAACAACATCTCTAACGAATACGCTCTTTTGATTATCGCTCATGCCAGCATATGGATTTTCTTTTCCAAGAAGAGTATCAAGCGATATTCCGTATAAATCACTTAAAACACCCATTATTACAGATTCCATCGCCATGTAATCATCATCACGTTCAGGAAATTCGTATATTCCTAGAGCGTCAAGGGCTTCGCGCCTCACTTGGCGTTTCGCTTCTTCAAAAGACATACCTGATTTTAAAAGAGTACTCAACCGATAGTTTTCTACAAATGAAAACAAATCCAACGTGATTGAAAGCGTGTCCCGGACATCGACAATCGTGCTAAGGCTATGGCTGCTGAAATAAGAATCAAGTCTTACAACTTCATCCTTATTCATCTTAACAACCATCTTCGCATACGGAGATTTCAGCGTTACATCTCGAAATTTAAACTCGCCATTATCATTATCAACAGTATCTGTAAAAGAAACTCCAGTCATATCAAAAGACTCCGAATCTAGTTCATAAAGCGTCACTACAGAACCTTTCGTGAAACCACTCAATGGAATGCGGACTTGCGTCGTATCTGAGTTCACTCTGCCCATTCGAACTTTTCCCGTCACCGATATATTTTTCAGCATAGCAGTTTCTTCCGTGAAGCCGCCATCGTGCGCAAGCGTAGACGAATTAAAATCATCGGAACAGCCCGAATACGTCAACAGAAGAGCAACTGCGATAACCAGGCAGAACAAAGCTTCTGCAAAATCACGCCACAGCGCACTTTGACTCGATTTTTTCATGATATCCTCCTAATCCTTTTTAACACTCTTTTTTGTCATCGGAAAGAACTGCACGTTCAAGCGATAAACTTCGTCAACGGCCTCGCTCCTTGTCGCAATCGAAATAATCCTTTTGCGGAAAGCAGCAATTTCTTGGACAATTTCATCGTAAACATCTTGCGTGATGCCAAGCGTAAGGCCAGAAAAATGGCGTTCGTTCTGCGGCACCCCCTCAATCGCTTCGAGTGCGAATTCGCCCATTTGACGGTGCATCCCGCGAACCGCCACAGGCGTCACTTCCATCGGGCCCGTAGACACACCTGTTTCCGTCTGCACATAATTTCCCTTTTCATCCTTTTGAAGGAAATTAGACTTGAGCAAAAAATGCAGAGACTCACTGACTTCGGCAGCCGTAATTTCAGGACGGCATGCTTTCGCAAGCGCCAGCGGTTTTGCCCCGGGCATGGCCGGCGCAAGTTCACGGAGTACCGGATTTTTCCAGCTATCAAAATAGCGGAAGGAATCGCCTTCAACAACCCTCACTTTGTGGATGTCGGCAATTGCAAGCATTCTATTGAAAATGGACTTTTTCTCTTCGTCCGTTTTTGCATGGTCGAGCTTGACCATTTCGCAAAAGTATTCCTGTTCATAGCCCATTAGAGACATCGCGGAGGCCACACGGACAGCCGCGTCTTCACTGAGATTGGAACGCCCTTCGCTCACATACTTCAGGAACACCGGCGAGGAAAACCCAGCCGCCCGCGTAAAAGTCTGCCAAGTAAACGCAGATTTCGCCTTTTTCTCGGCATAGTAATCCGCAATATACTGGTGATAGTTCGTGTACTTAAGTACATCATTCATTTGTTCCTCCTAACACAAACAGCCTATCGGATCACAAGCCCGCGCCGTTTCTGAATTGAAATATAAAACAATTATTTTAAAAAGTCAATAATTTAAGGATAAATATTTCGTGTTTTTAATAAAAATTAAGCATTTTTACAAAATTCTATATAAAAATACAGTATTTTAAGAATATAAGCAAAATAAATACGAGTATTATAAAACCTTTTAACGGAGGACGACCTCGGCCGCGACGTTCACCTTCCGAGCCACCCTTCCGCAATTGTATAACGAGAAATAACGGATTCTTCCGCCTTCGGCGTCAGAATGACGAATGTTAGAAACAAAGACTGACAAAAAAAAGAAGGCGGGCCGCAGCCCGCCTTCCCTTTTCCTCCTAACAAATGTTTTAAGCGATTTAGTTTTTGATGCAGCGGACTGCGGCAGAAGTATTTGGCGCATGAGGACTAAAATCATATTCCCCGCCTTCCACTCTCTTTACAAAGCCATGCTTGTCCGACAGCCCTAAACTAAAGCCATATGGCTTCCAATTGAAAACTTCCAACTTATACAGAGGCACATCCGCTAAAATAAACTCATTGGTGTACATAAAGGTTTCTAAATACACAAAACGAATATCATCTGCAATGCTAGCCTTGATCCAGCCTTTCAAATCAAATCCCGTAGCAGTAGCATCATAGAGCGCTGGCAAAACTCCATTTTGCTCAACACCATACCGCGCTCCCATATTTTGCAACATCGTTTTCCAATCTTCAAATGTCGGGATCCTCCATCCATCCGGGCAAACGCCCTGATACGCATTATGATTAGACGGCGTTATATAATCCGTATAATTCCACGTCCAGGATTTCTGAGAATACCCTTCAGACGATCCAGACTCTGCAAAATACGTCGTATCTCCCAAAGAATCGACTGTATACATCTTTATATCATCAGCCCCAATATTCATCGCGGCCTTCCATTGATACTCATGCCCATATATACTGCAATTTGCATCATCTAGTTTTTCTCGATAGCAATATATATTTCCAGACAAATTCGCTCTCAACGAACTATCAACGTTCAAAGATGTCGTATCCACGAAATCCAGATTTTCCGCCATCCAAGTTTGAGAAACATCGCCCCAATTATATGTCACCGTCTTATAAGTTTTTCCGTCTCGCGAATCGGTCATAGAACCCACGGTGTGCTCGATTGTCTTAAATCCCAAGGTCCACTTTCCGGAGCGGCAAACAACAGACACTTTACCGAGAACGACGTCGATTTCAGCCACCGCATTTTCGCGATCATCCGAACACCGATCAAGACCTTTCGATCGAGCCAAATAGCCTACCTTATAGTCTATCATTTTTTTCGAATTCAAATAATACTGTTCCCGGGTTTCACCTTGACCGATAAACAGCTTCGGCGGTACCGCATAAACAATCATAGGGTAGCTTGCAAAAAAATCCCTATACACATCAAGCACATCCATTCGAACAAGCTCATTCACAAAAGCCAATTCCGAATTTTCGCCCATCAAATTTTCAAAGGAACCTAGATTCTCATATATCCCAAAATTTTCAAGGATTTCGCGTTCGGCCAATTCATTCGCTTCAGCAAAAGACTTCCCTTCAGCAAAATGCTTTTGCAATAACGGGATTTTCAATGTTGTCAAAGTGCTAACGCTTACCTTTTTCACATTCCGCAAATCCACAAGAGCCTGCTGCACCTGCAAATAGAAAGGAACGTCCACAGTATCCATTGCGCTTTCAAGCAAAGTCGAATTATCCTGGTAAAATACACCAAGTTCCCGGCAACCTTCCGTATAGCATGAATCCAAAGTTTCAATCAGTACATACGGGCTGTTCAAAGCCAGCGATTCAAACGCAAAACGACCGCTATCGTTATCCACGGCACCCGCAAAAGAAAGGCCCGTTTTTTCAAGAGTCAACGAATCCAGCTCATAAACGGTCACTTTTGCGCCTTTCGCCGCAAATACGGAACCTTCATATTCCGAAGGATTGCTTTCCGAATTTGCCGAATCAGCAACTTTCATCAACTTCGGGTAAATATTGCCAGCCTGTCCAACAAAAGCATACATGCCCTGATCCTGTTCGGCACCGCCCATCGCACCAAGCGAACCATTTTCGTCTGTGCAAGCCGCATAAAGGAGCGCCATCAGCGCAGCCAAAGTAATTTTGTTGAAATTCATAGTTTCCTCCTAGCCTTTATTAACACTCTTTTTTGTCATCGGGAAGAGCTGCACGTTCAAACGATAGACCTCGTCTGTTGCAGATTCGCTCGTCGCAATCGCAATGACGCGCTTTTGAAAATCGGCAATTTCCTGCACGATTTTTTTATACGCTTCACGGGTGACGCCAAGCGTAAGCCCCGAAAAATGACGTTCATCCTGCGGGACATTTTCAATTGCGCCAAGCGCGATTTCACCCATTTGGCGCTGCAGTCCGCGAAGCGCGAGCGGAGCAAAATTCATCGGACCGCTCGTCACGATTTTATCCGTCTGGGTGTAATTCCCGTCCTTGTCCTTCTGGAGCAAATTCGCTTTGACGAGAAAATTCAGCGTTTCAGAGACTTCGGCCGCCGAAACTTCGGGACGGCAAGCATGCGCCATCGCCAAGGGCTTTGCTCCTGGCATTGCCGGAGCAAGTTCACGGAGCACCGGATTTTTCCAGTCTTCAAAAAAGCGGAAGGACTCGCCATCGACGATTTTCGCTTTGTGCGATTCCGCAATCGAGACCATCTTGCTGAACGCGGCACGTTTTTCGTCGTCATTCTTTGCGTGATCAAACTTGACCATTTCGACAAAGAAGTCGCATTCAAAATCGGCAAGAGATATCGCAGAGGCCACACGAGCCGCAGCTTCGGCGCTCAAGTTGAAGCGCCCCTCGCTCACATATTTAAGGTAGACAGGCGAAGAGAACCCCGCCATTTTGGCGAACTCCTGCCAAGAAAACGCAGTCTTCGCCTTTCGATCGGCGTAGTAGTCTGCGATATACTGGCGGTAATCCGTATATTCAAGTATATCTTTCATTTTTCCTCCTAACAAGCGACCTCTTTAAGCCGGATCGTTTGCTGATATTCTAAATATAGATCATTAATTTTCAAAAATCAATAGTTTTACAATATATTTTATTAATTTTTATAAGAATTTTGAAGATTTTTAGTTGTAATTATAAAATTGAAGATTTTCACAATATGAAGAATATTGTAGAATTATCCTACTATATTTACCTCATGGACTTTTTTACGAAAATCGACATTCCGGCTGAGGATTGGCAAATCGACTACAATTCTAGACTCGCATTTTTCGGGTCGTGCTTTGCCGACAACATCTCGGCGCAGTTTAGGGCGCGGAAATTCAATGTTTTGGCAAATCCGTTCGGAACGGTCTACAACCCGCTTTCGGCAGCGATGCAGATCAAGGCGATTGCAAACAGGAAAATTTTTGGAGAGGCGGACATTTTCCAGGACATGCGATTGGGCGTTTCGGAGAGCCGCAACGAGATTCGCGGATCTTGGCACTGTTGGAATGCGCATGGTTCACTCTCGGCGGCGACTCGCGAGGAATGCATCGAAAAGCTGAATGTAACCTCTCATGAGGCACGAGAGTTTTTACAGAATGCCGACGTCGTGTTCATTACGCTCGGGACTGCGTTCGTGTATTTTTTGAAAAAGAGCGGGATTGCCGTTTCGAACTGCCATAGGCAAAATCCAAACTTGTTCATCCGCAAGATGATTTCCGTGGACCACGCGGCCGAAGCGCTGAAAAGCATCGTGCATGATTTATTGAAAATAAAAAATGACTGGATTGCTTCGCCAGGCTCCCACGCTTCGCTCGGAGTAAGTGTAGCTCGCAATGACGTACTTGGCGAGCATAACGAGAATCGCGAACTTCATATCATTTTTACGGTTTCGCCGTTACGGCACTTGAGCGATGGCGCACACGAGAACACTCTATCGAAAGCGACTTTGCAACTTGCGATCGAGAAGGTCATAAGGGAGTGCGCCACGGAATCTGCGGCTACAGTCACTTACTTCCCGAGTTACGAAATCGTGATGGACGAGCTGCGCGACTACCGCTTTTACAACGACGACATGATTCATTTGTCAAAAAAGGCGGAAGAATACATTTTCGAGCGCATGGCAAGAACGTACTGCAACGAGAAAACGCACGAAGACATCCGCAAGGTGGAAAAATTCATGAAAATGGCGAACCACCGTATTGTTGATTCGCAGGCGCCCACCGCACAAGAATTCGCACAAAAGATTACTACGGAAGCAGAAAAACTCGAGAAAGAAATTGCCGGATTAAATCTTGACATCAAGAAATAACTGGATCCTTCGGGCTTACGCCCTCTGGATGACATGGTGAGAAAATGGTGACCCCGGAATAAATCCGGGGTGACAAAGCATAAAAGAAGGCGGGCCGCAGCCCGCCTTCCCTTTTCCTCCTTATCATCGACCATTCTAACTCAATGAGATCGATTAATTTTTGATGCAACGGACTAGATTTTGTGAATTTCCAGATGCAAAATTCATCCCCTTATTTCCTATATAGACACTATTTACTAAATCCTCCCACTTAACATAACCATAATCGTCATAAATATCAGCGTATCCCGGAGCCGTCGCAAGATCAGTTCCATACACCGAAAGAAGCCCCGAAGAAGGATCCGGCACATAATCTGAAGTATGCCCTAGCCACATGATCGAATAACGCGCCGTCAGTCCAATACCCGTAGGATTGCCAAACGGAGCAAGGTCATACAGATAAAGGGTGCTTGATTTATCATCCACGCTAAGCTCAGCCTGAACAAACGACAGCAGATTTTTCCAATCACGAGGATTCGAGAGCCTCCATCCAACTGGACACACACCTTGATGCCTTGCAGTATCGCTCACAGCCACTTTGGTCGTATCAAGCTCGACCCACGGATCGGCCATAATCTTCGCACAATAGACTTCAGTACCACCATAAGGCTCCTGAACAACATCTCGAAAAGAATCCACACAAGCCTCATAGGATTCATACGCATAAGTAAAAATGAAATAGGAACTATCCAAGCCCATCGCTTCAAGAAAATTATAGTTACAGCCATCATCACCGCAAGACGCACCTTCGACTCCATCATAGCGCAAGTTTTCGGCCATCCATGTCTGCGTCACACCATCAATATCAATTGTAGCAGTCTTGTAAACTCGTCCATCGCGGTCATCCACCATGGAACCCATCGAATGCTCAATCTCCTTAAGAACCAAATTCCAATTCCCAGAACGACAGACCAAATTATAGGTCGGCACAAAAACGCCATCCTTGCCCTCTCTCGGAGCCTCAAAGACATTTCCTTCATGGCCCTGATCACACGGTCCAGCACCAAATGCAGCCGCAAGCATTCCGGCATAGAAATTCACCACGCGCAACCTTATTTGATAGTCACGCGCCCATTCATCGCTCAATTTCTGATACGCTATAGCAGGAACACTGAAATATCCCCTCAGCCCATCAGTTCGCCTAAAAACAATATCAATAAAGTCCTCATCCAACGCAGAATCAACATTCAAGAAAGTTCCCCGCTCAGCAATTGCAGTAAACAATTTATTCATATTAGAATTTTCCGAAGGCATATTAATGGCATAAGCACTTATTGCACTCGCGGGCAAAACATTAGTAAGCGCAGAAATCATCGCCGCATATTCCAGAGCATCCGTGTCCCTAATATCATCGGCAACTCCGGACATTCCGAACGCCGACAGCACATCGGCTCGCGCCTGCTTTTTCGCCTGGACAAACGGCGTTCCCGACTGCACGAGATAAAGCCCCCGCAAGGCTTCAAGATGCGTCAAAATATCGACATTCACGCCATCCGAATCACGCACATCCGCAAGAACGGTATAAGGATATATGCTTACGGACCCCGGCCTTACCACAGATATCAAAACATAAGGACTTTCAAGCGTTACATTTTGGAAGGCAAATACACCTTCGTCATCAACAACCACAGTAATCGAAGAATCAGATACTGCGAACGATTTAGGATCCAACTGATAAAGAGAAACAACTGAACCTTTTTCAAGCCCCGCAACAACAATCCGCCCAACATAGGAACCTTCTCCGCCCAATGTTTTTGTCATGTGCGTCTTCCCGAGAATCGTAATATTTTCAAGATTCGCATACACGCCTGTTTCTTCGACGGTGCCGCCGGCTAAATTTTCAGAACACGCTGCGAACATAAAGGCGAGCAGCATCGCCATCGTGCAGACAAATTGTCCGCTAAATTTTGAGAAACTCATAGTTTCCTCCAACTCTATTTTTTTAATTCCTGTTTATTTGTCAGCGGAAAAAGCTGCATGTTCAGACGATAGACTTCGTCTGTGGCGGCGTTTTTCCGAGCAATGGCAATAACTTTTTTACGGCAATCGGCGATTTCTTGCACGATTTCATCGTAGCCGTCTTTCGTGATGCCAAACGTGACACCCGAAAAACTTCGCTTGTCCTGGGCGACACCTTCGATTGCCTCAAGCGCGAGTTCGCCCATTTGGCGGTGCATCGTGCGGACTGCCACCGGCGTCACCCCCATGGGTCCCGTCGTCAAAGACTTGTCCGTTTGTACGTAATTGCCATCGTCATCTTTTTTTAGGAACCCGCCTTTGACAAGGAAATTCAGCACATCGCTGACTTCGGCAGCTGTAATTTCCGGGCGGCATGCATGCGCAAGCGCAAGCGGCTTTGCACCAGGCATCGATGGAGCAAGTTCACGGATGACCGGATTTTTCCAGCTTTCGAAAAAGCGGAACGCATCGCCTTCCAAGATTTTCGCCTTGTGGGCATCCGCAATCGCAAGCATTTTATTGAAAGCGGCCTTCTTTTCATCATCCGTTTTGGCGTGGTCAAACTTGACCATTTCGGTGAAATATTCGCGTTCGTAATCCACTAAGCGCATGGCATCAGCCACGCGGGCTGTCGCCGAATCGCTCAAGTTAAAGCGGCCTTCACTCACGTATTTTAGATAAACGCGCGAAGAAAAACCGGCTTCGGTAGCGAACGTTTGCCATGTAAACGCAGAACTCGCCTTTTTATCGGCGTAGTAATCCGCAATATACTGGCGATAGCTCGTATATTCTAGTATTTCTTTCATTTTTCCTCCTTACGACAATCCCTAAATTTTTTCAGGGTCCGTAAAATAAACGAATTGCGGTTCTTTTGTCCGTTTCGTTCTTGAAATCAAATATACAACTTGATTTTTAAAAATGCAATAGATTTACAACACAAAATATTGATTTTTATAAAATTTTTAACGTTTTTAGAAAATTTTATAAAATTTTAAGCAATTTTCACAATACAAATGTATTGTAGAAACGCCTTACTTCAATAGGGAATGGCGACCCCGTAACGCGTACGGGGTGACAAAGCAATTCAAGACTTCACTGGATGGGACAAACCCCAACCTCTCCGGCTCGGTTCAAAGAATATACAAGAGTAATCAGAACTGTATGGATCCTCCTAACGGAGGATGACCATGGCTGCGACGCTCACCTTTTGAGGTTGTCTTCGACTTCGACGCTTCATGCCTTCGCTCAGGACGACGAGATGACGGGATGCGCGGGCATGGCAGGATGATAAGATGGCGGCCAGCAGGCCGCCATGACGCCTTTTTCCGACGTTTTTTATTGTTGGGATTGCGATTCGCGCATGCGGCGGCGAGCACGGGAACCGGGGCGGTTGCGACGATGACGGCGACCGCCGTTCTGCGGATTCGGAGTGTTGTCGGCCGGAGCGCTTGGCGCATTCACGTTCTGGGCGGGATTGCGAGAATTCGGTTCGTGATTGCGCGGAGCATTGTTACGCTGCGGCTTTTTATCGTGCGGTTGAGAATTCTGACGTGTCTGCGGATTTTCAGCATTTACATTACGGGCGTTCTCGCGATTTTCATTGCGATTGTCCTTGCGACCGCGCGGACCGCGATTATCCTTATGCGAACTGCGATTGCCGCGAGTTTCGGCAGCGAGGGCCTGAGCTTCTTCGCGAGACATTCGCCCGCGAGAATTGCGCATCATGCTTTCGGCGGTTTCCTTTTGCGGAGGCGGGAGCTTCTCGTAAATACTCTGATCGCCTTCCGGGATTTTCACGCGGGTAAGCTTTTCAATCCCGCGCAAATCGGATTCTTCATCCGGAGAGCAGAACGAAATAGCAACGCCTTCCTTGCCCGCACGCGCCGTACGGCCAATGCGATGCACAAACGTTTCATGCTCATTCGGCAAGTCGTAATTGAACACATGGCTCACATCGTCCACATCAATGCCACGAGCCGCAATATCTGTAGCCACTAGCACTCGAATTTGTTCGCACTTGAAATTGCCGAGGGCTTCCTGGCGGCGGTTCTGGCTCTTGTTCCCGTGAATAGCGGCACACTTGACACCCGCCTTTTCAAGAACGCGCACAATTTTATCTGCACCATGCTTGGTACGGCAGAACACGAGCACCTTTTTCATTTCAGGATGTTCCGCCAAGAGTTCCTTGAGGAGTGCTCCCTTGCGGCGCTTGTCAATGCGGTAAAGTTCCTGACGGATGCGTTCAATCGGAGTGCTCTGCGGAGCGACTTCAACACGCACCGGATTCGGGCGCAGAATCGTCGCGGCAAGTTTCGAAATTTCTTCCGGCATCGTAGCGCTGAAGAACAAATTCTGTCGGTCTTGCGGGAGCATCGCCACGACCTTGCGGATGTCATGGATAAAGCCCATGTCGAGCATGCGGTCAGCTTCGTCGAGCACAAAGAATTCAAGTTTCTTAAGCGACACCGCCTTTTGTCCAATCAAATCCAACAAACGTCCTGGAGTGGCAACAAGCACATCAACACCGCGAATAAGCTTTTGCTTTTGCGGATTGTCGTTCACGCCACCAAAAATACACGCCGTCGAAATCGCCGTGAACTGCGCATATTCCTTGAAGCAGTCTTCCACCTGGATGGCGAGTTCTCGCGTCGGCAACAAAATCAATGCACGGCAAGTCTTGGGAGAACGGAACTTCCCGGAGTCGAGCAAGCGCTGCAAAATCGGGAGCGCAAATGCGGCCGTCTTACCGGTTCCCGTCTGCGCAATTCCCAAGAGGTCCTTGCCTTCAAGCAGGCTCGGGATGGAACGTTCTTGAATCGGGGTCGGGGTTTCGTAACCAACAGCGCGGACGGCCCGCTGCAACGGATTTGCCAAAGGAAGTTCTTCAAATTTCATACTGCGCAAAGATAGAAAAAGAGAGGACTATTGATTAGGAGAAAGCTGAGTAACCACAATACTATCCTTTTCTACGTCAAAACCAGCAATCAAGCCTTTTTTCTTCAACACACCCACAAACGCCAGATCTTCAGGAGTATTAGGAACTTTCACATTTTTTCCATTCTTTGAAATGCAGGATCTATAAGGATCAAAGCCTTTAGAATTTATAAAATTCGCAATTTCGTTGTTTTTCAGTCGCTCTTCTTGCAGCGAAATAAATTTCTTCATATCTAGCGCATTATCCAAATTTCGGACAATATAATCTAAAGATACAAAGAGTATTCCAGTGTATCCTAATTCAACGACCTTTTTGCCAAGCCATTTGCAATTAGCACCCAACCTCCATAAATCTAGCCATGCATTAAATTCAGTTGACAGCAAAGCCTTCTTTTGTTCATCATTCAGTTCTTTGCTATCCAACAGCGATTTTAATATTTCAGGCGAAATATTTAACTTTTTACTTTCAGCAATAAACTTATTAAAATTCAAGCCAATATATTTAGGAATCAGGCTTAAAAACTGGCTTCTAACAAGATCATAATTTTTAACCGTAAATTTTAGAATTCCCGACTCTATCAAATGATTCATTTTTTCTTGAGAAATCCGCGTCAAATCAAAATCATCAACTTTCCAGGGACACATGCTTATTAATGAAGAAAAACGGTCCAAAGGCATTTTATCAACAGTTAAAAGGCTTTGATAGAAAATGTCCGCAAATTTATATTTTTCATTATTCAATGCATTCGGTGTCAAAAGTACACTTTCAACAAATTCATCTAGAACATTCTTATCGCACAAGTAATCTTTCAGGTATTCCTTCAAAATATTGCCATTATGTTTGAAGCTTTCAAGAGCATTCTTCCAAGACGGTTTCACCCGTCTATGAACAAAAAGCAATTCACATAAATCCACCTGTTTTGGATCTGTAACTTTTAACTTATTAAGTGATACTTTTGTCAAATCAGATATTTCACATTCGTTCTTTTTAATTAGTTTCGCTTTACTTTCTCTCGATAAGTTCTCCATATTCAGCAATTCTACAAAAGCATCTTCGCTCTCTGCGATGTTTTTACCGCTCGACAACATAATTTTAGTAACGAAATCTTCAATATTTTCGTTTACATACGCTTTCACCTTTTTATTCGGCAGTTTGGACACTTGCGTATAATAATCATTAATGGGGTGATTAAAATCATTCCCTAAAGCATGATTGACAATTATATCAAAATTTCGTTTTGAAATCACATACGCATTTTGTTCCAACAAAATATCATATATCGGATATTCAGGAGTATCATTCAAGAGATTAAACTTAATGTTTAACGTGTCAAATTTTTCCGCAACAAATTCTTTATCGTCTTCTACATCAGGATCATACAAGAAAGACACATCCTTAGACAGAAAATTTACAACATCATCTTTTTTCGTTTCAAAATCCGTATATCTAAAGAATTTATAATGTACACTATTACTTTCTTTTTCAAAAAGAACTTGCAACCAGTTATTCTTATCATTAAAGAGTTTATACATTCTATTGTACAAAGCCGGATAAAGACCATAATCAACATTCAATGCACTTAAGAATGTACAATCTGAATTTTGCTGTTTATATTTCCAAAGCGTTTTTAAGAAATGATCTAAATGGCGGTCTTTAACTTGCAAAAGATATTTCAATAAAGAAAGATTTAAAACAGCAAAATATTTCCACTCATGCTCCTGAATGCGCTTAACAACTTTTCCAAAATTACTCAATTCCAGAGAGACATCACTTGGAGCCTGGTTATTCTTAATCAACCGTAAATAGCGCTTATCATTTTCACTTAATGAATCCACATAAAAATACGAGATATAGCGAGAATAATCTTCATCTATATATCCATGGCGCAAAAGATAATCAACAAATTCCTTTTTTTGAGGGGATTTAATTTTAGAAACAAAATCCATCTCAGGGAAATCCTGCAACATATCCTTTATAGATTTCTGTTCCATCTCAGAAATTATATTTCGACATTCGTCAATTTGCCTTTTTATTTTAGCAATTTCGCCATTTGATTTATCCCTTATCATTTTTTCACGTTGGTCATACGTATATTGCGGATCAATTTCTTTTTCAATATTGCTAAAATTAAAGCCTATCGAATAATTACTTTTTTGTCCAAAATTTGTATACTGAGAAACAACAACACTCCCTCGCTGGCGCAATTTATTAAAATTTTCATCCGAAACAAAATCATAAATATTATTACAAATATTATTATTAGCTGGTTTCTTCGAAAAAATCTTTACAACATACAAAACACGTAATTCTTTCACGTCTTTAATATTTTGCGATAAGACTTGACTTTCTATTTTTTTCAAATCACTCTCTAATAGCGGAATTCTGCCCTGTATTTCCTGTATTTTATTACCCGCCAATTGCTTTTTCTCTTTAAACACTTCATACAATTCACCCTTGTTACAAATAAGATCTGCAAAATCTTTAGGATACAGATTTTTGTACAGCACCAAGGCAAAAATTTTATTCCGATCACGGCTTGTTTTATCACTAAATTTCGCAACATCAGCCTGCTCATTAGTTTTATAATCTTCGATATTTATTTTCTGGTCATATATTTTAAATTCATTCACGCTGTTTTTCAACAATCGCATATCATCTACGTACAGGCCAATATCTTCAAGGAAATTTTCATCTATCTCCTTCAGCACACTTTTCTCATTTTCCTTTCTGAGATTAACCAAAACGTCACCAGAATTTTGGTTACTAATTACAGGAATAACAGGAATTATAAAGTCAAAGAACTTGGTACGGGAACTATCCCTAAACACTTCATCGCGCAACGCATAAATAAAAACAATCTTTCGTTTAACATTCTCATAGTTATTAAGAAGTGTATTCAGTTCACGAAGCTTTATAAATATTTCCGTATTTTTAAATCGATCCAGGTCTTCAAAGACAACGACATCATAATCTGTAGCCTCAAAGAAATACAAGATTTCGTCCAGATGCTTATTCAGCAAGGATTCCGAATCCTTTTTCCCAAGTTCTATTTCAGCTTTTGGAACAAGTATTTTCGTAAATCCAATTCTGCTTATATACGGGATGATTTGATAAAGACCAATAAATGCAACAGCAATTCCAACAACAGTAACAATAAGCAGCCCGATTGACCAACCACTCAACTGCGTAATATTTTCAAACTTAATCTGTTCAAAATTCGTTTTTGCAACGACAATCGACGCAATGGATATAATAAGGATAAAAATCGAAATCCAAATTCTTTTCGCTTTATCAATGTTCTTCACACGATTGAATCGCGAAAACGGAAAGCATTCACCAGATTTTCTATAAAAAATCTGTTGCAATATGCTTTTTTCTATCGCATGGATTGTTGTTTCAGGAAGTTTCCTATGGCTATTTGAAGACTCTTCTGCACAACCATTTTGATCGTTTTCATCAGCATTTTCATCCTTTTCTTCAATAGCAAAAGTCGCTAAAGAAATATTAAGAAACTGGTGTTTACCCTTCTGTTGCTTAATATAGCTCGCCAAGACAGAGCTTTTTCCAGAGCCATAGTTTCCTGTCAGAGCCACATTATGAATTTTCTTTTCGGAGAGCGCATAGTCAAGTGCTTTAAAAGACACCTCATCCTTGACATTATCGATCGGCGCCAAATTTTGAAAAGGGATTTCCTTGTACGATCTGTTATCGTTCATATCTCAAATTCCACCCGTAATTTTTGGATAAAGCCTTAATTTTAAAGGCAATACCTTATTTTAAAATTTACAGTCAAAATTTAGCAAAAACGAGTACAAGGTTTACAGGTTAAATCTAATTTATCTCAACAAAAATACACGCTACATTGGCAGCTATCGCTTACGGCGATCCATCCTGGCATGAGAGGCATAGAAAGCCTTCTTGTCTTCGTACATGCGGGCATCGGCAATATTGATGAAGGTATCAACACTTTCCATCTTCATATCAAACTTGTGCGATCCGACAGAAACGGACAATTCGTACGGTTTAGAAGCGTTCTTATTGAAATCATCAAACAAATTCCGAATTTTTGTTATGCATTTTTCTATCGCTTCGTCATCTTGCGTATTTAACAAAATAATAAATTCATCGCCCGCATAGCGGATAACACTTCCGGCGTTTCCCACAGCCGATTTCAGAAGACGCGCAGACATCACCAACGCATCGTCTCCCATGGCATGCCCAAATTCGTCATTGATATGCTTAAAACCGTTCAAATCAATCATGATGCCCGAAATTTTGATTTTCGGACGAACCATACATTTTTCCAGCATGTAGTGCAGATAAGAACGATTAAAAAGTCCCGTCAACTGATCATGGTAAATCATCTCGTTCTGGAGGCTCGCAAGAACACCCGCAATCGAGACCGCAATACTTGTAGGAATAACAGAAATCCCATAGTATAGCGACTGGACGACGCCACCGATAAGTATCGGTACGATATAGACCCAAATCGGGAAAAATTTCAGGAATCCTCCATTCGCCCTCGCTTTAAAATACGTCACCAAGCTATAAAGGACAAGCAAGTAATCGATCATCAAATAAACAACATACAGATAACTTCTAGAGTAGAGGTTGTTTTCATCGATAAAAAACACAATCGGAACAAAAAGGTTAATTACGAGCAAAACAAGGCCAAAGGCAACAACGGAATCCAGCACAATCCTTGAACGGCGCGGGATTCCACCGTTCAGGTGAAACGACAGGAACCGCACCCAGAAAAAACTCGCGAGCATATTTGCTGCAAAAAGCCACGAGCTTGTCGCATAGACCAAGATTTTGGGAAGCAGCCCCGGCAACCCCTTCATCGAATAGGAAATCGGGTCGGCAATGCAGCTCGTGAGAGCAAGAAACATCATCAAAAGCAAATTCCGATCAGCGCGGCTGCGCGTCTGGAATCGCCATAAATTACAAACAATCATGACCGCAATCAGAACTATTCCGATTACGTTTGTAACATAAATGCTTTCTAGATTGAAAAGAGGCTCCATACCATTCCACACCCTTTAGCTTAATTATATATTTTATTTTTACATTTTTGACACTTTATTACAGAAAAAAGAATTTACACGTAAATTTTCATGCAAAAAGTCATTACCGATAAGACCTACTAAAAAACGTATATACAATTGCAGATCTAGAAAAGTATTCGACGTAAATTTGATTGAAATTTATAAATGTACAAAGTCATACCACACATTTTCAAAAAAAATTAAAGACAATATATTTGTCAGAATCGATATTTTGGGGCATATACGAATGTAGTTTAAATCGTATTGCAAATCAGGAGTCTCTCATTTTCAATGAGAGAATAATATCATGTACTTCATAAAACAAAACGGTCGTGCAGCAATCTAAAAAAAAATATACATATCATTCAAACATACATATTATATATATTTTATCAAAAACAATCAAAAAGGAATGAGTATAATGGATTCACTAATCACCGCATATTATATAAGTGGTATCATTGTTGCTTTTTGCGCAATTATAGCTTTATCCCAAATAATTATTGGGAAAAAACAGCTTGTTTTTAACGAAGAAAATCGCAAAAAAGAACAGCAAAGAGACATGGTTAAATGCACCGCAGAGCAAGTAGCCTTTTTGAGCAAAGATGTAGTAAGCGCCCATGATAAACTTTACAATGTTTTGAAACCTGAAGACATATCTCTTTTACAAGAAGAAAATCTTACAATTTCAAACAATAGCATTTCGATAAAAAAGGGGATAACCCTTAACGATGAGGAAAGAACAAAAATCGTCAATGCACGCCGTGAAGCCGTGGATTTCTATAACAACTTAGAAATTTTTTCATCATATTTTGTTATGAAAATTGCTGACGAGAATATTGCATTTCATTTAATAGGTGAAGATTTCTGTAGAATGCTAAAACCGTACTTAGCATTATACCTTATTATTGAAGGTAAGAAAAACAAAGATAATGCAGTATTTAAACTATTTTTATTATGGCACTCAAAATTAGAAACTCTTAAATTAACAAAAGAAAAAAGAAAACTTGAAGAAGCTTTAAAAAAAATGACGGAACGAACTTTTAGTCTTTAAAAGATCAATAAAAAGCAAACAATCTGTTTATAAAAAAGTGACCCACCGGCGTAGTGATGTGAACCCCGAAAGTTGGACATAACTTTCGGGGTTTTCATGTATAAAAAACACACAGAAGA
>NZ_JBGUHR010000119.1:0-128190 GCF_045112255.1 Fibrobacter sp.
TGCAACCTACATGGTCGTTGCTCCGGAACACGCTATGGTGCCGGAACTCACGACTGCCGAACAGAAGGCCGCCGTGGAAGAATACGTGCATGCCGCCGCTCTCAAGAGCGACCTCGACCGTACGGAACTCGCCAAGGAAAAGACCGGTGTGTTCACTGGTTCTTACGCCGTGAACCCGCTCACCGGCACGAAGATTCCGGTGTGGGTTGCTGACTACGTTTTGACGGGCTATGGCACCGGCGCTATCATGGCTGTGCCGGCTCACGATACTCGTGACTTTGACTTTGCAAAGAAGTTCAACCTCCCGGTTATCTGCATCATGGAACCGGATGCAAGCTGCCCCGAAGATGTTAAGCCGCTCGTGCTCAAGGGCGAAGCCTGCTGGGCTGCCGACGGCACCTACATCAATAGCGAAAATGCAACGCTCTGCCTCAACGGCCTCAACAAGAAGCAGGGTATCGCCAAGGTCATCGAATGGCTCGAAGCTAACAAGATCGGTAAGGCAACCGTGAACTACAAGCTCCGCGACTGGCTCTTCAGCCGTCAGCGTTACTGGGGCGAACCGTTCCCGATTATCCACTGGGAAGATGGCGAAATCTCTACGGTGGATGACGCCGAACTTCCGGTGCTCTTGCCGGAACTCAAGGACTACAAGCCGGGTGACGGCGGTCAGTCTCCCCTCGCCAACGCTACCGAATGGCTCCAGGTCGTCGATAAGAACGGCCGCAAGGGTATCCGCGAAACGAACACCATGCCGCAGTGGGCTGGCTCTTGCTGGTATTACCTCCGCTACATCGACGCTTGCAACGGCGACGCATTTGTGGCAAAGGAACTTGAAAAGTACTGGATGCCGGTTGACCTCTATGTGGGTGGTGCCGAACATGCCGTGCTCCACTTGCTCTACAGCCGTTTCTGGCACAAGGTCTTGTTCGATCTCGGCCTCGTCTCTACCGACGAACCGTTCCAGAAGCTCTTCAATCAGGGCATGATTCTTGCCTTCGCTTACGAAGATGCCGCTGGCTCCAAGGTCCCGACCGATGAAGTTGAAGAAAAGAACGGCAAGTACTTCAAGAAGGGTACTGACATCGAACTCAAGCAGATTGTGGCTAAGATGAGTAAGTCCCTGAAGAACGTGGTGAACCCTGATGATGTCGTTCGCGACTACGGTGCCGATAGCCTTCGCTTGTACGAAATGTTCATGGGCCCGCTCGATGCTGTGAAGCCGTGGCAGACCAAGGGCATCGAAGGCATGTTCCGCTTTTTGAATCGTGCTTGGCGAGCTGTTGTTGGTGATGATGATTGTCCTTCTGAATTTGTTGAAGGTTCTGCTCCAGAAGATATTGAAAAGCTTGTACATCAAAGTATCATTAAGGTGACAAATGATATTGAAAGCATGAGCTTCAATACAGCGATTAGCCAGCTAATGATTCTTGTTAATGAAATGTCGAAAACGCGGTATGTGCCTACGAAATTCGGAGAATCGGCTCCGGTGCTGTTCCCTGAACGCAAGCGCTACCGCGAACCGTGCGAAACGTTCGTCAAGCTCTTGCACCCGTTTGCCCCGCATATCGCCGAAGAAATGTGGAGCATCCTCGGTCACGAAGGCTCGCTCACGAATGTTGCCTGGCCGGAAGCCGACCACTCCAAGGCTGTGGAAAACACCGTCGAAGTCGTGTTCCAGGTGAACGGCAAGGTCCGCGCCAAGGCATCCGTTGCTAAGGACTTGGACAAGGCCGCCCTCGAAAAGCTCGCCATGGAAAATGATCGCATGAAGGAGTTTATGGCTGGCAAGACCGTCGTGAAGTCCATCGTTGTCCCGGGCAAGCTCGTGAACATCGTCGTTAAGTAACGCGACCATTTGTCGCGTCATCCTGACGCCGAAGGCGGAAGGATCCAGTTAAACCAAAATCTTAGAAAAAGCTCTGAAGTTCACCTTCAGGGCTTTCTTTTTGCTGTTTTTATATATTTTGTAAAACGAAAAATATTGTCACTTAATGGATTTGCCTTATGGAATGGAACGCTTCGGTCAAGAAAGAAATTGAATCCCGCTTGATGGAAAAGGAAAAGTCGCTTGCAGAATACGCTTGCAAGTCGTCGTCTGCGATTCGCTATTACGAAGCACAAGAAGATATTCGTCCGAACTTTTCTCGTGATGCGGACAAGATTATCCATTCCTATTGCTATAGCCGATACATTGACAAGACGCAGGCTTTTTACCTTGTTGAAAATGACCACATCACGCATCGAGTATTGCATGTGCAGCTGGTTGCAAAAATTGCAAGGACCATTGGGCGCTTCTTGAATCTGAACGAAGACTTGATAGAGGCAATTTCGCTAGGGCACGATGTGGGCCATACGCCTTTTGGACATGATGGCGAAAAGATTGTCTCGGCGTTTTTGCAGGAGTGCGGTGGAGGAATTTTTGAACACAACGTTCAAAGCTTTAGGCTGTTCCATGACCTTGAAGCGCGCGGCAAAGGGCTGAACCTTACTGCGCAAGTGCTTGACGGAATCATCTGCCACAACGGCGAAATCTTGAAAAATGAATACGGCTGCAACCGTAGCAAGACTCCAGAAAAACTGCTGGAAGAATACAGGAATAGCTTAAGCGGAACGCTGAAATCGAAAGAGATGGTCCCGATGACATTGGAAGGTTGCGTCATGCGAATCTCGGACGTGATTGCGTACGTTGGCCGCGACATCGAAGATGCCATCATTTTGAAATTGGTGAATCGCGAAGACATCCCCCAGGAAATCACAAAAATTCTTGGTAACAAAAACAGCGAAATCGTCAACACGCTCATTACGGACCTTGTCAACAATAGCCTAGACAGAGGAACGCTCGTCTTCTCGCCAGAAGTTTATGATTCGCTTAACCAGCTGAAAGAATGGAACTACAACAACATCTATTTGAATCCGAAAAAGTCAACCCAGGATGAAAAAATCAAGATGATGTTCCGCACCGTCTTGGAAGAATGCCTTGATGAACTTCAGTCTGGCGTGAAAAAGGCAACCGGAATCAATCACTGGCGCGAGTCGCTGGGTGAAAAATACAGGGAAACGACGCCGCTCTCGCGCATTGTCGCTGACTACGTTTCTGGAATGACCGATGACTACCTGATGAGCGTCTATAAGGAAATCGTATTGCCCAAATCCTTCGGCGTGAGCTTTGGGGAAAAGTAGTTTACTTTGCTTCTTCCTTATCCTTGGGCAATACCAAGTTCAAAAGGACGGCGAGGATGAATACCACAGCGACGCAGTTTTCAGCGAAAATGGTCTGGATAATCTGCGGGAAGATTTTGAACATCTGCGATGCGGATGTGAATCCGAGACCGGTGCTTAAGGACAAGCTAACGATAATCATGTTGCGCTGCGAGAAACCGCTTTTGGCGATCATGCCGAATCCTGCGAAGAGGATGGAACCGAACATCATGATGGTGCAGCCGCCGAGAACGGCTTGCGGGATGGTCGTGAGGAGGGTGCCTACGGGCGGGAAAAGGCCGCCGAGGAGCATGATGCCTGCGCTTGTTGCGATGGCGAAGCGGTTCACGACGCCAGAGAGCGAGGCGAGGCCGACGTTTTGGCTGAACGATGTAATCGGGGTGCAGCCGAAGAGTCCGGAAATGGAGCTGACAAAGCCGTCACAGCTGATGGCGCCTCCCATTTCGACTTTGTGAATCTGGCGCTTGAGGGCGCCGCTGCAAAGGGCGCTGGAGTCGCCGACGGTTTCTGTGGCGGACACGAGATAGATGGCGATGACGGAGAGAATTGCGCCCAAGTTAAATTCCGGAGTGAACGGGAGGAGCTTGGGGAGCGCGAAAAAGCCGTTGCTTGAAATGCCCGAGAAGTCCACCATGCCCATGCAGAGTGCAAGAATGTAACCGACGATGAGGCCGACCAGCACGGAAAGCGAACGGAGGAATCCCTTGGCAAAGACTTGCGTGAGTAGGCAGGTGAGGAGCGTGACACTTCCGACAATCCAGTTCTGTGCAGAGCCAAAGTCAGCGGCGCCTTGACCGCCTGCGAATGAATTGGCGCCGATGGGGAGTAGCGAGAATCCGATGGAGGTCACGACGGTAGCTGCCACGATATGTGGAATGAGCTTGAGCCAGTATTTGGCGCAGAGGCCGAGAAGTCCTTCGACGATACCGCCGACGATAACGGCGCCCATGAGCGTTCCCATGCCTTGCGAGACTCCGATGGAAATGGAGACGGAGAGGAACGTGAAGCTGATGCCCATGACGATGGGGAGGCGGGAACCGATTTTCCAGACGGGGTAGAGCTGGATGAGCGTACCGATGCTTGCGATAATCATGCAGTTCTGGATGAGCGAGGCGGTAAGGCCTTTTTCAATCCCGACGACATTTGCAAGGATGATGATCGGCGTAATGTTGCTCACGAACATGGCGAGCACGTGCTGCAAGCCGAATGGGATTGCCTGTAAAAGCGGAACGCGTCCGTCAAGTTGATAAATGTTGTCCGAAGTCTTCATGCTTTACCTTAAACTTTATTTCGTCATTACGAACCTTGAATGTATTGTCACGTCATTGCGGACTTTGAATGTTTTTTTACGTCATTGCGAGTTCCGCAAGGGGCGAAGCAATCTATGATTTACTGTTCGCGGAACTTGATGAATCCGGTTTCGGGATCCATGCTATCGACGATGGCGATGGATTCCAGGCGAACGCCTGCGGCGCGGAGCTTTGCTCCACCGGGCTGCATGCCCTTTTCAATGGCGATACCGACACCGACGAGTTCGGCGCCTGCTTGCTTCACGAGGTCGATGAGCGCCTTGCTGGCTTCACCGTCGGCAAGGAAGTCGTCCACGATGAGGATCTTGTCGGTCGGCTTGAGGTAGGGGCGCGAAACGAAAATGTCGTTGAACTTTTTGTGCGTGAATGAATATGCCTTGGCCACGTACTTGTCGTCGGTGCTGTTGACGGTCTGGCCCTTCTTGGCAAAAACTACGGGCACGTCGTTCAGGTAGGCGATGAATGCCGCGATGGCGATACCGCTTGCTTCGATGGTGAGCACCTTATTGAACTGGACGTCGGCAAAACGACGTTTGAACTCTTCGCCGATTTTTTGCATCAGGCGGATGTCAATCTGGTGGTTTAAGAAACTGTCAACTTTTAGGACGTTGCCGGGTTTGACTACGCCATCGGCAAGGATTTTTTGCTCAAGGAAGTTCATGCATGAAATCTAGCAAAAGGCGCGTTTTTTGCAAAGATTGCCTTGTAATAAGGATATGCCCAAAATTCCTCTTAAATAGTCAAATTGTCCATATATATGTAAAAGATAAGGATTTGGCGGGCGTGACAAGGGTGGTAATTGACGGTTATAGCGTGGCTTTTGCTGAGGCAATAGTAAAAAAGTATAAAAGTTTAGCCTTGACTAATTAGACTGGGCTTATTAAATTTAGTCATGTCTAATTAAATTAGACGACGTTAACGTAAAAGGATCATCATATGGAACACAATCACGTGAAGCTCAGCCAGAGTCTCGAAGACTATCTTGAGATGGTGCACATGCTTCGTTTAGCGAACGGAATTGCCCGTGTCAAGGACATTGCGGCAGCTCTGTCTGTCAAGATGCCTTCTGTGGCTAAGGCAATTCTCGAACTCAAAAAACTCGGGCTTGTGACGCAGGAACCTTATAGTGGTGTGGAACTCACCGACGAAGGTCGCAAGGCTGCAGCCGATGTGCTGAACCGTCACATCCTCCTCAAGGGATTTTTGATTCGTCTGGGAGTTTCAGAAGCGATTGCGGACAAAGATGCTTGCAGCATGGAACACATTCTTTCGGCTGAAACGCTTGCGACTATTGAAGAATTCATGAAGAAGAATAACGCAAGTGCCGTCGTGAAGAAGGCTCCCAAAAGTGAAAAAAGGAAATAACAATGGGTTGTAATTGCGGTTGCGGCGGCAAGTCGCAAACTAAAAAGTGGGATTTGGAACCGAAATTTTCGGATCTCAAGAAGGGCGACAAAGTTGAAATTGTCGGCTACAATGAGGGCGATGCCCGCTACAAGTCCAAGCTTTTGTCGATGGGACTTGTCCGTGGCGTAACGCTTGAAGTCTTGCAGATTGCACCTCTCGGGGATCCGATTGAGGTGAGTGTTCTTTCTTACCGTTTGTCGCTTCGCAGACAAGAAGCGAACGTTCTTAAATTGAAGAGGGTCTAATGGCTCCGAAGCTTTTTACTATTGCAATTGCCGGTAACCCGAACTGCGGTAAAACGGCTCTTTTTAATGCTCTTACGGGTGCTCGCCAACATGTTGGTAACTGGCCGGGCGTGACTGTCGAAAAGAAGGAAGGCTTCTTTGAACTCGGTAACCAGCATATCCGCGTGGTGGACTTGCCGGGTACCTATGCTCTCTTTGCCAATGCCGAAGATGAACGCGCCGCTGTGGACTACTTGCTCACTCGCGAAGCGGACCTTATCATCAATATCATTGATGCTTCGAACATTGAACGTAACTTGTTCCTCACTTCTCAGCTTGCCGATATGCACCTGCCGATGGTGATTGCGGCAAACATGATTGATATTGCTGAACAGCGCGGCTTGCATTTGGATTTGGATATCCTTGCTGAACGCTTTGGCGTGCCGGTGGTTCCGCTTTCTGCTGTGAACGACAAGAGCATTACGAACTTCATCAGTGAAATGGCCCACGTGATTTCGGGCAAGATGATGAAGCCGAAGGCTATTGATTACGGCGAAAAGGTCGAATCCGCTATCAAGTATTTGGAACCGAAGGTTGAACCGGTTGCAAAGCTTTTGGATACGGATGCTCGCTGGGTTTCGCTCATGTACTTGGGCAACGAAAAGAGCTATGCAGACAAGTTTGCCGAAGCCAAGGTCCAGATCAACAAGGCTGAAGTGACCTCTATTCTTGGCGAAGAAAGCGAATTTGCGATGGCAGATGTGCGCTACAGCATGGCGCACGAAATTGCAAGCAAGACGATCCTTTCGAACCGTTCCAAGAGGACTTGGTCGGATAAGCTCGACTCCGTGCTCTTGAACCGCTGGGCATCGCTTCCGATTTTCCTCTTGGTCATGTACCTGGTCTTCTGGGTTGCAGTGACGATCGGTTCTGCTTTCATTGATTTCTTTGACGTGCTGTTTGGCGCTATCTTTGTGGATGGCCTTGGCTACTTGCTCACGGATGTGCTCCATGCGCCGGGCTTTGTATCTGCAATCCTCGCGGACGGTATCGGTGCCGGTATCCAGACAGTTTCGACGTTCATCCCGGTCATCTTCTTCATGTTCCTCTGCCTTTCTTTCTTGGAAGACTCTGGTTACATGGCGCGTGCCGCTTTTGTGGCAGACCGCTTTATGCGATTCCTCGGACTCCCGGGCCGCGCATTTGTGCCGATGATGGTTGGCTTTGGTTGCGGTGTGCCGGGCATTATGGGTTCTCGTGTGCTCGAATCCAAGCGTGAACGCTTCCTCACGATTTTCCTCGTGCCGTTCATGAGCTGCGGCGCTCGCCTCCCGGTGTATGCGCTGTTTGCGGCTGCATTCTTCGGAACGCAGGCAGGGACGGTCGTGTTTGCCCTCTACCTTGCGGGCGTTCTCTTTGCGATCGTGTACGGCTTGATTCTTCGCCGCTCCTTGTTTGTTGGTGAGGCCAGCAACTTTGTGATGGAGCTGCCGCCTTATCACTTGCCGAAGTTCAAGTCGCTCATGATCCACTCCTGGCTCCGTTTGCGTGACTACGTGATCCGTGCCGGTAAGGTGATTACGATTGCGGTTGCTATTCTCGGCTTCCTCAACAGCTTTGGCTTTGTGGACAAGCTCTACACCGAAATCAATGGCGAAAAGACTGAAATCGTGAAGAGCGAAGAAGGCTACGTCATGATGCAGGACGAAAAGGAAGTCCCGCTCCCTGAAGGTGTCGTGATTGACGAATCCAAGATCCAGACGGAAAGTGAATTTACTGCAGGTAACGGCGATTCCGAAAACAGCTTGCTTTCTGTAATCGGTAAGGCGATTACCCCGATTTTCGAACCGTTCGGTGTTGAATCCAACAACTGGCCGGCTTCTGTGTCCCTCTTCACGGGCCTCCTTGCTAAGGAAGCTGTGATTGGTACGATGAACTCGTTGTACTCCATGGCGGGTTCTGGTGAAGCCGCAGAAGAAAGCGCTACTGCTGAAAAGGCTGCTCCGAACGTCATTCCGGCCTCCGAGCCGGAATCCTCTACAGCTGAGATGGCGGATCAAGCCCGCCATGACGGTGAAGCACCTGCTGCCGCCGCTGATAGCGCTGTAGTGGATTCCGTAAAGGTCGCCTCGAACGTCATTCCGGCCTCCGAGCCGGAATCCTCTACGGCTGAGATGGCGGATCAAGCCCGCCATGACGATGAAGCTCCTGCCGAAGAAAAGGTTCTCATCGCTGGCGTGGACGAATGCCCTGCCGAAGAAGAGGAAGAAGGCGGTGCTCCGGACATTCTCGGTGCGCTCAAGGAAGCCCTCGGCACGATTCCTGAAAATTTGAGCGAAGTCTTTGGTTCACTCACGGACATTCTCGGGACTTCTGGCGAACTTGAAGCTCAGAATGCCGCAGAACTCAAGAAGGTCACGCTCGACAAGATTCTTGATGCGAAGGCAATTACTTGCGAAGAATACGCTTCTATCGAAACCTTCAGCGAAGATGAAGGTGCTGACAAGGCTCGCGAAGAAGTCTTTGCAAAGCTTGCTGCTGCAGGCCTCACTTTGAGCGAAGATGAAATCGGTGCTCTCGAAGAAGGCGACTTGAGCGAAACGGCTGACATCTATGCCAACCTCCGTTCTTACTTCCACAACCCGGACAAGAACGGAAATCCGGTCGATGGATTTAACTGGCAGGTGTTTGCATTCCTCATCTTCATCTTGCTCTATGTGCCGTGCCTTGCTGCGATGGGTGTCGTGGTTCGTGAAATCGGCCTTGGACTCGGTGTGCTGATGGCTGTGGTGCAGACTGTCCTCGCTTGGGCTGTCGCGGTACTCCTCTACCAGGTGCCGGTCGGTGGAAATGTGTTCTGGATTGTAAGCTCGATCATCGTGCTTGTGGCAACGTTTGTATTCCTCAAGCTCTTTGGATTGAACGCAAATAAGAAAGGGCGTTTCGAAGACTAATTGTATTTGAGTCAAGAATCATTATTAAGGGCTGGTAGGCCCGAAACCTGCCAGCCCTTAATTAAACGCCTTGAATTAGACTAAACTAACAAAGATAGGAGAAACTAACATATGGGCGCTGAAAAAAATGATTCTGAATGGAATGAACTGAAAAATAATTGGCACGCTCTTTGCTTTAAGAAGAGTAAAAAGGGCGAAAAGCCAAGGATTTTGTAACACAAAATGTAAAATACTTGACGGAGTGTTACAAAAGCGAATAAAAAATCCGTCATGGGAGTGATTTATGAAGACTCGTTTAACATCCAACCTTTTGTTTGGTCTTGCTGCTGCATCTATCCTTGCCGTTCCGGCTATTGCTCAGGAAGCTGAAGCCGCATCTAAAGGCCCGGAAGTCAAGTTCTCTGGTGAAGTAGAATTTGATGCTTATACAGGTGATGTCGTCAATGAAGATATTAAGAGCCATAGCTACGAATCAACATTTGACTTGAACGTAGATGTGAAATTTAACGAAAAGTGGTCTGCATCCGTACAGTTGGAAGCTGATGGCAAAACGACGGATCCGAAAGCTATTTATAATGGTGCATTTGTCCAGTACACGCATAGCGACAAGTTTGCCGTGAAGTTTGGTGACTTGACTTTCTCGGAAGGCGCTTTCCTCAACTTCTACGATTATGACGATCCGGCTGATAACGCCGCTGGTATGGCAGAACACGATATCCGCGGTTTCGAAATCGACTATGACGGCCTTGTGTTTGGCCTTGGCTTTGGCCGCGGTGGCAACGACAATCCGGATTCTTGCCCAGAAGATGAAGAATGTGTCGGCTATGCCTATGATCTTCACCTTGCTTACGAACTCGGCCTTGGCGATCAGGTGTTGCGTCCGTTTGTGGATTACAAGTCCTATCAGGAAGCTAAGCATAATGAATTCCATGCCGGTCTTGATGCAAATTTGAAAGCAGATGTATTCACTTTCCACTTTGTGTATGGCTTGCATATGGATAATCTTGGTGAAGATACTCCGAAAGCAACGCATGCATTCCTGGCTGAACCTGCTGTAGAACTTGGCAAGGTGAATATTAAGGGATCTGTGTTCTTTGCTATTATCGATAAGGACGATCCGACTGATCACGGCGAAGAAATTCCTGAATATTTCTTTGCCTATGGTGAGCCGAGTGTGAAGATAAACGATGTCATTGCTCTTGGTCTTCCGTTGGAATATCACACAAATACGACGGATAAGGACGAAGATGTTTCTGTGTTCAACATTGGTCTTCGCGCATACTTCACTCCTATTGAAGGTCTTGACGTAACAGGCTTTGCCAAGGTGAATATCCCTGTTGGTGACGACGCTGATGACGCTGGCCTCAAGCTTGGTCTCGAAACTGTGTTTGCATTCTAAGATTTTGCCATAGGATAAACCTCCCGCCTCGATGAATGTCGTGGGCGGGATTTTTATATAGATAAATTTTATTAGATGAATCTAACTTTAAGGATTGTTTTGTGTCTATTTGGAGTTGAGTTAGGGAATAAAAAATTCTAAAATACATCTCAGAGACTATTGCCATAGAAGCTCGGCTAGCATATAGATTTCGTTACCTCATATATGCTAGATAGGTTATCCCGCCGTGGCGAAGGCTAACGGCGGGATTTTTGACTTTATACTAAATACTTAGGTTGTTCATGGATAGAAGCCTTGATTCCTGCTTGGTTCGACAATGCGCCCCGACTCTTGCGGGCCATAAGTTGGGCAATCTCTTTTGTGTTGATGTTGCTGATGGTGTTTTGCTTTGCAATATCCTTGCTCGTTGGAATCAGGCATTGAACCCTAAGGGCGTTATTGCTCGCGTGATTGCTGAACGTTGTGGACGTTATTTTATCTATGTCTACCGGAATAGCGCTTTACAAAATTTGGGATGCTCTTGCGAAGTACGTAATTTTTTGAAAGGTTTTGGCTACAGCTGCTTTGATGCTGAATCGCTGTTGAACTTTTTTCAGGTTCGCATGACGCGCTCGGTGTGCTTTCCGCATGAAGTGGGCGTGTTTTTGGGCTATCCGCTTGACGACGTGAAAGATTTTATTACGTACGGCGGTAAAAATTACAAGCTGATTGGCTGCTGGAAGGTCTATAACGACGTGCCGAATTCCATGCACATTTTTGAAGTATACAAAAAATGTCAAAAAATTTTACGTGAACGATTTGAATCAGGCGATTCTTTGGAAGAATTGACTGTTGCATGTTAACTAACCGAAAAAACAAAAAGGAACATAAAATGAATAAAATTGCTGTTATTTTCTGGACGGGTACGGGTAATACCGAAGTTATGGCGAATGAAGTGGTTGCTGGCGCAAAGGAAGCTGGTGCCGATGTGACGCTTTTCAATACGTCCGCTTTTTCTGCCGATAAGGCCCAGGAATTTGACAAGTTTGCTTTGGGCTGCCCGGCAATGGGTGCTGAAGAACTCGAAGATAGCGAATTCCAGCCGCTTTATGATCAGCTGAAGGCCCAGATTTCGGGCAAGAAGGTTGTGCTTTTCGGCTCTTACGGCTGGGGTGGCGGCGAATGGATGAATCCGTGGAAAGAAGATGCTGCAAATGCAGGCCTCGTGCTTGCTGATGAACCGCTCGCTATTGAAGGCGCGCCGGATGACGCTGGCAAGGAAAAGTGCCGTGAACTCGGCAAGGTTCTTGCACTTTCCTAGTTGTTGAGTCTTGATGATCCAAAAAAAAATGTTAGGCTCTCTAACAAAATTAGAGAGTCTAACATTGTTAGAATTTCACTAACAATGTTAGCGTTAATCTCGTGAAACTCAACTGCGATGCGGGGTCGCGTAAGTTGAGCATTTAATTTATTTGTAATTTGCAATTGGAGGGGAGAGTATCTAATTTTGAGATGCGGACAGGTGCTCCGCTGATTTTTCTTTAATAAGGAGAAACATATGTCTATATTCAAAAATGAAAAATTCTGGCTCGTCATTGCTGGCGCTGTGGGTTCTGCTGTCGCTAAGAAGGTCCTCAAGGCTAAAAAGACCCGCGAACTCGCTGTGACCGGACTTGCCCATGGCATGAAGTTCACCGCTGACGCCAAGGCAGCCTTCCAGGACATGAAGGACGAAGCAAACGATATCTGCAACGACGCCAAGGCAGAAGCAGGACTTGAAAAATAATTCGGAATTAGGATTTCGGAATGCGGAATTGAAATAATCGCGGCGAAGCCGCCAAATTAACTAATTCCTAATTCATACTTCCTAATTCCTAATTTTAATTGATATATCGCTATGAGATTCAGAATCGTTTACGATAAGCCGGGTCGCCTTCGCTTGCGTGCTGGGGCGTACGCTTTTGAACGTGAATATGAAGCGCGCATTCACAAGGCTTGCTTGAATGAGCCTTGCGTTAAAAGTGTTGTGGTGCGTAGCGTCAATGGCGGCCTCCTTTTTGAATATACCGCCAAGGCGGGTGATTTCGAGACTAGCCGTAAGCAGATTCTTGATTTTGTAAGAGCGCTTAACCCCAAAGAATTGCCCGAATGCGATGGTGAAACGGAATACCAGTTGCAAGCATTGGATGATGGCTTTAAGGCAAGCCTCACGGGAATGATTGCAAGGCGCTATTTGTTGCGCTGGTTTGTTCCGCTTCCGATTCGCACGGCGATTACGGTGGTTCGCGGGTTGCGTTATGTGGCTCGCGGGATTTCGACGCTCATGAGCGGAAAGCTCACCGTCGATGTTTTGGACGGGGCGGCAATTGGTGCAAGCCTTCTCCAGAAAAATTATGAGTCCGCAGGCACGGTCATGTTCCTTTTGGGCGTGTCGGGCTTGCTGGAAGATTATACCAAGGCGCGTACGCGCACGGCTTTGACGGGTAGCCTCGCCGTCAAGGTCGATAAGGTCTGGGTCGTGAAAGACGGCGTGGATACATTGGTGGATATGAAGGACGTCCAGGTCGATGACTTGGTGCGCATCCGTTCCGGTAGCATGATTCCTGTTGATGGTCGCGTGATTGAAGGCGAAGCCTTTGTGAACGAATCGACGATGACGGGCGAATCCAAGGCGGTGATGAAAACTGCCGGCAGAATTGTTTTTGCAGGGACGGTTCTTGAAGAAGGCGCGATTGTCGTGAAGGTCCATGCGGTTAACAGCAACACGAAAATCCAGAAGATCGTGGAACTGATCGACCGTAGCGAAGACTTGAAGGCGAGCGTGCAGAGCCGCGCGGAACATTTGGCCGATAGCATCGTACCGTTCAGTTTCCTTGGCTTTGGGCTTACGCTGCTCTTGACGCAGAACATCTCTCGTGCGGTTTCCATCTTGATGGTGGATTACTCTTGTGCGATAAAGCTCTCGACTCCGATTTCCGTGATTTCTGCACTGCGTGAAGCGGCGGATATGGATATGACGGTGAAGGGCGGCAAGTACTTGGAAGAACTTGCTCTTGCCGATACGATTGTGTTCGACAAGACGGGAACGCTCACGAAGGCGGAACCGCGACTTGAAAAGATTATTCCGTTTGGCGAATATTCCGAAAAGCGAATCTTGAAAATTGCGGCATGCATCGAGGAACATTTCCCGCATAGCATGGCTCGTGCGATTGTCAAGGCCGCGATGGAACGCAATATCAATCACGCCGAAGAACATGCCGATGTGCAGTACATCGTGGCGCACGGTATCGCAACTTCGCTTAAGGGCAAGCGCGTGGTCATCGGAAGCAAGCATTTTGTCATTGAAGACGAAAAAGTCAATGTCTCTGAAGAAAACCAGGCGATTATTGATGCGCAGGCGGGTGCAGCCTCCGTGATTTACCTCGGCATTGGCGGTGAGTTGGCAGGTGCTATTTGCATTGGCGACCCTCCGCGTGAAGAAGCTGCGGAAGCGATTCGCGGGCTGCGTGAAAGCTGCATCAAGAATGTGGTGATGTTGACGGGCGATAGCCTGAATGCGGCGGAACGCGTTGCGGAACATTTGGGAATCGATACGTTCTTTGCGCAGGTCTTGCCTGAAGACAAGCACCATTATGTGGAACGCATGAAGGCCGAAGGCAAGCGCGTAATCATGGTGGGTGACGGCATCAACGATGCTCCAGCACTCGCTGCGGCAAATGTCTCTGTCGCCATGAGCGATGCTTCGGACATTGCCCGTGAAACTGCCGATGTGACGCTCCGCCGCGAGAATCTCCAAGACCTCGTGGAACTGCGCCTCTTGAGCCAAAAGCTGATGGATCGCATCATGATGAACTACCGCTTTATCATCACGTTCAATACAAGCTTGCTTGTAGGCGGATTCTTCGGTCTGCTTTCTCCGACAACGTCAGCGTTCTTGCACAACATCTCAACAATGGGCATCTGTGCAAAAAGCATGACCAAATTGAAGGTTGAGTAATTAAAATTCAAAATGTTTGCAAAAAAGGTAGTCGAAAGACTACCTTTTTTGCAATATTTCTTTTAAATTTATTGTTGAGACGCTGATTTTACAAAAACCACTGAGTGTTCGTGATAGGATTGTTCCACTATGATTCAATTGAAGTCCATATATCTTTTTGTTATGATGTTTCTTTTGCTTCATGCTGCTTGTTGGGCTCAATTGCTAAATTCTTCACCCAAAAAACAATTGGTGGAGCAAGATTCTGTTGTTTTGTACCCATTAAATTTTGCGGATGCAACAAAAGAATCTGCTCTTGATAGCTCGATGAATTTTTTAAATCGTCCGCAAAATGAACCAAATTTCTTAATACGTCTTGGAATTTGCGCTGCTTCAGCTTTAGCGTATAAACCGGGTGGTTCGCCTGCGTTATGCAATATTGTACCCCCGGTAAAACGTTGGTGATGTAGTAATTGATACGATCAATCTATTTGCGTTTTTCTTTCCCGTAGGGCTTGGTGACGTATACGAGGGCGGTGGTGAGCGTGTAGTCGGCGACGAGGGCGGCGGCAAGACCGACGATGGAAAGCAATCCGACGTTGTGCAATGCGCCCATCGGGCTGAAGATGAACACGAAGAACATCGCGCAGAGAATGAATGTCGTCATGCCCATTGTCTTTCCAATTTCACGGTAAGAGAGCAACAGCGCTTTTTTGTAGCTGTCTGTGCGTTCGTATCCGTATTTGATGTGGTTGTTCATGTGGATGGTGTCGTCAACGGCAATGCCCAAAATCATCGGCATCACGATCATTGTTATCATGTCAAGTGGCATTCCCGAATAGCCCATGACGCCGCCGATTAAAAGCACGGGCGCGACGTTTGGAATCATGCCAATCAGGCCCGCCTTGATGCTCCCGAATGCGAGAATCATCATAATGGCGATAATCACGAAAGAGCCTCCGAACGAACGCAATAATCCGTTCACGAGCTTACCGTTCATTTCGGCGTAGTTTACGACTTCGCCGACGATTGACGTTTTGGCGTCCGGGAAAATTTGTGCGGCATATGATTCTGCGGAATCGAGGTCTTCTACAATTTTCTTGGCGTCGTATCCAGCGAGTTCGATATGGATGTATGTTGTTTTGTAATCTTCGTCCATGCGTTCAAAGAGCGCGTCGGCATCTGAAATCTCGTAGAGGAAAAGCAATTGCGTGAGCATGTCCTGCGCATCGGGAATCTTGTAATATTCCGTGCTGTCGCTGTTCAGCGTACGGTTCATTTCTTTCACGAGTCTCGTTATCGATTGCACGCGGGGTTTGTCACCCGAAGTTTTTGTGAGCTGGAGTGTGCCGAGTTTTTGTTCAAGCGCTTCGATGCGTTTCATGTTGGCGGGGTCTTTCAAGGCGTCGCTGTCGTTGAATTCGACCATCACATTGAAATCGTAGAGGCATCCGAGCTTGCCGCTGAGCATGTCCATGAGTCTTGTGACGAATGGGATTTTTTCGCCCATTGTTTTTGTGTAGTCCATGTTCACGTCAATGTTCATGACTCCTGGAATTTGCGCCAGCATTATGGCGGCTGAAATCGCGGCGACGATTCCGCTGTGCCTGCAAACTTTGCGACCGAAAAATTCAAAGAGAATGTCCGCTTTTGTGGCGCCTGCCGCTTTTACTTCTGTCGGATCGGGCTTTGCGTTTTTGCCGAAGCTCATGAGAATCGGAATCAAGATGATGACATACAAATAAACCATGAAGACGATGCCTGCCGAAATGCCACCAATCCAGCGGATGGGGCGGATGCCTGCGAACAGGAACGAAATCAGCGAGGCAACGGTGGTGATGACGGTGAAGAGGATCGGCCAGCCAGTTTCTTCGACGGCATTAATCACAGATTCGCGGCGGTTGCCCGTGCGCCTAAAATGCATGCGGAAAGAATTGATGTAATGGATGGAATAGCCGACCGAAAGTGCCATGCCCAAAAGTATGGGGAGTGCGACCATGCTTTCGTCGCCGACGATGCCAAGCCAGGCGTTTACGCCGAGTACGGATGCGATTCCTCCGACGGTTGCAATGGCGGGAACGATGACTCCACGCAAAGAGCGTACGAATAAAATGAGGCAAACGAGCATAACGGCGAAGCCGAAGCAAATGCGCATGGCGCATTCACGCGAGATGACTTCGTTTTCTTCCATTTCTGTGTAGCTCATACCAGTTGGCAAGAACTGGAACTTATCACTTTGGAATTCTTCGGAGAGGATGACGTTGCGGGCGAAAGGTGCTATGCTGTCTTTGCCGAAATCAACGCCGCCTTCGTACGATTTCAACGAGAGAATGACCCATGTTTCTTTGACGTCGTCAGAGACGATGTTGTTTACGAGCGATTCGCGGCTCATGATGAGCGATTTCTTGGTGGAGAGTTGCGCCGTGTCTGTCGGGATACCGCTTTCGAACGGATTGATAACTTCGAAGCCTTCATCGTTTGCGATGGGTATGGATAAGTTGTGCGTGAGTGAAACGACGCGGTCGGCGTAAGGAACTTCGTTTTCGAGGCGTTTAGAAAGTCGGTCAATGGCGCTTAAAACTTCGGGGGCGAATACATCGTTGGCGCGCACGAGAACCATGTAAGAATCTTCGCTGCCAAAAATTTCGTTGAAGTGAGCCTGATCGATTTTGACTTTGTCCCAGTCGTCGAACCATTCTTCTTCGCTGGCGGTCATTTGCAGTTGCGGAAGCCCGAGGCATGCGGCGAGAGTCACAAGAATTGTTGCGAGTAAGATCAGCCAACGGAATTTGACTTGAAAACGCCCCAGACGGGCGAAGACTTTATTAACGCGAGAAACTTGCATGTTTCCTCCCCAAAAAATTTGCCCGAATTTAAGATAACGCGTTGTATTTTTCTACTCCAATCGGACGCGTTAGGAACATGCGCGTATATAGTATGTATGGAAAATATTAAACTAGGCTAAGTTGCGTCTAAACGGAGTAGAATTTAATGGAAAAATTTCTCTATTTTCGCCAAAAAAATGCAATCGGAACTGTATAAGGAGATGTCCGCTAAAACAAATGTGAATTAGAACAGTATGGATTCTCCTTCGGAGAATGACAAATTTAAGGAATTCGGTTTCAGAATTGCATCGTTTGACAGAATAGAGTGCTAGATAACAATAGAGAATGGACTATGAGCAATACGAGAAAAACTGGTAAAAAATCTTCGAATACATTGGTGCGTGACCTCGTGAACGTGGGCATATTCGGCGCCCTTTACCTTGTGCTTTCTGGACTTGGAGCGAGCATCGGTTTTATTCCTGCGTTTATTGTGGTTTCCACATGCATGGTGAGCCTGGTGACGAGCGTTCCGTTGTTCCTTTTCTTTTCGAAGGTTGAAAGACCTTTGCTTTGCTGTGTGCTGATTTGCGCCCTTTTCGGCGTTGTGATGGTGTTCTCCGGTCACGGAATTTCTTTTGGATTGCTTTGCGTTGTTTATGGCGTTTTAGCGGGCCTTTGCTTAAAGCTGTTCCATAAAAATTTTGTCGGCTGCCTGCTTGCAAATGTGATGATTAGCTTTGTGCCATCTTCGATGATGATTCCGCTTTGGTCTTCGACTGAAGAATATTTGGCATATTGCAGTTCTGTTTGTGATAGCGCCTATATCGCTCACTTGGCTGAACTTTCGAACAGCTATTGGCCTTTGATTGGGCTTTTTGGATTTGGTGCTGCTGGCGCTGTGGTGGGCGGCTTCATTGCCCGTCGTGTGATGAAAAAGCATTTTGACCGCATCGGACTTGCGAGATGACGTCGTTGCGAGGAACGAAGTGACGAAGCAATCTAGGAGTCTTGCGGTTGCATTGGATCCGCGGACAAAACTGATTTTAGCATTGGCGGCGAATGGAATGATTTTTACCGCTCCGCTCGCCTATAGCTTGTTGATGGTTGTAGCTGCGTCTATTTTGCTATTGTTTGAAGGAAAGTGGAAATTTGTTTGTACTTTCTTTTTGATTTATTTGAGTGCAGCGTTTTTCTTTGGTCAAGTGAAAAATTTGGATATTGGAGCTTCTGGCACCATTATTCTAGCGTCGTTGTTTTTGATGTTCCGCATTATGCCGGTTTGTTTTGTTCTCTACTATGTCATCACGACGACCAAGGTGAATGAATTTTTGGCGGGGATGTCGCGGATGCATATTTCGAATAAGGTGACAATCCCATTGATTGTGATGATTCGCTTTTTTCCGACGGTATTCGATGAATCTCGTGCGATTGGCAATGCGATGCGGATGCGTGGAATTCGCTTGTTCAGTTTGCGGACACTAAAAAATCCTGTGGCTTTTCTTGAATACAGATTGGTTCCGCTTTTGGTATCCATTACGAAAATTGGCGATGAACTTTCGATTGCGGCGGTAACGCGTGGCCTCTCGGCGGAAACAAAACGCACCTGCGTTGCGACGATCGGATTCCGCTGGGTGGATGCTGTTGTATGGATTTATTGTATTGCAGTCCTTGTTGTGTTTATGCTCCGAAATTAGTGCTGTCATGTCATTGCGAGCGTAGCGAAGCAATCCATTATAATTGCCTATGAACATCTCTTTAAAAAACGTTTCCTTCTCTTACTCTGATTCTTTGGACGATGCGATTCTCAAGAACTTGAATTTGGAGATTCGTTCGGGCGAATGCGTTGTGCTAGCGGGTGAGTCGGGCTGCGGAAAGACGACGATTTCAAAGCTTATTAACGGCTTGATTCCGCATTACCATTCGGGAACGATGGATGGCGATGTGCTGCTCGGCGACAAGAATACCGCCGATATGACGCTTGCCGAAATTTCAAGAACTGTGGGTTCCGTTTTCCAGAATCCGCGTTCGCAATTTTTCAACATTGATACGGATTGCGAGCTAGCGTTTGGCTGTGAAAATATGGGGATGGATCCCGAAGAAATCAAGCGGCGCGTAGCTAATGTTGTTCAGGAATTTCATTTAGAGCATTTGCTGGGCCGTAGCATCTTTAATCTTTCGGGTGGTGAAAAACAGAAAATTGCGTGCGCGTCCGTTTCGGCGACGGGGCCTGAAATTTTTGTGCTGGATGAGCCTTCTGCAAATTTGGATCTCAAGACGATTGCGGATTTGAAGGAAATTGTTGCACGATGGAAGAAGGCGGGAAAAACGGTCGTTGTCGTGGAACATCGCCTTTACTATTTGCGCGATGTCGCCGATAGAATTTGCTATGTGAAGGATGGACAAATCGCACACGAATGGACTCCTGCCGAACTTGAAGCCAAAGGCGCTGCATACGCATCGAGCCTTGGACTCCGATGCATGAATTTGGGAATGTTGAGTGAACGTGCCGAACCACACCAACCTAATAACGTCATTGCGAGCGAAGCGAAGCAATCCATAACATTTGACAACCTTACTTTCTGTTACCATCGCAAGCATCCGATTTTGGACATTGACCGTCTTGAACTCCCGTGTGGGCAAATTACGGCGCTTATCGGCCATAACGGTGCAGGTAAATCAACGCTTGCGCAGGTGCTGTGCGGATTGCAAGGCTCTTGGCGTCAAAAGCGTGCAGCTCGCAAGCGCGGCACGTATTTGATTATGCAAGATGTGAACCATCAGCTTTTCACCGAAAGCGTTCTGGATGAAGTCTTGCTCGGCATGAAACCGCAAGACGAGAATTTGGCTCTTGAAATTCTTGATGGCTTAAATCTTAAGCAGTATGCGGACAATCATCCGATGGCTCTTTCGGGTGGGCAAAAACAGCGTGTCGCCATCGGCAGCGGAATTTCGAGCGGTTGCGATGTCGTCGTCTTTGACGAACCCACAAGCGGTCTTGACTATAGGCAAATGCTTGCTGTTTCTGCAACGCTTAAAAAGCTTGCCGCTAGCGGAAAAACGCTACTCGTGATTACACACGATCCCGAATTTATTTTGAACAGCTGCCAGTCCGTGATTCGCATGGAACATGGCAAAATCGTAGAACAGTATCCGCTTTCAGGGAATGAAAAACAGCTCGTCAAGACGATGACGGAAAACTATAGAGACTGTAATTGAATAATTTTCAATATCATAATGATTAGTCATTCTCCGAAGGAGAATCCATACATTTTTTTTTGAAATGTTTATTCTTTTTTCTCGCGGAATGCTTTGGGCGTCATCCCTGTCATTCGCTTGAAAAATTTCCCGAAGAAGCCTACGTCAATAAAGTTCAGCTCGTTTGAAATTTCTTGAATGTCTTTTTGCGTTGATTGTAAAAGGACCTTGGCGTCTAGGGCGATGTATTCGTCAATCCATTGTTTTGCGCCTTTGCCGCTCATTTCTTCAATGACTGTAGAAAGATATTTTGGGGTGATGAAGAGTTCGTCGGCGTAATATTTGACGCTGTGATTCTCGCGGTGATTTTCTTCGATTTTTTGCAAGAATGCGTTGAATAATGCTTTCTTGCGGTTAGATCCTTGTGGCTCAATGCATTTTTCGGTTAAAATGTCGATGCATTCGAATGCGGTGGATATCACAAGATTTTTGATGATTTGATAGTGGTAACGATTGCCTTTTGTGACTTTTATTTTCTCTTGAATATGCCGGAACGATTTTTTTATTTGTTCAAATTCTTCACCGTCTCTTTGCTGGAATGGTGATTGCTTTGCATGCTGGAATAGTTGTAAGCTGTCTTTGACTTGTGACATTAAGTCGTTCATCATGTCGATAGAGCATGCGATACATAACGGTTTAATGTCATTGCTTATGCTAATAACGTGGATGATTTGCCCGGGGAAAACGACAAAAATACAGCCTTTTTCCAACTCGTATGTTGTTGTGTTCACTTCGATTGTGCTGTGGCCTTTTTCAATCAAAAACAATGCAAGACCTTGTAGGTAAAAATAGCCAGATGTGTCTAGCCCTTCAATGTTTTCAAAAAAGACAATTTTCCCAGGAACAGTGTTCGACTGCTTTAAAAAATCTAATAGGGAAAGGTCGGCTTTCTTTATGTTATTTGCGTTTGTAGGCTTTCTTTTCATAAAATCGAATAATGAATGTTTAAAATTGCTCCTAGTAAAAATTACCTCAATTTTGCCTAAATAAGCACTAAAAAGTGTAAATTATGGTAAAAATTTCTGTTTTTGGCGAAATTTTAACCTTATAATTGACGAGCCTAAATCATATTTTTTAAAGTATGAATACGAAATTGTACATACTTCCTCTTTTGATATTGTCTCTTGTTGCTTGCGAAAGTGACTTCAATTCTCGCAATGACAAGAAAACCGCTCAGAAACAAACGCCGATAGTTAAAGTCGAAACTATTGTCGCCAAAAATTCAAATGTCGGCAGCTCTTTGCGTTATGCGGGTTCTGTAGCCGAAGTCGCGACTACGATGGTGAGCTTTTCTTCGCCAGGAACGGTAAAGTCGATGCATGTGGCTGAAGGCAAAAAGGTGAACAAGGGTGCGCTTGTGGCGACCTTGGATGATACCTCTGCAAAGAACGCTTTGGAGATCGCGTCCGCGTTGAAAACGCAGGCCGAAGACGCTCGCGCTCGTATGGAAAAGTTGCATGAGAACAAGACTATTTCGGAAATCCAATGGATGGATGTTGAAAGTAAGTACAGGCAAGCGATTGCGGCGGAAAAGCTTGCGCAAAAGGCGCTGGATGATTGCAAACTTTACGCTCCTGCAACGGGAATTGTTGCGGGAAAATCGCTCGAAGTCGGGCAGAATGTGGTGCCGAGTGCTCCTGTGTTTCGCATCGTGAATATTGCGACGGTTAAGGCGGTCGTTGCCGTTCCTGAAAAAGATGTTGCTATGCTCAATGTGGGCGATAAGGTTGAAGTTCGCGTCGGTGCGCTTGGCGATAAAGCTTTTGAAGGGAAGATTACAAATAAGGGGATTTCTGCAAACCCGCTTTCGCGTTCTTACCAAATCGAAGCGGAACTGAAAAATAAGAGCGGCGAACTTTTGCCGGGAATGCTTTTGGAAATGTCCATTGATAGCAAAAATTCTGTGACGGGTGTTGAACTCCCTGCTTCTGCTGTGCTTTTGGATGAATACAATCGTTCTTTTGTTTGGGTTGTCCGTGGTGGAAAAACGATGAGAAAAAATGTTGAAACCTCTCTAGGAAATGGTTCACAGCTTTTGGTGCAGGGAATTGACGATGGTGATTCCGTTGTGGTAAAGGGTATGTCTAAGGTGGGCGAGGGTGACCGCGTCCAGACGGCTAATCAGACTGTTGTTCAATAGGGGGATTTTATGAAAAAGAAACGTTCCTTTGTTGAAATCGCCATGCGCTATCGCGGCATTGTGTTTATGCTTTGCTGCTTTTTGGTGCTGTTTGGCGTTTATGGCCTTTCTGCCAACCGAAAAAATGAGTTCCCTGAATTTACGGTGCGTCAGGGCGTCGTGATTGCTGTTTATCCCGGTGCAACTGTAAAAGAAGTCGAAGACCGCGTCACGAAACCGCTTGAAGACTACATCTTCACTTACGGCGATGTCAAAAAAAGTAAAACGATATCTACGACTCGCGATGGCATGGTGATTGTTCAGGTGGTGCTCGAAGATTACGTGTATGACAAAGATGGCTTTTGGAGTCGCTTCAAGCATGGTGTTTTGCAGTTCAAGTCGAGCTTGCCGGCGGGAGTCCTTGCAATCATCGTGATGGATGATTTTGGCGATGCTTCATCGATGCTGTTGGCGATAGAAAGTAAGAATAAGACTTATCGTGAATTGGGTGAATATCTTGACGGACTTGCAGATAACTTAAGGCCGCTTGAAAGTGTTGGTCGCATTACGCGCTTTGGCGAACAAAAAGACCAGATTTCAATTTATCTGGACAACGATAAACTTTCCCAGTATGGGTTAGGCTACAAGTCGGTGGCGGCATTCCTTTCGGGGCAAGGTCTCGTGAATATTGCGGGAACTTTGAGGGATGGCGAATACAATCACCCGATTTATGTAGAAAGCGGCGTGAATTCTTTAGAAAGCGTTCGCGAAACAATAGTCTTTAGCGCGTCTGACGGAAGTGTGGTTCGCCTGAAAGATGTTGCTCGTGTGGAACGCGAATATCCTGATCGTACGGCTTACATCGAGGTGAACGGCAACAAGTGCGTGATGCTTAGCGTCGAAATGAAAAAAGGCCACGACATCGTGAAAATGGGCAAGGAAATCAAACAGGTGCTATCGGATTTTGAAAGCAGCTTGCCTAAAGAAGTTAAGATGTTCCGCATTACGGACCAGACGGAAGTTGTCGGCAAGAGCATCGAAGACTTTTTGAGAGAAATTTTGATTGCCGTATTGGCGGTTATTCTTGTGGTCGTTCTGTTGCAGCCATTCAAGGTGGCTCTGATTGCGGCTTCGACTATTCCCATATCCATTTTCATTTCGCTTGGGCTTTTCTTTGGTCTTGGCTACGAAATAAACGGCGTGACGCTTGCGGCCTTGATGGTGTCGCTGGGAATGATTGTGGATAATTCCATCGTGATATTGGATGACTATCAAGAACGAATTTATGGACCTGGCTCACGTTGGAGAGCGGCAGAACATAGTGCCGTGCATTTCTTGAAATCGATTTTTTCGGCTACGCTTGCCATAAGCATTACCTTCTTCCCGTTCTTGGTGACGATGAATGGAATGTTTAGCGATTTCGTGACAACGTTCCCGTGGGCGGTGACGATTGTCCTTACGATTTCTTTGCTCGTGGCGATATTTATTGTTCCCTATTTGCAATTCGCTTTCTTGAAGCCGAAAACGAAAAAGAAGAGCAAGTTTTCTTTTGAAAGTATCTCGAACTTTATTTATGAACGCGTTTTAAGGACTTGTTTCAGGTTCCCGAAATTGACCATTCTCGCGGCGCTTATTTGTGTTGTCTTGGGCGCGGTTATGATTATTTCTCGCCCCATAAAGCTTATGCCGATTGCAGAACGCAACCAGTTCTCTGTAGAATTTTATTTGCCGAACGGGACTTCGATTAATCAGACCTCTGCCGTGGCGGATAGCATGAAGCGTATCTTGGAAAAGGATCCAAGAGTTACCTACATTACGACATTCAAGGGAATGTCTTCGCCGCGTTTTCACATGACTTATGCGCCGCAATTTGCGGGTGAAAATTTTGCTCAGTTTATTGTAAATACCGAAAGTGCTCATGCGACAGATGAAATTATCAAGGAGTATTCGGAAAAGTATGTGGACCATTTTGCAAATGTATTTGTGCGTTTTAAACAGCTCAGCTTTAGCGATGCCGCGTCGCCCATAGAAATTCGAATTTCTGAAGGGACGGATGAAAGTCGTAGAATTGCAAGTGATAAAGTGAAAAATTATTTGCGCGGTCTCCCGGGAGTTTATCTTGTTCGCAGTTCTTATGGAGAACCGTTGAGTGGCGTAAAAGTATCGCTTGATGAAAACGCTTCAAAGCTTGGAGTGAACCAGTTCTCTCTTGAGGCGATGCTTGCTTCTCGCTACAATGCGGGGTTCCCGATAGCAACGCTTTGGGAAGGTAATAAAAATGTGCCTGTAGTGCTTAAAGGAACTCATGCCGATTCTGCGAGTTTCTCGGATCTTGAAAACGAAAAAATTGCAACTTATGGTGGGCTTGCCAATGCACCGCTCCGCCAGATTGCGAAATTCTCGCCTGTATTTAACGAGGGCGCTCGCGATAGAAGAAACGGTCTCCCGACGGTGACGATTTCTGCGGAAGTCTCGTCTGGCGTCAGTGCGAATGACCTTGCTTTAAAGCATTTTGAATCTTTGAAAAAGCTGACCGCAGATGATGGGGTTAAATTAGAGTTGGGCGGCGAAGCGGCCTCTGTTATCGAAACGCTCCCTGGCCTCCTTAAGGGTCTCGTTGTTGCGGTTGCCATGATGTTCTTTATCATGGTGTGGCACTTCCGTAGAATTCGTACGGCTTTAATGCTTTTCTCATTGCTTTCGCTATCCACTTTTGGAACGGGCGTTGCTATGTGGATTATGGATTTGGATTTCACGATTACGGGTGTTCTTGGCATGGTGAGCTTGCTTGGAATCATGGTGCGTAATGGAATTATCATGATTGATTATGCCGAAGAATTGAAGCGTGACGAACATTTGGATTCTAAAAATGCCATCTACAATTCGGCACTCAGGCGTATGCGCCCGATATTCCTGACTTCGGCGGCGGCATCTGCGGGTGTCTTGCCGATGATGCTGAGCGGGGACGGCCTTTGGGTGCCTATGGCAATCATCATTTTCTGGGGAACGCTTGTGACGATGTGCTTGATTTTGACGGTGCTGCCCGTTGCCTATTGGGGCGTAAGTTGTATGAAATTCAGACGCAGAAAAGGGGCTAGTAGACAGTAGGCGGTAGGAAGGGTAATCGTGTCATCCTGAGCGAAGCCCGTAAGGGCGAAGTCGAAGGATCTAAAGAGGTTTATTATGGATAATGTAAAATTAATTTTGTCATTTATTGCTTTTAGCGTTTCCGCTTCTTTTGCGGCGGATGTTTATACGCTTGATGATTGCTTGCGCCTTGCCCGCGAAAATAATGCCACGCTGAAGAGTGCAAAAGTGAATCGCCAAATGGCCGAAGAAACGGAAGGGAGTGCTTTCCCGGCGTATTTCCCGAAGGTGTTTGCCGGCGGCTTTGCCTTTATCGCGAACGATTTCTTGGTAAAGCAAAAAATGGACCTGTCCAAAGAAATGGAAAGTTTCGGGCAGCAAGTGGCCCCTGCTATGATGCAGGCGGGGATTGACCCATCTATGTTGGCGGGGCTTCCGACGACATTTAATATGGGAATGGTCGATAAAGGTATTATCGGGCATTTGACTTTAATCCAGCCGATTTTTGTGGGTGGTCAAATTTATAACGGAAATCAGCTCGCCAAAATTGGGACCCGCGCTGCAAAGTTGCAAGAGACTCTTGCTGAAAAGGAAATCCGCAAGAATACGGAGACTTATTACTGGCTCATTGTTTCGCTTAAGGAAAAACTGAAAACGCTTGCCGAAGCCGAAAAGCAAGTGGATGGAATTTATAGCGATGTCCAGGTTGCTGTAGATGCAGGTGTCGCTGTCAAGAATGATTTGCTCCGTGTGGAACTCGAAAAGAAAAAGCTGCAAAGCAATCGTCTGAAGCTTGAAAATGGAATCTCGGTTGCAAAGTTGATGTTGGCTCGGCAAATGAACCGCGACAATGCTGACTTTGACCTTGCTGATGCTGATTTGTCGCAAATTACTCCGCCTGAATCTTACGCAATTTCTGCTGACGATGCCGTTGAACGCCGTGCCGAAAGCAAGCTGCTCGCCATCAGTCGCGAAGCTGCCGAAAAGGAACGCTCGATGGAACGCGGCAAAGTGCTGCCTACGGTTGCTGTGGGCGCGAGCCTTTTGTATCAAAACTTGCTCGACGATGATGCTGTAAATGGAGTGCTTTTTGCGTCGCTTACGGTGCCGATTTCGGATTGGTGGAGCAATAGCTATTCTACCGCGAAACTTGATTTAAAGGCGAAAAAGGCGGCAATTGATGAAGTGGAAAACAAGAACTTGATTAAAGTGGATATTGACGCCAAATGGAATACGTTGAATGAATCTTTCAAGCAAATTGAAATCAGCCGCGATGCCATTGCCCAGGCCGAAGAAAACCTGCGCACGCAACGTGAATTCTATAATGCGGGTACGGTGACGCTCAGCAATCTGCTTGAAGCTGAAACATTACGCCAACAGGCGACAGATTCTTACACCGAAGCTGTCACAGGATATTATACGGCAGTCTGTGCGTACCTGACGGCAACGGGCCGGTAAGTTGAGCGGTTGTGGGGAATGCGTTGGGTTATTCTTGCTTTCTGTGTAGTTTTTCAGTGTAGTCTTCAGTGTAGTTTTCTGTGTAGTTTTCAGGTCATTGCTTGCGTTTTCAATTATCGTGTGAGTTGCTTGTAGCAATGCCTGATATATTTATTTAACGAAAACTTTTAGAATGTAAAAACGGATGCCGAGTTTTCGACATCCGCTTTTGTTTTGTGTTTACTTAATGAATGCTTGAAGTAACTTTATCGCTTCGTTACCTACGACAAATCGTGTTTCGATAATCGTGCGGTATTCGAATCCCGAGAATTGCTGCAAGTGGAATGCTGCGAATTCGTGGTCTCGCGAATAGCAGAGATTCAGTTTCATATTCCCGTTCTCGCCAGTTTGCGGGCGACCGTTCTTTTGCAGAATGGCGTCGAGTTCGGTAGGAGATGCTTCCAGAATAGCCTTCACCTTTTGCCCTTCTGCGGGCGCGAATTCCAGGTAAGTTCCCACGACTGGTGAATTTGTCGGGGCGTAAGTGACTTTGGTCTTGAAACCGAAAAAGCATTTTTCAGTCTTGATATAGATTTGATTGAAGAGGGCATTCGCCATCTCCATTTTGGAAATGTTTTCCATTGTTCTTTCTCTTTGTTAAAAGTTTAATTATTGCCGTTTGTTTGCACGGCGGAATATATGCTGAGAGAAAGAACTTGTTAACAAAGTATTCGCTTTAGTGTGAATACGTAATATTCTTTGGGAACCTGATATGCGAGGGGTGTCGGAAATCCATTGTGTGTTCCGATCGTTGCAAAAGCTTTTTGAACGGTGTGCTTTGCTCCCCATTTAAATGCTACAGCATCGCGACCGCCGACTCCTTGAAAACCTGCGTTCCGCAAAGTGCGCGAAAGTGCCTGTTGCCCAGCTCTGCGCGTGAGCAAAACGGCTTCGGACGAAACTTCCCGCGATAGGAAATGTGATTTTTCGGGAGCTGCGCTTTGATTGAATTTGGCGTCGCTTAATTCGACGCTTGATCTTAATTCAACATCATAATCGTAAACAAAAGAACCCTCAACAACTGCGGCTAAAATTGCAAAAATTGCAGCCGCAATCATCAAAAAGAAGTTTTGTTTAATGGTCTTCATCGGTGTTTAAAATAGAATTATTATTGCAGGAATAAACCTTTTTCACTGAAATGTTTATATTTTTGTAGGTGTCGGGAGCAATGATTTTTTCTTGGTAACTGTTATGGGCGATTGCAAAAAATTTATAGCAGAATTTCCAGTGAACTCTGCGGAGTTTTTCACTGCTATAACTTACGCTACTACTGAACTGTATATTTCGATGCATGTAATTGATCTTGAGGATAACACGGCGTTTCCTATCAAGACGAACGAATTCATCGATAAGTTTATGAAATGCGGCAATTCCCCACAAGAAAGTCTTACCAATGTCATGGTGAATCTTGCATGCCCAGAAAGTGTTGAAACCATCAGGAATTTTACGATTCTTTCGACATTGCCACAACGCCTTAAAAATACAAATGTTATTTCAGAAATTTTTCATGGAAAGATTCACGGTTGGAGTAAGGCGATATTTGTGCGCGTAGGCGATGAAAAACCTCTACGTCGAGTTCTGTTCCTTGTCGAAAATGTGAATGCGCAAATGACTAAGCTGGAACAAGAGAAAGAACTCTTGGAACAGAATCGCAAACAGCAAAATATGATCAATGCGCTTATGAACGGATACGCCTCCGTTGTCAGCGTCGATTTTGTAACAGAAAAGGTGGAAATATTTCGCATTAGCGATCGAATCAAAAGTGCGCTAAGCTCTACGAAAGAACTGCCCCCGTTTAAGCCTCTTGTTGAAAAACTTATCAATACAGTTGTTCAAGAAGATGACCGAGATGGTCTCCGAAAAGTGGCCGATGAGTCCTATATTAAAGAATACTTGCCGGTTGGTAGCAGCTTGTCAAAGATATTTCACAACGAAATCGGTCAGTATGTTGAAATGAAGGTTGTGCGAACTGGCGAAGAGACAACCTTATTTGGCTTTACCGACAAGAATAACGAAATTACGGAAATAAACGATAAAATCTACAGAGATTCGTTGACACAGGTGATGAACCGTAAGTATTTTGATGATAAACTATCGTCGCGTAATAGTCAAGCGGTCGTAATGGCTGATATTGACTTTTTCAAAGATGTTAATGACAATTATGGCCATCAGTGCGGTGATGCGGCTCTTGCTGCCGTAGCGGCGATATTGAGTTCTTCTGTTCGTAATTTGGATCGCGTAGTGCGTTATGGTGGCGATGAGTTCTTAATTTCGTTCAAGGGCATCAGCCATGAAGTGTTGAAAAACAGACTTGAGCAGATGCGGGCTCGGGCAGAAAAAATCAAACTTGAAGATTACCCGAATGTGAAATTAACGATGAGCTTTGGCGGAACATTTGGAGATGGAACCGTTTCGGACATGCTCTCTTTTGCCGACAAAGCGCTCTATGTATCCAAGAAAAAACGGAACTGCGTTACCTTAGTTCCGTTTGAAGAACAAGATTAGGTTCTATAAAAACGGATGCCGAGCTTTCAACATCCGCTTTTATTTTGGTTTACTTAATGAATGCGTTGAGCAACTTTTTCGCTTCGTCGCCTACGGCAAATCGCGTTTCGATAATCGTGCGGTATTCGAATCCCGAAAATTGCTGCAAGTGAAGTGCCGCAAATTCATGGTCTCGCGAATAGCAGAGATTCAGTTTCATGTTCCCGTTCTCGCCAGTTTGTGGGCGACCGTTCTTTTGTAGGACTGCGTCAAGTTCGGCAGGGGCGGCTTCCAGAATTGCTTTCGCTTTCTGTCCTTCTGCGGGGGTGTATTCCAGGTAGGTCCCCACGACGGGAGAATTTGTCGGAGCGTAGGTGACTTTGGTCTTGAGGCCGAAAAAGCATTTTTCAGTCTTGATATAGATTTGATTGAAGAGGGCGTTCGCCATCTCCATTTTGGAAATGTTTTCCATTTTCTTTCTCTTTGTTAAATGTTTAGATTTTGATGTTTGCCCGCACAGCGGGACTATGCTGAGAGAAAGAACTTGTTAACAAAGTATTCGTTTTAGCGTGAATACATAGTATTCTTTGGGAATTTGATACGCAAGGGGTGTCGGAAAAACATTATGCGATCCGATAGATGCAACTGCTTTTTGAACAGTGTGCTTTGTGCTCCATTTAAATGTTGCGGTATCGCGTCCGCCGACTCCTTGAAAACCTGCGTTCCGCAAAGTGCGCGAAAGCGTCTGTTGCCTGGCTCTGCGTGTGAGCGAAACAGCTTCTGACGAAACTTCACGCGAAAGAAGATGTGATTTTTCAGAAGCTGCGTTTTGGTTGAATTCGGCGTCGCTTAATTCGACGCTTGACCTTAATTCAACATCGTAGTCATAAACAAAAGATCCTTCAACAACTGCGGCGAAAATTGCAAAAAGCGCTGCCGCAATCATCAAAAGGAAATTTTGTTTAATCGTTTTCATCAATTGCTAAAATAGCATTTTTATGAATGCGAAATTGCACTTTTTTCGTCAACGAGAATATTTGACCATTGCCATCATCACGAAATGCATCACCATCGCAAACAGAGCCATGATGGCGATGTAATCTAGCGCGAACAGCAAATAGCCGTGTTCTAGATCCAAAAAGAAGAACGGTTGCTGGAGTGTAAGATATTTCCAGAGGCCGCGGGTGATAAAGGCGTAAATTCCGTAAGCACCAAGTGCCGCGACAATCCCCATTGCAACACGGTCTTTAATAAACATCGACAAATGCAGCCCGATATGGAGCGATACAAACACCAAGTACCAATGACTCGCAAGCATGTGGGCGTTGCGGGCAAAACTTGCTCCGCTTTCAATACCGAGCCAAGAAAACACGTGGTTCGATAGCATCACTCCGCTTACAATCAGGAACAAAACGCAAACGATAACGCCCGCGTTAATGACCGTCTGCACGGTTCGAAGCGCATTGTATTTGCCGTTAAGCACGCCTTTGATCCACGCACGGTTCCAAAAAATGTGAACCATCCAAAGGATAAATAAGACAACGCCTAAAATTTCGTGGATCAACCCGCTGTCAAGCGCGCCATCAAACAAGTCGCCCAAAGCACTATAAAAAAGACCGTTCCCACCCATCAAAATGAGGGTGAGCACGGCCATTGCGATATCTAATGTACGGCGGGCTATTTTACCCACTTGTCCACTTCCTTCTGCGCTTTTTCGCGTTCGTTTTGCGCGACATGCCCGTAGATGGCAAGGCCCACAGTCACATTTGCGCCCGTCACTTTCTTGAGCTTCGCGACTCCCGAAAGGCCGCTACCTTCGTGCGTCATGAACGGGTGAATCGTCTTGCCTTTGAGATTGTACTTCTCGAGGAAGGTGAACATGGGCATCGGCATTTCGCCCCACCACACCGGATACCCGATGTAGATTTCGTCGAAGTCCTCGGGGTTCACGTTCACGGGCTTGATTGCCGGGCGTGCGTTCTGCGCGAGTTCCTTCTTCGCAACATTGATGCAGTCGTCGTATTTCTTGGGGTATTCCTTTGCGGGTTCCACATGCAAGAGCGTACCGCCTGTTTTTTTCGCGATCATCTCGGCGATGATTTCGGTGTTGCCCTTGGTGATTGTTCCGACACCGTAGTTTTCGTCGGCGCGCGAATAATACGCGATAAGGATTTTCTTTTCGGCAGCCATAGTGACTCCAATGAGGAATGTTAAAAGGATGAGTATTATGCGTTTCATTGCGGTCCCCTTTATGCTCTTAAGATAACAAAAATCCATCGAAATAGCAATTACTTATTTACTATGGCATTCTATGCCTTTTAAGCATAGAAATGTATCCAAATTTAGTCCTTTATTAGTTAAGCCATTGACTAAAACATCTAAAATATGTTATTTTAAATGTATGATGTATCAGCCTTTGGTTCGAATAACTCTTTTAACGGCTTTGTTGCTCCTTGTCGGGTGCGGTGACGAAAAAGCCTCAACAGCACCCGAAGATTACACAACTCTTATGGAATTGGGTGAATTTACCTATGGTGAGTTTAAGGTTCGTACTCCGGGATATCCTATTTTTGAGCACTTGGACGATGAGTACGATATTTTTGCTGTTGGTAACGGTCCCAAAAGTCGTGTAATGCGGATTAAACGTGTTGCTACGCCGTGTAGCGACGGTGCTGTTGATGAAATGAGAATGGATTTCTTGATTGTTTGCAATAGCTCTGTTTGTGAGGGGTATCCTAAGCAGACGATAAAATTCTATCCGTTTGGAGATTATTTCCAAACGCTGGTGAATGCCCCATCAAGTGATGATTATAATCCGGACACAGACGGTCGCTTACTAGTTTTTGCAGATAACATTGAAAAGGCTGGATTTACTGTTGGTGATGTTCAATTGGTGGCGATGCCAACAAATGCACAACGATTAGCCATACAAGCTTTTAATTGCGTTACCGGGAATCCTTCCCAAACTCATTCGTCTATTTGATGGGAGTTGCTGTGAAAAAATATTGAAACTCGAACCCTTTGAGTCCGAGTTTATTTTGTGATATACACTTACTTCAAATTCGTCTTGAAAAATTCTTCCATCTTGTCGTAAGGGATTCTGCCGTTCACATCGTCGTAGAGGTCGGTGTGGACTGCGCCCGGGATAATCAGGAGTTCCTTGTTGCCGACGGTCATGCTCCAGTTTTTGCTTGCATCGAGTTTTGCGGGAACCTTGACCTTTTTGCCGGTCATCTTTTCGAATGCGCCTTCGCTGAAGTAGCGGCTGTGGGCCTTTTCGCCGTGAATCACGAGAACTGCGCTTTCGATTTCATTGGCGTAGGCGAGCAGTTTCGTATTTAGGAGTGATGTGCCTGCCGATTTGATCCAGCCGCCGTTGCTGTTGAGCGAACGCTTGTGGTAGCCACGCGGAGTCTTGTAGTAGTCATAGTAATCCTTCACAAAGAAGGGTGCGTCAGCCGGGAGCGGGTCCACCACGCCGCCGGCGAGCTCGTATTTGCCTTCCTTGAATTCCTTGGTGCGCTGTGCCATCAAAGCCTTGCGCATTTCGTTGCGTGCCTTTGCACTGTTGGCGGATTCAAAGTAACCATTGGCGGTGACGCGGCTCATGTCGTACATGGTTGAAGCGACGGTCGCCTTCACGCGGGTATCGATTCCGGCAGCATTGATTGCCATGCCGCCCCAGCCGCAAATGCCAATGATGCCAATGCGTTCCGGGTCGACATCGTCGCGAGTCGAAAGGAAGTCCACAGATGCCATGAAATCTTCGGTGTTGATGTCCGGGCTGTTCATATAGCGCGGTTCGCCACCCGATTCGCCAGTGAACGACGGGTCAAAAGCGACGGTCAAGAATCCGCGTTCAGCCATATGCTGCGCGTAAAGTCCCGAAGACTGTTCCTTGATGGCACCGAATGGCCCCGAAACAGCGATTGCCGGGAACTTGCCATTTACCTTGAGTGTCGTGTCCTTAGGAATGTAAAGGTCTGCGGCGAGTTCAATGCCAAAATGATTCTTGAAGGTGACCTTGGAATGTTCCACCTTTTCGCTCAGCGGGAAAACCTTGTCCCATTCGGTGGTGAGTGTGAGTTTGTTCATATCTTTCTCCGGTGCGGGTTTTGCAGCTTCTTGTGCGGACTGTGCTGCTGCGTTTTCTGTTGCTGGTGCAACCGTCTTTACTGCTCCTTGCGCAGCATTGTTTTCTTTTTCGGGGTTGCAGGCTATTAGAGCACCTGCGGTGAGTACGGCAAACGCCGCGGTCAAAATTTTGGATTTCATGATTTTCTCCCTTGTTGTTAAACTTTGCTTCCCATCGTATAAACTTTTTTCAGGAATGTCGGGCGCTCCTTGACATCACCGGGATTCTCGGCACCGGTGGCACAAATGCCGCCCTTGTATTTTACGCCGTCGAAACAGGCTATCCATCCGCTGATGCCGCGCTTTGCGATATTCATCGCCTTCTTGTCGGTGTCGGCGGCAGAAGCGAGCAGATACACTTCGCGGAACTTGTAATCGCTCGAGTAAAGCGAATTGGCTCGATCAAGCATGGTCTTGAGCTGACCGCTCATTTCGTAATAGTAAATCGGTGTCGCAAAAACAATGACTTCGGCTTTCTTCATCTTCGCGGTGATGGCGTTCGCATCGTCGTTGATGACGCACTTGCCCTTCTTTTGGCAAGCAAGGCAACCCATGCAAAACGCAATCTTCTTGCCACGCAGCGAAACGAAATCCACCTTGTTGCCGGCTTCTTTTGCTCCCTTCGCAAATTCCTGCGCCATCGCCTCGGAATTGCTCTTGTTGTGCAGACTGCTCGAAATCACTAGAACGTTTTTCATAATGGTTACTCCACGAAGAATGTCGCGGTCACATTCCCCTTGCCAAGAATTTCCTTGAGGCGTTTTTTGTTCACATTGTCAATTTTCCCAAGCCGTGTAAAGTTCCAGGAATTCTTGTCGTAATAAATGGTTATCGAATTTCCCTGATACAGAATGATGTCGCCTGCATCTGTATCGATTTGCTTGTCATTGCGCGGAAAACTTTTGGGTAGGTCGGCAACTTTTTCAAAACTGCCGTAATCATGCATGTCCAAAGTCATTTCTCCCTGTTGCAAGAATTCCGCCAAAGCCTTCGCCGAAGAGTTGTCTTCAAGTGTTGCCGTAAAAGTCGTGTCGTTCACGCGGATTTTTAGTTTCATCGGAGATTCCGTTGTTGCTGATGATTTATCCGTTTGCACCGAATTGGCCTTCGAATCAACTTGCGTCGGGGTAGACGCCGCATCGCTTGAGCAAGCGGCTAAAAAGATAAAAACCATGAACAAAATTATTCGTATGGTTATAATATACCTAATCCGTTATGTAATAGCAATTACTTATTTATTATGGCTTGTTATGCCTTTTAAGCATAGGTGCGTATAAAAAGAAACCGACCCAACAGGATCGGTAAATTTATTCCAAATACACGACTTCGCCGATTTGCGGCATGAGCACGGGCTTGCCCGATTCCTGAGCGGCCTTTTTCGCGTTTATAGGAGTAAAAATGAATAAACAGAGCGTTTTCCTTGAAATCACAAAATGCATTGCGGTTCTTTTGGAGGAATAAAGAAGCGGCTCATGTCAGACTTCTCCAATTGCAGAAGTTGGACTTTTTTATTGATACCGCCCGCATACCCTGTCAGGCTTCCGTTTGTGCCTACTACTCGGTGACAAGGAATAATCAGAGATATAGAGTTATGCCCGACCGCTCCTCCGACAGCCTGTGCAGACATCTGAGAAAGCCCTCGTTCCTTCGCAATTACAGTTGCGATTTCACCATAAGTCATAGTTTTTCCAAATGGGATTGTCAGCATAATCTCCCATACTCTTTTACGAAAAGCGGTCGTTTTCATATTCAGCGGCGGCGTAAAATCAGGATCTTTGCCGCTGAAATAGATATCGAGCCATCTGTCGGTCAGCTTAAATATCGGGAGCGTTTTTTCTTCGTGCTCCGTATCCAGTACATCAGCGAAGTATTTCTGTCCGTCAAACCACAAGCCGATCAATGCTTCGCCGTCAGACGCCATCGTAATCCCGCCAATCGAAGAATCGTAGTGATGCGTATATTCCATAATGCGCCCCAACTTATTCCAAATACACAACTTCGCCGATTTGCGGCATAAGCACGGGCTTGCCCGATTCCTGGGCGGCCTTTTTTGCATTTTTGAGAGGTTCGAAACACGAATGCTTGCTCAAGCAGAACTTCTTGATACGCTCCAGGCGCTCGCCGCGCGGCACATGTCCAAACTTTTCCTGACTCAGGAACAGCACGCCCGCGTCACCCAGGATAAACAGCACAGAAAGGGCAATGGCGGTAATCATGATTTTCTTTTTTTTCGGGTTCATCGTATGTCTGTAATATAACTAATTTCCCATGCAATAACAATTACTTATTTGTTGTTGGTCATTATGCTTTCAAGGCATAATAAAGTATATTATATAAAAGGAGATTCCCGCTCGGAGGCGGGAATGACATTTGCATGGAACTACGGACTCTTAAATACTTTTTGGCGGTGGCCGAGCAGGAGAGTTTTTCGCAGGCGGCGAACAATGTGCTCTTTGTGACGCAGCCGACGCTTTCGCGCCAGATGCAGGAACTCGAGGAAGAAATCGGGGCGCAACTTTTTGTACGCAGCAACAAGAAGACGACACTGACCGAAGAGGGATTGCGATTCAAGAAGCGTGCGCAGGAAATCATGGAACTCGTGAAGCACACGCAAAAGGAATTTGCGGAATCGAGCAAGGAGGAAGTTGTCGGCGACGTGTATATCGGTGGTGGCGAAACGAAAGCGTTTAGCATTATCGCGGCGGCGTGCAAGCGCATGCAAAAAGAACATCCGAAAATTTGTATGCACATCACCAGCGGCAATGCCCAAGATGTGACCGAAAAATTAGACCAGGGGCTTCTGGACTTTGGGCTTTTGGTGGAACCCGTTGACAAGTCGAAATATGAGTTTGTGGAACTCCCTGCAAGGGACACGTGGGGTTTGCTTGTGCGCAAGGACAATCCGCTTGCGAAAAAGGGATTTGTGACGGTTCACGATTTGGAAAATATTCCGCTGCTTGCCTCTCGGCAGACTATGATGATGCGGGAATTCTCGGGACAGCTCGGGCGCGACATTCATTCACTCAAAGTCATCGCGACTTACAACTTAATCTATAATGCGGCGATATTCGTGGAGCAGGGACTTGGTGCGGCTTTTACGCTGGAAGGTCTCGTAAATACGGGTGGCAAAAGCAAACTCGCCTTCGTGCCGTTCACGCCAATTCGCACGAGCGGTCTCGTGGTCGTGTGGAAAAAGAATCCTGTGTTCAGCAAACCCGCCGCGCAGTTCCTTAAATTTTTGAAAGCGGAACTAGAATCTAATTAGAGATTGCTTCGTCACTACGTTCCTTGCAATGACGGAGGATAAGCGGAGATTCCCGGTCGAGCCGGGAATGACAAAAAGCGGAATTGGAGGAAACAAAATGACTGAAAAAGAAAAGATGCTTGCAAGCGAACTTTACGACCCTTCCGACGCAGAACTCGTGAGACTGCGCCAAACTGCGCACACTCTGTGCCGTCATTATAACAATCTCGACGAGACGGACGACGAACGCGAAAGTATTTTGGACAAACTGTTCGTTAAGCGAGAGCCGGGTGTTTATCTGCAAGGACCGATTTTCTTCGACTATGGTGTGAATACGCGAATTGGTGAAAATACCTACGCGAACTTCAACTTTACCGTTCTCGATTGTGCTCCCGTCACTATCGGCAAGAATGTCTTTATTGGTCCAAATGTCTCCATATACACGCCTCTGCATCCGCTCCGCTGGCAGGAACGCAACATGTTCAAGAAGTCCGACGGAACACTTGCGAATAATGAATATGCAAAGCCGATTACTATCGGGGATAATTGCTGGATTGCAGGGAATGTCACCATTTGTGCTGGCGTAACGATTGGCGAAGGAAGTGTAATCGGGGCGGGGAGTGTTGTGACTCGCGATATTCCGCCGAATGTTGTGGCTGTCGGCAATCCTTGTCGTGTTTTAAAGCCAATTGATAACGAAATCAAGGATTAGTTGCCATACCCAAAATTGAACTGTAGCGGTTACAGTGCGCTGTCGAGCGCCATCATGAGCGTGAAGCCGACGGCGAAGAGGATGGTGCCTGCGTCAAAGTGGTCGCCTTCGCTCACTTCGGGAAGCATTTCTTCTACGACAACGTAAATCATTGCGCCTGCGGCAAACGAGAGCAGGTAGGGCATGAACGGCGAAAGAATTTCAGCAGCGATTAAGGTGATCAATGCGCCGATAGGTTCGACGGCTCCGGAGAACGCTCCGAGTGCGAATGCTTTTTTGCGCGTTGCGCCTTCGGCTTTTAGCGGGAGCGAAACGACGGCTCCTTCGGGGAAGTTCTGGATCGCGATACCGATGGATAGCGCGAATGCTGCCGAAAGTGTGATGGCGACATTTCCAGAAAGCCAGCCTGCGAAAACGATGCCGACAGCCATGCCTTCGGGCAAGTTGTGGAGCGTCACGGCAAGCGTAAGCATCGTGGTGCGCTTGAGTTTTGCTCTCGGGCCTTCGGGCGTTTTACTGCCTAAATGCAAATGTGGCGTGATTTTGTCCAAAATGTACAAAAATAAAATGCCGGCCCAGAATCCCACTGCGGCGGGGGCGAACGATAATTTGCCTAAATGTTCGCTTGCGCTGATTGCTGGGAGGAGCAAGCTCCAGACGGATGCTGCGACCATGACGCCTGCTGCAAACGCCAAAAGTCCGCGCTTGAGGTTTTCCTTCATCTGTCCACGGATAAAGAATACACAGGCTGCACCGAGAACTGTTCCTAAAAACGGGATGGCAAGACCTTGAATAATGGGTAAAATGGGTTGACTCATGCGTGAAAAGATAGTATTAAAATGAGCGAATTTTCAAAAAGCTTGCTGGAGTTTTGAAGGTCTAATTGGAGTAGCGCAATCGATTGCTTTTTTGTATCGTAAGCGCATGAATAGAATAAAGTCTTTTGTTGTTGCGGCCTCTGCCGTATTGCTCTTTACGACGTCTGCGAATGCATGCCTTGCCGCCTGCAAGGAAAAGAAACGGGATGAGGCGTATAGTAAGCCTCTCTCGGCTGCAACATTGCAGTCCATTATTGATTATTCCTTGCCGTTGAAAACGGTGGATCCGGAACTTGGCGAACCTTATCAGGTTTATCCGATTGATGTAAAGCCGTATGATAAAGATTTTCATGCAACGCTGATTGAATATCCTTACGGAAGTTCCCCGCGTACGGTGACGCATGAACCGAATCCTCGTGGAATTATCTTGTATGTTCATGGCTACAATGATTACTTTTTCCAGGAAGAGCTTGCGGAAAAGTCGGATTCAGCGGGATACGCTTTCTTTGCCATTGACTTGCATTACAATGGTCGTTCGTATAGCGAAGGCGAGCCGCGTTCGGATATGCGTAGCGTCAAGGAATACTATGCGGAATTGGATGCAGCTGTAGCGCTCAGCAAGAAAATCGTGGCAAAAGGCTCGGAAGCGAAATTGCCGTTTGTGATTCTCGGCCATTCGCAGGGTGGATTGATTACACCGAATTATTTGAATGAACGCAATAGCGAAGATTTTGCGGCTCTCGTTTTGAACAGCCCGTTCCTGGATTATAAAAATAGCTGGTTTGTTCGCAATGTGGCTTTTCCTGTGTTCTCGGATATTGCGCTCCTTTTCCCAGATATGGCGGCCCCTGCGCAGGAGTCTCCCCAGTACAACATTTCTCTTTTGAAAAGCGAAAAGGGCGAGTGGGAATTTAATCGCGAATTGAAAAGCGATGAATGGCCTCAACAGTATTTCGGTTTCCTCCGTGCGACGGAAAGAGGCATCAAGTGGATTCATGCGGGAATGCAGATCAAGGCTCCTGTCCTTATGATGCGTAGCGGCTGCACAGTGAACAATGTCAAATGGAATGAAGACTATATGCGGTGCGACTGCATGCTCGATGTGAAACTCCTTGAAAAGTGGGCCCCGAAATTGGGTGGTGACGTCACGACCGTTACGATTACGGATGGTATGCACGACTTGTTCCTTTCGCGCAAGGAGGTCCGCGATAACGCTTACCGCACGATGTTTGAATTTGTGGATGGTGCCGTATTGCGTAAGCTGATTGTGGTTGCGCAAAACTTTTAATAACTAGATTTTGTTTTAATCGGTTAGCGCACTTTCCTTGTCATGAGGGGAGTGCGTTTTTTAGGAGAAAATGATGAGTAAGAATATTTGGGATATCTTTGCGCCGGTTTATGAATTCTCGATGCGCTCGCAGAAGAACATTTATGATTTTATGTATGGGCGGATTGGCGAGGTCGCTCAAGGCAAGGACGTGCTTGAACTGGCGACAGGTCCGGGGATGATTGCTCGGCATATCGCGCCGCTTGCGAATCATGTGGTGGCGACTGATTTTGCGCCGAAAATGATCGAGACGGCTCGCAAGGCGAAGAATCCGGAGAACGTGCGCTTTGAAGTGGCTGATGCGACTTCGTTACGTTTCATGGACAAATCTTTTGATGTGGTCGTGATTGCAAATGCGCTCCACATTATCCCGGAACCCTCAAAGGCGCTTGCTGAAATACGCCGAGTCTTGAAAGATGACGGTATGCTCATTGCCCCGAACTTTATATTCCCTGCTGACGGTAAAAGAAACTTGTGGCAAAAGCTTTTGAGTTTGGTCGGCGTCCGCTTTGTGCACGAATGGACAGATACGGAATACAAATCGTTTTTAACGGCAAATGGCTGGACGATAACGATGGATTGCATTCTCAAGGGCCGTATTGGCTTGGCCTATGTGGAATGCGGAAAATAAATATTCTTAAAATTCTGCTTGAAATTTTACTTAAAATTATGTATTTTGAGAGAGGAGGATTCTTATGCCCTGTATCTTGCCTGTCTCGGATTTGCGAAATTATAATGAGGTACTTCAGAATGTATCTGAGGAATCTCCTGTGTTCTTGACCAAGAACGGTCGTGGCTGCTATGTTGTCATCGACATTAAGGAATACGAGCGGATGGTTGCTGCTTTGAAGCTCCAGAAGGCTCTTGCCGATGGTGAACGCTCCGCTGAACAGGGTGGTTGGCTTTCTGCGGCTGATGTGCGAAAGAAATACGAGGTGTAAATGCTCACTGTCGTATTTTCGCCAAAAGCCTCTGCGGATTTGGACGAAATCAAGGCTTATATAGAATCTGAGCTAGGCAGCCCCAAAGCTGCGAACGAAAAGGTTCTTGAAATACTTGATGCAATCGACAATCTTTCGATCTTTCCTGAAATTGGTGGGTCTTTGAAAGGTAAAATTGATTCTCTTGCTCGGTATAGAAGATTGTCTGTCGCTGGCTGCTTGGTCTTCTATCGAATTGAAGCAGAGAAGGTGCTTGTTGTCCGCATTTTGAATAGTCGGATGGATTACCTGCGAATATTGAACTAAATTTTCGATTATGTGTATATAAGAAAATTGCCTCGGATTTCTCCGAGGCAATTTAGTAGGTGGTTATTGAATGAGTTCTAGTTCACTTCTTGGAGCTTGAGCATTTTGCCGAAGAGGCCGCCTTTTGCCTTGAGTTCTGCGGGGCTGCCAGTTTCGACGACCTTACCGTTTTGCAGGACCACGACCTTGTCCGCATTGGCGATGGTGCGCATGCGGTGGGCGATGATGATGACGGTCTTGTTTTGCACGAGTTCCGAAATGCTCTGCTGAATCTTGGATTCGTTTTCGACGTCGAGGCTTGCAGTGGCTTCGTCGAGGAGCACGATGGGGGCGTCCTTGAGGATGGCGCGGGCGATGGAGATTCGCTGGCGTTCGCCGCCGGAGAGCGTGTCGCCGTTTTCACCGATGACGGTGTCGTAGCCTTGCGGGAGCTTTTGCACAAAGTCGTCGCAGTTCGCGAGTTTTGCGGCTCGTAGAATTTCTTCGTCGGTGGCGTCGCGTTTACCGATGCGGATGTTGTCGCGGATGGAGGTGTTGAACAGCACGACATCCTGGAAGACGATGGAGAAATTCTTGAGGAGCGTTTCGGGGTCAATTCTCGAAATGTCCTGGCCGCCGAGCGTGATGGTGCCGCCTTGAATGTCCCAGAAGCGAGCGGCGAGCTTTGCGGCTGTTGTCTTTCCGCTGCCAGACGGGCCCACGAGTGCGGTGATTTCGCCTTGCTTTGCGGTGAACGATGCCTTCTTCAAAACTTGCTTTTCTTCGTTGTAGTAGAAATCAACGTTCTTGAATTCTATGTCGTAATCGGCGGGTTCGAACTTTGTGGAGCCGCGTTGGACTTCCATCTCGTCCATTTCCTTGAATCGTTTGAGGCGAACATCCAAGAAGAAGAGTTCCGTCATGTTGTTTAGAACGAGGTAAATGGGACTGTAAATTGTCGATGCGCAGACGATGTACACGAGATAATCAAATACGCTTAATTTGTCTTGTGCAAGGAGAATGGAACCGAAGATGAGGACGGATGCAAGGCCAAGTTTCAAGAAAATCTGGGCGCCGTTCAAGATGACGCCAGACATGAACTCGCCTTTAATTTGGGAACGTTCATAAAATTTGGAGTGATCATCTAATGCTTTGCAGACGCTTTCTTCTTCGCAGTAGGACTTGATTTCTTGAATGTTTTCAAGGCTTTCCTGAATGTCTTCGGTAATGACGCGGGCGGCATTGTAGGTGTGCTTGAAATTCTTGAATTGAAATTTGCGGGAAAGGTAAATGAGCAATCCTGCAAACGGTGCAACCCACAAAAGTGCTGCCGCCATCAACGGGTTGTAAATGATGAGTGCGACTGCGCAGATAACGAGCATCGCGGCGACTGCAAAAATTTCAGGAACGGCGTGCGAGAAAATCATTTCAAGGGCGTTTACGTCATTCATGATGGTCGAAGTCAAGTCGGAAAGATCCTTTTTGCCAAAGAAGGCGAGTGGGAGCTTGCGCAACTTTTCAGCAAGCGTGATGCGGCGCTTTTTGCATTCCGAATAGACGGATTCGTATGTGCTGTCGTAAGAGAGCGCATAGATGAAGTACATGACAAGGTAAATGACGACCGCAATTGCTATGTAAACCCAGAAATTATGCGGTTCTGCCGACGGATTCTGCATTTTCGCCATGAATTCCTTGAGGAACAGGAACACGAACGAAAGCGGGAGCATTAACGAAAGGTAATGCCACGTTGTCCAAAATACGCCTTTGATAAATGTTTTTGTACCTTCATCAGAGAGGACAAAGCGATTCTTGATCCAATTATACATTCTTGCCTCCGATAGTCCAGCTGACGGACTGCTGATAATCTTGCCACATCTTGGCGAATATGCCGCCCTTTTCGACGAGTTCCTTGTGCGTACCGCGTTCCACGATTTCACCGCCTTGTACGACGAGAATCTGGTCAGCATTCACGATGCTTGTGAGCCTGTGTGCAATCATCAAGACTGTTTTGCCCTTCGAAAGCGTTTGCAATGCTTGCTGGATAAGGCTTTCGTTTTCGGGGTCTGCAAAAGCGGTGGCTTCGTCGAGAACGACGATCGGCGCGTTCTTGAGAATGGCGCGGGCAAGGACGATTCGCTGCTGTTCGCCACCGGAGAGGTATGTACCCTTGCTGCCGATGACGGTGTTGATGCCTTCGGGCAGGCGGTCAATGATTTCGCGGCATTGGGCGAGATCGAGTGCCTTGTTGACGCTTTCGATGGAAGCCTCAGGAGTTCCGTAACGGACGTTTTCCAAAATACTCTTCTTAAAGAGTCGAGTATTCTGGAAAACGAATGATGTGTTTTTCATGAGGACTTCTTGGGGTATTTCCTTGATGGGCGCGCCGCCGACTAAAATTTCACCGCCGTTTGCATCGAAGAATCTTGGGACGAGCTTTGCGATGGTGCTCTTGCCGCCGCCAGATGCACCGACGAGTGCGACTGTTTCGCCTTCCTTTATTTTGAATGAAATGTTGTGAAGAACTTCGTTTTCTGTGCCAGGGTAGGTAAAGCTTACGTTCTTGAATTCGACATCAAAGTGACTGACTTCTTGCGGATTTGTCGGTGTAGCAAGTTCTGGGTAATTTGTCAACGATTCGATGCTGCCGATGGCGAGCTTTGCCTGGTTGACAGCTTGGCTCAAGTACATGCTGCGCATGACGCACTGTGAAAATACAGGGGTCACGAGAACATAGAGCATCAAGTCTACAATCGTTGCGGCGATGTTGCCTGAACTTGTTGCAATAAGGAATGCCGTTGGAACAAGGATGAGGGCGACGCCGTTGATGAGTGTCGTGTAAGAGCACATGATGAATTTCCAGCTGCTGGAATATGCAGTGACCATCTGATGGTAATCATCAATTGTCTTATAGAAGTTCTTGAAGGAGAAAATCGTTTGCTGGAAAACTTTCACGACGGGGATGCCGCGCACATATTCGACGGCTTCGGTGTTCATGTCTTCGAGCGACTTCATGTACTTTTGCATAAAGTCCTTGCTCTTGTTCATCTTGGAACCGAGCGTGATAATGGCGTAGGCAATCGGAACGATGGAGGCGATGCCGAGTCTCCAATCGAAAATGAACATCAATACGAGCGAGGCGATGGGAACAACGATGGTTCCTGCCAAATCCGGGAGTTCGTGCGCCATGAATGTGTGCGTGATGGCGGCATTGTCGTCAATGATTTTGCGAATGCGTCCGGTGGGATTCTTGTCGAAAAAGCCAAGCGGGAGCTTGAGCAACTTTTTCATGGTGATTCTGCGGATGTTGCCTTCGATGCGGAATGCCACCAAGTGCGAACAGATGAGCGCTGAAAAATAGAGCACGATGCTTGCGGCTGAGAAAATCACGGCCATTAAAGCGTAATGCTTGACCATATCGTATGAAATCTTGCTTGCATCTGCAAATAATTCACGGACGATGAGCCATACATATATAAAGGGAGCGATCCCTGCGATGGAACTCAGTGATGAAAATAAAAGTGCAAACGGATATAAAATTTTTCGCGATTGCATATAAGGTGTTAATCTTTTGAAAACACTCATAGTTACCTTCTGTTTGTTTTTCGCACCAATTTTAATTTATTGAGGTCTTGTTTTAAAGGTTATATTAGTCATATCTAACTTTTTGGATTGGTTTGAGTCCATTTGGAGTTGAGACGGTCTTTTGGGATTTCTAAAATGCGCTCGAATCTTAAAAAGGTGTATAACACTAGGAGTCATGTATGAACAAAAAACTGATTGCACTTACTTTTGCTGCAAGCATTTTTGCTGCCTGCGGTAGCGATTCTTCGAGCAACGCTTCTGATTCGGATGATTACAAGCGCGAATTTGCGACTTCCATTTCAACCGGTGAAACGATGTTTATCGGCACGATGTCTTTAGACCATACGGATGATTTGGGCAAGGACTTTGTTGAAGTCGGTACGCGTGCAGGCGTTGTGTATTATGACAATGCCTTGTTCATCGCTGATTTGGATGTTGGTTCCATTTCCCGTTACAGCTTGGGCGAAAACAACAAGCTTGGCAAGGTGACGGCAAAGCTTTCTCTCCCGGGAACTTGGGTAAACCACATTTATTTTGTCAACGAAGAAAAGGCTTATTTGGGCGGTATGCTCGATTCCTTGATCATCATCAACCCGAAAACCATGAAGAAGACGGGCGCAATTGACCTTTCCAAGTACAAGGATAAGGATGCTCTCGTGGTGAGTCCGGGAACTGGCGTGATTGTTGACGGTCGCCTTTATGTGGGCTTTTTGCAGAATGTGAACGATTATGCCACGGGTAATGAAGCTCAGGTTGCCATTATCGATGTCAAGAAGGACAAGGTGCTTGCTGTCGCCAAGGACGACCGCATTGCTGCCGTGGGTTCCTTGGATGACTCCCAGAATCAGGCCTTCACCGTGCTTGACGGTTACATTTACTGCTACAGTAACGCTTCTTGGGGTTACGCTCCGGGCCAGGTTGATGGATTCCTCCGTATCAAGGTGGGTGAAACCAAGTTCGACGAAAAGTACATCTGGAAGGTCAGCGAAGAAGTTAGCATCAAGGACATTACGGCAAAGGGCAACTTCAAGTATCTCTCTCCGGCAACGTATCCGTCGGAAAATGGCTATGTCTATTCTTTCTTGAACGTGATGGTCGATTTGCAACAGGCCTGGACGGACATGGATAGCTACCACAATAACACTTGCAAGCCGGTGCAGATTGACCTTGCCAAGAAGAAGATCAAGGCTTTGCCGATCGATTATTCTTCGAGCTGGGCAAGCTACGGCAAGTATGTGGAAGACGATGGCAAGGTGATCTTTGCGGTCTCTACGGAAAAGGATGGCAATGCCTACTTCCGCTATGATCCGAAGACGGATAAGGCTAAGAAAATTGCCGAGTCCGAACAGATTCCGATGTGGATTGTACCGCTGAAGTAATAATGCTTTGAAAAATGGTGACCCCGGAGCAAACGCAAGATCAAGAAATAATGGATCCCCTTCGCGTTGCTCCGAGGATGACGAGTCTGGGTTTTATTGAAGATGAATATTCGTAAGTTTGCTGTTTCTTTTGCCGCTGTTGCGGCATTTGCCGTTGTTTCTGCTTATGCGCAGGATGATGAAGTTACTTCGTTCGAAGATTTTGATGAACCGGCCGCGGAAAGTTCTACGACTGATGTTGGCGTTTCTGAAACGCGCGGCGATGCTGCGGGCGGTTCTGCGAGTTCCGAAGATGTCACAAAGCTGGATCTACTTTCGGTCGAGACGGAATCTGAAGCGGAGCAAGCTGCCATTGCAAAACAGGTAGAAACGGTCTCTACGATTGACGCTGCTGAATTGCAAAATACGAGCAAGAGCGTTTCCAAGGCTATAAATTCTGCTTCTGGCGTGAAAGTCCGCAAGTCTGGCGGAATGGGCAGCGAAGGCAAAATCAATATTCGCGGCATGGAAGGCAAGAACATCAAGGTGCTTGTCAATGGCGTTCCTGTCGAAACGCAAGGAAATTTGGGACTTGACGATATTCCCATCGATCAAATTGCGGATATTGAAGTCTATAAGGGCTATATTCCGGCGCGCTTTGCAACAGACGGCGCGGGCGGTGCCATTAACATTGTGACCAAGAAGCGCAATGCAAATTCGATTGACGCATCTTACAGTATTTCGAGTTTCAATACGCACAAGGCATCCGTTGCTGCAAGCCATTTGATTGATAGCATTGCTGGCGCTGCAAGCCTCGAAATTGGCGTGTCTGGCTACTTTAACCATTCCGATAACGATTACGAATTCACTTCGCCGTACATGAAGAGTTCTACAGGCGAAGATACGAGCGTCGTTCGCGATCATGACCATTACACTTCTTACAATGTGCAAGCTTTTGCGAACTTGATGAACGCCTGGTTTGACCAGATTTCGCTCGGTGCTAGCTTTGGTGCGCTTGACAAGCAGATCCAAGGTGTTGAAAATCGCATTGTAGAATCTAGGGCTGAGGGTTATAATTTTGGAGCTTCGCTCGGACTGGACAAGAAAAATTTCTTTGCTAAAGATCTGAATTTCAGTGACCATTTTTCGTTTGGCTTTGCTGAAAATAAAATCATCGATACGAGCCGAGTCCATTGCCGCAACTGGTTTAGCTGCGATACGGCGTCAAAAAATGTGGGTGAACTTGTGTCCATGGGACTTCCGAGATTGCGTACGGTGCAGATCTATGATTTCAACAACTTGCTGAATTTTGATTACCAGTTTATTAAGGATCAAAAGATTTACTGGAATACGCTCATCAAATACCACAAGGAAAATCCTGAAGACGATTACGGCTCTGAAAAGGCTCAGTTTAATACGGCGGGCCTTCCAGGAGAAGTTTTCTCGGTGACGACGGGACTTTCGCTTGAAAATAATTTCTTTGATTCGCGCCTCCAGAATCTTCTCGGTTTCAAGTTCCATTACATGAAGGCAGAGATTTCGAATATGCCGACAAGCCTTCTGATTGAACCTGCGGTAGAATCGAACGATTACAACGATTTTAGCTATGATGAAAGCTTGATGTTCAAGGTGGCAAAACCGTTTTCCATGAAAGCTTCGTATCAGCATGCAGTGCGCTTGCCGACTCCTGAAGAACTCTTTGGCGATGGCATTCGCGTGAGTGCGGCGACAAGCCTCAAGCCTGAACAGGCTGATAATTTCAACTTTGGAATTTCTGTAGACTTGCAGGAATTGCCGCTTGTGACAAGGCTCCGCTTTGATGGCGACGTGTTCTATTCGTACTACAAGAATCGAATTCACTATATGAGTTCGGCTCAGATGTCTACGCCTTACTTTAACATGAATCCGATTCGTGGCTGGGGCTACGAAGGTGATGTAAAGCTGGATGTGAATGAATGGGTTTTGCTCGGGACGAACTGGACTTTCCAGGATTTGCGCAACATGAAATATACGGCGAAGCAGGGTGTCCCGAAGAAGGCGATTGTGCCGAATATTCCGCGATTCTTTATGAACTATCTCGCAGAATTCCATATGGGTGATTTGTTTGGCAAGGAAGACTTCTTGAAAGTCTGGTGGTCTGCAAATTATACAGATGAATATTTCTACGGCTGGAAGATTAGCTCCCGCCAGAGCCGTAAAATTAAATCCTCGTTCACGCAAGATATTGGCGTTGAATATTCCCTTTGGGATAATAAACTGGGCTGGAGCTTTGAAGTCGATAACATCACGGATAGCGAATCGTTCGACAAGTTTGGTGAAAGTAAACCGGGTAGGAGTTTTGCAACAAAGATTCGCTACAGCTTTAAATAGAAGGAGGTTATAGGAATGTGTTTGTCTGAATTACAGGAAAATCAGAAGGGCTTGATTCAAAAGATTAACGGGGATTCCCGATTCATCTCTCGCGTCGTGTCGATGGGGCTTCCGCCGAGCAGCCCGTTCTTGGTGCTGCAAAATGACGGGCGTTCCCCGGTTCTCGTGTATTCGCACGATACGATGATTGCGATTAACCGCAAAGAATGCATGCAGATTGATGTGGAGATGGCATGAGAACGATTGCTTTGCTGGGACAGCCGAATTCCGGCAAGTCCACGCTTTTTAATGCATTGACGGGCTCGCATCAGCATGTCGGCAACTGGCCCGGAAAAACGGTGGAAAGGGCGGAAGGCTTTTTCACGCAGGGTGAAGAACTTTATCGCGTTGTCGATTTGCCGGGCAGCTATGGGCTTACGGCAAACTCTGCCGAAGAGGTCGTAACGCGTACTTACATCGAACATGGTTACGCAGACATTGTCTGCGTTATCGTTGACGCGTCGCAGCTGGAACGCAGCCTTTACATGCTTGCGGATTTTGCGGGCGTGAAAAGCCCGGTGATGCTTGTGCTCAACATGATGGATGTTGCCGAGCAGAAAGGCAAAAAGATTGACGTCCAGAAAATCGAAAAGCTCTTGAACATTCCTGTGCTTGGTTTTACTGCGGCGAATCTGGATGGCTATCCGAAATTCTTTGAAACGCTGAGTCGTGCGATCGAGAAAAAGGCGACGATTTCATCGGAAAAAATCCGCGAAATTGCTTTACGTGAAGGCGATAAAGCGCGCGTTGCAAATCTGAAAAAGCTTGAAGATCTGATTGCGTCCTTGAAGTTTGACAATCGCGAAAAATTCTGGATGGCGTCAAAGCTTTTGGAAAATGATTCGCTTGTGCGTTCGGAAATCGAAACGGCGGTGACGCCGGAACATTGGAAAGAAATCAAGGGGATTCTTGATTCTGAAGGTTCTGATGGCGGCCTTCTGACGGGCGAGGCAAAATACCGCTTTGTCTCTGAAGTTCTCCGTGAAGCATCTTCGGGCGAAGAAAAGACAGCAAAGCTTTCTCGATTTGACAAGATTGCGACGCACCGCATCTGGGGCAAAATTGTCGCTTTCTTTATTCTCGTGTTTACGCTTGCAGTGAGCATGATGATTGCGGTCCCGATTATTGCAGGAAGCTTTGGGTTCCAGCATGTCGCAGAGCCGTTTGTGATCCAGATGTGTGAAAAGCTTGGCTGGTGGCCTTCTGTGGCGTCGCTTATCAATGGCGTTATCATTGGCGGCCTTGCTGTGACTGTTGCCATGATGAGCTTTGTCTTTGCGATTCTCGTGACATTTGGCCTGATGGAAGATACTGGTTACTTGGCAAGATCTTCGTATGTGTTTGACTCGTGGCTTTCTCGACTCGGCTTGCATGGCAAGGCTTTTATGCCGCTGTTTTCGGGCCTTGCTTGCACGGGTGGCGCTGTCTGCGGTACACGCGTCCTGGATACACGTGGACAGCGCTTGTTTGCAATGGTGCTTTTGTGGTCGATCCCGTGCGGTGCTAAAGTCTCCGTTGTGCTTTTCCTTGCGTCGGTGTTCTTTGGCTCGGCGGCTCCGCTCTTTGGCGTGATTTACGTGGCGATGATTTTTGCATCGTTCTGGCTCTCGTCAAAGCTTTTCGGAAATAAGTTGATGCCTGTGAACGAACGTGTGGGCATGATCATGGAACTCCCGCCGTACCACAAGCCGCATTGGAAGATTTTGTTCAAGACGGTTGCCCGTAATGTCTGGGCGGTTTTCAAGAAGGCGATTGCTGTCATTTGGTTTGTGTCCCTCCTGTTCTGGATTGTTTCTTATTCGAAAGACGGCATTGTTGAACACAGTGTCCTTTACACGATTGGAAATGCAATTGAACCGTTTACGCAGATTTTCGGTATGCGCTGGCAACTCTTTATCTCGTATTTGGGCGGTGTTTTTAGCAAGGAAGCATCTCTTGGCGTGATGAGCGTTGTTTTCGCAAGTACAAGTGATGCGTTCTCGCTTGTTGCCCGTAATGAGGCTGGTGCAAATCTTGGCGAAATGATGCGGGCTGTGGTTACAATTCCGGAAGCTCTCGCGTTTATTTTTGCATCGATGTTCAATATTCCCTGTGTGCTTGCAATGGGAACAACGTATCGCGAAACACATTCTCTCAAGTGGATGCTTACAATTGCGGGTTACTACTTTGCAATTTCGCTAGGCTTGGCGTTTATAGTTTACCACATTGCGTTGTGGGTGCTTTAAGACTTCTTCGAAAAACCCAGACTACAATAGAAGCGGGTATGGCGTGCCGAACGGTGCGCCATACTTGTTTATATAACAACCGCTCAGAATGACGAGAAATTAGCTTAGTCTAATCGGATTGTTTTAAAACTGTTTAGAGTAGATGAATTATAGGTGCTTAATTTATTTTTACTCGTCCAAGTTGGAATTAGGGTTTTCGAAAATGAAAAAGAAAATTGCGTTTTCTGTTGCGTTGTGTTCTGCTTGTGCAATTGCACAGACTGATGAAGTTACAAGCTATGACGATGCGTTCTTTGATGAACCGGCAACAGTGAGTGAAAAGCCTGCTCCTGAGGCTTCTAATTCTGAAAGTGCAGCAAAGATCTCTGATGTTACGGTTCTTGACGGCCTGTCGGTTGAAGACGAAAGTGAAGCGGAGACATCTCCAGTTGATACAAAGACGAAGGCCGAATCGGTCAAGGTCTTGGATACAAAGGAACTGCAAGGCTCGAGTGCGACAATTGCCGAAGCGACAAATCGTTCTAGCGGCGTGAAAATCCGTCAGTCGGGCGGCCTTGGCGGTGAAAGTAAAATCAATATCCGCGGCATGGAAGGCAAGAACGTGAAAGTCCTTGTCGATGGCGTCCCTGTGGATAATGGAAACGGCTCGCTTTCAATCAATGATATTCCTATTGACAAGGTGGACCGCATTGAAGTTTACAAAAGCTATGTGCCGGAACGCTTTGCGACGGATGGCATGGGTGGCGTGATCAATATCGTGACGCGCAATTTGCCTGAAAGTTCTATTGCTGGGTCGTATTCCTTCGGAAGCTTCAATACGCACAAGGCTTCCCTTGATGCAAAGTATGTATGGGTTGTAGATTCTACTAAACAGCGTTCTGTAGAAACAGGGCTTTCCGCTTATTACAACTATTCCGATAACGATTACAGATTCACAACGCCGTACATGGATACAACGGTGACGCGTGAACATAACCAATACTATAGCTATAACATTGCGCCATTTGTCAACTTGAATAATTTCTGGTTCGATAAAGTTTCTGTTGGCGGCTCTTATGCTAAATCGTTTATGCAGGTGCAGGCGACTTCGCATCGAGTAGAAAAGATGACTATGGATGGTGATGGCTTGGGGCTTTCTTTGGGTCTCGAAAAGTCTAAGCTTTTTTTGGATGGCTTGTCCGCAGGGCTTGCTTTTAATCTTTCTACATCTGAAGCAAATTTAGTGGATACAAGCTCTGTGTATTTTTACAGCTGGGACAAGACTGATACACGCGTGTCTGATGAACCTTTAGGTGAACGCGCTATCGGAGCGCCCTCTCTTGCCAAATACTCTAAATTCTCCATAAATGTGCCGTGGAATGTCGCTTATTCCTTTAATGACAACCATTCCCTTACATGGAGTGGCTTGTACAAATATGATTCCCAGAAATTCGAGGATGAGCTTACTTTGGTCCGGACGATCAATAATACGCCTTTTGATGGCTATGATTATTCTATTGTGTCCGGCCTTTCCCTGGAAAACAACTTTTTTGATTCGCGTCTTCAGAATGTGCTTGGTGTGAAAGGCTTCTATTACAAGCTGAATGCCGATAATGAAAAAGACAAGATTACTCGTTTGAAAAATGAGAATATTGATAAGAAGGATTTTGGCTACAGCGAAAATATAAGATGGAAAATTATTGATGCCGTTGCTTTGCGCGCAGGCTTCCAGCATAGCTTGCGGTTCCCGACCCGTGATGAAATTTTTGGCGATGGACTTTATGTTGCCAGCGCTCCAACCCTGAAGCCTGAAAAATCGAATAATTTTACTGCGGGCATTGATGTCGATCTGGATAAACTTCCGCTTATTCTGAAATTGCATCTTGAATGGAACGGGTTCTATTTGCTCATGGATGACCGAATTTACATTAGCCCGTTCTCTTCTACGCCGCGTCCTTGCTATAACAGCTCTGGAACAAAGACAAAGGGCTTTGAAATTGAAGCCAACATTGATGTGAATGAATATGTGAATCTTTCGTGGAATATGACGTTCCAGGATGTGCGCAGCCGTGAAGACGACCGTACATATGGAATTTCTAAAGGCTGGATTGTTCCGAATATCCCGAGATTCTATACAAATTTTGGCGTGGAATTCCATGCAGGAGACTTGTTCTTTGCTGAAGATTTCTTCAAGGTCTATTGGCTTGCAAATTATACGGATGAATATTACTACTCCTGGAAAGTTTCAAAGAAACAGAAGCGTGTAATCCCGAGCGCATTTACGCAGGATGTCGGTATTGAATATTCCATTTGGGCGAATAAGCTCTCCTGGAATTTTGAATTGCACAATCTTATGGATGTAACAGCCTATGACAAGTTTGGTGAATCCAAGATGGGCCGCGCATTCTTTACAAAGTTGAATTTTAACATATAAACAAAGGATAAAACATGAAAAACCTCTTTAAAAATATTTTCTTGGCGGCATCGCTGAGCCTTGCTCTTTCGGCTTGCGGTGATGACACGGGTTCCAATGCCGATGACAACGGCTCTGGAAAGGATTCTGAATCCGCTAATTATGCGCTTTCGTTTAAAGTGGATAATGCTCAGTATTATGGCGTGGGCAAGTTCACTGATAACCAAAAGAAGCTCATTGAAAATTTTGATGAAGGCCCGTCTACAGGAAGCGTCGCCTATTTTGATGGTGCCGTCTATACGTTGATGGTAAGTGAGGACTTCTCGTCTACGACATTGTCCCGCTATGAACTGGATAAGAAAGGCCGCATGCCGGAAAAGGCCACGGCAACGTACAAGATTACGTCCGGTCCGTCTCTCATGTTCATTTTTGTGGACAAAAATAAGATGTATGTCGAAGAGCCGTATGGTGACAAGCTTACCGCTCTTAACCCGAAGACATTGAAGAAATTGGGCGAAGTGAAGTTTACACCGGATAAGGGTGCCCAGCTTGCGGCTCCGAGTTCCGCCGTTATTCGCGATGGCAAAATCTATGTCTCGCTTGCACAGATGATTGATATTGAACAGGGTGTCGGCTCCCCGTATGGTTCTGTTGCTATTGTTGATATTGCTACGGATAAGGTGGAAAAAGTTATCAAGGAAGACAAGACGGCTTATCTTGGTATTTATGACGATATGAATAACACGATGGCTTTTGTTGATGAAAATGGCGATATCTACTTCTATGCTATGGCCATGTTCGGCATGCTCGGTGAAGATTACAAGGAAGGTTATGTCCGCATCAAGAAGGGCGAAACGGAATTTGATAAGGATTATGTCCTTCGCTTGAATGATTGTGCATATAAGGGAAAGAGAGTCGAATATGGTGGCCTTATGACCGGTGGTGCTTATGCTGGTGACGGTAAGTATGTTGCCTTGTTCGGTACTTTCGAAGACCCGTCAAACATGAACAATTACGAATGGCAGCCCATCCTGATTGACATGAAGAAAAAGAAGATCACAAATCTTGATCTTGGCCCGACGCTTTCCTGGCTTGCTCCGTCAATCCGCCTTGATACGGATGGAACTGTTATCTTTGGACATAACGACGGTAAGAAATCCGCTATTTACCGTTACGATGTAAAGGCAAATAAGCTTAAAAAGGAAATGGACGTTTCTTCTGGCGATGCTTATTTCATCGTTCCTACTAAGGATTAATTTAATCTAGGCTTTATGATCTTCTAAAAAATCCAGACTCCCATAGAAGAAAAAGTATGACGTGCCAAACGGTGCGTCATATTTTTTTTGCGTGAGACTCGTCATCCTGAACGCGTAGCGTGAAGGATCCAGTGCTTGACTTGACTGGATTCTTCGCTTCGCTCAGGATGACGGGTGTAAATGTTCTGGTGACGAGTGCGAAAACAAGAAGCGCCGGGCTTTGTACCCGACGCTGATTTTTACTAAGGAGAGCTTTTTTGCTAATAGATGAGAGTTATGAATTCCCTGATGCTCTTGGCTTGGAGAATCTGGTCGATACTTACGGTTTTCTTGAGGTCTAGCGCAATCTTATCGACGAGTTTCATCAAGGTGATGGAATCACCACCGATAGAATAGAAGTCATCGTCAAGTGTGATGCCTGGATTCTCGAAAACGCTTTGCCAGAGTTCAAGCATTGCTTTTTCTTCATCGGAGATGTTCTCGTTTGCGGTCGCGCTTGTTGCGTTTTGTGCGGCCGCTGCAATGGGCGCTTCCGGAATCGGGAGCTGCTTCTTGTCAACCTTGCCGTTTGCAGAAAGCGGGAAAGAATCCATCGTGACGATTCTTGAAGGAATCATGTAGCCTGTGAGCGTTTTGGATATTTCGCTCTTGAGCGTAGCTTCTGCATTTTCGGTATTGGCGCCGAGAACATAGGCGATGATTTGCTTGCCGCTCCCTGGAACATCCTTGAGTGCAGCGACAGCTCGTGTGACGAGTCCCGTGTGCATCAATGCGGCTTCGATTTCACCGAGTTCAATGCGGAATCCGTTGAGCTTGATTTGCGTATCGGAACGCCCGAGGAATTCGATGTAACCTTCGGTCTTGAGCTTGCCCAAGTCTCCGGTGCGGTAGATGCGGCCAAGTTTCGGATGGTTGATGAATGCCTTGCTTGTCTTTTCGGGATCGTTGTTGTAGCCCTTGGCGAGTCCCACGCCGCCAATGTAGAGGTCGCCCTGGACTTCTGGCGGACAGAGCTTCAAATCGGCGTTGAGCACGTAGAAGGTCTGGTTCTTCATCGGGTAGCCGTAAGGTACGCAGTCCCAATCCACTCGCACTTCGCTGAACGGGTAGATGATGGACCAGATGGCCGCTTCGGTAGCGCCGCCGAGACTGATGAGGTCTGCCTTGCAGCCCGCATTTTTCGATGTTGTGCAAATGTCAAGCGGGATGCGGTCACCCGAAAGGAGGACCTTGCGGAGCGAAAGATTCCTTGAATCGTTTGCCGAAATGCGGTGCTTCATCGCCATGTCGAAAAGCACGGGAACGGAATTCCAGACGGTCACGTTCTGCGTACTGAGTACTTCGCAGACTTCGCGCATGTCACGCGCGTCGCTCACTAAAGCGAGCTTTGCGCCGCTGCTGAGAGCGCCGAATATGTCGTACACGGAAAGGTCGAAGCAAATCGAAGAAATGCCGATGAGCGCGTCGTTTTCGTTGAGGGCGAGTCGTTCGTTGACATCGATAATCGTATTTGCGGTCGCTCCGTGCTGCATGATGACGCCTTTGGGCTTGCCTGTGCTACCGGAAGTGTAGATGATGTAGGCTTCGTCTTTGGGCGTGTTGATGGCTGGGAGCATCTTTTCGCTGTAGCTTAAGATTCCCTTGGATTCGAGATAGGACTTTTTCAGCAGGAATTTGCAGTTGCCATCTTGCATGATGAAGTCTACGCGTTCTTTGGGGTACGATACGTCGATAGGAACGTAGACGCCACCGGCCTTGAGGATGCCGAGAATGCTTGCAATCGTTTCCGGGATGCGTTCGCCGAGAACAGCAACGCGGTCACCGCGAATGACCCCGTTATCGTGGAGGTAGTTTGCGATGCGGTTCGAAAGAATGTCGAGTTCCGCGTAGGTAAGCGCTGAATCTTTTCCGATAACGGCTGTGCGGTCCTTGAAATTCTGCATGGCGCTATTGACAAGCCCATGCAGGTTTTTTACAGGAGTTGCACCGACAGCGGGGTTGTAGTTATTCCATACGTTCTTGAGTTCCGGGAAATGGAGCTTGTTTTCGCCGTTGGCGATGTAACGGATGTTTTCGACAAAGTCCTTGAATATCTGGTCGATAATTTCAGGTTCAAACATTTCCTTGACAACGTCCCAGGTGACGTAGAGCTTTTTGCCCATTTCTCCAATTTGGTTGTCAATGAAAATTTGCGGAGTCTGCGAAATGGAATAACGCAGCTTGCCGAGAACTTCGTAGTAGTTTTCAGGCGCGTCAAACAAGACACAGGTGAAGACTACGGGCAGAATAGCCTTGCCAAACTGGTTCCTTGATTTGGCAAGTTCGCGCATGATTTCGGTGCCGTCGTAAGACAAGTGCTCAAGACCGTCCATGATGCGCGTTTGCACATCGGAAGCCTGTTTCCACAAGTCGTTTTCGTTCATCGAAAGTGCGAGTGGCAAGAGTTTGGTAAAGTCGCCGATGATTTTTTCGACATCCTTGTGGAACGGCTTGCGCTCGAATGCGGTCAAGTTCAGCACCATGTCTTGCTGATTGCTCCAGCGTTCAAGAACCTTGGCGTAGATGGTGCAAAGCAGTGCCGATGGCGAAATGCGATGTTCTTTGGCGACCTTCTTGAAGTTGCTCCAGGTCTTTTTGCAAATAACATCTTGCTTTCGTGTAATCGTGTATTCTGTACAGTCTGAAACTTTTTGTGCAAGTGGCACATGCGGGTATTCGGGGAATGTCGGCAATCGTTCCATCCAATATGCCTTATCTTCTTCGTAACGCTTTTCGTCACGAGAACGAGATAGGTCACGGACATAGCGTTCGTAGGAGTAGCCGATGCGTTCTTCGAACGGCTGCTTGCGCAAGACGCGTCCCAAATCCGAGAAGAAGATTTGCATGCTGTCACCGTCGCAAACCATCAAGTCGAAGCTCACGAAAACAGTGCGGGTTTCTTCGCCGTAATCGACAGCCTTGAATGTGAAAAGCGGCCATTCGTCGTGCTTGTAGATGTGGTGCGAAAGATCGTTCCTGATCTTGAGCGTTTCTTTTTCTCGCTCTGCCGAGGTGCATTTCACGACTTCCATCTTGTAATCGGGAACATCGGTGAGAACCTTCTGTGTTCCGTTGGGGAGGAATATGGCGCGGAAAGCGTCGTGCTTTTTCACGACCTTGCGGATGGCATTTTCGATTTCGGGAACCGTATATTGCGATTCGATTTCGAAGTAATAATGGGCGTTGTACTTGCCGAGTTCAAAGTGTTCGTTGCGACCGTTCAAGTAGGCGAGCTGAACGCCCGTCATCGGAAATTCCGTGCCTTTGCCGGATTCGCCAGAATCCGTGGCGGAAAGCGCATCGGCTGCACTTTTGGGAACAATCATGTCTTCGACGGATTCGGCAAAATCCCTTGCGTTTTGTGCGTTCAGTACGGATACGAACGGAACGCGGATGCCGTATTTCTGGTCGATACGCTGAGCGATTCTTTGAGCCTTGATGGAATCGCCGCCGAGTTCGAAGAAGTCGAGGCTGCAATCGATTTCCTTGAGTTCGAGAACCGATTTCCAGATGTCGATAATCACGGATTGCGTTTCGGTGAGGACGACCGCAGCTTTGGTTTCAACTGCATTTGCAGTGTTCACTGAGCCTGCGGAGAGATTCTGCATGAGCGTTTTGCGGTCGAGCTTTCCGTTGGACGATAACGGCATTGCATCCAGGTGGATGAACCTGTGCGGAATCATGTATGCGGGCAGGAACTGTGAAAGCTCGTTCTTGAACCATTCCTTGTCCTGCTGCGTACCTGTGTAGAATGCGACAATTTGCTTGTTCGTGTCGAGAACGACAATGGCGCTATCGACAGATGCAATGGCGTTCATGCGCTGCTCGATTTCGCCGAGTTCAATGCGGTAGCCGCCGACTTTGACCTGGCTGTCTTTGCGGCCGAGGAATACGACATAGCCGTTCGTCGAGAAACGCCCGAAATCCCCGGTCTTGTAAATGCGGCCGAATTTCGGATGGTCGATGAATGCGGCCTTCGTCTTTTCTTCGCTGTTGGCGTAACCTTGAGCGACGCCAACGCCGCCGATATAGATTTCGCCTTGGACTTCGGGCGGGCAGATTTCAAGCGATTCGTTCAGAACGTAAATCGTCTGGTTTGCAAGCGGATAGCCGTAAGGAATGCTTTGCCATGTCGGATCCACTTGCACGATCGGGAAGTAGATGGACCAAATGGATGCTTCGGTTGCGCCACCCAGACTGTAAATTTGGGCGTTGGGGAAATGCTTGCGGATGCGTTCTGGGAGCGAAACGGAAATCCAGTCGCCGCTCAGGAGGACTGATTTGAGTTCGTTGTTGGTGTAGGATTCGTCAAGGCTGTCGATGAAAAGTTCCATGCCGGCAGGGACGGAGTTCCACAAGATGTTTTTGGAACTGTCCATGAATTTGCGGATTTCATCGGTTTCGCGAATGTCTTTTGCGATATCGAGCTTGCCGCCTGCAATCAATGTGCCGAAGATATCGTACACGGAAAGGTCGAAGCAGTACGAAGAAAGTCCGAGAATTGTGGAGTTCTCGTTTACGCCCATGCGCTCGTTGATGTCGATGATGGTGTTCATCATTGCTGCATACGAAATGAGCACTCCCTTCGGGACGCCTGTGCTTCCGGAAGTGTAAATGACGTAAGCGGTGGCATTGAGATCTGGATTCGGCGCAAAGTCGGCGCGTTCGCGGGTTGGCGATTCTACAAGTTTTTGCGGTTCTACCAACAGCTTGCAATTGGAATTCTTGACAATGTAATCCTTTCTGTCTTCAGGCCACTTGGCATCAACGGGGATGTATGTCGCGCCAAGTCCCATCGTGGCAAGGATTGTGATGACGGTCGAGAAATTCTTTTGCGAGAGAATGGCGACGGAATCGCCGCATGTCACACCCTGTATTTTGAGCATGAACATGGCCTTGCGTACGGAATCTTCAAGTTCAGCGTAAGTCATGGTCGTCATGACACCATCTTGCAATGCGATGTTGTCGCGGAACTTTGCAAAGGAACGCTGCAAGTATGCAATCGGATGCTCAATGCTGAATGTCTTTGCAGTGCTGTTGTAAGCTTCCACTCTTTTTTCAACATTGATGGCTGGGCTTGCGAAGTCGGCGCTTGCTGCGAATTCTTCAATGGATTCGCTGTAGAATTGGAACATTTCGGCGATGAAATCTTTCGGGAAAATCTTTTCGAGATAGTCCCATGAAATCAAGAGTCCGCCGTCGTGCGTTTTGCTAATCTGGTTATCGATGCTGACCTGGGAAGTCTGCGATTGAATGTAATTTACCTGCAAACCTTGCGGTTCAGGGAGCTTGCCGAAGAGCATGCTTGTAAAGACAATCGGCATCGGATTGTCTTTGTCAATCTGCTTTTGACGGATCAAGTCGCGAATGACTTCGACGCCTTCGTAAGCGCTGTGGTCGATGCGTTCGTACATGCGGTCGCGAACTTTCTGGAGCGTGTCGCGGACATTCAGGCCGTCAAGCGATTTCGATGAAAAATCAAAGATGACGTTGCTTGTGTAATCGCCGATGATGTGGTCCATGCCTTCAATGCCGTAAGGGCGGTTGAGCATGGTGATGTTGACGGAGAAATCGCCACTTTCGCTGAATCTTGCGAGCGTTTTCAGATAAAGATAGAAGAGGACAACGCTGGAAGTGACGCCATTTTTGCGGGCGGTGATTTCCATTTTGCGGAGTGTCTCTTTGCTGAATATTTTTTGGACGCGGTTGCAGATGTTAGCTTCGTTATCGTTTGCGCTTATGATGGGGAACTTCGGCGCTGCGGGAATATCGGCTTCGAGATTGTGCCAAAATTCAGCATCGCGATCGTGTTTTGCGCTGTCCTTACGGGACTTGATCCATTCAACGTATTGCGGGTTATTTTCAAAGTCGAATGATGGCAAAACTCCTTCGTGATAGAGCGACAGAAATTCGGAGGCGAGTCCCTGTGTGCTTAATCCGTCAACGAACATGAGCTCTAGATCAACGGCCGCAATGGAACGCTTTTCGGTTGTGATGTTCGTAATGTCGAACAGCGGCCATTTGCCGAGATCGCGCATTTCGGTTTGTGCGCGTAAACGCTTTTGATCGAGGTGTTGCTTTAAATCGCTCTCTGCAACAGCTTCGCGTACAATCTTGAAATTCTTGCTGATGTCCTTGGCGAGGATGCACTGGTTTTCGTCTTCGACAAATGCTCGGAGCGCTTCGTGCTTTTCGATGAGCTTACGGATGCAATCTTCGGCTTTGTCAATGTCTAGAGCGTGTTCTACTTCAAAATAAAAATGAGTAGAATTAACAGAACCATGGAAATTCTGCTCACGCCCTAGACGGTAGGACTGCTGCATTGGTGTCAAGGGGATTTTTTTTTCGACATCGGCTCCTTTGCTGAGCTTTTCCTGAATTTTATCCACCAAGTCGCCGATTGTTTCTGCTTTAACCAAATCTAGCATGCCGAATTCGATTCCGAAAGTTTCCTTGGCTTCGCCTAAAAATCGGAACATCTGGATGGAATCTTCAAAAACTTCATACAGCGAAGTTTCTCTGGAAATTTTTTGATTTAAAAATTTTTCAATAGAATCGTATATTTCTTGTGATGTAAACTGAGACATGTAAACTCCTTAAATTTTCCCGTTTTTATAAGCTTCAAGAGTCTTTTGCTTTGCAATTTTTCCAAGGGCGGTTCGGATAAATTGCTTGATGGGTATGACTTCCTTTAATGAAAATCCCATTTCCGAAAAGACGAAGTTCTTTATTTTTTGAATCGGTATTTCGTCCGTGTTTGCTGTTTCTATGAACAGGTAGACTGCATTTTCACCCGTCTGAGAATTGTTTTCGCCGCAGGCCGCAACGCGGTAGCTGAATTTTTTTTCAACGACTTGTTCGATATCGCGAAGGTAGACGTTTTTGCCATGGATAAAGAACATGTCTTTTTTTCTGCCGACGACATAAAGCATGTCCATGTACAGAAATCCCAAATCTCCTGTATCAAACCAGCCATCGACAAAAAGACCTGATGAATCGATGTTTAAGTAGCCTGAAAATAGGGCTTCGCTTTTTATATGGATTTCTCCAATGGTTAATTCTTCAAGTCGGTGGTTTTCGCTGTCGAAAATGCCAATTTCCATACCGGGAATTGCGAATCCCTGGCTGATCAAATCCATGTCGCCACGCTTGATCGTGGTCAAGTCAAAGTCAATCCCTGATTTCAGCTGGTTTAAGTCAATTTCTGGATAGCAGGCTTTTATGTTCAGGCAGACGCCGCCTAGGGCTTCTGTCAAGCCATATACAGGGGCTATGGCATTTTTCTTCAATTTGAACTTTTCAGTAGTCTTTTCGAAGATTTCTACCACTTTACGCGATAACGGCTCGCCGCCGTTAAGGATGAAGTCGATGCAGGACAAATCCCAGTTCTCGGAACCGTCAAGGGCTTTTAAAATCATGGGGTAGGCAAAATTGGGCGCAGCGCTCTTATTTGCTCTTGTCTGGTGGATCGCGTCAAGCCAAGATTTAGGATTTCGAATAAAGTCGCCTGCATCCATGTGGACTACATTTGACTTGGAATACATTGGGAGTACAACGCCGGCGAGAATTCCAAAGACGTGCTCAAGAGGGAGCCAGATCAGCCATCTGTCTTTTTCGGATAACGAAAGCGCAACTTCAAGGCTCTTGATCATCTTCAAAAAGCTTTCGTTTTGCATCACGACACCCTTCGGGTCGGAAGTGCTTCCTGAAGAGTAAAGAATCAGGACGTTGTCCGATGGCTTTACATCGGCATAAGCGATATCGGATTCTGTAGTTTTAAAATCATCCTGATTTTCTTCGTGAGTGATGATGAGTCGCTTCTCGTCAATGTCTTCCCACAGGAACTTGATAAATTGCAGAGTCTCGTCATCGGCGACAATGAACGATTTTGGATTACTTTGTGCTACGTTTTTTAAACGATGGACCTGGTCGCGGTTTCGCGATGCTGTCAGAAATGCGGGAACGGCTCCTAGTGAAACTAGTGCAAAAAAGTTGGAAAGGAACGCCTTTTTGGCAGAGCTGTTGATCTGGAAAATTACGATGTCTCCCTGCTTTACGCCTGCTTTTGAAAAAGCGTTTCGTGCTCTGATGATGCCCTGCTTTAGATCGCCTTTTGAAAATAAGGTATGCTTTTCACCTTTGATGAGCGTGATTTTAGAGTTATTGTCTTCAAGGTATTCTTTCAGTTTTTGATTAAGCGAGGGCAAGTTTTGCATTGCGGGGTTCTCCTATTAAAAAGTCGAAAAGATCAATTTTGGTGAGGATATTGACAGGCAAAAGTTCTGCACAGTAAGCGGTGATGACCGATTTCTCGCTATCGACAACTTGCATCTTGGCGAGCCTGTAATCGAACAAGTTTTCGTCGTAGTCCGAGAAATCTAGGCTTGCGATGTTGTTGTCGATTCCTGTGCCCGTGTATTTGAGGAAGCTTTCCTTCATCGACCAGAAGCGCGCAAAAGTGCGGGCTTTGTCATTCGAGCTTTTTATGGCATGCTGTTCAGAAGGGTGCATTGCGCTTTTAATGCAATCGAGGTTGGCAGGGTCGATGTCTGCGATGTCAACGCCCACGGGTGAACTTGCAAGAGCGCAAACGACACCTTCGGTGGAGTGCGATAAGCTGAATTGCAGTTCCGGCATTCCTTTGACAAACGGCTTTCCGTAAGGGCCGAATTCAAATTCGACTTTTTCGTCAATGCCTTTTTCTTGGATTAAAGCGTAACGCAAGAGGATGTATGCCAATGCCGAAAGCTTGCGATCCTTGAAATAACGGTACTTGTCAACTCGCTTGGCTCGCTGTTCGCTCAGCAATGGCCATAACCCGGCCAAGTCTAGTTCTGTAAAAGATTCTGTCCCTGTGAAAATGTATAGCATTTACAAAACCTCGTCCCATTTTTCAGTAAGCAGTCTTTTGAGTAAACCGACGTTTGAGGCAAACATTTCTTTCAGAGTCTCTGGCGCAAATGCGGGTTCCGCGTAATCCCAGTTGACGGAAAGTCTACCATCGAAATTGGTGACTTGGTAATCCAATACCACTTGCGGAGTCTTGCTCAGGGCGTAAATCTGGTGCATCCCGGTGGGCATTTCGCTGTTGGACTTTTGACCGTTTTCGAGTACGCATGTAATCACGATGGGCATTTGAGCGCGCATCGGCGAAAGACCTTCCTTGAACTTGAGAATCTTCGTGCCATCGTACGTGTGGAAACGCACGAGCTGCCACATGTCCTTCTGAACGCTTTGTACACACTCCAGGAAATTTTTGCATTTCTTGGAAAGCGTGATGAAAGCGATGTTCGTGAAATCTCCGACGACCGAATTGATGTCCTTGTGGAGCGGCAAACGGTTGAATATGGTGGAATTGATAGTGAGCGAATCGTTCTTGCTGAATCCGAGAAGTGCTTTTAGATAGGCTGTGCTGATGACAGCCGCTGGTGTCGTGCGGTATTCTCGGCATCTCTGCTGGAACAGTGCAAATTCCTCAACAGACAGTTCTCCGGAAATTCTTGAAAAGCGGTGATTGTGGATCTCGGAAAGCGGCTTTGCGTACGGCAAGTCAGGTTCGCATACCAATTCATTGATTTTAGATTTCCAGAAAGCTTCGGCTTGCGAATAATCTTGCTGACTATCGAATTTGATCAGGTCGCTGCAATAGTCCTTGAATCCGTAATCGATCCATTGCACGGTTTCGCCGCAGTAGAGCTTGAACATTTGCGAAAGTGCGATCTTTGCACTCCAGGCGTCCATGATCATGCAGTCGAAATCGAAGTGCAAAACATCTTTGGAGTTCGGAACTCGGGAAACGCGCATGGTAAAGAAGGGCCATTGATTTAACGGGTAAATGTTGTGGCTCCATTCCTTGCGCTTTTTGAGACGCTGTTCTGCATTCTCCAATTCTACGATTTCAATAGAATATTTCGGTGCTGCATCAAGAACGCGCTGCGTTCCTTTTGCAGAAATTACAAGGCGAAGCGCATCGTCGTACGCGATGACTTCGTTCCATGCGTTTTCAAGTCGTGGAATGTCAATCGTTTCGTCAATTTCCAGCTCCATGTAATAATGCGTATTGATGCCGCCGAGATCGTAGACGGGATCACGGCCGACTAAATACGATTTTTGAATGGGCGAGAGCGGGAAAGCGCTTGATTCTTCTGCGGCTATTTTTTCGAGATGCGCGACGATTCCGGCCTTGTTGGCCTTTAAACATTCCTTGTCTTCGGCGCTGAGCGCTCCGTTTGCGGCACGGAACTTGAGCTTGCCTTCGTCAAGCCAAAGCGTTACGCCCCGGCTTGAAAATTCGTTAATAAGATGTGGAATATCCATGCCGCATTACCTCGCAAGATTCTTGTAGTTAAGCTTGTCTGCAATAACCTTGACGTATTCAGGATTCGAGAGACAGGTCAAGTGGTTTCCCGGAATAGGCGATACTTCCAAATCACCGAGGCAGAGTTCGTCCCAATCGTGATAGAGAATGTCGAAGTAACGGTAGATGCCGTCGTCGTTATGGGCCTTGAAGTACCTCAAGTTTCCGAACAATGGCGCAGGCGTAAAGTCCGTCATGACATTGAATCCCTGATTGAACATGCGCACGAGTCTTTCGAATGTGCTTCTTTCGGCATTTTCGCCAAACGCGTTCGTGTACTTGATGCACAAATCCAGTTTTTCGTCATCGGACATGTGCATGAAATCGACAAGCTTATCGCCAGAAGACAAATCCTTGGACAAGAGTTCGACATCCTTGTCCGTGATGATCTTCTTGTTGGTCGAGTCCATCATCTTATTGAACTTGACAACGAAATCTTCAATGTCGAGTCCCCATTTGCTAAAATCGACGCCGATCATTTCTGCAAAGAAGATGTCGCGAACGGCATTCGTCCTGCATTGGAATCCGAGACGGCTTCCGTCAATGATGCCAAAATCGACGATTTCGATGCCTTTGTCGATGAGGCGTTCTGCCATTTCGATGCCGACGGGGCTTATGTAGCAGTAGGTGATGATTTGGACTTTCTTGTAATTTGTCGCAAGAACGGCTTCTGCAAATTTCTTGGCGAGCGTCGGGCCGACTTCCTTCGGCTTCAGCTTGCAGAATTCTTCAAGGTCGTTTAAACCGAACGAAAGAATTTCTCCCAAATCTTGCTGGATAAGCTGTTCCACAAGAATGTTGAACTTGTCTGCGTTCCAGAAAATGGCGGGCAGCAAAACGCGGAGGCAATCGTTGCCTGGTTTTCCGTAACGGATGACCTTGAGCATTTCGCTTTTTTGAGAATTTCCGTCCTTTGGCTTTTCGGTCAGGAACTTGACGGTGTCCTTTACGGTGGGTTCGTCAAGCATCTGCTTCAAAAGTGCATCGAACGGAACTTTTGAGGCGATCCCGTTTCGGAGCGTTGTAGCAACCTGCGCCATGGTCAAGGAATCTGCGCCAAAATCGTAGAAGTTGGAATCCAATCCCAAATTATCGGATTTGAGAGCCTTGGACCAAATTTTCAGAATTTCCTTTTCGAGCGGAGTTGTTGGAACGCTTGAATCTGTAGTGCTGTTCTTGGCTGCGTTCTCCTTGTTGGCGACGAAAAATTCGACAATCTTTTTACGGTCAATTTTCCCGTTGGCGGACAAAGGCAAGTGTTCTACAGGCGAGATGATGGACGGAATCATGTAATGCAACAGGAATTTGTCCAAGTATGATTTTAACGATTCCTCGGAATATCCGGCCAGTGTTTCAACCATGGCGTAGATTTCCTTGTGGTCCGGGGCGACAACGACTGCGGCGTTGTTTATAAATTCATAGTCGCGCAAAACATTTTCAATTTCGCCAAGCTCGATGCGGTGACCGCGAATCTTGACTTGATTGTCTTTGCGGCCCTGGAACTCGATTTCGCCACCAGGGAGATAACGGCCCATGTCGCCTGTCAAATAGACGTGTTCACCAGTGCTTGGAAGGTCTACAAACTGTGCCGCAGTGCGTTCTTCATCGAGGTAGTAGCCGAGGGCTACGCCATCGCCGCCAAGTGCAATCTGCCCAGTAACCATTGTCGGGCACGGTTCAAGATTTTCGTCCAGAATGTGCATGGTCTGGTTTGCGAGCGGTCGGCCGTATGGCAAAATCTTGAGGCCGTCATCCGGATAGTAACGGTGGTAATTGGACCAAATCGATGCTTCCGTTGCGCCGCCGAGACAGATGACGTCCACGTTGGGCGCAAACTTGCGGATCTTTTCAGGCATGTCCACAGGAATCCAGTCGCCAGAAAGGAATACTTCCTTGAGCGGGAGCGGTTCTGTAGAACTCTTGCTTTCCACAAAGTTGAGGAGCATCTTCATCAACGCCGGTACTGTATTCCATACGGTGATGTTATGCTTGTGGATTAATGCTTCCCAAGCTTCGGGGTTCATATAATCTTCGGCTGTCGGGAATATGACCGTTCCGCCGTGAGCGAGAACGCCGAAAATGTCATAGACAGATAAGTCGAAGTTGAGCTGCGAAAGTCCAAGAACGGCATCGTCGGCATTGACATTGAAACGGTCGTTCATGTCGTCGATGGTGTTCATGGCTCCTTTATGCGTAATGACAACGCCCTTCGGCTCGCCGGTGCTTCCGCTTGTGTAAATGATGTAGGCGATGTCTTCGGGAATGCGCTTCGGGAATGTCGTTGTATCGATGGCTGTGGCATCATTGCTGAGCGTGTCAACATTTATTGTCGTAAGCTTGCTTTCAAGGAGCGCTTCGTCTGTAGAAATGCCAATGGCAACTTTTGCACCTGTCTTCTTGACGATCTTTTCGGCACGACCCTTGGCCTTGGCGGCTGCGATGGGAACGTAAATGGCGCCAGCGTACAGAATGCCAAAAACAGCGACGATTTGCCATGACGATTTTTCCATCAGCACGGGAACGCAATCTTGTGGCTTTACGCCGAGCTTGATCAGCTTGCTTGCAAGAACTTTGGCACGTGCGTCAAGTTCTTCAAATGTGAATTTTACATGGCCGTCGTCAATGGCGATTTTTTTCGGAGTGCGTTTGACGCTTTCGATAAAGTCGTCTTGCAGCAAACGGACATTCCATTTTTTCTTCGTATCGTTTGCTTCAAAACGCTCGGCGGCATCGCGTGTCGGGAGCGCAATTTCTGCAATGTTTTCCCAGTCCGCGTTTTCATTTGCCAATGCGAGCAAGCGCTTTTCAAAGGCGTCAAACATGGCTTCGAGTACGCCAGCGGGGAATACGCCTTCGCGGTAATCCCAGTTGACCTGTAAGCCGAATGCGCCGTCCATCACCTGGCAGTCGATGAATGTCTGCGGAGTCTGCGAAATGCCGCCGGAAAATTCACCGCGTAGAGGCGCTCCTGAATCGGCAAGGCCAATCGCGCTCGTGTAGACAATCGGCATCGAAAGACTGGATTTTTTGCTTTGTCTTGAAATTTCGCGCATGACCTCGACGCCGCTGAAAAGGCGATTGTCCAGGTCTTCGAATAGACGTGCATTGAGTCTGCGTGTGCGAACGAGGAAGTTCTCACGCTTGGACAAATCAACTTCTAACAGGCTGAGCGAAGTGAAGTCTCCGACAATGTCTATGACTTTTTCATGAAGCGGGAGGCGGTTCAGAACGGTCATGTTGATGCAGAAACGCTTGCTCTGGCTCCATTTGGCCAAAACATCTGCATAGCACGAAAGTATGGGAACGGTAGGCGTGAGACCGTATTGCTTTGCGCGCGCCTTCATGCGGTTCCAGGCGTCTGCCGGAATGCGCAGGAACTTTCTGCCGAAAGAATCTTTGGATTCGTTTGCCGGAAGTTTCGGAAGTTCTGGAGCTTCGGGCAATTCCGCAATGCGGTTCATCCAATAGCTCTTTTCTTTTTCGTATCGAGCACTAGACTTGATTTTCTTTTCTGCAATCAGGTAGTCACGGAAAGAAACTTCTTCTTCGCCCGAGACGGCGATTCCGTCAAAATAGGCGGCTTCAAATTCGGCAACGAGTTTCCAGATGCTTGTCCAGTCCGCAAGCAGGAACTCGATAGAGAAATGAAGGATGGCCCCTTCTGCGCTTCGGCTAACGGCAAGTCCGAACATGGGCCATTTGCCGATGGTGTATGCGCGGCAGCCCATTTCCTTGCGGAAATTTTCAAAAGCGGTAGCGCTTTCGGGATGCTTTACCAAGTCCCATTCAGGGATTTCTAATGTCGGGATTTCCTTGAGTACCTGCTGGAATCCGCCTTCGTTAATGACGGTGTGCAGCATGTCGTACTTTGCGACAAGAGCGTTCCAGATGTCCCTAACTTTTTGAGTGTCGAGTTCCTGATACTTTATTTCGAGATACACGTGGCATGCAACACCGCCGTATTCGAAAGTCTTGCTGCGGCCAAGCATGTAGGCGGACTGTACGTCCGTTAACGGGAACGGTTCGTAACGGTGTGTACGGTCGATGACAAATGTATTTTCGTTTGCGCTTTTTATCAGCTGTTCAATGATTTCTGCCTTGTGTGCTTTCAGTTGGCTTAAGACTTCTGGGGTCATCAATTCTTTAGAAGCCTTGTAGCGCAACTTTTCTCCATCCATAAAAAGATGGATGCCGTTTTTTTCAAAGGATTCAATGAGGGCTTCGATGTTGTTCATTATACACTCTCCCCGCTAAATTTTTTGATATCGTTAGACGGAATGTAATGATGACCGTCTGGGTGGATGATTTTTGCAAAGCTGAAAGCGCTTGTAAGCTCGTTCCATTTCTTGGAAACTTGAATCTGTCGCTGTGCGAGTGGCGCTAAATCGACATGGTTGTTGATCATCGATTCCAGCTCCAGGATGTTGTCTGCGATTCCCTGCTTCCAGTCTCCGAAAAGCGCCTGGTCAAAGTGCTTTGGACTGTAATTGCCTAGCGGTTCTATGGTGTTTTCAAGAACATAGGCCGGCATGTTCTTTTGGTTTTCGGGATTGTACAAAGACTTAGGAATATGCATTCTCGGCTTCCACAAGACGGGGCCGAAAGTATCTTCAAGGATGAGGCGGCCTGATTCGTACACGAAGGCGAAATTGTGCAACAGGTGCTCGTAATTGTCGCGGTCTTCCGGGAAGACCTGGTTGTTGTATTCCAGCATGATTGGAATATCGTCCAGTTTTCCGGTCAAGATGTCGAATGGACCGACGGCATCGGCAACGCTATCTACGACAAACGAAAAAATGGATGGCAATGCATGCGAAAGGATGTCGATTGCGGGGTAAGAAACCTGCGGGCAGAATGCGCCCTTGATGTAAAGCGGCAACTCTTTCTTGTTCAGCTCGTTTGCGATACGGATGAAACGCGAGACTTCAGAAAGCTTTGGGTAAAGATCGCAGACTTTGTAATAAACATTGTTGCGCTTTGCGGCTCTAAAGCAGAGCGAAACATCCTTCAAATGGATCGGCTGTTCCTGAATGACATTGACGCCTTTGTCCATAAAACGGATGGCGAGGTCCGTGCCGATGCCGCCAATTGTACCTGAGCTGATGACGACGCATGCAATGTCAACTTGAGGAATCTGGTCAAATTCGGTAATCAGCGGAATGCCGTAGGTGTCGGCGCATTTCTTGGAACGCTCGCTGCCTTTACCGTATAAGCCTACCAGTTCAAATCGCTCGGGCATACTTTGAAGAGCGTGGATGTAAAACTGCCCAAAAGTGCTTCCGCACACGATGACTTTTTTTCGTTGCATTTTAAATTTCTCCTTCAATTTCATCACTCACGTTCTTTGTTACGCATGAAAAGGATTTTATATTGCTTAGCTTGTTGATGATGTCGTTGCTTAAGTCCGTTTCGCCCAGAAGAAATTCTTGATGGGGGAGTTCTTTTTCTAGGACCGTTATGACCGTAGCGCCGGCTACAGAACCTGTTAACTGCGAAGGCGCAAGTCCCGAAATGATCAATTGCTTTTGACAATCGGCTCCATTTGCGGTTCCGTCAATGTTGCAGACAAAGATGGCGTTTTCGCTTTTTCCGAAGCAGTCAAGCTGGGTTGAACGGCAAATTTCCTCGATCGTCTTTTCTGGATTTTGCTTGTATTGTGACCTTGCAGAATCCAAAGTTCTTAAGGTGCGTTCGCCGCCAAGACACATCTGGAAACGGGCTTCCCTGAATCCGATTTTCTGGACGACCGCAGCTGATTCTTCATCAAAGTATGGGAACGCTTTGAATGTTCCAAGAAAACTTTCCAGGACATCGGCTGGGCTTGTTGATGTCGGCGTGAAGGGCTGCAATTCGCCATCTTTCCAGTAGCTCATGGAATGGTTAGTGCTTTCGAAAATGCCTTCCATGTAATCGCGGGCGGCCGTGTACGAGAAGGAACCGATCCCACCGTAATAGAAATCGCACTTTTCGACAGAGTCGAAATGTTGCGCTAAATACTGCGGAATGAGTCCAGAAAGCCCGGGAATGCTCCCTGCACCGTAAATGATGGGAGTGCTGGATTTTCCCTTGCGATAACCGACAATTCCTAAATGGACTACAGGAACTTTTGCAACGGAGGCAATGTCGTCCATTTGCAAGGCGTCTTTTTCTGAAATCTTTGTGCAGTCCAGAATGCAATCGCACCCGGTTATAAACTGCTCAATGCTTTCTTTATCGGATACGTCAACTTTTACCCAGTCCGCATTTGCAAATTCTTCACGAATTGTGGAATCGACTTTATCGATGTTGCGTCCGCCAATGCGAAGCTTTGGCGAACTGTTGACCTTGATGAATCTCGTTGCCCAAACTCCGATGTTTCCGTATGCACCGAGAATGCCGATCATATTTCACCCTCTTCAATGTCGCCGAGCGCGTTGATTCGTTCTTCAAAAATGAGGGCGAGGTCGTGCAATTCCGCATTCTCAAAAAATTCACGGAGCGAAATTTCGACGCCGAACTGTGTGTGGATCTTTTCGATGAATCGCGTGGCCAGAAGGCTATCGCCGCCGATTTCAAAGAAGTTGGCGTGTCGGTCGATTTTCTCAAGTGAGAGTAACGACTTCCAGATGTTCGCAAGTTCTTTTTCACGCCCTTCGTAGTTTTCGTTTACATCGACGGTAATTGTCTTTTTCAAATATGCGGTAATTGTCTTGCGGTCCACCTTGGCGTTTGCTGTGAGCGGGAACTTGACGAATACTTCTGTTCTAGACGGAATCATGTACGGAACGAGATTCGTCTTCAGGTATTCATCAAATTCGCTGCCGAGAATTTCCTTGGCGTTAGCGGATTTCTTTGCGATAATCGTCTGTACAAAGTGAGAATTGTTTTCAAGCGAAATGGTTTCAAATGGCAATTCCTTGAAAATGGATTCCCATTCTTCATCCGTCAAGAGTGACGTGAAACGGCGCAAGCGCGTATACTTGGCAAAGCCGTTTTCCAGAACGGCAGAACTTACGATGGCGACCGGGTCGAAATTCTCGAAATCGAGAGCCATGAACTTTCCGCCTTTTTTGAGAATCATGTAAGCAAAGGAAATGGCGTCGGTGGGGTTGTTGTACGTGTGCAAAAATCCTGCATCAATGACCAAGTCGTAAGATTCTAATTCCTGTACGCATGCGCTGAGGTCTAGCTGCTTGAATCTGAGATTGTCTTTCCAGTTACGCAGTGTATCGCGGGCTTCGTCAAGCATGCCTGTGGACTCGTCAAATAACGTAACTTCCATTCCGTTCTTTTCGTAGCGATTCAAGAATTCTTGTACGCCAAGCCCAGAACGAGCATTCAGGAATGCGATCTTCTTGATGTCGTCTGCGGCGGCAGTCGTGACGGCCTTGCCGATGAATGTCTTGAACGCTACACTTTCGCAAAGCAATTTTTCTGGAGCGAAAAATTTGTTGATTAAAAGGTCCGTTTCCGGGCGGTTGCCGAGAAGCACGTTTTTCAGCAATTCAACATTTTCAGCGCTGTTCAAATTTTTTGAAAAATCAGATTCTACACTCGGACGGATGCTTTCAAAGCCGTTCTTGAAAAGCCAATTGTTCCACAGTGCAAACGCGTTCTTTGATTTTTCCGGGATCGCCTTGATGCTGGAACGGATGTCGTGAATCAGTGCGGCGACGGCGTTGGTGCGCTCTGGCAGATTTTCGTCTTCGTATTCCTCAACAAACTTGTAATCGTACTTGGCGATTTTTTCCTTGTTCAGCGCCGGGATTACAGCTGCGACAATTTCTTTTTTGGCTCCGTTTTCAACGACGACTGCGGCGGCGTTGACGATGCTTGATTTTTTCTTGATGACGTTTTCGATTTCGCCAAGTTCGATGCGGAAACCGCCGAGCTTGATCTGTGTATCGAGACGTCCTAGGAATTCTGAATTTCCGTCGGGCATCATGCGGACTTTGTCGCCGGTTTTGTACCAGCGTTCTCCGTTTTCAACGGGGAATCGTTCCTGTGTCAAATCTGGCTGGTTCAGGTAGCCTTCGGCAACGCCGATGCCGCCAATCCAAAGTTCACCCGCTTCACCTGTTGGGCATTCGTGGCCTTTTTCGTCCATGACCTTGATTTTCTGGTTCAGTAGCGCCTTGCCGTAAGGAATGGATTTCCATTCTGGATCCAATCCGTTGACTTCGTACCAGACGGACCAAATGGAGGCTTCTGTAGCGCCACCGAGCGAAATGAATCGGCTGTTCGGCCAAAGCTTCTTTGTCGTGCCGAATAGCGGGAGCGGAATCCAGTCGCCCGAAAGCATCACGGTCTTTAGCGGGATTGTGCTTGCCTTGTCGCCTGCGACAATCGTGAACATTTCAAAAAGTGCCGGGACGGAATTCCACAAAGTCACTTTTTGATCGCTTGCAATCTGTTTCCAGATGTTTGCTTCTTTCTTAGTTTCTTCAGAGAGGACGATGACCTTTCCGCCCAAGGAAAGCATGCCGAAAATGTCATAAACGGAAAGATCAAAGTCCAATTCCGAAATTGCCATGCAGGCGTCGTTGGCTGTTAAATTAAAACGCTCGTTGATGTCGCGGATGGTGTTGCTTGCGCCGCGATGCGAAATCATCACGCCTTTCGGGACGCCTGTTGTGCCGGAGGTAAAGATGATGTAGGCGAGATGTGACGGATCTTCGACAATTTCATCTTTGCTCATCGGGGCGTTTTGCAAAGCTTCATTGACGACGATGACCTTCCAGGCTAAATTTTCCTTGCGAATTTGTTCTGCGTGTGCTTCATCGGTGATGATTGCAGAAATCTTTGCGGCATCAAAAATCTTGTGCATCCTTTCCATCGGTTGATGGATGCCTACGGGTACGTATGCTGCGCCGACGGCCTGAATCCCGAGCGTGCAGAAAATCTGGTTCATTCCCTTCGGGAGAACGATGGCGACGAGGTCTTTTGCTTTTACACCTGCGGTCTTGAGGGATGACGCAATTTTCAAGGCGCTTTCAGAAAGCTCGGCGTATGTCTTTTGGCTGTAAGTGCCGTCTGCATTTCGCGATACGAGTGCGGTCGCTGATGGCGTTTCAAAAGCTTTTGCAAAAACGGCAGAATGGATGCATTCAAGATTGTTTGTGAACATAAATTTTTAACCTGCTGTAGCGAGATATTCTGGATATTTTTCTGAATTCAGGACGAAGAAATGGTCTCCTTCGAATTCCTTTTCCTTGAATTCTTTTGTTGTGACGGTTTGCCAACGCTGCATGATTGTTGACGTGGCGCCAATGTCTCTTGAACCGCAATTGATGTAAATCGGGGCGTCAATGCGTTCGCCGTTGTAAATCAGGCTTTCGTTGAGCGTGTAGTCCTTGCGGACTTCCGGGAGCACAAAGTGGAGCAGTTCCTCGTTTTCAAGAATTTCCTTGGGCGTGGCGTTGTACTTTTTGAGTTCTCGGATAAGCGCATCGTCACCCATGTAAGTCTTGAATTCTCCCGGATCTTCATCCTGTGGGGCCTGGCGGCCTGCGGCGATAAGCTTTTCCGGGCGAATGCCGTATTTGCTTTGCAAGTGCTCTGCGACATAGAATGCCATGGCGGCACCCATGCTGTGTCCGAACAGGATAAACGGTTTTCCTTGTGTGACCTTGATGATGCATTCACAAAGCGGATCAAGGAGTTTCTTGAAGTCGCCGACAAACGGTTCGCGGCGGCGAGTTCCCTTGCCGGGAAGCTCGACGCAGATGAAATTCGTGTTTTTCTTTTCTAAAGTCCACTTGCGGTATACGCTTGCGGAACCTCCTGCATGGTGAAAACAGAATATTTTTTTATGTTCCGTGTCGTTTAGGGCATAAGTGGAGAAGGGGAACCAGCGTTCCTCGAGAGTTTTTTCCATTTTTGCAATCCTTTGTTTAGGTAATGCTCCAGCCTGCCGAAGCTTCCCTGATATTCAAGAATTTCTTATAAACGCCTTCTACATTGCAGAGTTCTTCGTGCGTTCCGCGTTGTACGATGTGTCCGCGGTCGATGACGAGAATCTGGTCTGCATTCTTTACCGTGTTCAATCGATGGGCGATAGAGATAACCGTTTTCCCCTTGGTGAGTTCTCCGATAGCTCCCATCAATTCAGATTCGTTTTCTGGGTCCACAGAAGATGTCGCTTCGTCGAGAATGACGACAGGGGCGTCTTTCAGGAGGGCGCGAGCGATCGAGATGCGCTGCTTTTCGCCGCCGGAAAGGCTGCTGCCGTTTTCGCCGATGATGGTGTTGTAACCGTCAGGAAGCGCTTCTATGAACTCGTGGCAACGGGCGCGCTTTGCAACTTCTACGATTTGTTCGTGCGTAGCGCTTGGGCACCCGAAGCGGATATTGTTTTCGACGGTGTCGTTGAACAGGAAAACATTTTGGAACACCATCGAAAAGTGCGATAGCAATTCATCCGGAGCGTAATTCTTGATGTCCTTGCCGCCGAATGTGATTGATCCAGATTTTATATCCCAAAAACGGACAATCAGATTGCATAAAGTGGTCTTGCCGCTGCCGGAATAACCGACGATCGCGCATTTGGACTTTGCCGGGATCTTGGCGCTGACCTTGTCGAGAATCACGCGGGAATCGTAACCGAAAGTTACATCCTTGATTTCGATGTCGGTATTCTTTTCGCCAACATGCTCGGTTCCAGTGAGTCTTGGTACATTGTAAGTTTCGTCCATCTGATCCATGGATGTTTCTATCTGTTCCATCAGGAATGTTCCGTTAGCGAGCAGTTCCATTTGGCCGTAGACGACAAATGATGAAATGAGGAACATGATTCCGTACTTGAAGTCCATTGTTCCCTGCAATGTCATCCATGCCGATACAAGAACAATAATTCCGCTGAAAATTTCAAGAGTGCCTCTGAACAATCCGTGCGGAACGAGAATCCCTTTTTCCATGTTGATGCTCGTCTTTTCAAATTCGTCAAATGTCTCGTCGAGCTTGGCGGCGTTGCCGCGCCCGAAAGAACGGATGACTGCAATGCCTCGGATGTATTCAATGACGTTGTTTGTGACTTTTTCTACGGCATTATATCGCTTTAAGGATAATGCCGAAGATTTCTTTTGAATGAGCGATAAGAATAATGTGGAAAGCAAAATTCCGGAAATAGCGACCACTCCAATTCTCCAGTTGAAAATCATCAGGAAAATCGAAACACCGATACCTTGCAGGATTCCGCCGACAACGTTATCTACGGCCATCATCGTGAAGTTTTCGAGAGTCGCCATGTTTGTCGTAATCGTGTTGTTGATGCGACCGAGCGATTCCTTCGAGAAGTATCCCATCGGAGCGTTCTTCAGCTTGTCGCCAAGTTCAAGTCTCTTGTCCGTAAAGATGATGTACCCTGCGGCGGTCATGAATACGTTTGTCAAGAACTTAAGGATGATTTTACCGATGAGGCCTGCTGCTAAAATTTCAACGGTTTGCCAAATGATTTCCATCGAGAGATTGTCGATGTGCGCGAGCACCCAAAGGAATGCAAATACCGAGAAGCAGTTGAATACGGAATTCAGAATGCTACAGACAAGTCCCCAGTAAACGCGTCCCTTGTATTTGCCGGAAAGCTTGATAATTCTTCTCAAAGTTTTAAGCATTATGCCACCTCCTTATTGTCGGAACCCGCAATGTGGCGTTCCCACATGGATTTGTACAAATCGCATTTTTTCATCAGTTCGTCATGTGTGCCGCTATCGGCAAGTTCGCCTTTTTCAATGACCAGAATCTTTTCAGCGTTCTTGATGGTCGAAAGCCTGTGGGCGATGACGATAAGCACCTTATCGTGAATGAGCCTGGAAAGAGCCTTCTGGATTTCGGCTTCGTTTTCGGGGTCGGCGTAAGCGGTTGCTTCGTCCAGGATGATGACGTCTGCGTTTTTGAGAATTGCACGTGCAATCGTGATGCGCTGGCGTTCGCCTCCGGAGAGCCTGTTGCCGGCGTCACCCGCCTTTGTGTTGTAGCCGTCTTCAAGCGCACTGATGAACTCGTGGCAGCCGGCCGCCTTTGCGGCTTCGTAGACTTCTTCGTCGGTTGCTTCTGGGCGGCCCATGCGGATGTTTTCCATGATGGAAACATTGAACAGGTAATTGTCCTGTGCGACATAGCTGATTTTTTGCATCTGCTGCTTGAACGGAATTTTGGACAAGCTGACGCCACCGAGCAATATGTCGCCTTCACCCACATCCCAGAATCCGGCCATCAACTTGGCGATGGTGGATTTTCCGCTGCCAGAATGTCCGACGATTGCGGTGACGCCTTTTTCTGCGGTCTTGAACGATATCTTGTTCAAGACATTCTTTTCTTTATAGCCAAATGTTACGTTCTTGAATTCAAAAGAAGAACCGTTGAACTTTACGTTTTCGCTCGGACGGATTTGATCCTTTTCGTTCAAGAATTCACTGACCTGCTTAAATGCCTGGAACACAGAAGCGAACATTTCGGCGTAGTTCATCGATGCAAGAATCGGCCCGGAAATGCCCATGCTGAGCACGGCGCATGTCAAGAATGTTGCAAATTCGATTTTCCCGTTCATGAACAAGTAAGTGCCAAGAGGGAGCGTCACGAGCAATGTGGCAGAAAGCGTGTTCAAGCCTGCTGCGGAGAATAGCCAGCAGCTGCGCCACCATTCGAGCGTCGTATCGCGATAGTACTTGCAGGCGTTCGTAAACTTGCCAAAAGAAGAAGCGCTCTGGTTGAAAGCCTTGATGACTTCGATGCCGTTTACGTATTCCACGATGGCATCGTTCATGTCGGCGTTCGCCTTGAAGTAGCGAGCGGATTTTTCCTTATAGCCGATTAATTGCCCCATGGTGACCAGAAATCCCAAAGGAATGGTTGCGATAGCGCCGAGAGCCATACGCCAATCCATGACAAACAACACGATTATAATTGTCAAAGGAGTCACGATGTTTGCGGTCATTTCTGGCACCATGTGAGCAAAAGGTTTTTCGATGCGTTCTACCGTATCGACGACGAGCATCTTGTAAGAGCCGGACGCTTTGTCGAGCATGACACCCATCGGAATGCGTTCCATTTTTTCTGTAATCTTTGTACGTAATGCTTTTAAAATGGAAAATGCGGCTTCATGCGAGGTCATCGTCGAAAGCGTTGTCAAGAAAACCTTTATTGCATAAGCGACAATGGCGATAAAACTGTAAATCAATACATCATTGCTTGTTGCCGTCTTGTAATAAAAGGCTGAAAGCAGCTTCGCTGCGCAAAAATATGGAACGATACCGCAGAGTACGCCTAAGACGGCGTAAAAGGATGCTCTGAAGAGTTGAAATTTTTTATTTCCGGCAAATTGCCATAATAAAGTAAATGAATTATTTTGTTCTTTATCCTTAACCATGTTGGTGAAATTCCTGAAAAGATAGTTTAGGCTAACAAAATTTAGAACAAAGAACATTGTTTTAGAGAAAATTTCCTTGATTTAAGACGGATTGGATTTAAGCAAAACTCTTTGGATTATTGGCGAAATTCGACTTAAAACGCCATTTCTGTTAAAAATGTTACCCTAGTCTAATTGGAGCTTTTTTAATCCGTTTAGAGTAGAATGTGGAGGGGGTTCTAATTTATTTTTGTCCGTCCATTAGTGTGGTTTAAATGACTCAGAAACGAATTTATTCTGCTTTGTCTTTCAACAAGGCGTTCTATATAGGGCTTGCCGTTGCAATCCTTATCCATATCGCCACGCTTTTAAACCCTTATTTCAAAAAAGAAGAAATCTCGACACAACGCCCGGATTCTCCCGTCATGCATGCGGAAAAGGTCTATATAGCGCCTCCTCCGCCTCCTGAAGCGCCTCAGGTCGTAAAAAAGATTGTTCGCGCCAAGATCATCCCGAAGGTGGTCGAAAAACCGGTCGAAGAACAGCCTCCTGAACCAGAGCCAATCCCGGAACCAGTTGCAGAAACTGCCCCGGTCGCTGTTGCAGAACCTGTTGTCGAAGCGCCTCCTGCGCCCCCTGTGGTCAAGGAACCGCCCAAGCCTTCGGCAGATTCCGTGAAAATGGTGACCCGCACCTACTTGCGCTCGCTCAAAAAGCAACTGGAACAGATCAAGGATTACCCTGCAACGGCCAAGCGCCTAAAGCAGGAAGGCACGGTGCGTGTGCGCTTTACCATCCTCGCTGATGGTAAGATTGAACAGATTGAGGTCTCGGAATCGAGCCGCTATTCTTCCTTGGACAACAGCGCCTTAGATGCTGTGGCGAAAATGGAAAAGTTTCAACCTATTCCAAAACTTTTAGAAAAAGAACGCTGGCGGATAGAAATCCCGATCCAGTACAAACTTAATGCAGGGAGATCGTAATGAACTTCATTCTCGACTTTGTCAAACAGGGCGGTTACATCGGCTACATCCTGGTTGCGCTGAACTTTATCGGTTACGCTATCATTATCTGGAAGGTGATTTCGCTAATTGTCTTTAACAAGACTGTTCAGCCTCGCTTGACGGACAAAGTTATCCATCGTGTGGTGACATGCAATACCGACCACCATATCATTACGGAAAGTATCCGCACCGAAATTGGCCTTGCGTTCTCTCCGCTCACGAAGGGCCTTACGACGGTCGAAAACATTGCATCTATTTCTCCAATGCTTGGCCTCCTTGGTACGGTGGTGGGCATTTTCAACGCTTTCACGGTGATAGCGGCCTCGGGCCTTGATGATCCATCCGCTTTTGCGACGGGCATTAAGTTTGCTCTCGTGACAACGGTCCTTGGGCTTGTGGTCGCTATCCCGCACGTGATTGCGTTCAACTACCTGAACGCCCGCATGGAGCAGGAACAGGACGAAGTCGAAAATCAGGTGCTTTTGCACTTGGGCAAGACTTTGCAGGAACGTGACGCTAGAAGAACGGAGTCTCGCAATGGCTAAAAGACGTCGTCGCATATCGCTGGACATGACGCCGCTTATTGACTGCGTATTTTTGCTGCTCGTCTTCTTCTTGGTGACTTCAGTCTTTAAGCAGGATAAATCTGTCCTCAAGCTTTTATTGCCCGAGACTTCGAGCGAAGTCAAGCAGGAAGTTTCTGAAGGATTCTTTATAGAACTTTCCGAAACGGAAATCGCCATCAACGGTGAATTGGCGACAGTTGAAATTTTGAAGAACAAGAGCGCTGCCGTGCAGAACAAGAAAGCGCCGGTGGCCTTGAAAATCGACAAGAAGACTCCTTACGAAAAAGTCGCAGAAGTCTTGGATGTTCTCCAGATGGAAAAGATTTACAACATACAATTCGTCAATGAATTAAAAAAGGAGTGAGAAGATGTCACGGATTCGAATAAACATCGAAAAGGTGAATGAAAAATTTGAAAACTTCGCAAGGTTCCTGATTTCGCATAGGGCCTTGCTTCTAGTTTCATTTATTGCGTTGCTTGCGATTTCAATCGTAGGCATGAAAAAGATTTACGTCGAAGCCTCATGGGATAGCTACTTTATCGAAGGCGACCCGATGCTTGTTGAAACAGACAAGTTCAAGGAAACTTTCGGCAATGACTATTTCGTGGGCGTGATGGTTGAAACGGAACAGTCCGTTTTGACGCCGGAAAACCTGAAGCTCTTGCGCGAACTTTCGAACGAATTGCGCGATAGCCTCTCGTATTCTGACGGTAAGGCCACATCGATTGTCGATCTGGAATACATGCTCGGCACGGACGAAGGCATGGAAATCGTGCAAATCGTGCCGGAAGAAATCCCGACAGATGCAGCGGGCCTTGCCGAAATTGAAAAGCGCCTCGCCGCAAAGCCGGAACTTGCTAAAAAGCTCGTCTCTAAGGACCGCAAGCAGGCCTTCATTAACATTAAGCTCCGTCCGTTCCCGGAAGATTCCGTCTGGAAGGCCGAAGGCGAGGCTGAAGGCAAAAAGGCCGAAGCTCCCGACATGAAGACGGGCCGCGAAACTTCTGAAATTATCGCCAAGGAAAAGTACGCTCCGCTGCACCCTCTTGCAACGGGTATGCCTTACTTGAGCCATCAGAAACTCAAGTACATTGGCGAAGAAATGAGCCGCATTTTCCTCATTACGATTCTTTGCTCCATCATCGTGATGTTCCTCGTGACGCGTTCGCTTCGCGGAATCGTTTCTCCGTTGATTACCACGTTCGCGGGCGTTATCATGACTTTTGGCTTGGTGGGCTATCTTGGACTTTACATGGATGCGACCAACATCATGGTGCCTGTCATCTTGGCGTTTGCCGTCTCCATTGCGTATAACATTCACATCCATTCTTTCTTCCGCAAGAATATGATGCTCACGGGCAAGCGCAAGGAATCTGTGCTCTATGCCATGAAAGAAACCGGCTGGTCAGTGCTGTTCTCGGGACTCACAACGATTGTGGCACTTCTGTCGTTCCTGTCGGTTATGCTTAAGCCTATCCGCTCCGTGGGCATTCTTTCTTCTATCGCTGTTGGCTTCATTCTCCTTGTGGCTCTTACAGTTTCGCCGATTCTCCTGAGCTTTGGCAAGGACAAAGAACCGAATGCCAAGGTGCTCGAAAAGGGTGATACGCGTATGGGCCTCATCCTCAATAATCTCGGCCAGTTTGTTCTTACTCACGGAAAGCCGATTGCAATCATCTTTGCTGTGATTACCGCAATTTCGATTTATGGCGTCACCAAGATGGAACCCGCTTTTGACGTGGAACGCACGATGGGCCGCAAGGTCGAATATGTGAACAAGATGCTCTACGTTGCCGAATCTGAAATCGGTAGCTTCTACTCTTATGACTTGGTGATTGACTTTGGTGCAAACGACAAGGTCAAGGAAGTCGAAAATCTCAAGAAGTTGGATCAGTTGCAGGATCATGCTCAGAAGTATCCGCTGACAAAGCGCTCCACTTCCATTCTCGACATCTTGAAGGATTTGGACCGCACATTGAATGAAAACCGTCAGGAAATGTACGCTATCCCGGAAACAGAAGAACAGGTGGCTCAGCTCTTGCTCCTGTACGAAAACGCTGGCGGTTCCGAAGCGAGCTACTGGATGGATTACGATTACAAGAAGCTCCGCTTGATGGTTGAAATCTCTAGCTACAACTCCAACGAACTCCAGAAGGAAATCGAGGACTTGCAGAATTTCGCTCATGAACTTTATCCGGATGCGAAGGTGACGGCAGTGGGTAACTTGCCGCAGTTTACCGCCATGCAGCAGTATTTGGAAGTGGGCCAGATGACGTCCTTCCTCATCTCTGTCGTGATTGTGGCTGTACTCTTGATGATCGTCTTTGGCAGTGTCCGCACGGGCCTCATTGGTATGATTCCGAACATTGCTCCGGGTATTTTCGTGGGCGGCTATCTCGGCTTCAGCAACATCCCGCTCGACATGATGACGGCAACGCTTATCCCGATGATCATTGGTCTTTCCGTGGACGATACGATCCACTTCATCAACCATGGCCATGTGGAATTTGACCGCAGCAAGGATTACACCGATTCCATTCTCAAGGTGTTCCGCGCCGCAGGCCCTGCTCTTGTGATGACGACGATTATCATGGTGGCGACATTTGCAGGCTTTACGACTTCGCAGGCCACGCAGATGTTCAACTTTGGCTTTGTGGTGTTTGTGGGCCTTGTCTCGGCATTGCTTGCCGACCTGTTCGTGACACCGCTTTTAATCAAGAAGTTTAAAATTTTCGGAAAATAGGAGGATCTTATGAAAATTTCAAAAATTGCTGCGACGCTCGTTGTCGCTCTCAGTACAATGTCCATGGCTCAGACGAATGCCCGTGACATTATGATCAAGGTCAAGAACCGCCCGGATGGCGATACGCGTTCTTCTTCGATGGAAATGAAGCTCGTGAACAAGAGCGGTAATACCCGCGTCCGCAAGATTACTTCTTATGCAATGGATGTCGGCGAAGATACCAAGACCATCATGTTCTTCCTGTACCCCAACGACGTGAAGGGCACGGGATTCTTGACCGTGAACTACGACGATGTCAACAAGGAAGATGACAAGTGGCTTTATCTGCCGGCTTTGAAGAAGACTCGCCGCATCAGCGGAAAGAGTTCCAAGACCGATTACTTCATGGGTTCCGACTTCACCTACGATGATATTGGCAAGCGCAATGTCGATGAAGATACGCACAAGCTCTTGCGCGAAGAATCTGCCAACGGCTTTGACTACTATGTTGTCGAATCGACTCCCAAGAAGGATGGCGAAATCTTCTCCAAGAAGCTCGTCTGGGTCCGCAAGGATTGCGATGTCGTTGAAAAGGTTGAATTCTATGACAAGCTCGGTAAGCTCCACCGCCAGATGGTCTCTTCGGACATCAAGAAGGTCGATGGTTTCTGGACGGTCGGCAAGATGGAAATGAAGAATGTCCAGACCGGGCACTCCACGGAACTCCTCTTCCTCGATCCGAAATACAACATCCAGCTCGATTCCAAGATTTTCTCTGTGAACAAGCTTGAACGCGGGTTGTAATTAGTAAGGAGTGACAGTAGGCAGTAAGCAGGAAAAATCCGTTTGAACTGTCTCGCGTTGTCATGCCCGCCTTGCGCGGGCATCTCCCTTTAAGGAGGATTAAAATGTTTAAAAAATTAAGTTTCGCGCTGTTGTCCGCGGCATTTGCCTTATCTGCTTATGCGCAGGATGAACTTTCGCTTCAGCTGAATGGCTTTGTGGATACGTACCATGCGCTCCAGCTCAGCAGTCCGTACAAGATCATGTCTTCACGGACGCGTCTCCGTCTTGAAATGCGGGCGAATTACGGCGAGGCTTCACTCTTTTCGAGCGTAAATCTTGCTTATAATGGCATCATTGACGAACAGACTGGTGCGTTCCTTCGCGAGGCGTATCTTGACTACGCCGGCAAATACCTTGAAGTCAAGGCGGGCCGTCAAATTATCACGTGGGGCGTTGCCGATGGGCTGCGCATTACGGACTTGATCTCGCCCATGGACTACACGGAATTCATGGCAAACGATTACGACGATATTCGTGTGCCCGTGAATGCGATCAACCTCAAGTATCCTGGCGAAAGCTTCTCCGCTGAACTCGTCTTTGTGCCTGTTCCGGAGTATTTCGTGATGCCTTCGGGTGAGGATAATCCGTGGACGATGCCTTTGCCGCCCAATGCAAGTATGGACTTGAGCGGGACTCCTGAAAAGCATATAAAAAACAGCGAGGTCGGTACACGCTTGCGATTCTTCCTTGAAAATCTGGATTTCTCGCTTACGGCGCTGCGTACGTTCAACAAGTCCCCTGTGACGATTACGGAATACGACCCGAAGGCGGGTTCCGTTTTGATCAAGGGGCTGTATAAGCCGATGTACGTTCTCGGTGGCGATTTCTCGATACCCGTGGGTGAATTCGTCGTTCGTGGTGAAATGGCCGGATATTTCGGTGAACCGATCGCTTTGAATGATTCCCGTAGATACCGATTGCGTAAGACTTTTAACGCGTTGCTTGGATTGGACTGGTATGCCGGTGATAACTGGACATTCATGGTGCAGTACATGCATAAAGTTATTATGGATTATCGCAGGGAATTGGGCATGGAACAGAACACGTCCATGGTTACAGCTCGAGTGTCCAAGGAACTGCTGAATAATACGCTTAAGCTCTCGGTCTATGGAATGTATGATGTCGATAATGTGAGTTTTTACATTCGTCCTGCCGCTGATTACCTGCTGAATGACCAAATTACGGTCTCATTGGGTTCTGATATTCTTGGTGGCCGTCGTGGAACATTCAAAACTTACAATAAAAACACACAAATATGGGTAAAAGGTAAGTATTTCTTCTAATAGCGTCTCTTGCCGTTTTAGATAAAATTGCTTAAATTTTAGGCTGGTCTAAGTTAGTTTAAACTAATAAAATTGGTTTTAACTAAAATACTTGGTCAAGCCTAATTTTTTTTTGAGAGAGGATTATGATAAAGCCCGTACCCGATAAGAATCTGATTCAAATCCAGAATACAGATTTCTTTTCCCATTATATGCTGCAAAATAAAACCGGGACGGGGCATCTTCTAACGTATAACGTTTTGCCTGGTCTACAAGTTTTTTACAGCAATTTTCACTTGAAGGAATTTACTTTCAACTTCGAAAACCAAGGCAAGAACTTAATTGTGCTCCACTGCCATAACGGCAGTTCGGAATGGCTAAATTCAGAATCCATGCCAAAATCCATGGAAGAGAACGGCCTTGTCTTGCTAGACAGTATGCCTGCAAGTAAGACGTTCAAGTTCCCGGTGCATTGCTACCATGGCATTGCCGTCGTGTTCTCGATGGAACGCTGCCAGTGTGAACTCATGAACATGTTCAAGGCGGTCGGTGTGGATTTTGCAGCTCTTATTGAAAAAATCCAGCCGCTCACGCTCCCGTTGAAGCTCCCGTCAAGCGAGCACGTGAGCCACATTTTCTCGGAGCTTTACAGGCTCCCCAAAAACATCCGCTTGCCGTATTTTAAAATCAAGGTGCTCGAACTGATTCTTTTCTTGAGCCGTCTCGATTCCGAAGCCAAGTACGAAACTGCGGCGCAGATTCCGAGTGTGTACAAAGACAAAATGGAACTCCTGCGAGAAATCCTCCGCGAAAATGTCGAGGAGCATTTGACGCTCGAACAGCTCTCCAAGCAAATCGAGATGAGTCCGACGCAAATGAAGAAATATTTCAAGCTGGCGTATGGCGACTCCATATATTCGTACCTCAAGACGTACCGCATGAAAAAAGCCACCCAGCTCTTGCTGGAAGGAAAATTCAATGTTGCGGAAGTGGCAAGCCGTGTGGGCTATACAAATTCCAGCAAGTTTGCGCAGGCGTTCAAGGAATACACCGGCTGCTCGCCTAAGGAATACAAGAACAGGACTTGATTCGCGGCGAATCCCGCTTGCGGCGAGTCTCGTCGGCATTTCGCGCGTATTTCGTTTAAGCGTCGCTTTTATCCGAATGCCCTTCGTTTGCCGCATGTCTTGCTTCGTGCATTTGTTCATCGCGGCTGAGCGGCCTGTGTTCTGCAATCTTGATCGCCCGCTTGTTCTTGTACATGTCGCTGTCGGCCTTGTTGAACGTGTCTGCAATCGTCGTTGCTTTTGCGTATGCGGCAATCCCGATCCCGCATGCAATCGAAATCTGTTTCCACGGGAAAGAGGCTTTCTTGGTCAAGTCCATGCTTTCCTTGAACTGCTTTAAAAGATCGTGATGGTTGTCCAAGTCTTCGTCAAGAAGGATGACTAAAAATTCATCGCCGCCGATTCTAAAGACGGGGCTGTGCGCAAAAATCTGGCAAATCAGCTTGCAAGAATTTATGAGGTAAGCGTTCCCGTTTTCGTGGCCGTAGGTGTCGTTGATTTCCTTGAGGTTGTTCGTGTCAAGAATGGCGATGCCGTAGGATTTTACTTCGCCGTTTTCAATGCGGTTTTCAAGTTCTTCGATGTAGTTGTCGTATGCCATCTTGTTGCGTACGCCTGTGAGCGAATCTTGGAAGGCAAGCCCCTGCATCTGTTTCATGTGCTGGCTGATGTGGAATTTTGCAGCGGCAAAGCTTTTGGCGAGTTCGCCAATTTCATCGTTTTGCTTGATGTTGAATTCCGCATTCATGTCGCCAGTGATCATTTTCTTTGCTTCCGTGGTGAGCTTCTTGAGCGGCTTTGTGATGCTTCGTGCAAAGAATATCGTGACGGCGGTCGTAAATGACAGTAAAATTAGAATGAAAATGATACTTTGTTTAAGATGCTTGTTCCTTTCTGCGTTAATCTCGAGAATGGGCGCTACGGTGACGAGCGTCATGCCGTTGTTTAGTGGAACGGAAATCTTGACCTGGTCATCTTCGGGCTTGAATGTGAGACCGTTGGGGAGTGTCGGGTGGTAGACGACTAAGCCTTCGGAATCTTCCAGAAATGCAAAACCGCTCCTCATGAAGTGTACTTGTGAAAGCTGCTTCGTTAAAAGTTCAAAGTCAATATCGACTCCTGCAACGCCGATTTCCTTGTTGTCGACAAACATTGGAATGACGTAGGAAATGATGTATGAATTGAAATTTTTGTTGTAGTAAGGCGGCAACCAGACCGGGTTCCCGCTCATGATGGGCCTGTAGTACCACCCGACATGTTCCATGTCAGATGGGCTGTATTGCTTGACGTTGGTGATCGTGTGCTGCTTGAATATGCTTTCTGGAGTATCTCTGACGAGTAGAACGCCCTTGTTTGCGCGTGTGATTTCAGGATTGAATATTACATAGACGCTTTTTGTGTCTGTGAGGTTGTAGATGGTTGAACTGAGGCGTTCTTTGATACCTTCGTTGTTCTTGATAAAACTACTTGAATCCGTCAAAAATGTAGAATCTTCATTTATCTGAGAGTAAATGCCGGCGGCTACAGCCATTGTGTATTTTTCGTGCGATTCGAATAAATGGTTTAGCTTTGCGGCTTCATGATCGGCTTGGTCCTTCATGTATTGCATGGAGTTCCGCTGGGTAGTTCTGCTGATGAACAGTGTGCTGAGAACTCCAAGAGAAAGAGTGCCGATGAGCGTACTCGATAATGAAAGGATTAAAATTTTTGACTGGATTGAAAGTCTCATATTTTACTCGATTTCTTTTCGATCTTTCAGCATGTCGTTCTCTGCAATGACGAGCTGCTCGGACAATGAAGAGCTTTGGGCGTCTTTGCAAATGGACGTGCCTATAGATAACATTACCTGTTCCCACGGATTTTCTGCGGAGGCCGTTTTCTGTGCGCCTTCTTTTAGCTTTTTCTGTAGGCTTTCGTGATCGTTTAAGTCGTTGTTCATGAGGATGATGACGAATTCATCGTCATTGACTCTGAATACGGGGCTATGGTCAAAGGTGTTGCAGATGAGCTTGCTTGCTGTTTGCAAAAGTGTAATTGCTTTTGAATTGCCGAATTTGTTCCTGATCTTGAAAAGATTGTCGATGCTTGTGACGAGAACTCCGTAGGATCCGATTTCGCCAGAGGATACTTTTATGTTGAATTCGTTGATGTAGTGGTCAAGGGAATTCCTGTTGCGCACGTTTGTGATGGGGTCTCTGAATGCGAGACCCTTGATTTCTCCCATCGTCTCGGCGAGGCGTATTTTGGCATTGACGAAGCTCTTTGCGAGATCTCCGATTTCGTCGTTTCGCTTGATGTTTAATTTGATGCCCATTTTCCCGTCGATGAGACGGTTGGCGTAGTCGGTTAAAAGCTTGATCGATTTGGTGAGCGTACTTGCGAAAATGGACGATGCGAAAATGAAGGCGACCAGAATCAGCATCGTGATGAGGATGAGATTCTTGATGAGGTTGTCACGGTTTGCGGAAATAGACGTCTTGGGAATGACGAAGGTCAAGTCCATTCCGTTTGCAAGCCTGTTATGGATGATAAGGCTGTTGTCGGGAGGTGTAAACTGATGGCCTTTGGGAATGCTTGGGTGGAAAAGGATGTTGCCGAATCTGTCTGCAAGAAAGGCATAATCGTTGTCGAAAATCCGGATGGCCGCAATTTCACGAGTCAGGTAATCGAAGTCGATATCCACGCCGACAACGCCAATTTCCTTGTCGAACTTGAAAATCGGTATGACGTACGAAATCATGTATATGCCGATGTTCTTGTTCAAGTAAGGCTTCATCCACATCGGCCTTTTGGTCCTGATGGGCATGTAGTACCAGCCGACGTGCTCGGCGTCGTCCGGACTGTATTTCGAGAAATCTGTGGGTTCTGTAAATCTGAGTTCATGGTCTGTTGCGGTCATTGCCATGAAGACGCCCGAAGTCGGCGGCGCAAGCTTCGGGTTGAAACGCAAGTAGGCGGATACGGCTTTTTCGGTGTTCCCTATTGTAAGGCGGATCAGCTCACGGCTTTTTTCGGTAAAATCAGCAAGTAGTTTTTCGTCAGTCAGTTGCTCGATGCTGTCTAGCATGCCGGTGATGGCAATGTTTAATGTATTGACGTATTGCTCGACGCTTTTTAGTCTGTTGTTGAGCTTGATGGTCTCAATGCTTGTTAGACTATGCAGGTTTTTTTCTGTGCCTTCGTAAACAACTTTATCTGTAGTGTGCAGACAAAGTCCTCCGAAAGCAAGCGTACATATTATTAAACCGGCGATGGCAAGCCCAAGGATTTTTGTCTGAATGGTTGCTCTTAACTGACGTTTCATCTTATATCCCCAATATTTCGATGACTTTTTTGTTATTTGTTGATCCCATAACAACCGAAACGTCTCGCTTGTGAACGTGGAAGTGCTTTGCTACGAGCTCGCAAATGGCTTCGTTTGCGGCTCCATCGACCGGCGGCGCCTTGACTTCGACTTTGAAGCTCCCGTCGGGCTGTTGCGTTATGCTTTCACGTTTGCTGCGTGCATGTACTTTGATGTTTATTCTCATGACATGCGCTAGGTGAGGGCTATGCCGTCGTTTTGCGATGCGGCGGGTGCCTCGAAATCTCTTTGCTGGTCGTTTTCCATGGCGGAAAGCAGCTCGTCCTGGCTGTGGATGAGCGCACGGCAGCGGATGAAATAGTTTGTACGGAGCTGGCGGAGCTGCTCGATTTCTGTGCGCAGGTTTTCACTTTCGCGCTTGATGCTTTCGACTTCACGCATGGCGCGGGCCTTTGCCTCGGCGACGATAATCTCGGCTTCTTTTTCTGCGGATGCCTTGACTTCGTTAATCGTGCGCTGCATTGTGACAACGGCGTCCTGGATCGTCTTTTCGATTTGGCGGTAGTAGTTCACGCGTTCTTCGGCGACTTTCAGACGCTCGGTCAAGTTCGTGCGGTCGCGGAACATGTTTTCGAACGCTGTTGCCGTGGTCTCCAGAAAAGCCTTTACTTCTTCTGGATCGTATCCGTTAAGTGTTTTCTTGTGAAAAGTCTGGTTTCTGATATCAAGCGGAGTAAGTTCCATAAAATCCTGCTTTTACGCTATTGTCTATGATGTAATTAAAAGATATAAAAGGAATTGTGTGTTGTTGGCTGTTAGTCGTTAGTTATTAGTCAATAGTTGCTAGTTGTTAGTTGTTCTGCTACTGACTAATGACCATTGATCACTAACCACCCCTTAAAAATATCTGTTTACATCTTGTGAATACATTGTGTTTTTACTGAATGCTTTCTGTTTGAGTCTCGTTAGGGGTGAAAAAATACCCTTTACGGCGCTGGTAACCCCTTGATAAATACCTACTTTTTACTAAATTTGAGTCTCAAAAAATTCTGTTTTCATAGAAAGGTTTTTATCATGAAAAGAACATTCCAGCCTCACAATCGTAAGCGCGTTAACAAGCACGGTTTTATGGCCCGTATGGAAGACCGTTGGGGTCGTGCTGTCTTGAGCCGTCGCCGTGCTAAGGGCCGTAAGGTCCTCACCGTCAGCGACGAAATCTATAAGAAGTAAGTCGGGGCTGGCTTATAGCCACTCTGCGTTCTTATCGGCTGCCCAATCAGCCCGCTTACCGGCAAGTAGCCGTCCAAGGAAAGTTCCTCCGCGCGCCTGCTTTTAGCATGCGATGGATTGAAGCTCCGGACGGTTTTTGTCGTTTCTGCTTCTTAGCCAAGAAGAAGAACGGAAATGCCGTGTATCGCAATAAGTGCCGTAGGATCCTACGTCCACTATTTTATGGTATTGTCCCGAATATCAAAAAGCCCGTCTGGGCGATGATTGTCGTGAGTGACAATTCCAAGGAAATGTCTTCTGAACGTTTCCGCGAATCCGCCCAGAAAATTTTCCACAAGATGGAATGGGACAAGCAACCGGATGTGGCAGAAGCTTAAAAATGCTCTGGTGGCGGCTTTAATTGCCCCCATCCGTCTATACCAACTGGTGCACCCCTATTTTTTCCATGGGGTCTGTAGATTCCAACCTACGTGTTCAAACTACGCAATTGAAGCTTTACGCCTCCACGGGCCCATCAAAGGTTTCTATCTTGCGGTTTTTAGAGTCTTAAGATGCAACCCCTTCTGCAAGGGCGGCTATGACCCGGTTCCGCCCCCTAAGGATAAAAAATGAACAAGAATACACTCATTGGTTCCATCCTTATCGCGGTTATCGTGATTTGGTGGATGGCTGTCAATAACGCAAATGCCGAGGCGCAGGCTGCAGCTCGTGCCGCACAGGCAAAGGCAAAAACCGAAAAGCAGGTCGCTCAGGATTCTGCAAAGTCGCTCGTGATCCCGAGCAAGACGCCTGAAATCAAGGCTGCACCGGTTTTGGGCAATTCGGAATTAGGAAGTCAGAATTCGGAATTGGATTCCGCAAAGGCTGCTACCGCTCCGAAGGCTGAAATTGCAGAACGTTCCGTGACGGTCGAAACCGACAAGTTCATCATGACCCTCACTAACAAGGGTGCTAAGGTCAAGAGCGTCATCGTGAAGGCTCTCCCGGACTCTACCGGCAAGTTCCCGGAACTCATCCAGGATACGACGCTCGGTGCCTTTGACTTGAAGCTCGACAACGCAGACTTGAGCGAAGCGATGTTCGAACTCGGCAACACGCCTGCAAAGATTGTCGTGACCGACAGTGCAAAGGTCCAGTTCGCGTTCCAGGATGCAAACGGCAACCAGGTCATCCGTTCCTACGGCTTCACCAAGGAAGGTCCGGCAGTCCGTCAGGAAAACAAGTTTGTCGGCTTCCAGCCGAATGCCTATGAACTCGCATGGAAGGGCGGCCTCAAGGAAACTGAAGATATTCCGAAGTCCAAGGGCTTCATGGGCATCGGCGGTGGTGGCACCTACTACTTCAGCGAAGTCGTCTTTAACGACCGCTATTCTGTGGAACGCGAAATGCCTCGTGAACAGACTTCTTTCAATGCAACTGAAGGCAAGGTCATCTGGGCAGGTCTTCGCCGCAAGTACGTCGCTATGACGGTCCAGTTCGACGAAGCTGTTCCGGCTGTGCTCAAGACAAAGCCGATGAAGGTCGAAGATAGCGAAGTCGATCCGGGTACGTACAAGCTTACAATTGCCGACGATTTCCGTGGCGCCCAGTCCCTCAGCTACGACTTGATGATTCTCCCGCTCAAGTGGGATGAACTCTCTGCTCTCGACAAGGACTATGAAAAGATTATCGTAAGTGGCTGGAGCTGGTGCGGTGCTGACGTCTGGTTCGTCTGGATTTGCAAGATGCTCCTCAAGCTTTTGAACCTCTTCTACAGCGTCATTCCGAATTACGGTATTGCCATTATCCTCGTGACGCTCATCGTTCGCGGTATCACGACTCCGTTCACCGTGAAGCAGATCAAGTCTACGCGTGGCATGGCCGCTCTCAAGCCGCAGCTCGATGAAATCAACGTGAAGTACCGTACCGACCCGCAGAAGAAGCAGGCCGCTATGATGGAACTCTACAGCAAGAACAACATCAACCCGCTTGCAAGCTGCACGGGTGGCTGCCTCCCGATGCTCATTCAGATGCCAATTTTCATGGGCCTCTTCTTTGTGCTTGGCCGTGCTATCGAACTCCGTGGCGCTCCGGCATTCCTCTGGATTTCTGACCTCAGCCGCAGTGACGTTGTCTGGAGCGGAATCAGCATTCCTATCATCATGCCGTCTGGCCTTGCCATCCTCCCGTGGCTCATGGTTGCAACGACCTACTTCCAGACCAAGGTGACGATGAGTTCTAACGCTGGTATGGACCCGGCACAGCAGAAGATGATGGTGTGGATGATGCCTGCCATGATGCTCTTGTTCAGCGCCGTGATGCCGTCTGGTCTCGTGCTCTACTGGATTATCGGTAACATCTGGAGCATTGCTCAGTACAAGTACATCTACAGCAAGTTCCCGCCGGTCAATGGTGGCAAGCCCGCTGCTTCTTCCAAGCTCAAGGGCAAGAACGTCAAGGACGCTGAAATCGTGAAGTAGTTGAAAATGCGCGGGCACTCCCGCGCATTTGTCTTAATAGACATTTCGCGTATGTGTCAAAGCAAAAAAGAAGCCGCATCCACGGCTTCTTTTTGTATTGAATGTCATTCCCACTGTGCGAAGTCATCCTCGAAGCCTGTCATTCTCGACCGAAGGGAGGGAAACCATAATTTCTCGTATAACCATTGCGTAGGGGATCCATTATTTCTCAAGAATCGTTTATTATTTCTTTTTCTTGAGCTTCAAGATTCGCTTGACGCTTTCGTCAATCCGCGATTCCTTGATTTCACCTTTTTCGACTGCTTTGACAACGGCGTCAAAAACCTGTGTAAATTCTCTCGAACAAAGGACCACATCGACGCCTGCCTGAATCGACTTTATAGCAGCTTCGGTATTGCTGAACTGCTTGGTGATGGCGCCCATGTCCATCGCGTCGGTCACGATAACACCGTCAAAACCGAGTTCGTCGCGGAGCTTGTCTTGCAGGATCACCGAAGAAAGCGTTGCTGGCAAATCGTTGCCAGAAACTTTCGGGGCCGCAATGTGTGCGGTCATAATCATCTGGGCGCCTGCTTTGATGCCTGCCTTGAACGGGATCATTTCGCATTTGAGCATCTCGTCCCAGGTCTTGTTTGTCGAGGCGTAGCCATAATGCGTATCCGTGCTCACGTCGCCATGTCCCGGGAAGTGCTTGAGTGTCCCGATGACGCCTGCGGATTCTAGACCGTTCAGGTAGCTTACTACAAATTTCGCAGCCGTTTCCGGGTCATCCGAAAATGCGCGCGGACCAATCACGATGTTGTCTGGATTCGTGTTCACGTCGGCAACTGGTGCATAGTCAATGTCGAATCCGTATTTCTTGACATAGCTCCCGATGGTGAACGCGGCTTCGTAAGCGTCTTCCGGATTGCCGGATTTTGCGATGGCAGCCATGCTCTCGTATTTTGGCACATTGAAATTTTCGTTGTTTGCAATGCGCGCCACGCGACCGCCTTCTTCGTCAATCGCGAGGAGCGGTGAACCGTTCAGTTCCTTAATTTCGGCAATGAATTTCCCAAGCTGCTTTTCGTCTACAATGTTGTGCGCGTAAAGGATCATGCCGCCGATAGGGTAGTCCTTGTTGACGGCTTGCATGGTCTTGTTGACTTCTTGAAGCTTGTAATCGGGAAGTTCCGCGTATTCGTTCCAGTGGATGCTCGTGTCCAGCGCTTCGGGCCGCACAAAGAACATCTGCCCGACCTTTTCTCGGATGGACATTTTCTGGATCGCGGAATCTTCAGACGAAGGCCCGCTCGAAGAATTGTCGTCGCTGCAACCTCCAAGCATCATAGATAAACATAATACAGCTGTTATTCCTATCGTTTTTTTCGACAGGCTAGAATCCCTGAAGTTGCAGGACGACATATTCTCGATATCCATAAAACTCCCCTCTGGATAAAGCTTAAAGTCCATTTGTAAGGTCTAATATATATACGTTTTTGTACAAAAGTAAACTTTTCGTATCATTTTAGACGGAAATGTCGTAATTTAATAGGGAAATAGATAAATTACATCGTTCCTGATTCAAGGCCCTTGACAGGAACGTAACGCACGGAACCGTCAGCGGAGATGATCATCGCAACGCCCGAAAGGTAGTTGACCCAGCGCCATTTCTCGTAGTAGCGCACGTTTGCGTGTCCGTTGGTGGTGTAGGCGAGGAGTGGCACGACCAGATAATCGTGTGTGCACATGACGCTTATGCGTTTCATGGCCGGGAGGCTTGCGAGAATGTTTTTCTTGAGGAGTTCTTCGCTGCGGGTTTCCAAGTCGTAGAAAGCGTCTTCGTAGGCGCCTGTAAAACCGTACTTAGAAAATACGACCCAGCCGCCTTCTGCGTTGATATAGTTGTCGGCGATAGTCTCGTCCTTGATATACCAGGCTCCGTCCATGTAGGGGAGGACATTGAGCGTGTAGTCTGCTTGGCCCTTGCCGATGGCGATTTCTTCGCAGGTTTCCTGTGTGCGCGTGTAGCCCGAATAGCCGTAGTAAAAATCTTCCTTGGCAACGGCGGCAAGGCGCTTGCCCAGATCGCGGGCGTACGTTTTTCCGTTGCTGGTCAAGTGGCCCTTCGGCCCCGTGTCATCGGTGCGTTCGCTGTGGCGGATGATGAAGACTGCTTTTTCGCTTGGCTTGAGGCTTGCGTAGACTTCGGCAATGTCCGTAAATCCGTCGGCTTCTTGCGGGGTGGCGATGCGCCATGCGTTTGTGGCTGTCTCGAAGATGTAATAGCTGTCGTGGTTCACGCGACCTTCACGGACTTCCTTGTCGTATTCGCCGGGGCCGAACCCTGCCGTGTCTTTTTCGATGGGCTGTGCAATGCGCCATTCCTTGGTATTAGCATCGCAGATGAATCGGACTCTGGAATGGTCGGCGTGTTCGTAATCGTTTGCGAAAAGGGCACTTTGGCCTTGATTGACGTACGTGACCTGGCCTGCGTTTGCGTCAGTGCATGGCCCGAATCCGTAAGCGATGGGAATGAACGCGCGCATGTAGCGCTCGAAATTCGGGATGTTCATGCCCCATGATGAAACGTTATTGCGGATGTCGTTGTATTTCCAGAGCGTGTCGAGACCGACGACCCAGTCGGCGATTTTGATTTTCCAGTTTGGGTCGTTCCAAATGCCATCGCCCTTGAGGTCTTCGGCGAGATTGTTTGCGAGGTTCATCATGTCATTCTCGCTGCGATCGCCTTGAATCATGGCGGAGATGGCTAGAAGTGCTGCACTGTATTCGCTGTTGCCGAACATGTCCAGATCTTCGGCGACGGGTCTTTCGGTGCGCCCGTCGGTGAAGTATGGCTGCGAATAAAGTTGAACGGTGTCGATGCCGAATGCGGCAAACGCTTCGCGCTCCGCCTGTGCCTTGGCTTCGGCAAAATCGATGTGGTTCATCGTGAGCTGCTCGATGCGCGGGATGGTGATATGCGTGAGAATGTTCACGTTCGCGTGTTCGGGCGAGCATGTCTTTGCGGCAAGCGTAATGGGGCTGCTGGAAACTTTGCCTGTCACTTCATTGCGGTAAAATCCAGTCGCCCTGATTTTCACGCAGTTGGCATTCGAATGGACTTCGTTGAATGTATAGCGCCCGTCATTGGTGAGAATGCAGCCCTCTGCTTTTTGGTAAGTCTCGTTGTTGAATTCCTTGCTTGCTTCGGTGACCGTGACGCTTGTTCCAAAGACGAACGGACCTTTTTGCGCAATGCCGGAGATTGGCGAAACGAATCCTTCGATAAAGACCGTGTCTGGACTACCGACAATTGAACCGTTTGGCAGTGACGGAACTTTGTCAACGGCATGCAGGAACCCGTCGCTGCATGTGATGCTAAAATCTGTAGTGTCTGCTGCACTGCGCCAAGAGCCTTTCACGCAAAGGTGCGGCAAATTGTCGCTCTGTACAAAGAACGCACGACCTTCGCGGCTCTCGTCGCAATCGGGCAAGTTCGCTACGCTCGGAACCATCAAGGTATCGAAAAGAGAAATAGGATGGTTCGGGTCGGAGTCGTCATGGGGGGTAACGTGGTTCCCGTCAGAACCGCAGCCCGTCATCAATGACGAAGCTCCAAGAGCAGCAAAAACAATCGCTGTTAAACCAAATTTCTTCATTCCATACCTGCTTTGATGAGCTGTTTTTATTCTTGGTGGAAAACGGCTTTTATGGCACACGCTAATTTATATGCTAATAAAGGCGGTACAGCGTTCCCTACCTGGGTAAATTGGCGAGCATTTGCTCCTGTAAATTCATAGCTGTCTGGGAATGTTTGCAGACGGGCACATTCTCTTACGGATAAAGTCCTTGGATGGAACGGGTGCAAATGAGAACGACCGCCGCCTTTTGTTCCGCCCGCAATTACGGTTTTAGAAGGCTCTCTTGGGTCTAACCTGTCAACACGTCCCAATTTATCTCGCTGGCCGTAGCTCAGAAGCATATATCGCTTGATGGATTCTGCGGTGTGCTCTCTTGTGATATGGCTTGTTGCCGATTTCAAATCGCGCATAAAGACCGGGCCGCAAGGCGTCTGCTTTTCTGCCGGCTCGGGGAGGATAACTGCGTTTTCTGTACGTGAACCAATCACGATAAATCGTTTTCTTTTTTGGGGAACTCCGTAATACGAGGCGTCAAAGATCCGGGGGCCTGCTATTTTATATCCGAGCTTTTTTAAATCGTCCAGCGCCTTTTTTATTTTGCCTGTAGAATCGCATTCCAAAATACCTTCCACATTTTCGATCAAAAAAGCTTTGGGCTTGAATTTTTTGATGAACCAGATATAATCAAAAATCAGCATTCCCTTTTCTTCGTCTTCAAAGCCTTTTCTCTTGAAATTTTCACCGTTTTTGTTGAACCTTTGGTTTGCGGCAATGCTAAACGACTGGCATGGAGGCCCTCCGTGAAAAACGCCCTCGAAATTTTCGTTTACGCCATTTTCAGCAAGAATCTTTGCCAGTTCTTCTCTTTTGCTGATATCGCCGCTGTAATTGGGCGGACCGATCACAATTTTTGAAGGGTCGTTTTTTCTCAGGGTATTGCAAAATGTTTCGTTGAATTCAATGGAAATTTTCGTCTGTATTCCTGCGTAGCTAAAACCGATATCTAAGCCGCCCGCTCCAGAAAAGAAACTGACCGCAGGTATATTGTCCTGCGCTTTGGGAATGTCATCCAGACATTCTATTTTCTCTAAACATTCTTTGGGGATATTGTCGTCTTGCTTGTAAGACAAATCATCATAAGTAAGTTCCTGATCATTTAGCAACTCAGAAAAATCGAGATGTTGCTCGATAGATTTGTTTAGAAGATTTTCTTGTTTATCAATCGTTAGTTTCTTTTTCATGCGTTCTTTATTGCGGATAATGCAGATGAAAATATTTCTTTAGCTTCTTCTTTTGTACTGAAATCAGATTTGTTATGTTCTTTTAACCAGTTCCGGTAATAGATATGAATGGCCTTATGGCAGGATGGACACAATCCTACGACATCGTCTAGGGATGTTCCGCTAGTTGAAATTTTTATCGTAGATGCCAAAGGTAGCAAATGATGAATCTCTAGCATGTAGTCTGTCCACGGATAAACCCCTTTCATGTCTCTTTGACATAATTTGCATTTGGCTTCAGGGTTTTTGTCTCTATAATATTTCCGCAACAAGGAGCTTCTTTCTATTCTGAAGTGCTCGACCTTCTTCCGATCTCCTTCGATGAATTCTAGGTCCAAAGGCGTTTCTGCAAATGCTTCAATTTCTGGTGTAACAGATTTTGAGTCCAAGCGAGTCATTTGCATAAACTCATCTAGCGCGTCGTTTGCAGGGCTTCGTTTTTCGGGGACCAATACCGTATGGAGCAGGTTATTCTTGGTGGACTCGGGTAATGGTTCGAGATATAAATAATTGTTAAAATACTTTAGAATGCTTAGCTGACAAAAAAATTTAAGCATTTCTCTAACTTGTCTAAGATCTTCGACGCGTTTTTTTGGAGTGAGTTTTTTGTAAAAGTCTAAATCTTCTTTACCTGTACATTTATTTGCAACAATATATCTGGCTACATCGTCAGGAGATATTTTTGACTCAAGACCAAGTTCTTGCCGTGCTATAAGAAATTTTAGAATGGCACAAAACGGATATATTATTGTATCGTTGGGATTATAGCCTTTAAAAGCAGGGAACGGAAATCTGAATTTTGGAATGTATCTCAAAAAATAGTCATCTACATTTTTGATCAGCCCGTTATCGGATGCCAAATCCCTACAGAAATCGGTGATGAGAAGAGTGTTCTTTTTGCGACCCTTGGCTGGGAATGTTGCAAGAAAAGTACACTGGAAAACACGCTTGTAATTTCGTTTGATAGGATAGTCTTTTCTGCTGGGCGCAAAAGGCTTCCCGGTATTGGCCTTTATAATTTGTCTAAACTTGTCTTCAATGGGGCCTAAATCACGATTGCCGAATTTTACGAGAACCTTTGCGATTTCCCGTAATGTATCAAATTGAAAGTATTCTAGTCTGCCCTGGTCCCAACGCCACATAATGTACCTTTATCTCTTTCATAAGATAAAAAAATCAGGTGTCGCTAGACTGACATTTTTTAACTTTTTCCGCTTTTTATTTTTTCAGCTTGTCAATCAGGCGTTTGGCAGGGTAGCCGACGAGCTGGAAGCCTTTTTCCCAGATGAAATCCTTGATACGCTCGGTTCGGGTTTCGTTGCTCTGGGGGAGCCAGCTCTTGTCAAAGTCTGCGTCTATCCCGGCATTCAGAATGAGGGCGGTGTAGTCCTTGTTGAGCGCGTCGTAGGCGTGATGGCGTACGAAGTGCTTTTTCTCTTCGTAGTTGAAACGGCGTTCCAGAAGCTTGCGCTTCACGAATCCAGCCCCTTGAGCAATGAGTTCGTCGTAGGCGAAGAAAACGGGGCGCTCCGTGTGGTAGAGCGATTCCATGACGACTTCAGCTTCGGTGAATTTTTCGCTCAAGCCGACTTCGAGCTTTCGCGTGACATCGTAGAATTCGGTCTGTTCGGGAGTCTCGAAAATGTGCAAGAAGAACACGCCGAGTGCGGCGGGCTTCATGTACAAGAAGAACGATTGAAGATGCGGCGCAAACTCGTCATTGCTCGTGAGCGAGACGACATCGGCATTGCTGTTTTCGGCGCGTTCAAAGAATTCCTTGAACTTGTTCTTGTAATAGACGATGGAATCGTTGATGAGCAGCAAACGTTCCACGTCGCGCGTGATGACGCCGGGAACGTAGTTGCCGGCTGCGTCTGTGCGGTTTGCTTGCAATTGCAGATAACGTCGCCACATGCCAAAGTCAAATCCGCGATTTTCAGTGAGGAAAAGCTCGATGTGGTTTTCCTTCAAAAAATCGTAGGTGTCGCTTGAAAGCGTTCGGCGATTTGTGAGGAGAACGACCTTGAAGTCGGTCTCCGCGAGATGCTTGAGCGCAAAGCGGACATAGCCGGGGAGGTCTTCCCCGGTTTGGTAACTGGCGTAGAGGGCGACTTTACTGCATGCGTCCATCAACTATCTTCCTCTGCGGCCTCCGCGGCTGCTGCGTCCGCGACCTTTTTCGCTAGACCTGCGTCCGCGCCTTGCTTCGCGCGGCTCGCTTGCCACATGGAATCCTTCATCGAAATCACGGGCACGACCGCCGCGCTTTTCAAAGTCGCGCTTGTCGGAACCGTGTTTTCCACGCTTGTCAGAACGGCGACCTTCATCGAACTCGTCACGGCCCTTGCGGAAACCGCCACGTTCACGAGAATCGCGTCCAGTGCGTTCAAAAATCGGACCGTCGAAATCGCGACGTCCACGGCGACCGCGAGAAACGTATTCCGGTTCGTAATCGTCGTCTTCGTCCGGTTGGCTCACATAGCCGAGTGCTTCGGCGGCCGCAGCGCGGTCAGCGCGTTCATTGAAATTGCGAATGTCGCGTTCGGTATCTTCACGTGTGCGGCGCTTCTTCGGTTCTGGACTCAGCTTTTCGGTGATGCTGAAGTCTGCCTGACCGCGCAACGGGTCAACTCTGAGGAGTTGAACCATCACCTTGTCGCCACGGCGGAAGGTGCGGCCGCTACGCTTGCCAAATGCAAGACCCTGGTCCGGGTTGAACACGTAGAAGTCATCGCCTGCGATATCGCGGTAACGCACAAGACCTTCGGCAATCGGATCGTCGATGGAAACGTAAATGCCCCATTCTTCGATGCCTGTTACATTTGCTTCGAAGCTGTCGCCAATGCGGCTCTTCAAAATCCAGCAGCTGCACACCTTGATGGAAATACGTTCCACCTTCATATTCTTGATTTCATTTGCCGAAATCAAGTCGCAGACTTCAATCACGCTATTCACGCGTTCGGCGTCAATTTCCTTACCCTTGCGGGCGAGTTCACGATGGCACCAAAGGTCGGCATAACGGCGGATCGGCGAAGTGAAGTGGCTGTAATCCTGCCAGTTCAAGGCGAAGTGCCCGAAGCTGTTGCTGTCGTAGTGAGCCTTCTGCATACTGCGCAAAATGCGGTTCGTGAGCGTTTCGTCACCGGCGGCGCGCTTCACCAAGTGCTCGTAAAGCTTGAAGGCTACCGGGTTCAAGTTCGTATCGCCGCTGCGCGGCTTGCCCAAGTCACGCAACATCACCGGAGCGTCCTTGAACAGATCCGGGTACATGTAGTAGAGTTCCATGATGTCCTTCGTGTCCGGAGCTTCATGGATACGGTAAATGCCTTGCAGCTTGCGTTGCTTGAGTTCCTTGGCGCAGCAGTTGTTCGCAATGAGCATGCACTCTTCGACCCAAGAATTGGAATCGTCGTGTTCGCGCGGGAAAATCTTAACCGGTTCACCGTTTTCGTCAAACTTGCAACCGTATTCGGTTGTCTGAAATTCGAGCAAGCCGTCCTTGGTGCGGTTCCTCTTGAGGAGTGCTGTTACTTCAGCAAGAGCCTTGATGGAATCGTCGCCTTCTTCCATCATCTTCACGGCCTGCTGGTACGTGATGCCCTTCGTGATGTTCACGACACTGCGGTGGAAATCCCAACCGAGAACGTTTGCTTCCTTGTCCAAGTCGATCATGCAGGTAAATGCGCAACGGTCCACACCTTCGTGCAAACTGCAAACGCCACTCGAAAGCTTTTCCGGGAGCATCGGCACTGCCGTCCACGGCAAGTATTGCGTGTAGCTTCTTTCAAGAGCTTCTTCGTCGAGGTCAGAACCTTCGGGCACGTAGTAGCTCACGTCGGCGATGTGTACGCCGAGCTTGTAACCGCCACCTGGCTTGCGTTCCACGCTGATCGCATCGTCGTGGTCCATGGCGCCTTCGGGGTCAATGCAGAGAATGTCGAGCTTGCGGTAGTCCACGCGGCCCTTGAAATCCTTTTCGGTCGGGTCCGTAATGGAGGCCACGTACTTTTCAATGGCGGGGCTAAAGCCTTTGGGCAAGTTGCTCTCTTCCATGAACTGTTTCTTGACTTCGTCCCAAGTCACGTTCATGATTTCAGCAGAGCGGTCCACCTTTGCCAAGTAGCTGTGCTTGAGCTTCGGGTGCGGATAAAGCGTGAAGCTGATGGTCTCGCCTTCCTTGCCCGGCGCCTGCCTGCGGTGGCACATCTCGTACACCTTGCCGGTATCGATTTCGGTCACCTGCCATTCTTCGTCACCGGTCTGGTGCAGAATGCCGCGCTTGACGCGTGTGCCGGAATCCTTTTCGGTCTGGCGGCGACTGCGGGCACCCGGACGGCGGTTGTCTTCGACACCCTGCTCTGCCAGTTTCTTGCGGCGCTTCTCGCGCTTGTCTTCGAGCGGTTCACCATCGCCCAATTGATATTCCTTGTGGGCAGAACGCTTGAGAACGCCTCGCTCGATCATGTCGGCGAGGAGCTGCTTAAAAGCCATCTTCTGTTTTTTCGGGAGGCCGAGAGCGCTACGGAGCTGGCTCCCTACCATAGGTTCGTCACGAAGGATTGCAATAATTTGTTCTTCGCTCGGTAATTCCTTAGCCATAATTAAGCCTCCTTGTTTTCTGCGACCGCTTCTTTTGCTGCGGCAAGTTCCGCCTGCTTGTACGGCATAGCGGATTCGATTAAATCGTGGGTCTCGTCGCGGAGATCGGCCATTGGCTTTTCAGCGTAATCTTCATAGCGGATCAGCGGGTGAACGACCATCTCGACGGTGCCGGAATAGACTGCCCACTTGACCTTCGGGAGAATCTTTCCGGTATTGATAAATGTAACTGGTAAAATCGCAAAATGCTGTTCTTTTGCCAAACGGAAAATTCCATTTTGGAACTTGAGCATGTGGCCGTCTTCGGTGCGGTGGCCTTCAGGGAATACCACGATGTTGTAATTGCTTTCGAGGCGCTTCTTGAGGATTTTGCCGAGGCCTGCGTTTTTGCGCGGGTTCTTGTGGATGGGGATGTTGCCGGAGCGGTTCAAAACCCAGCCGAATACGGGAGCCTTCCAGAGGCTTGCCTTAGCCATGAACGAAGCCGTCGTGATGGAGTGCCAGATGACGTTGATGTCCAAAAAGCTCTGGTGGTTGGCGACGATGACGTAGTTGATACCTTGCGGGATGTTTTCTGCGCCCTTGACGGAAACCTTGATGCCAAAAAGCTTGAAAATGATCTTCTGGAATGAAAAAGAGCAAATCTTGGTGCAGTCTTCCCAGTGTCCGCGGATACCGCAATAGAGGGTGTATGGGATGCCTGCGACAACCATAATGGTGAAAACGACGATGTAATAAAAGAGTGCAAGAATAGCGCGCATGGTCTCTGCTTGTTAAAAGTGAATTGTGACCCACTCAATATAAATAGGTCCTTATGGGCTTAATGTATATTTTTTGCGCCGATTGAAACAGTTGTTTTTATTACATGCGTGTAATTATGGGGAAAAAAACTATATTCCTCAACGTAAAACATGGAGTTTTAAATTATGGAAATTAAATGGCTTAATCCCGATGCTAAGTTTGACCGTCTCGTTTTGGCGGGTGATATCGGTGGTACGAATACGAACCTTGGTCTTGTGGGCTACAAGGATGGCAAGTTTACGCTCATTCTCGAAACCGTTTGCCCGAGCCAGTGCATTGAAGGACTCGACACCCCGATCCGTGAAACGCTCAAGGCGGCAATCGAAAACCGCGCGGATTTGAAGCCGTCCCACATTTGCATCAGTGCCGCAGGTCCGGTGGCAAACAACAAGTGCGTCATGACGAACCTCCCGTGGTGCGTCGATGGCGATGCCATCACGAATGCAACCGGCATCCCGACTCTCGTGATTAACGACTTTATGGCCATTAGCTACGGCATCCCGACTCTCGATGTCGATGACCCGAAGCAGATTCTCAAGTTCAAGCACACCGACGGTAGCGATCCGAAGCCGCAGGCTGCCACGAAGGCTGTGATTGGCCCGGGTACGGGCATGGGCGTTGGCTTCCTCGCGTTTGACGGTGAAAAGTACATCCCGGCTTGCTCCGAAGGTGGCCACTCTACGTTTGCTCCGTTCGACAAGGAAACCCAGGACTTCCGCGACTACATGGAAAAGCGCATCGGCACTGTGCCGGGCGTTGAACCGCTCGTCTCTGGCATGGGCCTTGCTCACCTCTATGAATGGTGGCGCGACACGAAGGGCGTACCGCAGAACGATGCCTTCAAGAAGATTGAAGAAACCGATTGGCACGACCGCCCGAAGTACATCAGCCGCGCCAGCGACACCGATCCGGTTGCTGCCGAAATGATGCGCTTGTTCGTGAAGATGCTTGCTCGCTTCGCCAGCGACGCTTGCACGTTGTTCCTTCCGCTCGGTGGTTTCTACCTCGCAGGCGGTACGGTGCAAAAGGACCTCCGCTGGCTCGAACGCGATAACTTGTTCATGACCTGGTTCGAAAAGAACTACAATCCGAACATCCGTCCGCTCTTGAACAAGATCCCGGTGTACCTCATCAAGGATTATAGCATTAGTTTGTACGGTGCTGCTAATGCTAGCTTGAACTTGCAGAAGTAAAAGCTGCTGGAACCGCGCGGCACTAAGTAAACTGCGCGACGTTTGGCTGTGTCATCCTGAGCGGAGGCGCATGCGCCGAAGTCGAAGGATCCAGTAAAATCTTGCAAATTTGTCCTGGCTGCAAAGGCTGGGATTTTTTTGTTGTTAGCAGAGACGCTTTTGTTTTGAACTATCGCAAATTTTGCGAAAGTTGGGATATTTTGCGATAGTTGGGATATCTTTGAGTACCGTCATAAGCATGTAAATGCGTTGTTCTGTGAAGGCGAAAGGAAGTTTTCGAACGCCACCCCAACTTGATATCCGATTTTTGGACATCAAGTTTCCTTTTTTATAAAAATTGTCGAAATTCAACGAATTTTCGAGTTTCATACCCGTAAATCTCTGCCAAATCGGCATCGAGCATGACCTTTAACCCGCGGATGGTGTAGATCTGTGACTTGAGCAGGTTCTCGTCTATCAGGGAAAATTCGGTTTGTCAATGGGCCCGTATGGAGTTTTTTTTTGAAAGGTTATGTCAAACTGCAACACAGGTCATATTTTTATTGGAGATTTGCTAAAAAAGCCGATTTTATCCCTTTCATGATACAAAATTTGGGTATATTTTGTTTATATGTTTAAAATATACATCTGACAATTCCTGATTATCAATGGCCATATAAATGGCAAATAAAGAATATTGAAAATTTGTTATTCTCGTTATGAACCCGCAAAAATTTCTCGTATTAATCAAAGGTGAAATAAAGACGGAAGAGGTTGAATCTCTTTCTTTTGATGGTGCAAGCCGGAAATGTAAGGTTGTTTTTCGTAATGGATGTGCTTACGAATATAGCGCTGGTAATGTTGTCTGTTTAGATAATCCTTGTCTGCATGAGTTCAAAAACCAGAAGATCTCTGTAAATGGTATTGAACTTTACAACATTGAAAATATTTTTGAGTTTTGCGATACTAAAACGAATAAAAAATATTGGCATATTGTTTTCAAAGATAAGGCGAAGACTTATAAATATGACGAGTTGAGGGTTCTGAATGAATCGAAGGATAGTTTTCAAAATACGGTTTTAAATTATTTGAAGGATGTGGCTGCAAACAATCCTTTGCTAGTTCAGGAATTTTGCGAAAACAGCAATAAGAAAGCGGATGCTTCTTTGTTGAAAAAACAATATGATAAAATAAAGGGAATCTACGAAAATGAAGATACTGCGTTATCTCTTTATTTGAAGTCTGGCGTTCAAAAAGACTTGCAACCTACAGAATCGCAAAGCCTTGTTTTTCCATTTGGTTGCAATCTCAGCCAAATCAACGCTGTTCAAAATGCGTTCAAATATACAATTAGCCTAATTCAGGGTCCTCCAGGAACCGGTAAAACTCAGACGATTTTAAATATTCTTGCCAATTTACTGATTCAAGGGAAGACTGCGTTGGTCGTCTCCAACAATAATAGTGCCATAAAGAATGTTCAAGAAAAATTATCCCAATACAAATTGGATTTTCTTTCGGCGATGCTTGGAAAGGATGAAAATAAGTCTTCTTTTATTGAGTCTCAAAAGCCTAGAAAATTGGAGCTTCCCATAGAAAAAAATCGCCCAAGTCTTGCTTCTTGGCGAGAGAACATATTGAAGAAGATTTCCGAAGCTAAGCGGCTTTTTTATGATCAGAATGAGTTGGCTGGTGTAAATGCGGAATTTGAGAATGCGAGAGTAAATTACGAGCATTTCAAGGAATATCTTGATGAACTAGGGGTTTCTGACTACTCTATTGAAAATCGAAATGATTTGAATCAATTCGATATAGAAGCCGTTAGAAGTCAACTGGAATCAAACCTTAAGAATAATCCTTCAAAAAATCGACTTTCCTTTTTTGTTCGTTTTTGGCTGCGTTTTGTTAAGGGGCTTTCTAATTGGAAGTTTCTCAAAAGTGATGCCGCTGCGATTATAGCAAGTCTTGAAAATTACTGTTATATAAATCGATTGGCTGAATACGGATATCGTATCAGGTCTTTGGAAAACTCTGTGAAGGCGAATGAGCGGGCTGCATCTGACTTGCAAAATTTTTCTAAGGCGATTTTGTATGAGAATGTTTTCCGAAAATTTTATTCGCGTAAAGAGCAAACTATTTATAAAAAAGAGGATTTGTATCGTAGGTGGAGAGAATTTCTTAAGGATTATCCAATTGTATTCAGTACTACATTTGCTTCAAAGAGCGCTCTCAGCTCAAATGCTATTTTTGACTATGTTATTATGGATGAATCTTCGCAGGTCGATATTGCTACGGGTGCATTGGCGATTTCCTGTGCTAAGAATGCAGTGATTGTTGGCGACAGCAAACAACTTGAAAAGGTGACGACAAGGGAAGAAAAGGAAAAATATCAAGAAATTTTCGAAAAGCATAAAGTGCCTCAGATGTATAACTGTGCGGATGTGAGTTTCTTGGACTCTATGGGTCGTTTTATTCCCGAAGCTGCGAAAACTTTGTTGAAAGAACATTATCGTTGTCATCCGAAGATTATTGAGTTTTGTAATCAGAAATTTTATGGCAATCAGCTTGTTGTTCTTTCTAACAATACGGAACAGAATCCGTTGGTAATTCATTGGACGGCTCCGACTAGTCGAGAGAATAATGTCAACCAAAAACAGATTGATGCGATCGTTCAGGAAGTTATACCGAGTCTTGGGCCGATGAATGTAGGGATTATTTCTCCTTATAATAAGCAATGTTGTGAATTAAGAAAAGTTATTCATGGCGTTGATATATCTACAATTCATAAGTTTCAGGGCCGTGAAAAGGATTCGATAATTTTTTCGACTGTAGATAATGTTTTAACCGAATTTTCCGGAGATCCGCAGATAATTAATGTGGCTGTTTCAAGAGCAAAGAGCAAGTTTGTTTTGGTTGCCTCTAAGCAGGAACAACCAAAGGGGAGTATTCTTGATGATTTAATTGGTTACATTCAATACAATGCTGGTAAGTCAGTGGATAGCATGGTTTATTCCATTTTTGATGTTTTGTTTAGCCCCAAGTGCTGTACGAATTTTGGTAATTTGGAAAAGATCTCAAAATATCCTTCGGAAAACATAGCTTATGGAATGATTCGCGATGTCTTGAAGAAATGTCCAAGTTTAGATGTTTTTTTTGAGTATCCGATGAACCATCTAATTCGAGATTTTTCAAAAATAGTGGATAATCCGGCATTGCTCAATTATGCCAAGCATTCTTCGACTCATATTGATTTCTTAATTACAAATCGTATTTCGAAAACGCCTGTTTTGGCTATTGAAATTGATGGAGCAAACTTCCATAAGCAAGAATCTGTTCAGGCAGAACGCGATCGTATGAAAGATTGTATACTAGAACGATATGGCATAGATTATTTGAGATTTTCGACCAAGGGCCGCAATGAACGTGAACAACTTGAAAGTAAAATGAAAGCGTATATGGTAAATTAGAAAATCCTTATGTTTTTCACTCCTACTGGCGCTTTTTATTCTAAGGTTTAATTTAAGACTGAAGAAGAGATCGAGATGGTTGTCATTGGTAACTTCAACCTTCTCTTCGGCGACTATTCCATCTTGTTGACGAAAAGCTTGATTTGGATTTCTGGTGGCTAGAATGTAAATTTGCGTGAAACTATAGGTTGTGTAAAATTTCCTACCCCCCCTTGCCACATTTTGCGATATTAGGTACATTAATGCAGCACGTGATTCTCTGTCAAATGGAGAATCGCGTCTTTTTTTTCTGAGATTTCAGAATAGGGGACGCCTCTAACATTAATCAGCCGCAAAAACGGCAAATGGAGGCTATATGAAGTCTAAAGAAGTTATCTCGGCAAAGCTCGTTCAAGATGCCAGGCAAATCATCGAGACTGCGCGGAAAAATGCGGTCAGGAGCGTTGATTTCTGCCGCGTTCAGATGTATTGGAATCTTGGTAAGCGAATTTTCGAAGAAGAACAGCACGGTAAGAAGCGAGCCGATTACGGAGCGTATATCGTTAAATCGCTCGCAGAAAAGCTGGAAGTTGAATATGGGAGCGGGTTTTCTGAGCGGCAAATCAAGTTTTGCAGGCAATTCTACCGCACATACCCAATTGGGAACGCATTGCGTTCCCAATTGAACTGGTCTCAATATCGCATGTTGATTCAGATTTCCGACCCCGATAAACGTGAATATTACGAACTTGAGGCGGTAAACAATTCTTGGAATGGCCGCGAACTTGAACGCCAAATCAACAGCCAGTTGTACGAACGTCTTTTGCTTAGTAACGACAAGGAATCAGTGCTGGCGGTTGCTCGTAAGGAACGCATTCCCGAAACACCGCAGGAAATTATCAAAGATCCCATGGTCTTGGAATTTGTTGGATTGAAAATGAATTCGGTCTTTTATGAAAACGATTTGGAAGGTGCGATTATTTCGCACATCACTGAATTTTTGCTTGAGCTTGGCAAAGGTTTTGCTTTTGTGGCACGGCAGAAGCGAATTATGCTCGAAGACGATGAATTTTTCGTCGATCTAGTTCTTTACAATAGGCTGCTTCGCTGTTTTGTAGTTATCGAAATCAAGACCGGCAAAATTACGCATCAAGATCTCGGACAACTCCAAATGTACGTGAATTATTATGATCGTATCGAAAAGCTTCCTGATGAGAATCCTACTATCGGTATTCTTCTGTGTGCGGGTAAGAATGATTCTGTGGTAAAAATGACTTTGCCCGAAGGCAACAAGACTATCCTCGCTAGTGAATACAAATTGTATTTGCCCACCACAGAGCAACTGGTCAACGAAATCAATGAAGCTAAGGAGCTGGCGAAAAAGCAGGAGGAAAAGCGGGTGTAAATCCGTAAATAGAGGGCTTACTGAGATTGTAATGTGAAAAGCTAAATCATTATTTTTTTTTTGCAGTTAAAAATTTCGTCCGCAAATCTTTCCAACAGGATTAATGTAACCCCGTTTGAATTGAATGAAGGACAACCGACTGTAAACCCGACTGTAAAGGCTACAATAAAACAGACTGATAGTCAAAAGAAAATTCTTGAGATAATCTTGAGTAATCCGAGAATTAATCAAGCTGAAATTGCTGAACAGCTAAATCTTCATCGTGTGTCTGTTGCTAAAAGTATGTCAAAACTACAGAAAGAGGGTGTTCTGAAACGTGTCGGCAGCAATAAAAACGGATACTGGGAAATAGTTGAGAAATAACTTTAATATTCGGGGGAACCGAGCAGAGAACCGGCAAAAAACGCCTGTCAATTCTCGGATCCGCTAGCATTCTTCAGCCGAATCTTACTGACCCGACAAGTACCCGACAAGTTGCCGTCAAGTAAAGCGCGAATGCAAGATAAACTCCATTCTGATAACCCAAACATCATGAAGCTTATAGGGGTTATTGGCGAACAAAGCCTGTCTGTTAAAGAAATGATGGCCGCGATAGAATTAAAAGATCGTGAAAATTTTTTGAATCTTTACCTATCCCCGGCAATAAATGAGGGCTTCGTCAAAATGCTATACCCTAATTCGCCTCGGCATCCTCGTCAAAAGTATTTACTCACGGCGAAGGGCGTTGCTGCTTATCAGGAATGACTATCGACAAGGCGGTATCGCATGCTGCGGCCACCTTTTTTGTTTGTCTCGAGGATTCCTTTGTCCATGAGGCTCTGGATTTCGCGGAGGGCGGTGTCGTGGCTTGCGTTGAATAGGGCAGCGGCTTCTTTGGCGGTGAAAGGCTGCGCGAGGTGGCCTGCCATGATTTCGTCGATGAGCTGTTGCTCGCGGGCGCTGAATGTGTCATTTGCGTGGGCGCTGCGGAACTGGATGCGACTGATTTCAGAGGCGAAAAGTTGTTCGCTATCCTTGATTGCATCACGCATCATTTGCAGGAACCATAAAATCCACTCGGTGAGGTCACCACTTGCGGCTTGCGTACGGGCGAGAATCTTGAAGTAGTCGCTTTTATGGATGTTGATTTGTTTGTTCAGCGCGTATTGGCAATGCGTCGTGCCTTCGGTGCGGGCGAGTTGCATCGCTGTGATGGCACGGGCGAGTCTGCCGTTGGCGTCGGCGAAGGGGCGGATTGTGATGAACCAGAAATGTGCAATTGCGGCTTTAATCACCCCGTCTATATTTGCACTTTCAAACCACGATAAAAAGTTTTCCATTTCGCTTTGGAGGCGTTCCGGGTTCGGGCCTACAAAATGGAGTTGTTTTTCGTCGATGGTCGTTTGCACTTCGCTCGGGACTTCGCGGAACTTTAAGACTTTGTTCTGGCCCATCGCGGAATGCCAGTTGAAAATTCGTTCTTCGGTGAGGGGCTGCGAGGCGTTTTGGATGGCGCCTAGATAATTTTTGATGAAGTTTTGCGAACCCTTGCTTTTGAGTTCCACTTCGGCAAGTGTGTTCGTGGGATCGAGCGTGTAGCCGTCGATGGCGTAATTCGCGACGATGTCTTCGGCGAGGAGCTTGGTTTCGACATCCTTCAATCCGCAGATTTGCATGATTCCGATGAGCTTGCCTTCTTCAAGGCGTGTCTGCCCAAGCGCTTGGAGCACCTTGGGAGAATCGAAGCGGAACCGCGTCCAGTCTGGAAATTGGTGGATGTAAAGCATGTTGGTTTTCGGCACGTTCGTCATTCTGAGGCGAAAGCCGAAGAATCCAGTTGCTTTTAAAAATTTACTGGATCCTTCGCGTTGCTCAGGATGACTTGTGGTAAAATATATCACTTTTTCAAGAGCTGTATTTTACGCGCCCTTAATTTTCATAAATTTAAACTATGCAGAAAATTGATACTTGGTACAAGGCTGAGGGCAACTGCCCCGATGAAGAATATGAAATTGCAAGCTACCTGCTTTTTGAGGCGGGTGTTGCGACGCTCGAAGAACTCGACCCGGTGACTGCTGGTCGCACGGAGTTCTGTTTTTACACGGGCGACAAGGCGGAACGCGACCGCATCGTGGCGGAATTTCCGCAGTACAATTTCAAGGTCACCGAAGAGCCTGCAAAGGATTGGGACAAGTGGTGGCGTGACCGCGCACAGCCGGTGGCTGTGAGCGAGCACCTTTGGGTGCGTCCTCCTTGGGTGGAGTTCACGCCGGAAGATCCTGACGCGGTTGTCTTGGAACTTGAGGCAAAGACTGCATTTGGAACGGGCGAACACGAGACGACGAGTAGCTGTGCCGCATTGATGGAAAATATTGATTTTAACGGCAAGACGGTTCTCGACATCGGTACGGGTACGGGCATCTTGGCGATGTTTGCACGTCGCAAGGGCGCAAGCCTTGCTGTGGGTACGGAAATCGACCCGCTCACGATTCCCTGTATTGCGGAAAACTTTGAACGCAATGGCTTTGGTGAAAGCGACTGCGTTCTCGGATTCCTGGATGCGTTCAAGGATGGAACGAAATTTGACGTGATTCTCTGCAATATGATCCGCAGCGAACTTTGGCCGCTTCGTGATGATATCGAAGATTTGCTCGCCGAAGGTGGCGAACTGATTATCAGCGGTCAGCTCGAAGTAGAAAAGGATTACATCCTCAAGTGGTTTGAAGAAGCCGGCTTCAAAGTCTCCGTCGAACGTACAAAAGGCGAATGGTGGAGTGTACTTGCACACTCCTAAATGAGCCGTAAAGGCGACAAACGCGTAAGGTGAGTATGTCCCGAGGCGAGTGAAGTGACATCGCTTGCGATGTCATTGCCGAGCCGTTTGACGAGACGCGAAGCGTCAACGTTGCAGCCGAGCTCGCTTGGCTATAACCGAGCCGCGCGTTTGGCAAAATCACAAAGTGATTTTGCAATGGTGGAGTGTGCTTGCGCACTCCTAATTAATCGTAGACGATAAACGCTTAATTTTAATTTGTCATGCCGGCCGTTGTGCCGGCATTGCTATTTTTACTGGATCTGTGACTGGATCCTTCGTCGTTCCACTCCTCAGGATGACGGTCCAGCGGCAGTCTCGGCGGCGGTCTCACCGTCACTTCTTAAATGTCGGTTTCTTGAATCCCTTGCCGTGTGAGCGGCGGCTGGCGAGGTTTATCTCGCCGCTGTTGAAACGGTTCTTGTCTTCGATATTGCGGTATTCGCGGAACGGCGCTTTCTGCTGGTTCCCGCGACGGTCTTCAAAATGGCGGTCATCCCGATGGAAGTCGCGGCGACTCTCGCTAAAGCGGTCGTGATTCTCGCGCGGTTCGTACCCGTCATCTCTCCAGCGGTTCTTGACTTTCTCTTTTTTCGGGCGTAACGCGTTCGTACGTTCATCGCGCTTTTGCATTTCGCGATTGCGGAAATCTTCGTTCTGTTCGCGTTCCTTGCTCGGGAAGTATTCCTTGCCTTCGGCCATTGCAGTACGGCTCAGCAGTAAGCGGCTGACCTTACCCATCTTGAGGCGTTCCAGAACTTCGCGCAAGTGCGGACGGTTTGCCGGAATGTACCAGAAGAAGAACTGCTTCTGGTTTGCTTTTTCTTCGGGCGTTTTCGCGACAAAGAGCGGCTTTCCGTCCGGCGTCATTTCGGCGTAGAACATCTCGGTCGCAATGGTCATCGGTGTTGGCGTAAAGTCTTGAACTTGTTCCAACTGGAAACCCAATTGCTTTGTTTCGAGTGCAAGTTCAGCCATGTCGGCTTCGGTGCATCCCGGATGGCTGCTGATAAAGTACGGAATCAGCTGTTGCTTTTTGCCGATGCGCTTACATTCGTCGTCAAAGAATTCCTTGAACTTGTGGAACAGCGTAAAGCTCGGCTTGCGCATCAGTTTCAGCACGGCGTCGCTCGTGTGTTCGGGCGCAACTTTCAAGCGGCCGCTCACGTGATAGTCAATGAGTTCGCGGGCGTATTCTTCGTGGTCTTTGCGGAGTTCTTCGTCATCCGTCTCCTGCAAGAGCATGTCGTAACGGACTCCACTTCCGATGAACAGGTGCTTCACTTTCGGATGGTTACGTACTTCGCGATAAAGGCTCAAGATTTCGGCGTGGTGCGTATCCATGTTGTCACAAATCTTGGGTGTGAGGCAGCTTGCTCGGGCACACTTTTGGCAACGGCTTGGATCGCGGCCACGCATGTTGTACATGTTCGCGCTGGGGCCGCCGAGGTCCGTAATTGTTCCGGCAAAGCCTTCCATCTGCGTCACGATTTCGACTTCGCGCAAAATGCTTTCGCGGCTACGGCTTGCGATGAACTTGCCCTGGTGTGCGTTGATGGCGCAGAAACTGCAACCGCCAAAACAGCCACGATGCGTGTTGATGCTGAACTTGATCATGTCGAATGCCGGAATGTTGCCGCGCTTTTTGTAACGCGGGTGCGGTTCGCGGGCGTAAGGGTATTCGAAGCTTTCGTCGAGTTCGCCGTATTCGAGCGGCGGGTACGCAGGGTTAATCACCACGGTCTGTTCTGCGACATCTTGCAGAATGCGGTGCTGGAACCACTTGTTACATTCGATGTCCACCCTGCGGCAGTTCTCGATTTGGTTCCTCTTGCTTTCCAAGCATTCTTCGTAGCTGTACAAACGCAAGTCTTCCCACTTGCTGTTCTTCGGGACGTTCCCCTTGGGCGCCAAGTAGGCTGTTTGCGGAACGGAATTCAGGCTCGAGAACGGAACGCCTTTTTTGAGCAAACGAACGATTTCTTTCAGCGGCTTTTCGCCCATGCCGTAAACGAGAATGTCTGCCTGCGTATCGAACAGAATGCTCGGCTTGAGTTTGTTGCTCCAGTAGTCGTAATGCGTCACGCGGCGCAAGCTCGATTCGAGTCCGCCAATGAGCAGCGGCACATCGGGGTAGAGCTTCTTCAAAATTTTTGCGTATGTGTATGTTGCATAATCGGGGCGGAATCCGGCCTTGTTCCCCGGCGTAAAGGCGTCGTCACTGCGGAGGCGCTTGGCGGCGGTGTAGTGGTTCACCATCGAATCCATGCCGCTTGAAATCGCAAAGAAAAGTCTCGGCGTTCCAAGCTTCTTGAAATCGCGCAAGTCGTCGCGCCAGTTCGGCTGCGGCAAAATCGCCACGCGCAAACCCTCATGTTCCAAAAGTCGTCCGACAACCGCATGCCCAAAGCAAGGGTGGTCCACGTAAGCGTCGGCGCTGATGATGATCACGTCAACGTAATCCCAACCGAGTTCGTCCAGGTCTTCTTTGCAAATGGGTAAAAATCGAGGATCGTACATAATGGAACTTATGGGGTTAAAAAGTTTATAAACCTAAAGATAGAAAACGCGAGTGCGGACGAAATTTATTTTCGTCTTACTCTGCGGCGCCTTTGACGCAACGGACGGATAGCCCGGAGTTTGGTCTTGTCAATACGAATCTTGTGTAATCTTCGTTATATTCAAATATGACTAATGTTGCGAGTGATTCAGATTCATATTGTGTTGTTGAGGCCCACAGGTAGCCTGTTATACCCTTGTACATGAATTTCCCTGAGTTTACGATCCCTGCGGCAACGATGGAAAATCCGTATTCGTTGGTGTTTTCGAAATTGCCTTCCCAGCTGTCAATTGCTTTCAGCGATGTCCCTGCGCAACGGTATATGGGTGGATTTCCGTCTTTTATCACAATATCGCAAGAGTGCTCTGCGATGAGTTCCTGCCATTCATCTTCAGTGGGTAAATGCCAACCTTCAGGACAAACTTTTTTAGCCGCTTCCCAAGTGTAGAGCCTACCGAATTTTTTGCAGTTTCCAGGTTCGTTGTCGTAACACCAGCTGGTTATATCGTTGTTTTCTTCGGTCTCGATTTTATAGTTCATGTTTTGCGCGGTCCACACGTGGTTACTGATGACGAGGGTGCGGTAAACCTGGTTGTCGCGCGTGTCTAAAAATTCGCCATAAGAAATGTCCGGATTCAAGTATTCCATGGTGACGCAGTCGTGCTCTTCGCAATCGTAAAAGCGGAGTTCTGCGCTGGACTTTGGCATCTCGGAACTAGAACTTTCAGCGATGCTTGAACTGGATTCGGGCTGTTTCGAACTGGATGATGTTGTCTGTGAACTGGACGATTTCGGGGCGGACTCTGAATTGCTTGATGTTTTTGTCTTGCTGGAAGAAGATTTCGCGTTATCGGATGATGAAACTTTAATTTCGACGTGATTGGAAAAATAAATGTTCTTCTTGTTTGAACGGAAAAATGAGCTGGAAGAACTTTCGCTTGAAGAATCGACAATGATCTCGATGACTCTAATGGAACTTGAAGTCCTGTCTTCGTCGTGCGCATTGGTTGTACTATCGCTGCAAGCACTTGCGACGATTCCCCCGAAAAAAGCCAATACGTATAACCAGATCTTGATCATCCTATAAAAGTATATATAATTGCGCTTCAAATGTCACGCTTTTTTGTTGGCTTCGCGTTCCTCCGTTTCGCGCATGGAGTAGACGCACCCGCAGAAATTCTGGCGGTAGAGGTTGTATTCGTGCGACAGCTGTATGGAACGCTTGTAGCCGCCCTTCTTCTTGAAATCGCTCGGGAGTCGCTTGATGCCGTAAATATCGCACTGTTCCTGCACCACCTCGTTGAGCACCTGGGCGTCTTTCATCGGGCTTATCGTGAGCGTTGTCGTGAAGTAGTCGCAGTTTAGTTCTTTCGCGAGTTTCGCCGATTCTGCAAGGCGCAGTTCAAAGCACTTGCGGCAGCGCTTGCCCCCTTCGGGTTCTTTCTCAAGCCCGCGGGCGACATCGTAAAATTTTTTCGGGTCGTATTCGCCCTCGACAAGTGTAACGGGATACTTTGTCTTGAACTCGGCGACGAAACGCTTGATCTCGTTTACGCGATGCTGGTATTCCTCGGCAGGAGCGATGTTCGGGTTGTAATAGAAAAGAGTTATCTTGAAGTACTGCGAAAGGTATTCGATCGTGTAGCTGCTGCACGGCGCACAGCAGGCATGTAACAAGAGCGTCGGCACTTCTCCCGTGCGTTCTAGCCTGCGGATGATGCGGTCTAAATCGACCTGGTAATTGTGCTTTGGTGCAACCTTATCCATTTTTCTCTAGTCTCTCGTCTGTAGCCACGAAGTGGCGTTCTCTCGTCTAAATCGTCCCCACTGCGGTAATCCAGAAGCAAATGGTCGATGCGGCGGCGAGCGGCCCCATCACATGGCGTTCTTTCGCACTTAAGCTAAAAAAAACCGTTGCAGTGTAAAAAGTCAGGTAAACAGCAAAGAAAAAGGCGAGGATGCGCACAATCCCGAACGGAATTGTTTCCGGAAGCACATGCCCTGCGCTCAGGAGCGTAAAAAGTGCCACGAATTGCATAATAATTGGCATTATGAATGCCCGGCGGACTTCCTGCGGAACGACTTTGTGGCGGCCGTTCATGGCGTACATTCCGAGCGGCGCACCGAGCGCAAGCGCGATGTTTAATGCGATGGATGGCAGAAAAAAGACAGATCCGATGATAGCTGCGATATAGAACATACCATTAAAATAAAAAAATACAATAAAAAAAGGACTCCTTCAGGCAAAGGAGGTAACCTAAAGGAGTCTGAGAGTGTTTGGGTACTATAAATTATAGATTTCTTCAGGTCTCTAAATGGGAATAATTTTAAAAATAGTGGTTACAGGAGTGTCCAGACTTGTTGGACGGTGAATTGATGGGAATAAATGTCTCATTTTTTCAGAAAAAATTGGATATGTGCGAAATTTGGCTTGAATGGTTTAGTTTTTGTCTTTTTAAATGCGAATACAAAGTTGCAGCCGAGCGTTTCTCCGTCGAATTTGATCTCGTTTTGGACTGAAATGGCTTTAGCAGGGCTTGTTTCGGGCAATGAAAGAGAGAGTCTGGCGAAAGCGCTTTTGGTGCGGTAGGCTGCTCCGAACTCGATTCTTGGCGGTTTAAAATGGTGATTGTGGCGCAGTAATAAACTGGCATTGAACGAGAACGGTTCCCATGCAGATGTAATGATGCTTTTCCATTCGGTGTTGCTACAGTTGTCGCTTGCTTCGCGGCAAGTTACGCTAAGGCTTGGGCGTAAACGTTCTGGGCCGGATTCTAATGAAAGCTTGAATCGGGCGCTAATGGAGTCTGTGGCGACGGGACTCAGAATTCTTGCCTTGAAGGAGAGGCTTGTATTGTATGTAGGCCACTTTGCATTCACGGTTTGCGATGCCCAGAACCAGTTTTCGGCGATGCCCTTGCTCAGGTTCAGCCCTTGCGGAATGCTGTCGCCGTGGATATAGGCGGTTGTTTTCCATGAAAGGTGCGTTTGTTCACTTTGTAATTGGATTTTTACGAGTGGGCGGTCTTGTCCGAATTGATACCAAGTGGATATTTGTCCGAGCATCGTGCGTAATTGGACGGCCAAGGCGCCTGCATCGGGAAACTTCCAGAATGTGGCGCGAATTTCGTTGGATCGGTTCGCTTGGAATGCCATTTGCGCGTTGAACGTCCTTGCGCTGTCGAGAAATGTTCCTAGTTTAAATTTGCCAATGGGGAAGAGGAGAGCGGTTCCCCATAATGTATCGACTGGAATGTGGCTGTGAAATTCCGACGTGGAAACTTGTCCGAAATGCGCTTCGAATCCGTCACGCCGGTAAGACAGGAGTTCCTGCGATCCAAGGTGCAATTTGAAGTAGTAAAACTGGAGCTGTAGTTCTTCGCGGTGGCTTTTCAGGTGCCCATCGGAATCGTATCTGCCTTTCCAGAATATGCGCCCATGCGGAATGACTGAAGGACTGTGTGGCGACTTGCCTTGTTTGGCTTTGGGCTTGGTGGCGCATGGTTCTTGGGCGTATACTTCAGCGAGCAGGCAGGCTTCGCTGTAGTTTTCTTCTTCAAGTCTTGAAAAAATTTCGTCTGCTTCCGCGGGGGTGATGATGCCGTCGTCCCACCATTCAAAAACTTGCGAAACGTCAAAGGGCGCCTGCGCAAAATCCTCCGCTGAGGATGCCGGGCCGTTTTCTTGTGCAGACGTTGCCGAAGCAGTAATTAAAGTGAACGTCAAAAAGAGAAGTAATTTTTTCAATAGGAGCCTCCACTATATATACACGCACGAGCGAAGAAGTTGACCCCTATTTTTATTGCAAAACTTTTCTAACTTTTGGCTATGGCAAATTCATCTTGGTCAAAGAATTCCAAACCCCGCAGTGGCGCCAGCGCGCTTGGCAAGGACTTTATCCCGCACATGAAAGCTCCGCGCACCGAATTTCCGCTTTTTAACGGAAAACGTGTCACTCCCTCGCTTGCTGGACTCGACAAGCTCTTGCATTACTACGGTGTGGAACTCCAGGAGCCGACGCTCAAGCAGATTTGGGAATTCCACCAGCTGCTCCGTGCGAACAATGACGATCAGGATTTGACACGCCTCAATGCCTTTGAAACGATGGTGGAGCGCCATTATGCCGACTGTACGCTCATCAACGCTTACGTGCCAAAGTGGCCCGCCCGCATGATCGATGTCGGCAGTGGTGCCGGTTTCCCGGGAATCCCGCTCAAGATTGTGAATCCGTCGATTCGGCTTACGCTTTGCGAACCGCGTCCGAACCGCATCAACTTTTTGAACATGGTCATCGAAAAGATGGGACTCAAGGGAATTGACGTGTTCGGCCATAAGGTCACGAGCCGCAGCATGACGATCCCTGTCGATGGCGTGATTAGCCGCGCTTTTGAACTCATGGAAAAGACGCTTCCGCGCATCGCGAATTCCCTCAAGGTGGGCGGTCGCGTGTACTTCATGAAAGGCCCTGCTGTAGCGGACGAACTCAAGACGTTCTACCCTGAGGCTTTCGGCTACAAGTTTGTCGGGAAGCATTTTTACACCATCCCGAACAGCACTCAGGACCGTGCTCTGATTATTCTCGAACGCGAAGAATAAAGCAGTTATTTGGACGATGATGACATTTGAATAAAAAAGCCAGGTTTATCACCTGGCTTTTTTCGTTGCTAAAAAAGATGCCCGCTATCGCGGGCATGACAAGTTTTTACTAATGACCAGTGACTAATGACTGATAACTAGCCGCTTAGAACTTGAACAGCATTCCAAAGCGCATCTGTCCATCGCGAACGCCATCGGCACGGCCTACGTTCTTGATGGTAGCCCAGTCGAACTGCAAAACGTCGGAGAGCATCACGCCCACGCCGAAGTCCACTTCGTTGCGCTTGCCCATGCGGTCGTACAGATAACCTAAGCGAAGAGCAATGGTGTTGGAATAGATGAATTCCGTACCGACGTTGAACACGCCCTGAAGGAAGGAATTCGTATCATCGTCTGGGTCAAAGAGGTCTTTCCAGCAGGCAATGTAGAATGGTTCAGGATTGCCTTTGTCGTCGTCAATCACGACTTCGCGGTTGTAGTCGAATGCGACCGTCCACTTGTAGTCCGCCATGCTAAGAATTTCATAAGAAAGTCCGAGACGCCAGGTCAAGGGGATCGGGTCTTCGATGGTCTTGTCCACGTAGTACACGCTCGGACCGATGTTTGCAAGGACCAATGCGAAATTCAGTTTCGGGATGAACAGGTTCTTCTTCAAGACGCCGATATCGAATGCATAACCGAACGTGGTCGCTTCTTCTTCGCCTGCTGAAGCGCCGGAACTCAAGTCGGAATAGAAGAACTTGATCGAGAGGCCGAGGCCCCAGTCGTTCGGGAAGCGGGTGCCATAGCTTACGCCACCGACGATTTCAGAACTGTTGTAAGCTACGAGATCATCGGCATCGAGGTCGCCAGAGACAACGGTCGAACCGAACGAGACGAAGTTCACATGCACACCGAGCGTTCCCCAGTCGTTGAGAGGAATGGTCATGCCGCCGTAAAGGTGGTAAAGGTCAGGGATGTTGAGGACCGGCAAAAGCTTTTCGTAGAAGGCCGTGAGCTGGTAGTCGGCGTCCTTGTACTGTTCCATGCCGTTTGCCGTACTGAACCACACGTCGTTGCCTTCAGGGAGGACTGCCCAGACCTTGTTGGTCGAAAGGCCATTGCCCTGGTGGTAGTGCATCCATTCGTCATCGCGTTTCGTGATTTCGGGATCTTCCTTGGAGCTGCGTTCGAGTTCCGCCTTACGACCGCTTGCCGTGGCGTAGTCTGGCAGGTGGCGCCAGACGCCGAGGTCGGTTGCGATCCAGATGGCGCCCTTGCGGTCCACAGAGACGTCGTTTACGGTGTTGTTCGCGAATTGCACCTGTTCCCACTTGCGGAGCGTGAAGTGCGAGAGACCGCCCTTGTGCGTTGCCCAGACGTGGTCCGAGCTATCGACGGCGAGGGCTGTCGGATTTAGGTCCATGATGCCGTCTTCCTGGTTGAACAGGCTCCAGCGGTCTTTGTCGTTTGCGCTCTTTTTCGGAGTGAGGCGGGCAACGCCTGCTCCATCGACTGCCACGTAAAGTTCCTTTCGATTTTCAGACCACACGAGAGCGTTGATCTTCTGGCTCGGGAGAACCTTGCCCTTCTGTTCGAAGGCGCCGTTGCGGTAGACGAAAAGTCCATTGTCCGTGCCGATCCAGAGGGAGGCACCTTGCTTGGCTAGTGCCGTGATGCGGCGTTCGCCGAGTTCTGATTCAAAGGACTTCCAGCTCTTGCCGTCAAAGCGGTAGAGGCCCTTCGGGGTACCGACCCAGAGCTTTTCGGTGAGGCTTTCGTAGAGGATTGCCGTGATGGTGTCCTTGACGACCAAGTCCCAAGGCATTTTTACTTCGACCACATGCGATTCGTCATCGGCGTTCTTCACGTCGTTAAAGGCTTTCACGATACGGGTGTATTCGTCGAGACCGCGTTCGGAACCGACGTACGTGCGTACGGCGTCCTTGATCTTGGCGGTGCCCTGCAAGGTGACGGAGTAGTAGTTGACCCACTGTTCGCCGTCGAACTTGAGAATGCCCTGGGTCGTGCCTGCCCAAAGTTCGCTCTTGTCGAAAAATCCGTTTTTGGAACGGGATGCCATGTGCGTAAAGAACGGGGTCTTCTTTGCATCTGCCTTGTAGGAACTGCGCCATTCGTCGGCGAGCGGTCCGAATGCAAGCCCTGCCGGGTTGTAATACATGGCGGTTGCGTCATCGGCAAGTGCGGCTCCGACTTCGCCCATACCTAGCTGGCGGGCGCCAACGGGCATTTGAAGGGTGATGATGGCCGAACCTGTGGCGAGCGCCATGGCAGGTGCCAAAAGAATAGCTGATAATAATGACTTACTACGCAAGTTGCCTCCAATCCGGGACGTTGTAAGTGTTTCCGTGTGTCGGGATGACTGCCTTCCATCCTGATTTGCTCGGGTTTTCCCAAGGTTGTTTCGGTAGAAGTTTGCAGTCACAGCCCAAAACATAGGGGGGTAAGATTTCCGCGTGATTGCGAATCTGTTCGCGGGTGATGAAATTTTCCTCACTGACGAATTTACAATAATTCTTGCCTTTGGGACCAATAACAATTCTGTAAGTTGCGACGCCTTGCTTGTCCCCTTCGTCAATAGTCCTGATAGTTTCTTCGAGCGTCTTGTTCCACTGCTCGATGTAAGCTTGTCTTTGCTCCGGCGTGAGTGGCTGCGTTTCGAGCCATGCCCTGATCGATGCTTCGGAAGGCTTTACGGCGGTGAGCGTCTCGCGGGCGGGCCGTCCGATGGCGGCGTATTGCCCCGATACGTCGATAATTGGTTTTGCCGTTTCTTTTTCGTCGGTATTGTGTGTGCCCACGTAAATTCCGATTCCGGCGAGGACGATGGACAATAGCACAATCGCTATGACGATGATGATTGATAGCATATTTAAATCCGTTTACGATAAATCCTTACTCTCAAAAACTAGCATTTTCTATTTTATAAGGCAGGAGATACTATGTCAAAATTAAAGTTTTTTCTTGTGTTACTTGCTTCTAGTGTTGCCTTTGCGGTTCCTTTCAAGGCCGAAACTCTCAAAGATGGCAGCGGGGAACCCATTCGTGCGGGTCAGCTGATTAAAGTTCATTACAAAGGATACCTGGCTGTGGATAGTGCTCTTGTGAACAAATCTGCAACGGATTCGACAGTCGAGGCTCCCTATTTCGCAAATTCGTATTACAGTGGTGAACCGCTTGAATTCACGATTGGCGTAGGCCAGGTGATTGAAGGCTGGGACAAGGGACTTGTGGGCATGAAGATTGGCGAAGTGCGCAAGCTTTCGGTCCCTTCCGTGATGGCTTATGGCGACAACTCTCTCGAAGGCATCCCGCCTAATAGCGACTTGATGTTTGTTGTTGAACTTGTTCATGCTGAAAAGCCTCTGGATGCAGACAAATTCCCTGCTGATGTGGACAAACTCAAGTGGCGCGACATGGGCCGTGGACTTAAGGTCTATGATGAAAAGGCTGGCAGCGGCAAGCTGAACGCTGCGGGTAACGTAATTAAGGTCCATTACACGGGCTGGCTCCTCTCTGGTCGCAAGTTCGGTAGCTCCAAGGATTTGGGCAAGCCACTCGAAGCTGTGATGGGTGCCGGCAAGATGATCAAGGGCTGGGAAACGGGCCTTGAAGGGATGCGCGAAGGCGGTGTCCGCTGGTTGCGTGTGTCGCCTGCGATGGGCTATGGCGCTACGGCGTTCTCGATGATCCCGCCGAACTCTACGCTTTTGTTCCGCGTCGAGATGGTCTCCACCGATGTGGATCAGGAACTTGCAAAGCATATGGACTTTTTCCCGGATACGACGCTTCTCAAGTATGAAAACGGTCCGGAAGGACTTCGCTATGCTGTCGTGAAACAGGGCGAGGGCGAACCGGCCCGTGCTGGTCACCGCGCGATTGTGCATTACACGGGCTGGATGGTGAACGGCTACAAGTTCGACAGCTCCCGCGATCGCGGACAGCCGTTTGCATTTGAACTTGGCGCAGGCAACGTGATCCGCGGCTGGGAACTCGGTGTGCAGGGCATGCTCCCGGGCGAAAAGAGAATCCTCGTGGTTCCGCCAGGCCTTGGCTACGGCAGCCGCGGTGCAGGTCCGATTCCGGGCGGTGCAACGCTCATCTTCGCTGTGGAATATCTCGGCGAAGAGTAGACTGTAGGAAGGAAGTTGTCGGATGGCGTCATCCTCGAAGCGAAGCGTAGGGGATCCATAATTTCCTGTATCTTTCTTGAATATGACAAGTCCGCCGTGCGCGGGCTTTTTTAATTGCTGAAAATCGAAAAAATGTGAAATAGCCGTTTTTTACGTGAAAATCGGATAAAAATTATTCTTAATCACGTAAAATTTTATATAAAGTAACTTGTTTTCTGCAAAAATGCGCATTTTGATGCCCAAGTTAGATTGATTTGCTTGATAAAATGACCTGATTTCAACAAAAAAAAGACGAAATGAGGTGGATTGTCAAAAATGTTTTGAATAACGTAACGTTTTTACGTGAAGAATGGTAAAAACTAAGCTAAAATCACGTAAATTTCGCCATTTTTCCAAAAAGCGCCGTTTTACACATTTATTATCTTATGATCAATGACTAGCCCATTGACAAAATATCCATACCAAATGTTTACATTGTGGGTCCTCGGTGTTGTGTTTTAAATATTTTAGATATTGATGGTTACTTTTTCTGACATAGCGGATTACCGCGACTTCTTGAAGGAATTCTACGACAGGCGCAAGGTCGAGATGCCCTTCTACAGCTACCGCATGATGGGTGATAAGCTCGGGCTAGACTCCAGCTATCTCTATCGCGTATTGCAAAAGAAGCAGCACTTGCCTGCTCATGCATTACCTGCGGCAAAGGAAATCCTTGCGCTGGCTGGTCGCGAGGCCGAATACTTCGACCTCTTGTATTCTGCTGCTGTCAGCAAGGACAAGACCAAGCGCGAAGAACTCATGGCGAAGGCTCTGTCGCTGCGCGACGTGGAACGTCATTCTTTGCAGGCTGCTGAACTTAAACTCCTCGAAAACTGGTGGATTCCTGCGGTACGCGCCTACCTGGAATTGAACGGTGGCGTTGTAAACGTCAAGCAGATCGCAAAAGACATCTGCCCGCCGATCACTGAGGAACAGGCTCTCGAAGCCATTGAAACTTTGAAGAGCGTCGGTCTCGTGAAAAAGCTTGCATCAGGCAAGCTCGCACTTACCGAAGCCCATTTGACAGTAGGGGGCCCCGAAAAGGCAAAGGCCGTGCGCAATTTCCAGCGCCAGGTGCTGAGCCTTGCGAGCGATGCGCTCGAGAATGTCCCCGTCAATGAACGCAATATTTCTACACTGACCCTTTCTGTAGACCAGTCCTGCTTCGAGGATCTGGGCGACATGCTGAGGGAATTCCGCCGTCTGGTCCAGAAAAGAGTGGACGGAGCCAAGAATCCTGATCGTGTTATGCAGCTTTCTATGGCATTTTACCCGGTAGCCCGCAAAGGAGGGGCTTCGGAAAATACTATAATAAAAGGGGAAGGTGCAGGAGATAAAAAATGATTAAACGGGCGTGGACATATGGGTTGGCGACGTTGGCTCTGTTCAATGTCGCCTGTGATAGCGGTCGTACCGCTGGATCGTCGATGGAAACGGAAAACTCCATCGCGGTGCTTACTCAATTGGCCGATGGCACGCCTGCTGCACGTATGGACGTTATTGTCCGCCCTGAATCTTATTTGTCCGGTGCATCCGAACTTGGATCGGATTCCCTCTATCAGCTGCATTTTGAAACCGACGAAATGGGCCGCGTTGTCTTGTCCAGCGTTCCGTCGGGTTCTTACGTGATTGAAGCCCGTAACGATTCCTTGAATTTGAAGGGCTTCGCAAAGATTTCCTATGTGGAATCTGATACCACGACTCCTTTGACCGTCGAAGTTTCTGAACCATCCAAGGTCTCCGGTCGAGTCGGTCTTCCGCAGCTGGTGCGCCGTTCCGCTACGGTCTCTGTGCAGGGCTTGGACTACCAGGTCTCGATGGATTCCACGGGCTACTTTGAATTTGAATCGCTTCCGAACGGCAATGTCGAAATTGTTGCGTTTGTGAACGATGCTGATGCTGACTCGGTCACGGAATATGGCCGAATTGATGCGGACGTCGGTGCTCAGTCTGGTGAAGGCGGTCTTTACCTTGGCGATTCCGCTTATGTCAAGACGTACTTTGTCTTTGACGACTTTGAAGATGGCGCTGGTGACTGGGAGCCGGCTGCGTCCTATAACGCAAACGTTGACTTTGATATTGTGTCTGCTGGGTTTGACCGCAAGGGCAAGGCCGCACACTTTGTTTGTGAACGTGATTCTGTTAAAGATTGGGAATGGGCTCTTATCGGTCGTGAACTTGGCGGCTATGTTGATATGAGCGACTTGGATTCCATTAAGTTCTGGGCCCGTGCTTCCAAGGCATCGCAGATTTCGTTTGCATTCGATGTGTTCGTGAATAGCGATTCTGTGACGAGTTCGGAGAACAAGAAGGCTTGGAAACACTTTGAAGTGGATACGGTCTGGACTCAGTTCGTGGTGATCCCGGCGGAACTCGATACGTCGAACAATGGCGGTAACGTCGGTTGGGATTCCATCAAGGACAGCGTGACAAAGATTAGCGTCTTCGGCCAGATGGGTACAGAAGTCTGGATTGACGATATCGAGGTCTTTGGCTACGGCATCTTTGACCCGTATGCCCCGCTTGCAAGGAAAAAAGACTGATTTTAGTCGCATTTGACGTTTTGTCAATAGAACCTACGTGAAAACGTAGGTTTTTTTTGTGATTTGGAGATAGATTTATATTGTTGCTTGGTGATGGATTAATGTAAAAGGATGGATTCACGGTGTGTGAATGTCCTTAAGGAGTGTTATGAGAATACTTAAAGGCATTACGATGTTTGGACTGTGTGCGGGCTTCGGAGTGGGCGCGCTTGCAGATAACCCGATTTCTAGTTACCATTATCTGGCGGATCCATCTTGCGCCTCTGATGGTGATACGTTCTACATTCTGACCGACGTCGATGACTACAACAACCAGACGAACTGGAACTACGACATTGTCGGCCTTTATGCCTTCACCTCTGAAGACATGAAGAACTGGACCGATCATGGCATGATTTTCCGTTCCAAGCGCGAATTCGGCAACTATCCGAGCAACACTTGGGCATCGGGCATTGCCGTCAAGGATGGCAAGGTCTATATCGTTTACCCTGATGGCGCAAGCGGCGTGGGCATGATCACTGCTCCGGCTATCGATGGCCCTTATACCGACCCCGTCAAGGAAACTCACGGTGTCAATAGGATTGCGGGTGGCGGAAGCCTTATCAATGGCTGTGACGGCATTGCGCACTGCTTTGACCCGGGCATCTTGATTGATGACGATGGTGCGGGTTACGTGATTTTCGGTGGTGGCGAAAGCTCTAGCCGCCCGTATGGCAACAACTTCGACATTATCAAGTTTACCGAAAGCAATGGCAAGATTACTTTCGACAAGAATTCCTTGAAGAAGGTTTCTTTGCCGAACTCTTTCGAAGCCCCTTATCTGCACAAGAAGGGTAGCACTTATTACCTGAGCTTCAACAACCGTAGCCAGGTGATTGACTATGGTATGTCCAACAACATCTGGGGACCTTATACCTTCGTAGGTACGGTTATTCCGGGAATTGGTTCTGTGCCTGATGCGCACGGCGAAGGCGGTAACAACCACCAGGGCTTTGCTCCGTTCAAGGACAAGTGGTATGCCGTGTACCATGACCGTCGCTTGGTGACCTCTGACAACCATCCGGCCGCAACGACTCAGGCGGGCGTGCGTTCCGAAAATCCGAACTACGAAAACCACAGAAGCGTGTCCATCGACGAACTCACCTGGAATGGCGACAAGATGAACAAGCTGACCTTCACTCGTGAAGGCCCGAAGCAGATCAAGAACTTTGACCCGTACAGGACCTACAAGGCGACGACTAGCTCCAAGCAGATGAACATCCGTAGCCGTACCGACTGGACCAAAGGACAGCCGGTGAAGCATGTGCTCTTGCCGCTCACGAGCCGTAGCGAATCCTGGATCCGCGTCTCGGGCGTGGACTTCGGTAACGGCGCTCAGAATCTCCGTATCAAGGCTGCAAGTGTCGCCGATGGCAATACGATTGAAATCCATAAGGGAAGCGCAAGCGGAACGTTGGCCGGTACTTGCAAGATTGCAAAGACCAGCAACAACATGACCTTTACCGATAACGATTGCGAAATGACGGGCCTTACGGGCGTTGTCGATCAGCTGTTCTTTGTGTTCAAGGGTTCCAAGGATTCGACCATGGGCATTCTTGAATGGGAATTCCAGGGCACGAAGCGCGAACCTGAACCGCAGACGCCGTTTGGCGGCAAGGCTTGGGCAATCCCGGGCAAGATCGAAATGGAAGACTTTGACGAACCGGGCTATGGCGCAGGTAACGATTCTTATAGCGAAAACGATTCCGATGACCACGGTGCCGAAAGCAATGGCGGCAAGAGCTACCGCGAAGGTACCGGCGTCGATATCTACAAGAAGGCTACGGGTTATGTCGTCGGTTACAACCAGACCGATGAATGGCTGGAATACACCGTGGATGTGGCTGCAGAAGGCGACTACACGATGTTTGCGGCGGTGGCTTCTGCCAATGCGACTTCTGGCTTCAAGCTTTCCATCGATGGTGACGATATTACCGAATCGATTGCCGTTCCGAAGAACGATGGCGAAGAAAACTATGACGACTACAGCAAGGTAAAGGCGAACGTGAAGCTCCCGGCAGGGAAGCATATCCTCCGCTTTACCGTGACTGGCGACTGGATGGACATCGACTATATTCAGTTTGCAACGGGCAAGGATGCCAAGGATCCGGATGAAGGTAGCGAAGTGGCTATCCGTCAGAAGATCCGCATGAATGCGATTGCCGCTGCAACCTACGACGTGTTCGACTTGACGGGCAAGAAGGTGGCTAGCTTCACGGCTCGCAACATGAACGAAGCGAAGAGCGTTTGGCATGATGGCGCCCAGGCTAAGAATGTGCAGGGCGTGTGCATCATCCGCAACCGTAGCACAGGCATGATGGCAAAGGTCCGCACGACGCGCTAGATTTTCCTCACTCACACCTCCATCTAAAAGGAACCCCTCTTTCGAGGGGCTCTTTTACTATTGCCCATTACAAACTTTTATAAGTGTGATATCTGTTTGTTAAAAAAGATGTTTGTTTAGCGTTGCGAAAAATAAAGCGTCGGCCAAGTTTTTTTTCTTCGCAGTAGCGTGCAAAACGAGAGTCGCGGGCGACTGCTTGCAGGCGCTCATGACCGAGTGA